>JBQTJX010000019.1:0-147598 GCA_052386675.1 Betaproteobacteria bacterium
AGGCCACCGCCAGGGCCTTCACCGAAGACGGCTGGCTGCGGACCGGGGATCTCGGCGAACTCAACGCCGAGGGCCGCCTGCGCATGGTGGGGCGGCTGAAGGACGTGTTCCGCGTCGGCGGCGAGAACGTGGCGCCGGCGGAAGTGGAAGAGGTTCTGCTGTCGCACCCGGCGGTGAAGAACGCGCAGGTGGTCGGGGTGCCGGACGCGCGCCTGGGCGAGGTCGCTTGCGCGTATGTGACGCTGAAGGACGGCGCGCGGGCAAGCGAGGACGAACTGACCGCGTTCGCGAAGGAACGCTGCGCCAACTTCCGCGTTCCGCGCTACCTTCGCATCGTGGCCGATTTCGAGGCCATCGGCATGACCGCCAGCGGCAAGGTGCAGAAGGTGAAGCTGCGCGAGCACGCGCTCAAGGAATTCAACCTGGGAGGGGAAGCATGAAACGGATGTTCTGCGTCGCGCTGCTGGCCGCCACGACGGCCTGGGGACAGGGCTACCCTGCCAGGCCGGTGACCATCATGAACGGGTTCCCGCCGGGCGGTCCAACCGACCTGACGCTCCGGCAGGTATCCGCCAAGCTCTCCGAGCGCCTCGGCCAGCCGGTGGTGGTCGAGAACCGCGCCGGCGCCGCCGGCACCATTGCCGCGGCGGCAGTCGCGCGCGCTCCGGCCGACGGCCATACGCTCCTGTTTGGCGTCGCGGCCAACCTCGCGGTCGCGCCAGCCGCCATGAAGTCCCCGCCTTACGACCCGGCCACCGCCTTTTCTCCGATCATCGAGATCGCCCGCGGACCTTACCTCTGGATGGTGAAGCCGGACGTGCCGGCGAAGAACCTGAAGGAATTCATCGACTGGGCGAAGAAGAACGCCGGCAAGGTGAACTACGGCTCCCCCGGCCAGGGCAGCGTGCACCACCTGGCGGGCGAGATGTTCCGCCGCAGCGCCGGCCTGCAGATGACCCATGTTCCCTACAAGGGCGGCACCACCGCCTACACCGCGATGCTGGGCGGGGAGATCGACGCCATGTTCGATTCCATGCCCGCGCCCATGGCGCACGTGCAGGCGGGGAAAATCCGCGCCATCGCGGTCACCGGCGGCAAGCGCCTCGCGGCGCTGCCGGAGGTTGCAACCCTCGCCGAGCAGGGCGTGCCCGGCGTGGACGTGCATTTCTGGTGGGGCTTCGTCGGCCCGGCCGGGCTGCCTAGGGACATCGTGGCGAAACTGAACGCGGAGCTGACGCGCGCGCTGGACGATCCGCAATTGAAGGGCACGTTCGCGAAATGGAACATCGAGCTTTCGCCGGGAACGCCGGAGGCCTTCGGCGCCTACATTGCGCAGGAATCGAAGCGCTGGCGCGAATTCATCGCCACCGCCGGCCTGCCGCTGCAGTAGGAAAGCCGCTCCGGGAACTTCCCGGGCCCGCGCTTGTCGAAAAGGCGCAGGGCATTCGTATTCGTCCTTCCGCCAACCTACACATGGAGGCTGCCGTGGTACCAGCAAAAATCGCAATGCACGCAACTCCAGCCCGTAGCTGGGGCCGCTCGGCCCGACTTGGTCTCGCCCGGGCGCGCTAAGCCCCGGGCTGTTTCTCCGGAGTAGCTGTTCCTGGCGCCGCCGCGCACATCGCGGCGGCTCGCGCATTTTTCATTCTCAGGAAGGAGATGGACATGGCCATGAACGAAGACATTGCAATCCTGGCGCGTGCGGCGGACGAGTTACGGATGGAGCCGAACCGCGCCGCCATGGGCAGCGTGGTGTCCTACGAGGAACTGGGCACGCGCACGCGCAGGGCGGTCACGCTGGTGCCCCCCGGGCGCGCCAACCCGGCCGCCGGACTGGTCTCGGTGCTTTCGCCCGTGGGCCGTGCATTGCTGGGGCGCCGCGCCGGCGAGGATGTGGACGCGCGGCTGCCGGATGGCCGCTCGCTGCAGCTGAGGGTCGCCCGCATCGGCCGGTAGGGAAGGGGCATCGGGTACCATCGCCGCCCGATGCCCGCATTCCTTCCGCGATGAGCAGCCGCGCCGTCGTCGTCCTCTCGCTCGCCTCGTTCGCGAGCGCGGCGGCGCTGTGGCGACGGTCGGGGATCGAGGCGGGCGCGCGCAACTATGGCACGTCCTTCCCTGGTCGCTCGATCCGATGGCCTTCCCACCTCCGGGCTTCGGCTTCTCTGAAGGCTTTCTCGACAGAGATGTTCTTTCGACGTATCCACCACCTGCGCAGCAGCGGTATCCCGACAATGAGCGCAATCACGACGGCAATCAAGAGCGCTATGCCCCAGGTTTCCAGCAGTGACTCATTGGGCTTCCCGCGGGATTCATTTCGGGACGTCCCTTGCGTTGGCCGCCCTCCAGCTGCAATGCACAAGTCCATGCTCTTGAACGATTGAAACTCCTTCAACCTCGAATAGTGGGAACTCGAGGCATCGTGGCAGATACCGCCGCGCGAAAGCCTGACCGCGTGCGAAGAATTGGCGGGCTGCGCAACCAACGGAGCAGACGCCGTGGCGATCAGCGTCGCCGTCAGGAGCGCCCTTGCTCCGATGAGGTAGATGAGAACGCGCATCTGATGATGGTAGCCCAGCTCCCGGTACGGTGATCCGGCGGCGCCCGCAAGCGTCGACATGCATGAGTTACCATCGCCGCCCGATGCCCGCATTCCTTCCGCGATGAGCAGCCGCGCCGTCGTCGTCCTCTCGCTCGCCTCGTTCGCGAGCGCGGCGGCGCTGCGCGCCCCCGATCCGCTGCTGCCGCTGCTGGCGCAGACCTTTGGCACCACCGCCGGCGGCGCCTCGGCGGTCATCACCGCGTTCGCCATCGCCTACGGCCTGCTGCAGGTTGTGAACGGCCCCATCGGCGACCGCATCGGCAAGTACCGCATGGTGTTCTGGGTCACGGCGATTTCGGCCGCGGGCAACCTCGCCTGCGCGCTGGCGCCCTCGCTGCCGCTGCTGGTCGCGGCGCGCTTCGCCACCGGCGCCACGGTGGGCGCCATCGTGCCGCTGGCCATGGCGTGGATCGGCGACGCGGTGCCCTACGAGCGGCGCCAGCCGGTGCTGGCGCGATTCCTGATCGGCCACATGTTCGGCATCGCGCTCGCGGCCACGGCCTCGGGCTGGCTGGGCGAGCGCTACGGCTGGCCAGCGGTTTTCTACGCACTGACCTGCCTGTACCTGGTCATCGCCGCGCTGCTGTGGTTCGAGTTGCGCTCGAACCCGGCGACAACGCAGCGGACCGGGAGCGGGCAGACGCTGCGCGAGTCGTTCCTGCGCATGGCCGCGCTGACGCGCGACCGCTGGGTCCGCATCATCCTCGCCACGGTGTTCCTGGAGGGCGCGCTCCTGTACGGCCCGCTTGCGTTCGTCGCCTGGGACGCGCACCTGCGCTACGACCTGAGCCTCGGGCAGAGCGGGGCGTTGTTGTCGGTTTTTCCGCTCGGCGGCCTGTTGTACGCGCTGGTGTCCGGGCGGCTGCTGCCCTGGCTGGGCGAGGGACGGGTGGCGCTGGGCGGCGGCTTGCTCGCGGGCGCGGGCTTCGTGGGCGTGGCGCTGGCCCCGAAGGCGGTGCTGGCCCTGCCATGCATCCTGTTGATCGGCATCGGGCTGTACATGCTGCACAACACGCTGCAGGTGCACGCGACACAGATGGCGCCGGAGGCGCGTGGCGGGGCGGTTGCGCTGTTCGCGTGTTTCCTCTTCTCCGGCCAGTCCCTTGGCGTGTGGCTCGCGGCGCGCGCCGTGGACGGCATCGGCATCCTGCCGGTGTACCTGGTGTCCGCCGCCGGGCTGCCGCTACTGGCGCTGGATTTTGGCCGCCGGCTTGCGCGGCGCCGCCTCCAGGTGGGCAAGGTGCAGGCGGTGGATTGAGATCTTGCGCACCTCGAGCTTGGACTGCTCGATGTGCGACTTCAGCAGCAGCGCCGCCTGCTGCGCCTTGCGCGCGAGGATGGCGCGCAGGATCGCGGCGTGCTCGTCGTAGGTGTACTGGACCCGTTCGGCCTGGGTGAAATCGAGGCGCCGCACGATGCGGATGCGCTCGGTGACATCGGTGTGGATGCGCGCCAGCTCCGGGTTGCCGGCGGCGGCCACCAGCGTGGCATGGAAGACCTCGTCCAGCTGCGCCACTTCGATCCAGTCGGTGAGGCGCTGCTTCTGCGGCACCAGCCAGGCTTTCTTCAGCGCGGCGAGGGACTCGTAGGCCTCGCGCCGGAGTTCCCGCGCGCAGAGCTTCCGGGCCGCGTCCAGCTCCAGCACGATGCGCGCGTCGTAGAGGTGATCGAAACGCTCGAAATCCAGCGCGCGCACGGACCAGCCGGCCTTGGCGTGGACCTCGACGAAGCCCTCGCGCTGCAGGCGCAGCAGCGCTTCGCGCACCGGCGTGCGCGAGACGCGCGCCCGCGCCGCGATCTCGTTCTCCGAGAACCAGCCGCCCGGTAGCAGGCGGAACTCGAAAATGTCCGCCTTGAGGCGCTGGTAGACCACGTCTGCCAAACGGTCCTGGTCGCTGGCCGGTGCTTTCATTCGGTGCCTCGTCGCCCCTTTCCGGTGCGGTTGCGCTTGCGCTGGCCAGGGCTCGCGTTGAACCGAATCAATCGCTTAGCCTCTGGCACGGTCCCTGCATGGTAACTGGCATCCCAGCTTGTATACAAGATTGGGCCAGCGACCATGACCGAGCACAGTGCAAGAACCGAGCCCAACCCGGTGTGGATCCACCGGGTGGGCGAACCCGCGCCTGCCCGGCCCGGCCCGCTGCACGGCCTGCGCTTCGCGGTGAAGGACAACATCGATGTCGCCGGCATGCCCACCACCGCGGCCTGCCCGGCCTTTGCCTACCTGCCCGAACGTAGCGCGACCGCGGTCGGGAGGCTGCTCGATGCCGGCGCGGTCTGCATCGGCAAGACCAACCTGGACCAGTTCGCCACCGGCCTGTCCGGCGCGCGCTCGCCGTACGGCGCCTGCCGCAACGCGTTTGACCCGTCCTACATCAGCGGCGGCTCCAGCTCGGGCTCCGCGCTGGCGGTCGCGCTGGGCGAGGTGGACTTCGCGCTCGGGACCGACACAGCCGGGTCAGGCAGGGTGCCGGCGGCGTTCAACAACCTGGTCGGCCTGAAGCCGACGCGGGGGCTGGTCAGCACCATCGGCGTGGTCCCGGCCTGCCGCAGCCTGGATTGCGTTTCGATCTTCGCGCGCAATTGCACGCAGGCGCTGGCGGTGCTGGAGGTGGTGCAGGGTTACGACGCTTCGGATCCGTTTTCGCGCCGGGGCGAGCCTGTGCCGCTGCCCTCCGGCGGATTGCGCTTCGCGGTGCCCAGGCCCCTCGAATTCTATGGCGACGCCGGTTACGCGACGCTGTTCGAGCAGGCGCTCGGGCGCCTGGGCGGCGCGCGGGTGGAGGTGGACTTTGCCCCCTTCGCCTCCGCGCAGCGCCTCCTGTATGAGGGTCCGTGGCTTGCCGAGCGCACCGCCCAGCTGCAGCCATTCATGGAATCGCATGCGGCTGACCTGCATCCGGTGACGCGACAGGTGGTCGCCGGCGGCGGGCGTTTCTCCGCCGTGGAAGCCTTCCGCGCCCAGTACCGGCTCGCCGAGCTGCGGCGCGAAACCGAATCCGTGTGGGAGGCGGCCGATGTCCTGGTGGTGCCAGGCGCGCCGACCATCTACACGCTGGAGGCCATGCTGGCCGACCCGGTGGAGCTGAATTCACGGCTCGGCCTCTACACCAACTTCGTCAACCTGCTGGACCTCGCCGCCATCACGGTGCCCGCGGGATTTCGCGCCGACGGCCTGCCTTTCGGCATCACGCTCATCGCGCCGGCGTTCAGCGACCGCGCGCTTGCCGCGCTGGGCGCGCGTTTCCTGGGCGAAGCCCCGATCGCGCCGGATGCGTCCCTGGTTCGCGTCGCCGTGGTCGGCGCACACCTTTCGGGCATGCCGCTCAACAGGCAGCTCGTCGAACGCGCGGGGAAGCTGGTCCGCAAGGCGCGCACCAGCGCCCAGTACCGGCTCTACGACCTCGCCGACGGCCGCCCGGGACTGGTCCGCGCCGGTGACGGGCATGGCGCTTGCATCGAGGTGGAGGTGTGGGAAATGCCCGCTTCGCGCTTCGGTTCCTTCGTCGCTGGCATCCCGGCGCCGCTGGGCATCGGCACGCTCGCGCTGGAGGACGGCGAGCAGGTAAAGGGTTTCCTCTGCGAGGGCCACGCCATCGCGGGAAAGAAGGACATCACCGCCTCGGGCGGCTGGCGCAACTACCGATCTCACTAGCCAAAGGAGCACTCCATGAAACGCCGTGACTTCATCCTCAGCAGCGCCGCCGTCGCGGGCGCGGGCGCAGTGCCGCTGGAACTGCTGGCGCAATCCGACCGCCGCAAGGAACTGCTCATCGTCGCCAACGAAACCGGGCCCAACTCGCTGGACATCCACACCCTGGGCGCCAACCGCCCGGCCTACGGGGTGTCCTGGCTGTGCTACGACCGCCTGATGACCTTCGGCAAGAAGAAGGGCCCCAACGGCGTGATGATGTACGACTACACCAGCCTCAAGCCGGAGCTGGCCGAATCCTGGGCGCTGGCGCCCGACGGCATGTCGGTGACCTTCAAGCTGCGCAAGGACGCCACCTTCCACGACGGCACCCCGGTCACCGCCAGGGACGTCAAGTGGTCCTTCGACCGCGCGGTCTCGGTGGGCGGCTTCCCGACCTTCCAGATGAAGGCCGGTTCGCTGGAGAAGCCCGAGCAGTTCAGCGTGGTGGACGACCACACCTTCAAGGTGACCTTCCTACGCAAGGACAAGCTCTCCATGATGGACATGGCCGTGCCGGTGCCCTCGATCTTCAACGCCGCGCTGGTGAAGAAGCACGCTACCGAGAAGGATCCCTGGGGCCTGGAGTGGACCAAGGTCAACACCGCGGGCGGCGGCGCCTACAGGCTGGAGTCCTACAAGCCCGGCCAGGAGATCATCTACGCGCGCTTCGAGGCCTGGAAGAGCGGCCGGCTGCCGAAGATCCGCCGCGTGGTGCAGCGCGAGATCCCCTCCGCCGGCAACCGCCGTGCGCTGCTGGAGAAGGGCGACATCGACATGTCCTACGAGATGCCGCCCAAGGACTTCCTCGAGATGTCGCAGGGCGGGAAGCTGGCGGTGGCCACCACGCCGATCGAGAACTCGATCTGGTACATCGACATGAACGTGAAGATCAAGCCCTTTGACAACGTCAAGCTGCGCCAGGCCATCGCCTGGGCGATTCCCTACGAGAAGATCATGGATGGCGCCATGTACAAGCGCTCGGTGCCGATGTACGGCGGCAAGTCGAACAAGGCCTCGGGCACGCAATGGCCGCAGCCGCACGGCTACCGCCAGGACCTGGCGCAGGCGAAGAAGCTGATGGCCGAGTCCGGCGTCGGCCCGTTCGAGACCGTGCTGTCCTTCGACCTCGGCCAGGGCACGGTGTCCGAGCCCGCGTGCATCCTGATCCAGGAGGCGCTGGCGCAGCTGGGCATCAAGGTGTCCATAAACAAGGTGCCGGGCGCCAACTGGCGCGGCGCGATGGTGAAGAAGGAGATGCCGTTCAGCTTCAACCGCTTCGGCGGCTGGCTGAACTACGCCGAGTACTTCTTCTTCTGGAACTACCACGGCCAGAACGCGGTGTTCAACACCATGAGCTACCAGAACCCGGCGATGGACAAGCTGATCGACGCCGCGCGCTTCGAGTCCGATCCGAAGAAATACCAGGAGCACGTGCACGGCTTCGTCAACCTGGCCTTCGACGAGGTGCCGCGCATCGTGCTGGCGCAGCCGAATTACGACGTCGCGATGCAGAAATCCATCAAGGGCTACACCTACTGGTTCCACCTGCAGCCCGACTACCGGGACCTCGAGAAGTGATCACGCCAGGGGCGCTGCTCGGGGCCGCGCAACTGGGCGGCCTCGAGGTGCCGCCGGAGCGCATGCCGGCGGTGCAGGGAAACCTCGAGCGCCTGGCGCAGGTGGCCGCGTTGCTCGAGGCGGTCGCGCTCGCGCCGGAGGACGAGATCGGCCCCGAATGGAAGCCCTGACATGAGCATCGCGCAGGTTATCGAGGGTATCCGCGCGCACGACCCAGGGATCAATGCCTTCACCGCGGTCACCGAGGCGCGCGCACTGGCGCGGGAAAAGGCGCTGGACGCCTCGCTGCCGCTTGCCGGGATTCCGTTCGCAGCGAAGAACCTGTTCGACATCCAGGGCCTGCCGACGCTGGCCGGTTCGAAGATCAATCGCGACCGGCCGCCGGCAGCCGCGGACGCGCCCCTGATCACGCGACTGGAGAAGGCCGGCGCCATCCTGGTGGGCGCGCTCAACATGGACGAGTACGCCTACGGCTTCTCCACCGAGAACTCGCATTACGGCCCGACGCGCAATCCCCACGATCCGGCTCGGGTCGCGGGCGGATCTTCCGGTGGTTCTGGCGCGGCGGTGGCTGCTGGCATGGTGCCGCTCACGCTGGGCTCGGATACCAACGGCTCGATCCGGGTGCCGGCCTCGTTCTGCGGCGTCTGGGGCCTGAAGCCGACCTTCGGGCGCCTGTCGCGCGACGGCGCGTTCCCCTTCGTGAACTCGCTCGACCACGTTGGTCCTCTTGCGGCCAGCCTGGACCTGCTCGCCGCGGCCTACGACGCCATGCACGACGGCGAACCGGTGCGCGCGCTGCGCGGCACGGCGGGCCTGCGCGTCGCCGTTGCCGGCGGCTACTTCGAGGACAACTGCGAGCCGGAGGTCTACGAACTCGTGCGCCGGGCCGCCGCCCGGCTCGGTGCGCCGGGCACGGTGGAGATCCCGGATGCCGCGCTCGCGCGCGCCGCGGCCTTCGTCATCACGGCCGCCGAGGGCGCGCAGCTGCACCTGCCCAATCTGCGCACAAGGCCGCAGGATTTCGAGCCGCTCATCGTGGACCGGCTCTATGCCGGGGCGTTGATCCCCGCGGCCTGGTACCTGCAGGCGCAGCGCGTGCGGCGGGCCTGCCACCGCAAGGTGACGAAGCTGTTCGAGTCGGTGGACGTGATCCTCGCCCCGGCGACGCCGCGCACCGCGCAGAAGATCGGCCAGGACCTGTTCAGCATCCGCGGCACGGAAATGCTGGCGCGGCCGAATACGGGGCTGCTGACCCAGCCCGTCAGCTGCATCGGCCTGCCGGTGGTCTGCGCCCCGGTCGGGAAGCTGGAGGGCATGCCGGTTGGCATGCAGATCATCGCCGCGCCGTGGCGTGAGGACCTGTGCTTCAGGGTGGCCCGTGAGCTTGACACCCAACCTGCCTGAGGTCATCGCCGAAGTCACGGCGGCCTTCGAGCGCTACGAGCGGGCGCTGACCACGAACGACCTCGCCACGCTGGACGAGCTGTTCTGGGACTCGCCGCACACGGTGCGCTACGGCATCTTCGAGCAGCTCTACGGCATCGACGAGGTGCGCGCCTTCCGCGCCGGACGCAGGGTGGTGGACCTCGGCCGCGAGCTCACGCGCGTGGCGATCCGCAGCTATGGGCGCGACTTCGCCACCGCGAGCTGCGAGTTCCGGCGCCTGGATTCGGGCCGCCGCGGGCGGCAGATGCAGACCTGGGTCCGGATGCCGCAGTTGTCCTTCGGTGGCTGGCGGGTGGTCGCGGCGCACGTGAGCTTCGCCCAGGAGCCGCCCGCCGCATGATCCGTATGATTCTCAGGCGCCTGCTCGGGGCGCTGCCCAACGTCCTCGGCGTCGTGATCGTCACGTTCCTCATGACGCGCGCGCTGCCCGGGGACCCGGCGGCGTTCTTCGCCGGCCCGGCGGCAACCCAGGAGGCCATCGACCAGGTCCGCGCCAGCCTCGGCCTGGACAAGAGCCTGGCGCACCAGTTCGGTTACTACATCGCGGAGCTGGCCCGCGGGGACCTCGGCACCTCGCTCTCCACCGGCCAGCCGGTGCTCGCCGAGCTGCGCCAGCGCCTGCCGGCGTCGCTGGAACTCACGCTCTGCGGCCTGGTGTTCGCGCTCGCCTTCGCCATTCCGCTCGGCATCCTGGCGGCGACGCGGCCCGGCTCATGGGTGGACCACCTGTGCCGCGTAATCGCCACCGCCGGGGTGTCGCTCCCCACCTTCTTCACCGGATTGCTGCTCGCCTACGTGTTTTACTTCCTGCTCGGGATCGCGCCCTCGCCGCTGGGGCGGATCGACGTCTCGTTCTCGGCGCCGCCGGCGGTCACCGGGCTGTACCTCGTCGACAGCCTGCTCGCGCGCGACGGCGAACTGTTCGTCGCCTGCGCGAAGCAGCTCATCCTGCCCGCGGTGACGCTGGGCCTGTTCGTCATGGCCCCGCTGATGCGCATGACGCGCGCTTCCATGCTGGGGGTGCTGTCCTCGGACTTCATCCGCACCGCGCGCGCGAGCGGCCTTCCGCGCGGCCAGGTGCTCTACGGCTACGCCTTCCGCAACGCGCTGTTGCCGGTGGTGACCACCCTGGGCATGGTGTTCTCCTTCCTGCTGGGCTCCAACGTGCTGGTGGAGAAGGTGTTCGCCTGGCCGGGCATCGGCTCCTACGTCATCGAGGCGCTGGTGGCTTCCGACTACGCGCCGGTGCAGGGCTTCGTGCTCACCATGGCGCTGCTCTACGTGGCGCTGAATCTCGCCATCGACGTGCTCTACGGCGTGATCGACCCGCGCGTGGGGATCGAAGCTTGATCTGCCGATGAAACCCGCCCACGCCGCCACGCTGCGCCACATGAAATACGTGGCCACCGAGAACCCGGTGACGCTGCTCGCCTTCCTGCTGTTCAGCGGTTTCGTGCTGATGGCCCTCTTCGGACCCTGGATCGCGCCCCATGATCCGCTGGCGAGCAACACCGGCCACGCCCTGAAACCGCCGTCGGCGGCCCATTGGTTCGGCACTGATTCGCTGGGGCGCGACATCCTGTCGCGCATCATCGTCGCGGCGCGCCTGGATTTCGGCATCGCCATTTCCGCGGTCAGCGCCTCGTTCGTCATCGGCTCGGCGCTGGGCTCGCTCGCCGGCTTCTTCGGCGGCTGGGCCGACCGCCTCATCGGCCGCGTCGCCGACACCATCATGGCCTTCCCGCTGTTCGTGCTGGCGATGGGAATCGTGGCCGCGCTGGGCAACACCGTGGCCAACATCATCCTCGCCACCGCCATCATCAACCTGCCGTTCTATATCCGCGTCGCGCGCGCCGAGGTGAACGTGCGGCGCAACGCCGGCTACGTCGAGGCGGCGCGCCTGGCCGGAAACTCGGACCTGCGCACGCTCGCGCTGCACGTGTTTCCAAACGTCCTGCCGCCCATGATGGTGCAGATCTCCCTCAACATGGGCTGGG
Organism: Betaproteobacteria bacterium; assembly: GCA_052386675.1. Classification (GTDB taxonomy): domain Bacteria; phylum Pseudomonadota; class Gammaproteobacteria; order Burkholderiales; family SG8-39; genus RBG-16-66-20. The sequence continues at coordinate 11,321 of JBQTJX010000019.1, forward strand.
CGATCCTGAACGCCGCGGGGTTGTCCTTCATCGGCATGGGCGTGCGCCCGCCGGAGGCGGAGTGGGGGATCATGGTGGCCGAGGGCGCCACCTACATCATCTCCGGCGAATGGTGGGTGGCGCTGTTCCCCGGCGCGGTGCTGATGCTGGCGGTGTTCACCTTCAACCTTCTGGGCGACGGCCTGCGGGACATGATGGACCCCAGGATGAGGACGTGAACGGACACTGAAGCCATGGAACCCGACGCCGATCCGCTGCCGCTGCTCCAGGTCCTGGACCTGTCGCTTGAATTCCGCACCCGCTCGGGCACGGTGCACGCGCTGGAGAACGTCAGCCTCGAGGTCGCGCGGGGGGAAACCGTCGGCATCGTCGGGGAGTCCGGCTCCGGGAAGTCGGTGCTGTCCTTCGCCATCCTGCGCATCCTGGACGCCGCGGCGAAGGTCACCGGCGGGGCGATCGAGTTCACCGGACTTGACATGCTGGCACTGAGCGAGCGCGAGCTGCAGGAGATCCGTGGTCGCGAGATCTCGATGATTTTCCAGAACCCGCGCACCGCGCTCAACCCCATCCGCCGCGTCGGCGCGCAGATCGAGGACGTGCTGCGGGCGCATACCTCGACGCTGCGCGCGGACCTGAAGGCGAAGGCGATCGAGGCGCTCGCCCAGGTGCGCATCCCGGACCCGGAGCGGCGCTACTCGGCCTATCCGTTCGAACTCTCCGGCGGCCAGTGCCAGCGCGTCATGATCGCGCTCGCGCTGGCCTGCAACCCGTCGCTTCTGATCGCGGATGAGCCGACCACCGGGCTGGATGTCACCACCCAGGCCTCCATCCTGTCGCTGGTTAAGGACCTGGCGCGGGAACGCCAGATGGCCACCATCCTCATCACCCACGACCTGGCGCTTGCCTCCGAGTACTGCGACCGAATCGTGGTGATGCACGCCGGGCACGTGGTCGAGTCCTCGCCGGTGCAGGCGCTGTTCGCGCGACCCCGCCACCCGTACACCGCCCGGCTGCTCGCTTCGACGCCCACGCCCGAGACGGCCATCGCGACCCTCGCCTCCATCCCGGGCAACCTGCCGGACCTGCGACGCAACGACCTGCCGCGCTGCCGGTTCCTGGAGCGCTGCGAGCGCAAGCTGGAGCGCTGCGCAGTGGACGCGTTGCCGCGCGCCTCGCTGGCCGAGGGGCATAGCGTGAGCTGCTTCAATCCGCTATGAGCGATCAGTTGAACGTGCTCGACTGCGTCGAGGTGAAGAAGCACTTCCCGGTCGGGCGGCGCAGCCGCCTGCACGCGGTGGATGACGTCAGCTTCTCCATCGGCAAGGGCGAGAGCGTCGGCCTTGTCGGTGAATCGGGCTGCGGCAAGTCCACCCTGGTGCGACTCATCACCCGCATGCTCGACCCCACCGCGGGCGACATCATCTACCGCGGGCGCAATATCGGCTTCATCCCGGCGCGCACATTCGCCGGCACCCAGTTCCGGCCGAAGATCCAGATGGTGTTCCAGGATCCGAGCGACAGCCTCAACCCACGCCATACCGCCTTCGACACCATCGCCGAACCGCTCGCGCGCCTGGCAGGCGTGCGGGATGCAGACGAGATGCAGCTCCAGGTCACCGAGGCGGCGCGCCGGGTCGGCCTGCCCGCGGAGCTGCTGCCGCGCTACCCGCATCAGCTATCCGGGGGGCAGAAAGCGCGCGTCGGCATCGCGCGCGCCGTGGCGCTGATGCCGGACCTGCTGGTGCTGGACGAGCCCACGGCGGCGCTGGACGTCTCGGTGCAGGCCACCATCCTCAAGCTGCTCGCGGAACTCAAGCGCGACCTGGGCATGAGCTACCTGTTCGTGTCGCACGACCTGAACGTGGTGCGCATGCTGTGCGACCGCGTGATCGTCATGTACTTGGGGCGGATCGTGGAGCAGGGCAGCGCGGAATCACTGTTCCGCGCCCCAGCGCACCCTTACACCAAGGCGCTGCTGCAATCCATCCCCGCCATCGGCGGGCGGCCCGAGACGCGCGAGGTGCTGGCGGGCGAGCCGCGCAGCCCGATCGATCCGGAGCCGAACGTGTGCCGCTTCTACGGCCGCTGCCCGGTGCAGCGCGACCGCTGCCGCACCGAGGCGCCGCTGCTGCGGGAGATCACGCCGGGACAGGTCGCGGCCTGCCACTTCGCATAGGCCATAATCCGGGGGTGAACGCCCCTGCCGCAACCGACGACACCCTGCTCCTGCTGCGCGACACCCTGCGCCGCTACGTCGAGAAGGAAATCGTCCCCAACGCCGCGGAATGGGAGACGCAGGGCTTCGTGCCGCGCGAAGTGCTGCGGCAGATGGGCAAGCTGGGGTTCCTGGGACTGCGCTATCCGGAGGAATTCGGCGGCGGCGGGCTGGACGCCCGCGCCACGGCGCTGCTCGCCGAGGAGCTGGGCCGCTCCAGCTTCGGCGGTTTCGCGGTCACGGTGCTGGTGCACACCGACATGGCCTCGCCGCACCTGGTGAACGCCGGCTCGCCGGAGCAGGTCAAGGCCTGGCTGCCGCGCATCGTCTCGGGCGAGGCCATCAGCGCGGTCGCGGTCACCGAGCCCGACGCGGGTTCCGACGTCAAATCCATCCGAACAACAGCCCGGCAGGACGGGGGCGACTGGGTCCTGCGCGGCAGCAAGATGTTCATCACCAACGGCGCGCTGGCGGACGTGTACTTCGTCGCCGCGAAAAGCGACCCGGCGGGCGGCTCCAAGGGCCTGTCCATGTTCATCGTGGAGAAGGGCATGAAGGGTTTCACGGTGGGGCGGCGGCTGGAGAAGATGGGCTGGCGATCTTCGGATACCGCGGAACTGGTGTTCGACGACTGCCGCGTGCCGGCGGCGAACCTGCTGGGCGAGCCGCATCGCGGCTTCTATTCCATCATGAAGAACTTCCAGAACGAGCGCATCGCCATTGGCGCCATGGCCATGGGCGAGTCGCAGAGGGCCATCGAACTGACGCTGGACTACGTGCGCACGCGCAAGGCCTTCGGCGCGCCGCTGTGGGACAAGCAGGCCATCCGGCAGCGCCTCGCCATGCTGGCGGCGAAGGTGGAGGCGGGGCGGCAGCTGGTGCAGCACGCGGCGGCGCTCGACGCGCAGGGGCGGGACTGCGTCAAGGAAGTCTCCATGGTGAAGGCCTACTGCGGCGAGCTGGTGAACGAGGTGATGTACGACTGCCTGCAGTTCCATGGCGGTTTTGGCTACATCAGGGAATCCGCCATCGAGCGCATGTACCGGGATGCCCGGGTTCAATCGATCGGGGGCGGGGCCACCGAGGTGATGCTGGAAGAGGTGGCGAAAAGGCTTTAAGGCCGGGGAGCTAGAACCCCAGCTTCGCCTGCACCCCCACCAGCGCCGTGCGCCCCGGCGAAGGCTCGAAGAAGCGGCCGTTGCCATCGTTGACGATGACCGAGCCCGCATAGCGCCGGTCGGCGAGGTTGTCGATGCGAAGAAACTCGGTGACCTTCCACTTGCCGCCGGATTGCGTGAAGCCAATGGCAATGTTCGCGGTCGTGAAAGCGCTGGCGAAGTCCGAGTTCACATCATCCACCGCGACGCGCCCCTTGTGCTGCGCCTCCAGCGCCACCGTGAACCCGCTCGGCGCATGCTTCCACCGCAACTCTCCGTACAGGGTGTTGCGCGCCACGCCGGGCAGCCGGTTGCCCGAGAGCACTGTCACGGCGCCGGCGGTGAAGGTGTCGCGGAAGGTGGCATCCAGCACCGTCCACGCCAGCGCCGCCTCGAGGCCGAGCGGCAGGCTGGACTCGACGCCCAGCTCCAACCCGCTGCGCCGGGTGCGGCCGGCATTCTTGAAGGTGCTGCGCCCGCCGACGTTGGTGTCCACCACGATCTCGCGCTCGGTGGCGACTTCGAACAGGGCGAGGTTCAGCCGTGTTCCCATGCCCAGCACCGCCTTCACACCCGCTTCCAGGTGCCGGCTGCGCGAGGCCTCCAGGCCGAAATTCATGCCGCTGCCGCCGGGCCGGTAGGCAAGTTCGACGAAGGTGGGCGTCTCGAAGCCGCGGCCCTGGTTGGCGTAGAGGCTGATCGCGGGCGTGGCGCGGTAGGTGAGGCCCAGCGCCGGCGTCACCGCGCTGTAGCTGCGGCTGCCGCTGTCGTCCGGATTCCCGGCGACGATGAAGAAATCCTTCAACTCGAAGGCGACGCGGCTGGCGCGCAGGCCTGCGAGCGCGATCCACTTGTCCGCGAAGCGCCATTCCGCCTGCGCATAGGCACCGGTGGCGCTGACCAGGTTGTCCTCGTCGCGGCGCAGGGCCCCGATCTGGCCGTCGTTGTTCACAAAGCCGGTGCGCCGGTCCACCATGCGCTCGTACTCGCCGCCGAACGACAGCGTCAGCGGGCGCCCGAGCAGCGCGCTGCGCGTCTCCAGCCGGAGCGACGCGCCGCCGTAGCCGCGGTCCAGGTTCAGCACGCCGCCCGAGGTGGTGGCGGGCGCCGCGCCCAGGAACCCGAGGTATTGCCGCACCACGCGCTCGCCCGCGTGCAGGGACCCGTGCAGCGTCGTCGCCTCCGACAGGCGGTGCGAGAAGCTGGCCCCGAACTGGTTCTGGGCCTGGCTCTTGCGTGTGTCGAACTGCAGCACTGTCGCCGCCACCTGCTTCGGGTTGGCTTCCATCTGCGCCCGCGTCAGGCCCGCCGGGTCCTGGGTCTCGGGGCTGGCGAAGGAATTGGCGACGAGCGTGACGCGGGTGCCGCTGCCGGGGGAGAACTCCGCCTTCGCGTTCAATTGCTCGCGCACCGCCGCGCTGTGCTCGCGGTAGCCATTGGTGCTGAAGCGCGCGCTGCTCACCAGCCAGCCGTCTCCGCCCAGCTTCAGCGCGGCGCGGCGCGTGCCCAGGCTGCCGGCGGAGAGCGAGCCTTCCAGTCCCGGCTCGCCGCGCTCTGTCGTCAGGCTGATGACCCCGCCCGAGGCGTTGCCGTGCATCACCGAGAACGGCCCGCGCAGCACCTCGATGCCTCCCGCGGATCCGAGGTCGAAATGCGACACCTGCCCCTGGCCGTCCGGGAAACTGGCCGGGATGCCGTCCGCGATGAGGCGCAGTCCGCGGATGCCGAAGGTAGAGCGGCTGCCGAAGCCGCGCGAGGTGATCTGCAGGTCCTGCGCGTAGTTGTTGCGGTTGTTGACCGAGATGCCCGGCACACGGCCCAGGGACTCCGACAGGTTCACCTGGGGCCTGCCCCAGCGGATGTCCTCTTCGCGCACGCGGTCCACGGCGGCCGGGACTTCGAGGGTCGGACGCTCGACGCGGGTGGCGGTGACGGAGATCGCATCCTCGGCCTGCGCCGGCAGCGGTGACAGCGCGATCGCGAGGAAGGCCAGGGTCGCGCTTTTCCTCACGGCAGCCTCGAGAAGTAGTGCGCCAGCGCCTGGAATTCCGCCTCGGGAATCCCGTAGAGCGCGGCGGACATCATGGTGTCGCCGCCGGGACGGCGGTTCTGGCGGTACTGCAGCATCACCTCGGCGAGGAACTCCTCGCGCTGGCCCGCCAGTCGCGGCATCTGCTCGCGGCCGACGTAGTTGGGCAGGTGGCAGCTGCTGCAGCGGTTGCGCGCGGCGATGCCCCGGCCGCGTTCGAACAGGATTCGGTTCACCGGTTCGGCCGTGGCCCGGGCCTTCAGTTCCGAGTAGTGCCGCGACAGGGCGATGATTTCCCGGTCGGACACGCCCTTGAGCAGCGCCTGCATCACCGCCGAGCCGCGCACGCCTTCGCGCGTCATCACCAGATAGTTCTCGAGGAAGATGCGCGGCTGGCCGGCGATCGAGGGCGTGCCCGCGATCGCGGAATTGCCATCCGCGCCGTGGCAGGCGGCGCAGGCCTTCACCTTGTCCGGCACCTGCGCGAGCGCATTGGAAATGAAAAGGGCGGCGAGCAGAGCCCACCGCCCCCCGACGTGCAGGAACACTATTTCTTCTTCGCGGGCGCTTCGTAGCTGATGCGGTATATCGCGCCCAGCTGCTCATCCGAGACGAGGAGCGACCCGTCCTTCAGCTGCGCCAGGTACGCCGGCCGGCCCCAGAAGCTGTTGTCCTTCGGGTTCATGAAGCCGGTGGCGAAGGGCGTGATCTTCGCGCCCTTGCCGTCGGCGCCCGCCTTAACCGTCACCACGTCATAGCCGAACTTGTTGCTGCGGTTCCAGGAGCCCTTGCGCGCGATGAAGGCCACGCCCTGGTACTCCTTGGGGAACATCGTGCCGGTGTAGAAGTGGATGCCCATCACCGCGGCGTGCGGCCCCATGGTGGTCACCGGCAGCGTCACGTCCTTGCAGGCGTCCTTCTTGCCCTTGGCCACGTCCGGATCGACGATCTTGTTGGCGTGGCAATAGGGGAAGCCGAAGTTCTGGCCCGGCTTGGCCAGCCGGTTCAGTTCGTCCTCCGGGCCCTTGTCACCGAGCCAGTCGCGGCCGTGGTCGGTGAACCACAGCTCGCCCGTCTTCGGATGCCAGTCGAAGCCCTGCGTGTTGCGCACGCCGGTGGCGATCACCTCCATGCCCGAGCCGTCCAGGTTGTAGCGGCGGATCTGGGCGTACTCGTTCGACGGCGGCTCGCAGATGTTGCACGGTGCGCCGAACGGGACGTACAGCTTCTTGTCCGCGCCCATGCGCACGTACTTCCAGTTGTGGTGCTGCTCCTTGGGCAGATTGAAGGCCGCGGTCATGTCCACCGGAGCGCCAGCGGCGCCCTTGGCGGCGTTGTCGTAGCGCAGCACCTTGTCGATCGCGAACACATAGAGCGCGCCGTTGGCGTACACCGAGGTCGGCTGCGTCAGCTTGTCCGCCAGCACCTTGTGCGACGTCTTGCCGCCTTCGATCGTCACCTCGTATACGCGGCCGATGCCGCGCGTGCCGACCCACATCTTCGTCTGGTCGTCGTTCAGCGTCATCGCGCGCGCGCCGACCAGGCCAGTCGCCCAGACCTCGGCCTTGAAGCCCTTGGGCAGCTTCAGCTTGTCCAGCGGGATCTCGCTTGCCGGCGTCTCCGTCATCTTGCCCGGGACCGGTGCGAGCTTGGATTCCGCCATCGCCGGCGGCTTGCCCTGATGCCAGGCGGGCGGGGGCGCGGGCTTCTTGTCCTGGGCGAAGGCGGCTTGCACGGTGAACGCGAGCACGGCTGCCGATGTCAGTGCGAAGGTTTTGGTTTTCATGTTTTGGTTTCCTCTCCTGAGAGGGCGCTGAAGTTACACCCTGATTTGGTGCGCCGCAATGCTGCGGCGCGTCATCGCTATTCCAGATCGGCGATCCACTCGCCTTCTTGTACTGAATCGCCTTCCTTTACCCGCAGGTCGAGGAGCTTGCCGGCTTTCGGGGCTACAACCGGGATCTCCATCTTCATGGACTCCAGGATGAGGATGGTGTCGTCGGGTTGCAGCTGGGCGCCGGGCTGGGCTTCGATCTTCCAGACCTTGCCGGCGACGTCGGTGGTGATTTTCATGTGCGGGATCGTAACCTGCGGGGTGGGATGTAACCGATCGGTTACATCTGGGCGCGGGGCGGGGATGATGGTCGATCTTGGATTTATATACGTTAGGAATATCAGGGGGTTGCGCGGATTCTGCGGCTTATCCCGGCGAGGGGGAGTGGGGGGAGGAGTCGTAAGGTGTTGATCCAGGTTGGGAACTGGGTGGAATGGAGAAAGTCGAGACTATGATGGCCGCAATAATGCTGACTATTGAACGTTTAGCCGCAGGGAGCAATATACGTGGCGAGAATCTTTAGCTTCACTACTGGGCCTCAGGACTGGCAGGCGCTCTTGGCGGACCCGCAGAAGCACTGGCGCACCGGGTTTTCAGCCCGCACGTTGGCGCACTGCTGGGAGGCAGCGAACGGGCTGCCACCGGAGGTCCAACGCGTCTTTGCATCCGCAACAGACCCGTTGGTCGTCAATTTCGTGCCGGTTCTCGCGGTGCCAGAGTTCAAAGTGCCTCTCCCGGGCGGCGACCGGCCATCACAGAACGACATCTTCGTTCTCGGTCGGTCAACGGCCGGGCCCGTTTCCATGATGGTCGAAGGCAAGGTTTCTGAGTCCTTTGGTCCAACGATCGCCGAATGGCGTACCGAGGCATCTGCAGGAAAAGACGAGCGGCTTTCTTTTCTTCTGCGCACGCTGGGGCTCTCTGCCGTTTCAAATGCAGAGCTCCGGTACCAATTGTTCCACCGCGCCGCATCGGCGGTTCTGGAAGGCGAGCGCTATCGTGCGGTCGCAGCAGTCATGCTGGTCCACTCGTTCAGCGAAAGGCGCGCGGGCTGGTCGGACTACGAGGCATTCCTTCAGCTATTTGGCGTTCGCGCACAAGCTGAGGTCATGCAAAGACTACCTGGCGCGCAGTCCGTGCCGCTTTTTGCAGCCTGGGTGCCTGGTGATGGAAAATTTCTCTCCGCATGAGCAGACTGCTGCTTAACAGCGCAGCCCACCGGGACGCGCGCGTCAGCGCCGTGCTTTGCGAAGGGCACCGGGCGCGCGCCCGTGGCTGCGAACCTTAGCAGCCATGCACCCCACCGCAATCGTCCTGCACGGACCCACAAGCGCAGGAAAGACGACCCTCGCCAAGGCGCTCCAGGCGAACGCCCCCGCGCCGGCATTCCACATCTCGCTGGACGCGTTTGTGACCATGTCGAACCGACGCGACATGCGCAGCGACCAGGAGCGAGCCAGGGCCTACAAGCTTCACTGCGAGAACCTGCGCTCTACGCTGAGCCGCATCGCTCTGACTGAATTCGACATAATCTTGGATCTGGTGCTGCGTGACGAAGCCGAGCTCCAAGCTTGCCTTAAGGCCTTGAGCGGGCGCGCCACGTTCCTCATCGGCGTATCTGCTCCTTTGCATGTCTTGGAAGCCCGGGAGCGGGAACGGCCGGATCGGGCGAGCGGCGTCGCCAAGGAGCAAGTTGCGGATCCCGCGTACAACCGGCAGTACGACCTGAGGATTGATACGTCCAGGACGAGTCCTGAAGCCGCGGCCGCGGAGGTGCGGAAGCTGGTGAACGCCGGATCGCTTCCGGCACCCGGGTGAACACCGACCTTTACCATGCTTCTCCTCGACGCACTTCGCTACAAGGCCTGGGCAGATCGACGCACCCTCGACGCAGTGGCCGGGATCAACGCGCAAAGCTTTCCCTCCGCCATCGCCTTTGCGCGCCAGCAGCTGAACCACGTGGTCCGTGTAGAGGAACTCTTTCGGGCGCGACTCCTGGGGACGAAAGAGCCACACGACAGCACGAACTCGGAAGTCGTCCCCGAGCTGGCTGACCTGGGCAGGCGGCTCGCGGCGTCGAATGATTGGCTCCAAGGCTACGCCGGGTCGGCGTCCCTGACCCTGCTCCAGGAACGCGTTCGCTTCACTTTCACGGACGGGAAGCCCGGGCTCCTGAGCCGGGAGGAAATCCTCTTTCACCTGATCAACCATGGCTCGTATCATCGGGGAGCGATCGGTCACGCGCTGGACCTGGCGCATGCTTCCCGTCCAGCAGACACCTTCACTGTTTTCATACACGCGGCTGAGCCGCACCGCCGAGGCGAGAACTGACGACGATGAAACCCCACTTCACCACGCTCGCCAACTACAACGCCTGGGCCAACGCCCGCATCTACGCAGCCGCCCGCGCGCTCCCCGAGGAGTCCTACAAGAGAAACGTCGGCGCCTTCTTCGGCAGCCTTCACGGCACGCTCAACCACCTCCTGGTCGCGGACCGCATCTGGATGCGCCGCTTCACCGGCGAGGGCGACGCACCGGCGCAACTCAACGCGATCCTGCACGAGGACCTCCCGACCCTCGATGCGGCGCGCAAGGCGGAGGACGCCCGGATCATCCGGTACGTGGATGAACTTCCGGAGGCGGACTTCGGCAAGGAGATCGACTACGCCACCACGACTGGCGCGAGGCATCGCAATCGACTCAGGGAACTGCTCACCCATCTCTTCAATCACCAGACCCACCACCGCGGGCAGGCGCATGCGATCCTGACCGTACTGGGCGTGCGCGAGCCGCCGCCGCTGGACCTGATGGTGATGCTGCGGGAAAGGTAACTGGTACTGCCATGTCTTTTGTCGCCTTGCTACTCGCCGCGCTCGTTGTTCTCGCCACCCCAGCCTGGGCCCAGCCGCTCGCCACCTTCCCGCTCGAGCCCGAAATCGCGCTCGCGGAGAAACCGCACTTTTTCGGCTCCAGCCAGGGCCTCGCGGGCGTGTTTGGCGCCCTGGGCGGCATCGCCGTCAGTTCCTCCGTCGAGGACTCGAAGGACAGGATCAAGCAGTACATGGACAAGCACGCCATCGACATCCGCCAGATCGTGCTGGCGGAGTTTCGCAGGGTCGCGGCGACGGCGTCCGCGCCGGCGCTGCCGAAAGAGGGCGTGCCCTACCGCCTGAGACTCGGGATTCCGAGCTACGGCATCTCGGCCCGCGGGCCGTTCGCGGACGAATACAAGCCCTGGCTGAGGGTGCGGCTCGAGGTGCTGGACAAGGCGGGCCGCGCGGAATTCGACGAAGGCGCGTTCGTCAACAATCGCACCGACGGCACGCCGGTGCACGCGCTGGCGAAGTATTTCGGCGATCCGGAAGTCCTGCGCGCGGCGCTCACGCGCGCGGCGGAGCTCGCGGTCGCGGAGGTGGTGAAGGACCTGGCGGAGCGCTACGGAGGCGCGCCAGGTTCGCCCCGGGGTGATGGCCTCCGCTGATACGCCAGTCGTCATCGAGCTGGAGACGCCGCGCCTGTGGCTGCGCCAGTGGCGCGAGTCGGACCGGGAGCCGTTTGCCGCCATGAATGCCGATCCGCAGGTCATGGCGTATTTCGAATCGACACAGACGCGCGCGCTCAGCGACAGCAGCGTCGACCTCTGGCGTGCCCAATTCGCCGCCCGGGGGTGGAGCAACTGGGCGGTGGAACTGCGCTCGACGGGCGAGTTCATCGGGTTCACGGGCTTGTCGGTGCCGCGCCGCACGTTCCCGTTTTCGCCCTGCGTCGAAGTGGGGTGGCGGCTGGCCCGCCGGTTCTGGGGCAAAGGCTTTGCGACGGAAGCCGCAAGCGCGTCGCTCGCGGTCGCATTCGGGCGATTGGACCTGCCGGAGGTCGTCTCTTTTACCACGGTGGGCAATGCCCGGTCGCGTGCGGTCATGGAGCGCATCGGCATGGTCAACGCCAACCAGGATTTCGAGCATCCCGGCGTAAGGGAAGGCCATCCATTACGCCTTCACTGCCTCTATCGCATCGAAGCAGCGCAATGGAGGCAGGGGAATGCAGTGGTCTAGTTTCCGCGCCATGAACCGCATCGCCATTTTCGGCAACGCCGGCGGCGGCAAATCAACCCTCGCCCGCGAGCTCGCCGCCATCACCGGGTTGCCGCTCGCGGTGGTGGACAAGCTCCAGTACGGCAAGGGCGGCGTAGCCGTTCCGCACGAGGAATTCCTCCAGGCGCACGCCGCCCTGGTGGAGAGCGAGCGCTGGATCATCGACGGCTTCGGAGGCGCGACCGCGCTGTGGGCAAGGCTGGAGGCGGCGGACACGCTGGTCCACGTCGACCTGCCGCTGGCGGTGCACGCGCTGTGGGTGACCAAGCGCCTGGTGAAGGGCCTGTTCGTTGCGCCGCCGGGCTGGCCGGAGGGCAGCCCGGTGATCAGCAGCTCGATGGCGAGCTACCGGGTGCTGTGGCCTTGTCATGTCGGCATGACCCCGAAGTACCGCGCCTTTGTCGCAGGGGCGGCGCAGCACAAGCGCGTGTTCCACCTTTGCTCGAGGCGGGACATTGCGGATTGCGTGCGTCGAATCCGGAACGAATACGCGCATCTTGCGTGATGCATACAACATATATATCATTGCACCATGCGGTTCAAGCACGATCCTGCGAAAGCCGCGGCGAACCTCAGGAAGCATGGGGTTTCATTCGCCGACGCGGAAGGGGTGCTTGAAGATCCGCTTGCGGTCACCGTCGAGGACCCGGATGCCGAAGGCGAGCAGCGCTTCATAACCATCGGCATGGGAAGCGCGGGTGACGTGCTAGTCCTGGTCTGGACGGAACGCGACGGCGAGTGCCGGCCAATCTCGGTGCGTCGCCCGACGCGAAAGGAGCGAAGGCAATATGAGACCTGAATACGATTTCTCCAAAGGCAAGCGTGGCGCGGTCATCCCGCAGAAGGGGAAGACGCGCATCTCCATCTTCATCGACGATGCCGTTCTCGAGCAGTTTCGGGTGCGTGCGGGAAAGGCGGGAACCGGCTACCAGACGATGATCAACGACGCCCTGCGGAAGTACCTTGCCGAAGCCGACCAGCCTGTCACGGAGAAGATGCTTCGGCAGGTGCTCCGCCAGGAAATGCCGGAGTATCTGCGAGGCTTGACCGCGCCGTCCTCCCGTACGCGCGCCAAGGACGGCGGGAGCCGCAAGTAGGGCGATTGGCGCCGATTCGCTGTATGAAGCGTTGAGTGGCCCCCGCTGAACTGCGCACCTCCGGCCCGCTGCAGGCGGCGGTGGTGGCGCTCGCGCTGGGTTTCCTGCTGCGCGACACACCAGAGGCGGAGCCGGCGCGCACCTGGCCCTGGGTCGCGGCCGGCTACGGCGTCCTCGCCGCCGTGCTGCCCTGGCTCGCCGGCGGCTACGGGCCGGGCGAGTTCTCGCTGCGCAACTGGATCGTGCTGGGGGTGATGTTCGCCGCGCCGGTTGCCGTGGGTGCGTGGCTGCTGGCTGGCACGCCCTATGCGCACATCAGCGTAGCGTTCGCCGGGTTGGCGGTGCTGTGGGTCGTCCATGGAACGATCGCGCTGGCGCTCCGGTTCCGCAGCCCATGACCCAATCTTTCGGCCTGGTGTCGTTCGTGGTGCGTGACTACGACGAGGCGCTGGCGTTCTTCGTCGGCAAGCTGGGCTTCGTGCTGGTCGAGGACACCTATGTTCCGGAGCAGGACAAGCGCTGGGTCGTGGTCTCGCCGCCGGGCGCGAGGGAATCCCGCCTGCTGCTCGCCAGGGCCTCCACGCCGGAGCAGGAATCCCGCATCGGCGCCCAGACCGGCGGCCGGGTGTTCCTGTTCCTGTACACCGACGACTTCTGGCGCGACTACCGGCGCTACCGGGCCGGGGGCATCGCGTTCGTGCGCGAGCCGAAGGAAGAGCCCTACGGCACGGTGGCGGTGTTCAGGGATTTGTACGGAAACCTGTGGGACCTGCTGCAGCCGGCCGCGATGTAACCGATCGGTTACATCCAGCGCCGGTCCGGCGCCCTTAGCTCGCAAACCGGTACGGCCCGCCCTTGTCCAGCGCCACCTTCCAGGCCGGCCGCGCGTGCAGCCGCTTCACCCACGCATCCAGCGCCGGGTACGCAGCGCGCTTCTTGTAGGCCTCCGCAATTTCGCCGATGAAGCTCATCTGCACGTCGGCGCCGGAGAACGTTGTCCCCAGCAGGAAGTCGCGCCCCTTCAGGTGGCCGTCCAGGTAGCCCAGGTGGTTGGCGATCTCGCTCTCGATCCTCGGCTTCAAAGGCTCGCCATCGTCGCCCAGGCGGGAGACATACATATTGAGCATCAGCGGCAGCATCGCGGAGCCTTCGGCGTAGTGCATCCACATCTGGTAGTCGTCGTAGGCGGGCGAAGCCGGATCCGGCTGCAGCCGCCCGCCGCCGTGGCGCCGGATGAGGTAATCGACGATGGCGCCGGATTCGAATACCACGCGCGCGCCGTCGCTGATGACCGGCGACTTGCCCAGCGGGTGGACGGCCTTCAGTTCCGGCGGCGCGAGGCGGGTGTCCATGCGCTTGTAGTGCCGGATCTCGTAGGGCAGCGCGAGTTCCTCCAGCAACCACAGCACGCGTTGCGAGCGCGAGTCGTTCAGGTGGTGGACGACGATCACGCGGCCGGCGCCTCGTTGACGCGGACGAGGGCGACGGTGACGTTGTCGCGGCATTTCGCGGCCAGCGCGGCCTTGAGCAGCGCCTCGGCCGAGGCCACCAGGTCCGCGCCGATGAGCGCCGCCATCTGCTCCTCGGGTAGCGTCTCGTACAGGCCGTCGCTGCACATCAGGAAGGTGTCGCCCGGGGAAATGGCCTCGCGGTGCTGGTTGGGCTCGATGTCGGTGAAGGTTTCCCGGCCGCCGAAGCACTGCATCAGCCGGGTGCTGCGTTCGCCCTCCGCGCCCGGCTTCCAGCTCCCGGTCGCGGTGTCGTCGATGCTCAGTTGCACCAGCTTGCCCGCGTTCACCCGGTAGGCGCGGCTGTCGCCGACGTTGAAGATGGCCAGCCGCTTCTGGTAGGCCACCAGGCCGACCACGGTGGAGCCCATGCCCGCCAGCTCAGGCTGTTCCTTGAACTGCGCGTAGAGCTCGGCGTTCACCGCGCGCGCGGCCGGGCCGATGTGGCCCGGGCCCTGCGCCGACAGGCGCCGCGCAAGGCTGCGCGCCACCAGCAGGCTCGCCTTCTCGCCGTCGTTGTGCCCGCCCATGCCGTCGGCCACCAGGCAGGCGAAGGGCTGGTCCACGGGGTGCTCGAAGCGCCGCGCCGTCTCCATGGATTCCTGGGACACCCAGAAGCCGATGGCGATGCAGTCCTCGTTGTTCTCCCGCACGGCGCCGCGGTGCGTGATGCCCACGGCCTCGATCTGAAGCGTCATTGCCTGCACTCCGTCATTGCCCGAACTCCTTTTCCTGCAGCGCCCGCCACATCAGCTTGCCTGAGCCGGTGCGGGGCAGCGCGTCGATGAACTCGACCTTGCGAGGGACCTTGTAGGCGGCCATCTGGGAGCGCGCCCAATCGAGGATCTGCCCGCCGGTCGCATTCTCCCCCGGTTTGAGCACGGCGACCAGCTTGACCGTCTCGCCCCGGCGCTCGTCCGGCGAGGCGATGATGCAGCATTCCCTGATCGCCGGGTGCCGGTACATGACCGCTTCCACCTCGGCCGGCCAGACCTTGTAGCCGGCGGCGTTGATCATGCGCTTCAAGCGGTCGGAGATGAAGAAAAAGCCGTCCGCATCGGTGCGGCCGAGGTCCCCGGTGCGAAAAAACCGTTTTCGCTCAATGCCACACACCACGTCGCACCAGGATTCCCGGTATGCCTTTTCGTTCTTCCAGTACCCGGTGAGGAGCTGGGGGCCGCGGACCACGATCTCGCCCTGTTCCCCGGGGGGCAGGATGGCGAAGCTCGCCGGGTCCACCACCAGCGACTCGGTGTCGAAGGTCGGGATGCCCAGGCACTGCTTCTTCGCGTTCTGCGGCGGGTTGATGTGGGTCTGCGAAATGGTCTCGGTCATGCCGTAGCCCTCGATGTAGCGCACCCCGCACAGGTCGTAGAGCTTCTGCGCGATGGCCTCGGGCATGGCGGCGCCGCCGCCGAAGATCCACTTCAGCGAGGTGACATCGTGCTTCAGCGCCTCAGGGTGCGACAGCAGGTCCACCACCATGGTGGGCACGTTGTCCCAGTGGGTGCAGCGGTGGCGCTCGACCAGGCGCGCGGCCTCCAGCGGGTCCCAGCGGCGCTGGATCACCATGGTGCCGGCGGCCCAGACGGTGGCGAGGAAGCTGTGGATGAGCCCCGTGACGTGGAAGAAGGGCGCGGTGGCCAGGGCCACGGTGGACTCGGTGATGTTCTTCCAGGCCGCGGCGCCGACGATGTTGTGCAGCACGGTGGCGTGGGTGTGCATGCAGCCCTTGGGCTTGCCGGTGCTGCCCGAGGTGTAGGGCATGAGGCACAGGTCGTGGTGCTGCGAGTGCGATGGCGAGGGCGCGGCGGCCCGCAGGGGCGTTTCGCCCATGACGATGAGTTGATCCAGATCCAGGCCGGCGAAGCGCGGCGCGGTCTCGGGTTCGGTGATGGCGACGCGCGCGTCGCTGTCGGCGAGGTAGTGCGCGAGCTCGGCCGAGAGATTCATCGGCCCCACCGGCACCACCACCGCGTCGGCGCGCAGGATGCCGAAGAGGGCGACCACGAAGTCCGAACCATTTTGCAGGTCGAGCAGGACACGGTCGCCGCGCTTCACCCCGCAGGCCTGCTGCAGGTGCCCGGCGAGCGCCTCGGCGCGGCGCAGAACCTCGCCCCAGCTCAACACCTCGTCGCGGAAGATGGACGCTGGCTTGTCCGGAAACCGCCGCGCCGCGCGCTCCAGCATCTCGCCCAGCGTGATCTCCGGCGCGCGCAGGCTGCGCGGCAAGTGCGGCGGCCAGTGGTCGAAATACCTCGGTTCCATCAGCAATTAAATCAGGGACGGACCACGATTATGTCCATGGCGTTCCCGAAAATCGTGGTCCGTCCCTGAGTTCCGCCTACCTTCCGAGCTTGGAGAGGTTGGGGGCGCGGTAGGGGTGGGTGGATTCGAAGGCGCGGGCGGCGCGCAGCACCAGGGCGTCGGCGTAGCGGGGGCCGACGATGTGCAGGCCCACCGGCAGGCCGGATTTCGTCAGGCCGCAGGGCACGGTGGCGGCGGGCTGCTGGGTAAGGTTGAAGGGATAGCTGAACGGGGTCCAGTCGGTCCAGCGCTTCTCCTTCATGAGGCCCGAGACCTCGCGCCCGGCCTTGAACGCGGGCAGCGGCAGCGTGGGCGTCACCAGCAGGTCGTAGCGCGTGTGGAAGTGGTTCATCAATTCGCCCAGCGCACCGCGCTGTTTCATGGCGTCAAAGTACCGCGCTGTGGTGACCTTCTCGCCGTCGCGCGCGACTTCGAGCAGGCCCTTGTCCATGAGCTTTCGCTTTGCCGCCGGAATGGCGCGCACCACCGAGGCCGCGCCCGGGAACCAGTGGTCCGCGAACAGCTGCAGTGCGTCGCCGAAGCCCGGGTCCTCGTGCTCGACCACGGCGCCCAGGTCGACGAAGGCGCGCACGGCTTTCTTCACGATCTTCGCCACCTCGGGATCCACCTGCGCGTAGCCCAGGTCCGCGGAGTAGGCGATGCGCAGGCCCTTGACGCCGTCCTCGAGACCTACGCGGTAGTCGCGCGGGTCCCAGGGCAGCGAATGCCAGTCGCGCGAATCGGGCAGGGTGATGACGTTCATCATGAGCGCGGCATCGGCCACGCTGCGGGTCATCGGGCCCACGTGCGCCACCGTGCCCATGGGCGAGAGCGGCCAGGCGGGCACGCGGCCGAACGAGGGCTTGATCCCGAACAGGCCGGTGAACGCGCAGGGAATCCGGATCGAGCCGCCGCCATCGGTTCCGACGGTGAGCGGGCCCATGCCGGCGGAGACCGCGGCCGCGCCGCCGCCGGAGGAACCGCCCGGGGTCATTTTCGGGTTCCACGGATTGCGCGTGATGCCCGACAGCGGGCCGTCGGTGACGCCCTTCCAGCCGAATTCCGGCGTCGCGGTCTTGCCCAGCAGCACCGCGCCGTGCTCGCGCAGGCGCGCCACGCATGGCGCATCGTCGTTCCACGGCCCGCGCGGGTCGATCGTCTTCGAGCCGCGCAGCGTGGGCCAGCCGCGCGTGAGCAGCAGGTCCTTGATGGAGACCGGGACGCCGTCCAGCTGTCCCATCGGATGGCCGACGCGCCAACGGGCCTCGGAGGCCTTCGCCGCCGCCAGCGCTTCCTTGCGCGCCACCAGCACGAAGGCGTTGAGCACCGGGTTCAGGCGCTCGATGCGCTCCAGCACCGCGCGGGTGGCTTCGACGGGGGAAAAGGTCTTTTTCCGATACCCGTCAAGGAGTTCGGTGGCGGTGAGGGCGCACAGGTCGGTGGTCATGGCGGGAATTGTAGCCGGGCCTCCGGGTCGATCCGGATGTACAAGTAATGTATTAGTTAATGCAGATCGGTATTATTCACATTGGCTCATTTGTATAGGTTATGTATAGTTATTAACATGAGCCCCGGATCCCCCGCTGCCAGCGCCGAGCGCTACCCGATCCGCACCGTCGCCTCCCTGACCGGGGTGCTGCCGGTCACCCTGCGCGCCTGGGAGCGGCGTTATGGCCTGATCCGCCCCTCGCGCACCAGCACCGGCCATCGCCTGTATACCCAGGCGCAGGTGGACCAGATCCACGCGGTGCTCGCCCTGATGGCCAAGGGCGTGCCCATTGGGCAGATGCGCCGCGCGCTGGCGGGGAGCGCGCAGGCGCATCAATCGCGCCCGGCGGCCGGACCCTGGACGAAGTACCTGGAGCGCATGTCGGCCGCCATCGCGCGCTTTGACGAGGCCGCGCTGGATGCGGTGTACGACGAGGCGCTGTCGCTGCACCCGATCGAGCGCGTCACGCGCAACCTGCTCATGCCGTTGCTGGCGGCGCTCGGCCAGCGCTGGGACCGCGCCGCCGGCGGGATCGCAGAGGAGCACTTCTTCGCCGTTTACCTGAGGAACAAGCTGGGCGCGCGGCTGCACCACGGGCGCCTGCGCTCGGGGCCAAAGCTCCTGATCGCCTGCGCCCCCGGCGAATTCCACGAGATCGGCCTGCTGCTGTTCGCCATCGCCGCCAACGAGGCCGGCCTGCGCTGCGTGCCGCTTGGCGCCAACATGCCGCTCGCCGGACTGGCCCTGCCGGCGCGGCGCGCCGAGTGCCGCGCCATCGTCATCTCCAGCTCGATCGACCCGGAGCCGGAGACGCTGCGCAAGGCCCTGCCGGCGCTGGTTGCCCAGGCCGGGCAGGCCGGCATTCCGGTGCTGGTCGGCGGCCAGACCTCGGTCAAGCACCGCGACGCCATCGTCGCCGCCGGCGCCGTGCCCCTCGGCGCCGACATCGAAGCCGGCGTTCGGCGCCTGGCGGCGCTGCTGCAACCGAAGGCGGACGCCTCGTGAGCGCCGCGCAACTCGCGCTCGACTGGGTGGAGCAGGGCCTGGTGCCCGACCCCGTGGTCCGCCGCGGCATCCGCCGCCTGGTGGAGCAGCGCCTGGCGAAACTGGCCCAGGGCGGCAGCGAGGGCGCCGCGCTGCGCGCCGAAGCCTTCCTGCGCGACATGGATACCTCAGAGATTGCGCTGGTGCCGCAACTGGCCAATGCCCAGCACTACGAGGTGCCGGCGGCATTCTTCGGCCTGGCGCTGGGTCCGAACCGCAAGTACAGCAGCTGCTGGTGGCCGGAAGGCGTGGCGACGCTCGCCGGGGCCGAGGCGGCGGCGCTTGCCGAAACCTGCCAGCGCGCCGGCCTCGCCGACGGCCAGGACATCCTGGAACTGGGCTGCGGGTGGGGGTCGCTCACGCTCTGGATGGCGCAGCGCTATCCCGGCAGCCGCATCACCGCCGTATCCAACTCTGCTTCGCAACGGGCCCACATCGAGGCCGAGGCGCGCGCGCGGGGCCTGGGCAACCTCACGGTCCGCACGGCGGACATGAACGTGTTCGACACGCCCGAACGCTTCGACCGGATCGTGTCGGTGGAGATGTTCGAGCACCTGCGCAACTGGCGCGCGATGTTCGGTCGCGTGCACGGCTGGCTGCGGCCCGGCGGGCGCTTCTTCCTGCACGTGTTCTGCCACCGGGCCCAGAGCTACGCCTTCAACGACGAAGGCCCGTCGGACTGGATGAGCCGGCATTTCTTCTCCGGCGGCATCATGCCCGCCGATGAGCTCGCGCTGCGCTTCCAGGACCGGCTGCGCCTCGTGCGGCGCTGGCGCTGGGATGGCACGCATTACGAGCGCACCGCCAACGCGTGGCTGGAGAACCTCGACCGGCGCCGCGACGAGGCGCTGCCGGTGCTCGCGGACACCTATGGCGCCGACGAGGCCAGGCTCTGGCTGCAGCGCTGGCGGTTGTTCTTCATGGCCTGCGCGGAATTGTTCGGCCACGCTGGTGGCCAGGAGTGGTGGGTCAGTCACTACCTGTTCGAACGCTCGTCAAACTGATTTCCGGATCGTCGTGGAACCCCGCATGGCGGTCGCCGTCAATTTCATCCTCTTCCAGGCGGGCTGGTTCGCCTGCGTGCTGGGCGCGGCGCGCGGTTTCCCGTGGCAGGGCGCGCTGGCCGGGCTGCTGATCGCAGGATGGATCGTTTCGCGCTCGAAGCACCCGCGCGGCGAACTGGCGCTGGTCGCCGTCGCGGCCGTGGCCGGGTTCGCGTTCGATTCCGCGCTCGCGCTGGCCGGCTGGGTGGACTTCGAGGGCGCGGTGCCGGCGCCGCTGCTGGCGCCGGTGTGGATGGTTGCCCTGTGGGCGTTGTTCGCCACCACCCTGAACGTGTCCCTGCGCTGGCTGCGCGAATGGCCGGCGCTGGGCGTGCTGTTCGGCGCCGTCGGCGGGCCAGTGGCGTATTACGCGGGCGAGCGGCTGGGCGCGCTGCAGTTCACCGACCCGATGCTCGGACTGGCCGCGGTGGCAGCGGGCTGGGCGCTGGCCACTCCACTGCTGTTCGCGTTGGCGCGACGGCTCGAGGCGACATGAACTTCCTCCAGGACTGGATCCCTGGATTGCCGGCCACGCTCGCGCTGGCGCTCGTTGCGTGGGCGATCGCGACGGTGCGCCGGAACGCCGGTCTGGTGGACATTTTCTGGTCGCTGTTCTTCCTCGCCGCGGCGGCCGTCTACGCCGTGGTCGCGGATGTGTTCGACGGCCGCGCGATGCTGGTCCTCGCGCTGGCGGCGCTGTGGTCGCTGCGGCTCGCGGGCTACCTCGCCGCGCGCAACTGGGGCGCGCCCGAGGACCACCGCTACCGCGCGATACGCGAGCGCAACGAACCGGGCTTCGCGTGGAAGAGCCTGTACCTGGTGTTCGGGCTGCAGGCGGTGCTGGCCTGGATCATTTCCGCTCCGCTCGCCGCCGCGATCTTCTCCAGCCAACCGGTCGGGCCGCTCGATGCCGCGGGCGCCGCGCTGGTGGTGTTCGGCCTCGCGTTCGAAGTGGTGGGCGACGCCCAGCTGGCGCGCTTCAAGGCCGATCCGCGCAACGCCGGACGGGTGATGGACCGCGGCCTGTGGCGCTACACCCGGCACCCGAACTACTTCGGCGAGTTCTGCGTCTGGTGGGGCTTCTGGCTGGTCGCGGCCGGGGCCGGCGCATGGTGGACGGTGTTCTCGCCCGTGCTGATGAGCGTGCTGCTGCTGCGCGTCTCGGGCGTGGCGCTGCTGGAGAAGGACATCGGCCAGCGCAGGCCGGAGTACGCGAACTATGTGCTGCGGACCAACGCGTTCTTTCCCGGGCCGAGGCGCAGCGTATGAGGCGGGCCCTGTTCATGAGCCTGCTGCTTGCGGCGACGCAGGCCTTCGCGGACGCGCGCGCCTGGGATTTCCGCGTCTTCCTCGGGGAGCGCGAAATCGGCCGCCATCGCTTCACGCTAAGCGGACAGGGCGCCGAACGGGAATTGCGCAGCGAGGCGCGCTTCGACGTGCGCATCCTCCTCATTCCCGCGTATCGCTACCGTCACGAGGCACTCGAGCGCTGGCGCGGCGATTGCCTGGTGTCGCTGTCGGCGACCACGGACGACAATGGCGATCCGAGCGCGGTGGACTGGCGTGGCCAGGCCGGCGCCTGCGACATGAGCTTCGCCTACTGGAACCCGCGCATGCTGCAGGCGCGGCGGCTGCTCAATGCCCAGACCGGCGAGGTGGTGCCGGTGACCGTCACCGCGCAGGGCGAGGAGACGGTGCAAGTGCGCGGCCGCCCGGTGCTGGCGCAGCGCCATCGCCTCCACTCCCTGGCCGGGCCGAAACTGGCGATCGACCTGTGGTACGCCGGCGGCGAGTGGGTGGCGCTGCAGTCCACGACGGAAGGCGGGCGCGTGCTGCGCTACCGGCTGATGTGATGCGCGCGGTCCTCGCCTCGATTCTTTCGCTCGCGCTGCTCGCCGGCTGCGGCACGCCGCTGCCGCCGCTCGCGCTCGCGCCCAGGGTGGACCTCGCGCGCTTCATGGGCGACTGGTATGTAATCGCCAGCATCCCGACCTTCATCGAAACCGGCGCCCACAACGCCATCGAGTCCTACCGGCTGGACCCCGACGGCAGCATCGCCACCACCTTCACTTTCCGCGAGGGCGGCTTCGACGGCGAGCCCAGGCGCTACACCCCGCGAGGATTCGTGGTGCCGGGCACCGGGAACGCGGTGTGGGGAATGCGCTTCGTCTGGCCAATCCGGGCCGACTACCGGATCGCCTACCTGTCGCCGGACTACGGGCAGGTGGTGGTCGGCCGCGAGAAACGCGACTACGCGTGGATCATGGCGCGCCAGCCGCGGATTCCCGAGGCGGACTACCAGCGCGTGCTGGGGTTCCTGCGCGAACAGGGCTACGACACGGCGCGGGTGCGCAAGGTGCCGCAGCGATGGCCATGAAGCGGACGCTCGACACGCTGCGCTGCTGGTTCGACAGCGGCGCCGCGCCGGCGGGATCCGACCTCCTGCGCGTGCTGCCCTTCGTCGCCGTCCACCTGGGATGCCTGGGTGTGCTGTGGACCGGCGTGCGCCCGGAACTCGTCCTCCTCGCCGCGGTGCTGTTCGCCGTGCGCATGTTCGCAGTGACCGCGTTCTACCACCGCTACTTCGCGCACCGCGCGTTCCGCACCTCGCGCGCCATGCAGTTCGTGTTCGCGGTGCTGGGCGCCTCCGCTGTCCAGCGCGGTCCGCTGTGGTGGGCCTCGCACCACCGCCACCACCATGCGCACGCCGACCGCACGGAGGATGCGCACTCCGCCCTCCAGCACGGCTTCGCCTGGAGCCACGCCGGCTGGTTCCTGTCGCGCGCGAATTTCGCCACGCGCCAGGATCTGGTTGCGGACCTGGCGCACTTCCCGGAACTGCGCTTCCTGGACCGCTACGACGCGCTGGTGCCGGCACTGCTCGCCGCCGGCCTGCATGCCGCGGGCGGCCTGGAGTACGTGGTCTGGGGCTTCTGCGTCTCCACCGTCGCGCTGTGGCACGCGACCTTCACCATCAACTCCCTCGCGCACCGCTTCGGCCGCCGGCGCTATGCAACGCGCGACGATTCGCGCAACAACCTTTGGCTTGCGCTGCTCACCTTCGGCGAGGGCTGGCACAACAACCACCACCACTACCCGGGCGCCGCGCGCCAGGGCTTCTACTGGTGGGAGCTGGACCTGAGCTGGTATGGCCTGAAGCTGCTGGCCGCGCTGGGCCTGGTGCGCGACCTGCGCAGCGTACCGGCGGTGGTGCGCGAGGCGAGGCGAGCATGAAAGTCGCCATCATCGGCAGCGGCATCGCCGGCAACGTCGCCGCGCATCACTTGCACCGCGAGCACGACATCACCGTGTTCGAGGCCGGCAGTCACGCGGGCGGCCACACGCACACGCACGAGGTGGAGCAGGGCGGGCGTTCGTACGCCGTGGACACCGGTTTCATCGTGTTCAACGACTGGACGTATCCCAATTTCATCGCGTTGCTGGAGGAGCTGGGCGTCGCCTCGCAGGCGAGCCGGATGAGTTTCTCGGTGCGCGACGAGGCGAGCGGGCTGGAGTACAACGGCACCTCCCTCAATACGCTGTTCGTCCAGCGCCGCAACCTGCTGCGGCCCTCCTTCCTCGGCATGGTGCGCGACATCCTGCGCTTCAACCGCGAGGCGCCGGCGCTCCTGAACCAGCCGGGCGGGGAACTCCCGCTGGGCGAAGTGCTGGACCGCGGCCGTTATGGCCGGGCCTTCGTCGAGCATTACATCGTCCCGATGGGCGCGGCCATCTGGTCCACGAATCCGGATGCGATGCTGGGCTTCCCGGCACGCTTCTTCATCCGCTTCCTGCACAACCACGGCATGCTCTCGGTGGACGACCGCCCGGTGTGGCGCGTCATCCGCGGCGGCTCGGCCCGCTACGTCGAGAAGCTGGTGGCGCCGTTCCGCGACCGCATCCGCCTGCGCTCGCCGGTCGAGTCCATCCGCCGCCTGCCGGGGCAGGTGATCGTGAAGCCGCGCGACGGCTCGGCGGAACGCTTCGATGCGGTGTTCGTCGCCTGCCACAGCGACCAGGCCCTGCGCCTGCTGGCGGACCCGAGCCAGGCCGAGCGGGAGGTGCTGGGCGCCATTGCCTATCAGGAGAACGAGGCGGTGCTGCACACCGACACGCGCCTGCTGCCGCGCCGGCGCCTGGCGTGGGCGGCGTGGAACTACCACGTGCTTCCCGAAGCGCGGGCCCGCATCGCGCTCACCTACAACATGAACATCCTGCAGGGGCTGGATGCGGCCGAGCCTTTCCTGGTCACGCTCAATCGCGCGGAGGCGATCGATCCGCGCAAAGTCATCAAGCGCATCAGCTACCACCACCCGCTGTTCACGCCGGCGGGGGTCGCCGCGCAGGCGCGGCAGGCGGAACTCAACCGCGGGCAGCGCACCTACTACTGCGGTGCCTACTGGCGCAACGGCTTCCACGAGGACGGAGTGGCAAGCGCGCTCGGGGCGCTGGCGCATTTCAAAGAGGACATCGGTCGTGCACAGCGCCCTGTATACCGGGTCGCTTAGGCACCGTCGCTTCGCGCCGGGTCCACGCGAGTTCCGCTACCGCCTGTTCATGGCGTGGCTGGATCTCGCTGAACTGGACGAGGTGTTCCGCGGGCGCTGGCTCTGGTCGGTGCGCCGCCCCGCGCTTGCGTGGTTCCGCCGCGGGGATTACCTCGGCAATCCCGCCGTGCCGCTGGACCAGGCGGTGCGCGACCTTGTCGCTGCGGAAACCGGCCGCCGGCCCGCGGGCCCGATCCGCCTGCTCACGCACTTGCGCATGTTCGGCCACTGCTTCAACCCGGTGAGCTTCTACTACTGCTACGACGCAGCGGGTGCGAAGGTCGAAACCATCGTGGCCGAGATCACCAACACGCCCTGGAACGAGCGCCACGCCTACGTGCTGCCGGCGCGCGGGGGCGAGCTGCGCTTCCGCTTCGGCAAAGCGTTCCACGTCTCGCCCTTCCTGCCCATGGCGCTGCAGTACGACTGGCGCTTCGGCGCGCCCGGCGCGCGCCTGGCGGTGCACATGCGCAACCTGGACGGCGGCGCGAAGGTGTTCGACGCCACGCTCGACCTCGAACGGCGCGAGATCAGCGCGGGCTCGCTCGCCGCGGCGCTCTCGCGCTTCCCGCTCATGCCGCTGCAGGTCGTGGCGGCGATCTACTGGCAGGCCTTCCGCCTCTGGACCCGACGCACGCCTTTCCACGCCCACCCATGAACCTGAACGATCCGACCCTTGTCGAACTCTCCCGCCCGCGGCCGCGCACGGGCTTGCTCGCCGGACTCGCCCGGCGCCTCGTCCACGCGCGGCTGGCCGGGCTGCGCCACGGCAGGCTGGTGCTGCACGAGCGGGGCGAGGCCCATGCTTTCGGCCCGGCCGGCGGCGCCGAGGTAAACGTCACCGTGCGCGACCCGGCCTTCTATCCGGAGTTCGCCTTCGGCGGCTCCGTGGGCGCGGGCGAGGCCTACATGCTCGGGCACTGGGTCGCGGACGACCTCACCGCGCTGGTGCGGCTGCTGCTGCGCGATCGCGAGGCGCTGGAGGGCATGGAAGGCGGCCTCGCGCGCCTGTCCTCGCCCATGCGCGCGGCCGCGCACTGGCTGCACCGCAACACGCGCGAGGGCAGCCGGCGCAACATTTCGGCGCACTACGACCTCGGCAACGAGATGTACCGGCAGTTCCTGGACGAAACCATGATGTACTCCAGCGCGATCTTCGAGCGCCCGGACATGACGCTCGCCGGGGCGCAGGTGGCGAAGCTGGAGGCCATCTGCCGCAAGCTGGAGCTCTCGCCGGAGGACCATGTGCTGGAGATCGGCACCGGCTGGGGCGGTTTCGCGCTGCACGCGGCATCGAAGTACGGATGCCGCGTCACCACGACGACGATCTCTCCCAACCAGCATGCGCTTGCCACCGAGCGCGTGCGCGCCGCGGGCCTCGCCGACCGCGTCACCGTGCTGCTGCGAGACTACCGCGACCTGGAGGGGACCTACGACAAGCTGGTGTCCATCGAAATGATCGAGGCGGTGGGCCACCAGTACTTCGGCGAGTTCTTCCGCATCTGCGACGCGCGGCTGCGCCCCGGCGGCCGCATGCTGCTGCAGGCCATCACCATCGCCGACCAGCGCTACGAGCAGGCGCGGCGCGAGGTGGACTTCATCAAGCGCTACATCTTCCCCGGCTGTTGCATCCCGTCGGTGACGGCGCTGGCGAACGCGATGACGGCGGCGAGCCGCCTGCGCATCGTCGGGCTGGAGGATATCGGGCCGCACTACGCCACCACGCTCGCGCGCTGGCGCGACAATTTCCTCGGCAACGCCCTGCGGGTGCGCGCGCTGGGCTATCCCGAGAGCTTCATCCGCATGTGGACGTTCTACCTCGCCTATTGCGAGGGCGGCTTCGCCGAGCGTGCCCTGGGGGACGTGCAACTGGTGCTGGAGCGCGGAGGATGATGGCCGGCGGCAGGCGCCGTAGCTAAGGCAGCTTGACCAGATGGCGCGCGGCGTGAACTCTGCCGCCGTCAATGGCGGCCGCATCGAGCAAGGCGATCAGGACAATGACGTCGAGCGACGCACGCAAGGCGACGTCTCCGTTCAGTATTCGCCGTCGTCGCGCAGCCTGTTGACCAGCTCGTTGCTGACGATGCGCCCGTCCTTGGGCAGAGGGCGCAGCCCGTAGATCGCTTGTGGCGTCCGGGTGGATGCCAGACCGGCGCCGGACAAACCCTGGCGTGCGAGACGGGAAACAATCTCTCCGGCGCTCTTGCGCTCGCGGCGCGCGATGTCCTTCGCTGCTACGAGCACGTCGTCGTCAATGTCTAGGGTGGTCCTCATGGCTGGATGCTGGCTGCACCAAACATAAGATGTCAACTCCCGGATTCCGCGTTCACGCGTCAAGCGCCAGTGAAGCCGCGGTGCCGAACACCCAGCATCCGCCCAGCGCCGCCGGCAGCACGGCGGCGAACAGCCTCGGGCGGAGTTTCCTCACTGCAGCGCCGGCCATCAGCACGCGGCCGGCGAACCCCTCCGGATCCGTGCACTCGAGCGCGTAGCCCGCGAGCGCCGGTGCCCTGGGCACTTCATCGCCGAACAGCGCTTCCCATTCGTCGCGCCTGCCGATCAGTATGTCCCCACGGTCGGTCCTCAGATGGACAAAGCGCCCGGCCGGGCGGGGCAGCAGCGCCGCGAAATGGGCCCAGCGCGCGGACACCTTGACCGGATCGTCCGCGACCACGAACAGGCAGGCGAGCCGGCGCACGCCGTTCGCGTGCCCCATCCATCGCGGGTGCCATATCACGTCCGGGCTCAGATGCTGGACGAACTGCACCCGGCCCTCGGGCATGACCTCCGGCGCGGGGCGCAGAACCTTGAACTGCGCGCGGCCGGTCTCGGTCTCGCGGGCCAACCCGACCAGCGGCAGCGGCGCAAAGTTGTGAGCCGCCAGGCGCGCGTGCTCCTCGTCCGCGGCGGGCGTGCCGAAGCACGCGAGGTGGACGCCGGAATAGCGAGCCATGGCGGCGCGCAGCTTCGCGGCGTTGGGCGTGTCCATGGTGGGCGCGAGGAACTCCAGGTAGCCCTGCGGCAGCATCACCGTGACGTTCGAGGTGCCGGCGGGACCGTCCTGCGTCACCTGCGCCGATTCCGGCGTCACCGAGAAGCCCATCGCCTGCAGCGTGCCGCGCGCGGCCGCCAGGTTGGGGACGAAATGCGCGATGTGGTCGAGGACCAGCTCGCCGGGCTGTGCGACAGGGGAAGCGCGATTTTCCACGTCCTATAATAGCCGCATGAACAAGCCGGTTGAAGCCAGCGCGACCACCATGACGGGCGCCGAAGCGACGGTGGAGATGCTCCAGAAGCACGGCGTCGAGGTGATTTTCGGCCTGTGCGGCGACACCAGCCTGCCGTTCTACGACGCGCTCGCGCGCCTTCCGCACGGCATGCGGCACGTCTTGACCCGCGACGAACGGCATGCGGCGTACATGGCCGACGGCTACGCCCGCGTCTCGGGCAAGGTCGGCGTGTGCGAGGGGCCTTCGGGGGGCGGCGCGACATACATCCTCCCCGGGCTGGTGGAGGCCAACGAATCCTCGGTGCCGGTGCTGGCGATCAACACCGACGTCTCGGTGTCCTCGCGCGGCCGGTTCACGCTGACCGAACTCGACCAGGGCGCGCTGATGAAGCCGCTCACGAAATGGAACGCGGTGCTGGACCGCTCGCAGGACATTCCGCGCACCTTCCGCGCGGCCTTCAATGAGATGACCACCGGGCGGCCGGGGTCGGCGCACATCGCGCTGCCCTTCGACGTGCAGAACGGGCCGGTGGAACGCAGCGACGTATGGGCCGATCCCAGCCTGGGCAGCATTCCTGCCCGCCGCGCCGCGCCCGATCCCTTCCACGTCGAGCTGGCGGCGAAGCTGTTGCGCGCGGCGAAGAACCCGGTTTTCATCTGCGGCGGCGGCGTGGTCATGTCCGGGGCGGAGGCCGAGCTGGCGGAACTGGCCATGAAGCTGTCCGCGCCGGTGGCGACCACTGTCAGCGGGCAGGGCGCCATTGCCGACGAGCATCCGCTCGCGGTGGGCGTGGTGGGTTCCAACGGCGGCACGCCGCAGACGCGCGCGATCGTGGACGCGGCGGACCTGGTGTTCTTCATCACCTGCCGCGCCGGCTCGGTCACCACGGAGCGCTGGCGCCATCCGGCGCCGGGCAAGACGCGGGTGCTGCACCTGGACGTGGACCCGAAGGCGATCGGCGCCAACTACAAGGTGGACGTGCCGCTGGTGGCGGACGCGAAGCTGGCGCTGGCGGCGCTGAACGAGGCGCTGGAAGGCGTGAAGCGCCCGCTCGAAGCCGGCGCCGTGAAGCAAGCCCGCGAGGCGAAGTTCGCCCAGTTCGACGTGCTGGCGCAGTCGGACGACGCGCCCATCAAGCCCGAGCGCGTGGTGGCCGAGATGGCGCGCGCGCTGGATCCTGACGCGATCGTGGTGCTCGATCCGGGGACGCCGTGCCCCTATTTCTCGGCTTTCTATCCCATCCGCGGCAAAGGCAAGCGCGTGTTCTCGAACCGCGCGCACGGCGCGCTGGGCTATTCCATGGCCGCGGCCATCGGCGCGCACTTCGGCCGGCCTTCGGTGAAGACCGTCGCGGTCATGGGCGACGGCAGCTTCGGCATGTGCGCCGGGGAACTGGAAACCGCGGCGCGCCTGAAGCTGCCGGTGACCTTCGTCGTGATCTCGAACGCGGTCTACGGCTGGATCAAGGCCGGGCAGAAGACCGGGTACGACGCGCGCTACTTCTCGGTGGATTTCGGCGTCACCGACCATGCTAAGGTCGCCGAGGCCTTCGGCGTCAAGGCCTGGCACGTGACCGACCCGGCGCAGCTGGCCGGCGCGCTCAAGGCGGCGTTCGCGCACGGCGGTCCGTCGCTGGTGGATATCGTCTGCCAGCCGCTGCACGAGGCGCGCGCGCCTGTGTCGGAGTGGGTGGCCTGATGATCGAGCGCAGCTTCCACGACATGGGCGGCCTGCCGGCGGGCCGGGTGGCGCCGACGGAGCACGACTACGCCCAGTGGGAGAGGCGCGTGGATGCGTTGATGATGCTGCTCTCCGGGATCAGGGGCGGCAAGCGCCTGCTGACGGTCGACGAACTGCGCAAGAACATTGAGTCCCTGCCGCCCGACGCATACGAGAAGATGAGCTACTACGAACGCTGGGTGACCTCCATCACCCAGACCATGATCCAGCGCGGCGTCATCACCACCGATGAGCTGGGCCGCAAGATGGAAGAGATCCGCAAGCGTGGCTGACCACGGAAATCAGGGACGGACCACGATTTCCCCGGAAAGGAACGTGGTGCGTCCCCGTTTTTCGGCGGGCGACCGAGTGCGGGTGCGCAAGGCGTATCCGCTGGGCCACATTCGCACGCCGTTCTACATCCGCGGCTGTACCGGGGTGGTGGAGCGCTATTGCGGCAGCTTCGGCAATCCGGAGGAACTCGCGCAGCAGCGTTCAGGCGAGCCGCGCCAGCCCTTGTACCGCGTGCGCTTCCTGCAACCGGAGGTTTGGCCCGCATATCGGGGTCCGGCGGAGGACGTGGTCGAGGTGGAAATCTTCCAGCACTGGCTTGAGCCCGCATGAACGACGACCAGGGCAACTACCAGCCGCTGTCCTACTTCCAGCTGATGGAAATCAGCCTGCGCGAGCTGCTGGTCGAAAAAGGCATCGTCACCGACGCGCAGGTGGACGCGACAGCCGAGGACATGCGCTCGCGTGGCCCGGCCCGCGGCGCGAAGGTGGTGGCGCGCGCCTGGCTGGACGACGGCTATCGCCGACGCCTGCTGGAGAACGGCACCAGGGCCTGCGAGGAACTGGGGCTGGACGTCCCGGCCCTGAAGCTCGTGGTGGTGGAGAACACGCCCGACACCCACAACCTGGTGGTGTGCACGCTGTGCTCCTGCTATCCGCGCATGCTGCTGGGCATCCCGCCGGACTGGTACAAGTCGCGCGCCTACCGCTCGCGCGCGGTGAGCGAGCCGCGCTCGGTGCTGGAGGAGTTCGGGCTGAAACTGCCGGAATCCGTCCGCGTCAGGGTGCACGACTCCACCGCCGACATGCGCTACCTCGTCCTGCCGATGCGGCCGACCGGCACCGGAGGCTGGAGCGAGGAGCGCCTCGCAGGCATCGTGACGCGCGACAGCATGATCGGCGTTGCGACGCCCCGGGCGATCTGACCGCGTGCCCAACGTAGCGCCGAAGTTGTCCTGAAAAAGCTCCTCAAGACCCTGCGCCTCGCGCCCATGGGCGACGCGGCGGTGTACGCCGAATTCGGCGATGTCATCGATCTGGAGACTAACCAGTCCCTGCAGGCGCTCGCCGCGGCCCTGCGCG
This sequence comes from Betaproteobacteria bacterium, assembly GCA_052386675.1. Taxonomy (GTDB): domain Bacteria; phylum Pseudomonadota; class Gammaproteobacteria; order Burkholderiales; family SG8-39; genus RBG-16-66-20. Next base: position 42,005 of record JBQTJX010000019.1, read on the forward strand.
CGCAGAAGCTGCCGTGGATCCGCGACATCGTTCCGGCGCTGTGCGGCATCGCGCTGCATTTCGATCCCTACCACCCGGAGCTGCCGGTCGCGATCCTGGAACGTTGCGAGGCGCTGCTGGTGGAGTGCTTCAAGTCGGCCGGCAAGTTCGTGGATTCGGGACGCACCGTGGAGGTTCCAGTCTGCTACGCCACCGAGTTCGGCCTCGATCTGGCGGAACTGGCCGCCAAGCTGTCCCTGTCGCAGGCGGAGATCGCAAAGCGCCACGCGAACACGGTCCATCGCGTGCTGATGGTGGGCTTCTCGCCCGGGCAACCCTATATTGGCGGCCTTGATCCCAAGCTGTCGGTGCCGCGTCGCGCTACCCCGCGCACGCGCATGCCTGCGGGGTCGGTGGCCATCGCCAACTCGCAGACCGCGGTCTACCCGTACGAGACACCCGGTGGCTGGAGCATCATCGGCCGCACGCCGCTCACGGTGTTCGATCCCGCGCGCGAGCCGCCGAGCCTGTTCGCCCCCGGGGACAAGGTGCGCTTCACGCCGATCTCCCTGTCCGAATTCGAGCGGCTGAAATAAGTCGCGCATGAGCATCCTTGTCAACAAGCCCGGCCTGCTAACCACTGTCCAGGACGGCGGCCGCCATGGCCTGCAGCACATCGGCGTGGTGCCCTGCGGCGCGATGGACGGCATCGCGCTGGAGTTCGCCAATGCGCTGGTGGGCAATGCGCCGGCGGATGCCGCCCTCGAAGTCACGGTGCTTGGGCCGGACCTGCTGTTCGAGGAGGAAGCCCTGGTCGCGCTTTGCGGCGCGGAGTTCGACGCGCGCCTGAACGGCGCCACGCTGCCGCTGGACCGCCCGGTGCACGCCGGCAAGGGCGACCGGCTGCAGGTGGTGCGCGCGGTCAGCGGCAGCCGGGCCTACCTTGCGGTCGCGGGCGGCATCGCCACCGCGCCGGTGCTGGGCAGCCGCAGCACCTACATGCCGGCGCGCTTCGGCGGGCTGGAGGGCCGCGCCCTGCGCATCGGCGACCGCCTGCCGCTGGCGAAGGACGCGGCGCGCCTCGCGGCGGCCCGCTATGCCCGGCTGCAGTCGAAGAAGGTGTTCGACGGCGCGGTGCGCAGCGTCGCCTGGTCGGTGCCGGCGCTGACGCGGCCCGAGCGCGAGCCCATCGTGGTGCACGCCATGGAAGGCCGCCACCACGACCTGTTCGACGCGGCCTCGCAGCGCGCCTTCTTCGAGGCCACGTGGCGGGTGTCGCCGGACTCCAATCGCATGGGCTTCCGCCTCACGGGGCCGGCGCTCGCGCGATCGCGCGCGGCCGAGATAAACTCGGAACCGGCCTGCTTGGGGACGGTGCAGGTGCCCTCGGGCGGCCAGCCGATCGCGCTCATGGCGGACCACCAGACCACTGGCGGCTACCCCAAGATCGCGGAGATCGCGGCCGCCGACGTGCCGCGCCTCGCGCAGCTGGCCCCGGGCGGCAGCGTGCGCTTTGCGCGCTGCACGCTGGAGCAGGCGGGCGAGTTGCGCCGCGTGCTGCGGCGGCGGGTGGATTCGGCGTTGCGCGCACTCAACTGGACATTCCGATGAACACGACGATGACCAAGACAATCGACATCAACTGCGACATGGGCGAGAGCTATGGCGCCTGGAAGATGGGGGCCGACGCCGAGGTGATGCCGCACATCAGCTCCGCGAACATCGCCGCGGGCTTCCATGCGGGCGACCCGGCCACCATCCGCAGGACCGTGCGCCTCGCGGTGGACCACGGCGTGGCCGTGGGCGCGCATCCGTCGCTGCCGGACATCATGGGCTTCGGCCGGCGCGCGATGAAAATCTCGCCGCAGGAACTCTATGACCTCGTCATCTACCAGGCCGGCGCGGTGGAGGCCTTCGCGCGCGCCGCGGGCGCGAAGCTGCACCACGTGAAATGCCACGGCGCGCTCTACAACATGGCGGCCAACGACGAGGCGCTGTCCGACGCGATGGCGCGCGCGGCGAAGGACCTGGGCGGCGGCATCATCCTGTATGGCCTGGCCAGCAGCACCATGCTGGCCTGCGCGCGCAAGCACGGCGTGGCGGCGGTGGGCGAGGGTTTCGCCGACCGCGGCTATTCGGACGATGGCACGCTCGCGCCGCGCGGGCAGGCGGGCGGCATGATCGAGGAGGAAGCGAAGTCGGTGGCGCAGGCCCTGGGCATGATCGAGCAGGGCATCGTCACCAGCCTGTCGGGCAAGCGCGTGCCGGTTGAAGTGGGCACGCTGTGCCTGCACGGTGACCAGCCCGGAGCGGCGGCCTTCGCGCGGGCGCTGCGGCGTGAGTTCGCGGCGCGCGGGATCGCGGTCGCGGCGCCCTAGTCCACCCGGTAGTGCAGCAGGTCCAGCTGGCCGTCCACGGCCATGTGGCCGAAGGAAATGACCCCGCTGCCGGTGAGCACGTGGTTGTCGTGGCGCACCAGGGTTTCCTTGCCGTTCGCGTCGGTCACCCAGGAGCCGTTGGTGCTCTGGTCGGTGAAGGAAAACCGGTGGTTGCGGTAGTCGATGCGCGCGTGCAGGCGCGAGATCAGGTCGCCCTTGAGGACGAAGTCGCTCTGCTCGGCGCGGCCGACGGTGACCGACGGGTGGGTCTCATCCACCTCGACCTCGTGGGTGCCCATGCGCAGCACCATGCGGCCGGGGGCGCCCATGGCGGGCAGCGTCCAGGCCTTGCCCGCGATGCGCGTGGATTCGGCTTCCTGCCACACCAGTTCGAAGATATCCACTTGCGACTGCTTGCCGCGCACCGCGGCGCGGTCGATCTGGCGCGCCGACTTGAGCCACTTCGGCGACAGCGCGGCCACGGTCGCGCCGGTGGTGACCACCTGGTCGCGCTTGGACAGGTTGACCATGCGCGCGGCGAGGTTCACCGCGTCGCCGAAGATGTCATTGCCCTCGATGACCACCGGACCGTAGTGGAAGCCGACGTGGATGGCGATGTTGAAGCCGCCCTCGGAAATGGCCGCCCGCGCCACCGCTTCCTGCATCTCCAGCGCGGCCGCCGCGGCCTGGTCCGCGCCCGGGAAGCGGCACATGACTTCGTCGCCGATGGTCTTGATGAGCGCGCCGCCGTGCTTCTGCGCGGTCTGCGTCATCAGCTCGATGCAACGCGAGATGAGCTGGCGCGCCTTGGCGTCGCCAAGCGTCTCGTAGATCCTGGTGCTGCCGCAGACATCCGCGAACAGGATGCCCAGCATCGCGGCGGTCATGTTGCCCCCCTGGTACCCGATGCAAGTCCGAAAAACGACTGGATGCGGGCGAGCAGGGTGTCTGCGTGTGCGCGCGCGCTGGCCGCCGCGTCCGCCTGCGCCTGCTCCACGGCCTGCGCGAGGCCGGTGGCGCGCGCCGACAGGACCTGCGCCAGCGCCCCGGCGATCGCCGGCCGCGCGCGCAGGACCTGCTCGAAGCCGGTCTTGTCCAGCCGGTAGCAGTGGACGTCGGTCCGGGCGCTGACCGTGGCGTGCCGCGGCTCGCCGGTCATCATGCCCATCTCGCCGAACACGTTGGGCGGCGCCAGCACCGCGACCCCGCGGCGCGGGGCGTCCGCGGCCTCGACCCAGACCTCGGCTTCGCCGCGGGTGAGGATGTACAGCCAGTGGGCCACCGCGCCCTGGCGGGTGATGACGTCGCCGGCGGCGAAGGGCGCCGGCACCAGGTGCCGGGACAGCGTGTGAAGCTCGTCATCGGACAGGGTCGAGAACAGGTCCACGGCGCGCAGGGCAGTGACGCGCGACGCGGTCTCGCGCTCGGCGCGCGCAGCTTCGCGCCGGGGCGTCTCGCGCACGTCGTGGATGACATGGGTCGGCAGGCAGATGGTGATGCCGGCCCGCCTGAGCGCGGCGAGGACGTGCACCCGGACCGCGCTGTCGGTGCCGTCGTCGTGCTGCGGATCGGCGAGCCAGTAGCGCAGCGCGTAGCGGCAGCAACCGTGCTCGAAATCCATCAGCACGCAATCGGGCGCGGGCGCGCGCGCCACGTTCGGAACTTCCGCGGCCGCCAGCGCCTGTTCCGCGGCGCGGATGACCTCGCCGGTGGGCACCTCGAGGTCCACGTCGAACCAGATCCAGCGCCGCCAGCGCACCTCGCGCCGGTCGGGATTGCCGAGCACCGTGAAGCGTGATTTCATGAGCGCGCTGTTGGGCACGATCACCAGCTCGCCATTGCGGGTGCGGATGGTGGTATGGCGCCAGTGGATGTCGGTGACGCGCCCGCTAAGGTCGTCGATCCGGATCCAGTCACCGACGGCCAGCGAGCGGTCTAGTTCCAGGAACAGGCCGCCCAGCACGTTGCCCAGCGTGTCCTGCATGGCGAATGCGGCCACCGCGGTGATGACCGCCGAAGTGGTGACCAGGCTCGCCAGGTCCATGCCGGCGAGGCGCAGGCGCAGCATGCCCCAGGCGACATAGGCGAGCAGCAGCGCGACTTCCTCGACAATGCGCGGGGCGGCGAAGCCCGTCGCGGGCAGTGCGGCGCGGAACAACGCCAGGCCGCCCAGGCGGATCAGCGCAAGGCCGGTGGCGACGATGGCCGCGCCCCGCACCAGCGTGCCGGAGCGCGCCGCGCCCGCGGTCTCGAGCATCGCGCCCGCCAGCTCCGCCAGCACGCACAGCGCGAGGAACAGCACGGTGTTGCGCAGCGCGCGCCGGCCGTCTCGCAGGCCGCGCCAGAGCGCGAGCGCGACCAGGGCCGCGCCCAGGAGCAGCCAGGGCAGTTCGTCGCGCCAGAACAGGCGCCAGGCGGCGTCGGCGAAGCCCTGCAGATCGGGTGCGGACGGATTCACATTTTCGCTCTTCCATTCCGCTTATAAGGGGCAGGGCGCGCGCGGGCTTGACCTGCGTCAAATCGCTTAAAATCGACCGATGAAACCAAACCTTTTTTCACCCCTCGACATCGGCGGCGTGACGCTGCCCAACCGCGTCGCGGTGGCGCCGATGTGCCAGTACTCCGCCGATGACGGCAGCATGACCGACTGGCACCTGATGCACCTGGGCAGCCTGGCCGCCTCGGGCGTCGGCCTTCAGATGGTGGAGGCGACCGGCGTGACCAGGGAAGGACGGATTTCCCACGGCTGCACCGGCCTGTACAGCGACAGCAACGAAGCCGCGATGAAGCGCGTGGTGGATTTCTGCCGCCGCCTCACGCGATCGCCCATCGGCGTGCAGCTCGCGCACGCCGGGCGCAAGGGCTCGTGCCGCCCGCCGTGGACCGGTGGCCGTGCCCTGGGCGCCGACGAATCGCCCTGGCCGACCGTTTCGGCTTCCGCGCTGGCATTCGACAAGGACTGGCACGCGCCTCGCGAGCTGAGCATCGCGGAACTGCGCGGACTTGTGGACGCGTTCGTCGCCGCCGCGGCGCGCGCCCGGCGCGCCGGTTTCGAAGTGATCGAGCTGCATTCGGCTCACGGCTACCTGCTGCACCAGTTCCTGTCGCCGATCGCCAACCGGCGCACCGACGCCTATGGCGGCAGCCTGGAGAACCGCATGCGCTTCCCGCTGGAGGTGGCGCGCGCGCTGCGCGAGGCCTGGCCGCGCGAGCTGGCGCTGGGCGCCCGCATCACCGGCAGCGACTGGGCCGAGGGCGGCTTCGAGATCGCAGAGACCATCGCCTATGCGAAGGAACTCAAGGCGATCGGGCTCGACTTCCTCTGCATCACCTCCGGTGGCGTCGCCGCGAACCAGCGCATCAAGGTCGTGCCGGGCTACCAGGTTCCTTTCGCCGCCGCGGTGAAGAAGGCGGTGCCGGGCATCCCGGTACGGGCCGTGGGCATGATCGCGGACGCGCAGCAGGCCGAGGACATCCTGGTTGCGGGGCAGGCCGACTGGATCGCCATCGCGCGCGGCCTGCTCGATGACCCGCGCTGGGTCTGGCACGCCGCCGAGCGCTTCGGCGTGAAGCTGGACTACCCGCCGCAGTACGCGCGCAGCCATCCGGCGGTCTGGCCGGGGTCGCGGATTGCGCGGCCCGCGGAGGAGAAGGCGGGCGAGCGGACCGGGGTGGCGGCATGACCTTCTTCGAACCGGAAAGCCGCGACCGGAACCTGTTCCCCTGGGACCCGTTCAAGGGCGTGGTCGTGCCCCGCCCGATCGGCTGGATCTCCTCGATGGACAAGGCCGGACGCGTGAACCTGGCGCCCTACAGCTTCTTCAACGGCGTGCTGAGCCGGCCGCGCATCGTCAGCTTCTGCAGCGAGAATGAGAAGGACGCTGCGGCCTTCGCCATTGAATCGGGCGAGTTCGCCTGGAGCATGGCCACCTGGGACCTGCGCGAGCAGATGAACCGGACCTCCGAGGGTCTGCCCCGCGGCGAGAGCGAATTCGCGCACGCTGGCCTTGCCACCGCGCCCTGCCGCCTGGTCCGGCCGCCGCGCGTTGCCGCCTCGCCGGCTGCCATGGAATGCCGGGTGACGCAGGTGGTGCGCGTATTGGACGCCGAGGGCCGGGATACCGGGGGCGTGGTGGTCTACGGCCAGGTCGTCGGGATGCACATCGACGAGCGCTTCATGAAGAACGGCCGCTTCGATCTTGCGGCGGTCCGGCCCATTGCCCGCTGCGGCTACGACGAGTACACGGTGATCGAGCGGGTATTCGCGATGGAGCGGCCCGCCAGCGGAGGCAATCCCCATGGCGGCGGGGACGCACAGGGCAAGCCGGCGGGTGGCTGAGGCGCAGGCGCCGTCAAATGTGCACGATCGTGCACATTCGGGAGGCTACGCCGCCCGCACGGCGTCCACCACTTCCTGCCCGGCCTCCAGCTTCACATAGGCATCCTGTTCGCTAAACGCGACGCAGGCCGGGTCGCCGCCGTCGGCGATCAGCTTGAGTTGCTGCTCGAGGAACCGGCGCAGCAGCGCGATGCCCTTGTCGCTGGTGGCGAAGTGTTCCTCGGAGTGGAAGGTGATCCGGCCCTGGCTCACCTGCGCCTCGTAGTCGCCGGGATACTTCTGGTGCTCGGCGTCGCTCAAGTCCCACCAGAACTTGCCGGCCATCTTCGAGCGGAAGCGCGACAGCTCGCCCTTTTCCGTGACCCGCCCGGCAACGTAGATGCGGAAGTTCGCATCGTCGATAGGCAGTACCCAGCCGATGGACTCGACGCGGCCGTATTTCGCCACGCGCGGATTGGGCACCACGCGCAGCGTTGGCATCACGACTTCGGTGACGCGCCGGTGCAGCTTGCCGTCCTCGCGCGCGCGCTTGGAGACGACCTTCACGCCGCGCGGCGTGGCGGAGAACTCCACCTCGGGCATGACGCCCATTTCCTTCACGAACTGCGCGCCGGAGAACGAGCCGTGCAGCACCGGCACGTGGAACGGGTCCACCACGTTCTCCCAGTGCTGCAGCCAATTGCAGGGAATCAACTGCGGACCCCCGCCCCCGATCGAGGAGTCATCGGTTTCGATGAACTCGCCGGGTTCGAGTTCCTCGAGGCAGTCGTAGCGCGGCAGCACCGGCTTGCGCGAGGGCGGCCCGAGGTAGGCGAAGACCAGGCCGTAGCGTTCCTCGACCGGGTACCAGGGCTGGCGGAATTTGTCGCGCCGCGGGCCGCCGCCGGGCTCGCAGGGCTGCTCCAGGCAGCGGCCTTCGGCGTCCCACAGCCAGCCGTGGTAGCAGCAGCGGATACCCTCATCCTCGACCTTGCCGTAGTAGAGCGAGGCGCCGCGGTGCGCGCAGCGCGGATGCACCAGCCCGGCGCGTCCCTTGCCGTCGCGGAACAGGATCAGGTCCTCGCCCAGGACGCGGACCTGGCGTGGGGTGGCGGAGGCGTCCGCCGCGAGGCCGACCGGATGCCAGTAGCGGCGCAGCAGTTCGCCCATGGGCGTGCCCGCGCCGACTTCGGTGAGTTCCATTCGGTAGGTGGGCTGCGGCAGCCCGTAGGCAGTTCCGGTGTCCATTGGCGCGCCGCCTAGCTGAACACGGCTTCCACCGCGGCTCGGTCGAAGCGGTACTCGTGGTTGCACATGTCGTTGCGGATCACGACTTCCCCCTTTTCGGCGAGGATGGATTCGACTTCCGGGCGGCCCAGGCCGCGCAGCACGCGCTCGACCTTCTCCGCGTCCCACGGGCAGTGGTACTCGACCGGGTGCAGCGGGAACACCCGCAGCAGCTCTTCGTGGAACAGCTTCACCAGCAGGCCGTAGGGCTGCGCGTCCACCGTCTCGGGCAGCGTCAGCGTGGAGGCGAGGTGCACGACGCGGTTCCAGCCGTCGCCATCGCGCTCGTCGGCGCCGGGGAGCTTCTCCAGCAGCAGGCCGCACAGCGCGGCGCCATCGGCGAACAGCAGCAGGCAGGAAGTGCGCTGCTCGGAGCGCTCCAGGTAGTTGCGGAAGATCTCCGCCATGCCGGCGCCCTCGAGCGGCACCAGGCTCTGGTAGATCTGCCCGCTGGCGAGGTCCTCGAAGGTCAGCGCCAGCTTGCCTGAGCCGATGAGTGGATCGTCGCCCACGCATTCACCTTCATGATGCGCCATGCCGCGGATCTTCAGGTCCGCGGTGCAGTCCGCCACCAGCAGCTTCACCGGGCCCGAGCCCTGCACCTGGAGCGTCACCCGGCCGCCGCTGGCGCCATCCTGCTTCTGGTTGGCGCCCAGCAGCACCGCGAGCGCGGTGGTGTGGCCGAGCAGCTCGGCGATCCGCGGCGGGTAGCCGCGGCCCTCGAGCATCCGCGTCCAGGCGCCAGTCAGGCAGACCAGGCGGCCGCGGATCGCGAGGTGCTCGAAGACGAAGCGCTGGACGTAGTCGGTCTGCACTGCGTGGCCGCGCTACTCGAGTTTCGCGCCGGATGCCTTGATGAGCGCGTCCCACTTCGGAAAATCCGCACGCACGTTTGCCATGAACTCCTCCGGCGTATTGCCCACCGGGGTCTGTCCCTGCGTCACCATGCGCTCGCGCACCTCGGGCTGGCCCATCACCGCTTTCAGTTCGCGCTGCAGGCGATCGATGATCGGGCGCGGCGTGCCCGCAGGCGCGTAGGCGCCGACCCAGATCGCGAGGTCCACGTTGGGCACGCCCTGCTCGGTGAAGGTCGCCAGGTCCGGCATCGAGGCCGAGCGCTGCGGTCCGGTCATGGCGAGCGGCCGGATGGCGCCGCCCGCGATGCGCGGGATGGCGCTGGTCGGACTGGCGAAGGACAGGTGCAGGTTGCCGTTCTGCACATCGGTGATGGCCGGCACGTCACCCTTGTAGGGAACGTGCTCCAGCGGCAGGCCGAGGTCGCGCTTCAGGATCTGGCCGGCGAGGTGGCCCCAGGAGGCGATGCCCCATGAGCCATAAGTGACGCGAGGCTGTGCCTTCGCCCAGGCGACCATCCCCTTCAGATCCGTATAAGGCGCGTTGGAGGGGCCCACCATCAGGACGGTGCCGTAGGAAAGCTGCGTGATCGGCGCCAGGTCCCTGTCCGGGTTGTAGGGCAGGGACTTGGCGAACAGGATCCGGTTGTTCACCGTGGTGGACATGGTGGTGATCATGAAGGTGTAGCCGTCGGGCGCGGCCCGCGCCACAGCCTGGGTGCCGACGATGGTGTTGGCGCCGGCGATCGCCTCCACGATGACGTTCTGGCCCAGGCGCTTGCCCAAGGGTTCGGCGATCAGTCGCGAATAGATGTCAATCGCGCCGCCGGGATTGAACGGCGTGATCAGGCGGACAGGCTTGCTCGGATAGTCCGCCTGCGCGTGGGCGGTGCAACAAAAAGCGAGCGCGGCGACGAAACGGGTCACGGATGGTTCTCCCTTTGCGATGCGTTAGGTTAGCATCCCGGGCGGGAGGAATCGATGGACCGCTACAGGGGATTCGAGGTCAACCTCATCTGCGGCGCGGGCGGCGCCGAGATCGGCGGCATCGACGCGTCGCGACCGCTTGCGCCCGAGGTCGTGGCCGAGCTTCGCCGCGCGCTGGCCGAGCATTGCGTGATTTTCCTGCGTGACCAGGTGCTGACGCCGGAGCAGCAGAAGGCCTTCGCCCGCCACTTCGGGCCGCTCGCGCAGACGCCGTTCATCAAGCCCCTGGACGGGCATCCGGAGATGATGCGCATCGTCCGCGAGCCGCAGGAGGCGAAGAAGCTCAACTTCGGCGGCCGCTGGCACACCGACATGACTTTCTCGCCGGAACCTGTGCTGGGCACCTGCCTGTACGCGCGGGAGTCACCGGCGGTGGGCGGGGACACCATCTGGACCAACCAGATGCTCGCCTTCGAGGCGCTGTCGCCGGCGCTGCAGCGCATGCTGGAGAAACTGACGGTGATGCACAGCGCGAAGCGCTCCTACGGCCCGCAGGGGGCCTACGCGGACGACGACCTGAAGAGCATGCGCATCCAGGCGAGCGAAGCCGCGCTCAGGGAGCAGCCGCACCCCTGCATCCGCACCCATCCCGAGACCGGCCGCAAGACCCTCTACGTCAACTGGGTCTACGCAATCCGCTTCCAGGACATGACCGAGGAGGAATCGGCGCCGCTGCTCGATTTCCTCAACCGCCACAGCCAGCGGCCGGAATTCCAGATCCGCTTCCGCTGGCGGCAGGGTTCGCTCGCGTTGTGGGACAACCGCTCCACCCAGCACATCGCGGTCAACGACTATCCCGGCTACCGCCGTGTGATGGACCGGGTCACCATTGCGGGCGACAAGCCCTTCTACAAGGAAGCCTCATGAGAATCCTGCTTTCGCTGCTGCTGCTGGTATCCGCCCAGGCCTTCGCGCAGGCCTGGCCCTCCAGGCCGATCAAGATCGTCGCGCCCTATCCGCCTGGCGGGCAGACCGACATCGTTTCGCGCTGGCTGGGCGAGAAGCTGACCCCGGTGCTGGGCCAGCCGGTGGTGGTGGAGAACCGCGCCGGCGCGCAGGGCGCGGTCGGGCTGCAGGCGGTGAAGAACGCGGCGCCGGACGGCTACACCTTCATCTACACCAACGTCTCCAACCTGACGATCGCGCCCAACCTGGGCGTGCCGTTGCCCTACGACTCGCTCAAGGATTTCGCGCCGGTGACGCAACTGGGCCTCACGGTGCTGGCGATGGTGGTGCCGTCGTCGCTGGGGCCGAAGAACCTGAAGGAGTTCATCGCCTGGGCCAAGGGCAACCCGGGCAAGGTCAGCTTCGCTTCGTTCGGCAACGGCTCCACTTCGCACGTTTACGGCGAGATGCTCAAGGGCGCCGCGGGCCTGGACATGGTCCACGTGCCCTATAAGGGCGCCGGGCCGGCGGTGCAGGACACGCTGGGCGGCCAGGTGCAGATGACCATCCAGGACCTCGCCGCGGTCGGTCCGCACATTGCCTCCGGGCGCCTGGTGCCGATGGCGGTGACCGGCCCGAAGCGCTGGCCCGCGCTGCCCGACCTGCCTACCTTCGTCGAGCAGGGCTACCCGCTGGGCATCGCCGGCTGGAACGGGATCCATGCCCCCGCCGGGACGCCACGTCCGATACTTGAGCGCATGAACGCCGAAATCAACAAGATCATCCAGACGCCCGAGGGCAGGGAGCAGATGCTCAAGTTCGGCCTGCTCGCCACCGGCACCACGCCAGATGAATTGACCGAGGTGATCCGGCGCGACATGCCGATCTGGGGCGAGGTGATTCGCAAGGGCGGGATCAAGGCGCAATAGATCGCGGGTTTGCGCGGCGTCACAGGCCGCACTGGGCGCGATCATGTAATCTCGGATCGAGATGGAACTGGACGCTCGATCCCTGATCGTCTCCTCGCTGCTTTCGGCCGGGTTGATGGGCGGCATCTCGGTCGCCTTTGCCGCGGTGCGCGGCCCGACACGCATCGTCGGCGCCTGGGGCGCGGCGATCCTGGCGCTCACGCTCGGGCTGTTGCTGGTCGCCTTGCGCGGCAGCATCCCTGACTGGGCCTCGATCGTGGTGGGCAATACCGTGATCCTGTCCGGCTGGGTCATCGGGCTGCGAAGCCTGCGCCTTTTCCTGGGCAGCGCGCCGCGGGATCGCCTCGGCTGGAGCCTGGTGGCTGCCGCCAGCGTTTTCATGTACGTGTTCTCGGAGATTCGGCCCAACACTGACGCCAGGGTGATCGCGATCAACACCGCCATGGGCAGCATGGCCGCGATCGGCGCCTGGCTGCTGCACCGGCGCGCCCCGCCTGATGCGAGGCTCTCATGCCGGTTCGCGGAACTGGTGTTCTGGACCATGGCCGCCGTCTGCCTGCTGCGCGTTGTCGTGGCGACGCTGCATCCCCCCCGCGACCTGCTGGCGCCGCAGCCGCTGAACGCGGGCGTGTTCCTGTTCTACACCGCGTTCATCATTGTCGCGACGCTGGCGGTGATTTCGATGGAAATCGAGTCGCTGCAGAGCGCGCTGTTCCGCGCCGCGCGCTTCGATTCGCTCACCGGATTGCACAACCGCGGCACCTTCCTGGAGGAGTTCGCGCGCGAAGAGGCGCGCGCCTCCCGCGGCGGCCCGGCGTTCAGCCTCGTTCTCTTCGACCTTGACCGCTTCAAGCAGGTCAACGACCTGTACGGACACCCGGCGGGCGATGCGGTCCTGAAGGCTTTCGCCGACGTGCTGCGCGCAACCATACGCCCCTACGACACGGTCGGTCGCTACGGCGGAGAGGAGTTCTCGCTGCTGATGCCGCAGACCGGCAAGGACACCGCGGTCCGGGTCGCCGAAAGGGTGCGCCGCGAACTGGAAGTGCGCGGCGTTCTTGCGGGAGGCAAGCGGATCGACGTCACGGTCAGCGCCGGCGTTGCGTGCTACGGCGTCGACGGCGCGGACTGGGACACGCTGCTGTCGTCCGCGGACAATGCGCTCTACGTCGCAAAGAAGGCGGGCCGCAACCGGGTGCAGATGGCGGGGGTAAAATCGAGCGCATGAAACGCTTCCTCTGGCTGTGCCTGCTCGCCTTGCCGCTCGCCGCCGGCGCGGCACCCATGTCCAACGATGACGTCATCAAGCTGGTGAAGGGTGGCCTGGGCGAGGCCACCGTACTGCAGGCCGTCGAAGGCGCCGAGCCGGGGTTCGACACCAGCCCGGACGGGCTGGTAAGGCTGAAGCAGGGCGGAGTCAGCGACACGGTGATCCAGCGCATCATGGCGCGCCAGAGCGGGTCCCCGGCAAAGACGGCCGCGCCGGCCAGGGCCGCGTGCCCGGAATGCGGCGTCATTACCGGCATCCGCGAAATCGACAAGCCGGGCAGGGCGAGCGGCGTGGGCGCGGTGGCAGGAGGCGTGCTGGGCGGCGTGCTCGGGCGGCAGATCGGCCGCAATACCGCGGGCACCGTGGTCGGCGCTGCTGGCGGCGCTGTGGCCGGGCACATGATCGAGAAGCAGGCCAGGTCCGGCAAGACCTGGGAGATCAGCGTGCGATTCGACGATGGCAGCAGCCGGACGTTCAGCCAGGACACGCACCCATCCTGGAGCGATGGCACGCGGGTGAAGCTGGTCAACGGCGCGCTGGCGCCGCTCTAGGCCGGGCGAGCCGGGGATCGCGCCCTACATTCCCATGTAGGCCTGCCGCACCCGGTCGTCGTGCAGCAGTTCGCTGCCCCGGCCGGACATGGCGATGGCGCCGTTCTCCAGCACGTAGGCATGCGCGGAGATCTTCAGCGACACCGCCACGTTCTGCTCCACCAGCAGCACCGTCATGCCCTTTGCGTTCAGGGCGCGGATGGCGTGCAGCACTTCCTGAACGACCTTTGGCGCCAGCCCGAGCGAGGGCTCGTCGAACATGATGAGCTCGGGGTTGCCCATCAGGCAGCGGCCGATGGCGAGCATCTGCTGCTCGCCGCCCGAGAGGGTGCCGGCGAGCTGGGCGCGGCGCTCCTGCAGGCGCGGGAACATCGCGTAGACCTCCTGCAGGACGCGCTTCGCCCCGGTGCGCGCACGCGGCAGCAGCGCGCCCATCTCCAGGTTCTCCTGGACGCTGAGCGTGGGGAAGACCTGGCGGCCCTCGGCGACCTGGCCGATGCCGAGGTTGCAGACCGCGTGCGATTCCAGTGCCTGGATCTCCGTGCCTCTGAAGCGGATCCGGCCGGCGCGGCAGCGCTCGATGCCGGCGATGGTGCGGATGAGCGAGGACTTGCCCGCGCCGTTGGCGCCGACGATGGCGACGATCTCGCCCTGGGGCACCTCCAGCGTGACGCCGGACAGTGCCTGCGCGTCGCCGTAGAACAGGTCCACGCCCTCGACCTGGAGCAGCGCGCTCATATCTCGGTCTCCTCGCCGAGGTAGCTCTCGAGCACCGCCGGGTCGCGCACCACCTCGTCCGGCGTGCCGCGCGCGATCACCTCGCCGTGATGCAGCACCACGATGCGCTGGGCGAGCGCCATCACGGCGCGCATCACGTGCTCGATGAGCAGGATGGTGATGCCCTCGACGCGGTTGATCTCGCGAAATACCGCGACCATCTGGTCGCATTCGGTGGGTCGCAGGCCGGCCATCACTTCGTCGAGCAGCAGCAGCCGCGGCTGCGTGGCGAGCGCCCGCGCTACTTCGAGGCGCTTGCGATCCGGCAGCGTCAGCGATGAAGCGGGGAAGTCGCGCTTCGATCCGAGCCCCAGCTTTTCCAGGATCTCTTCGGCGCGCTTTTGCGCCGAAGAGACATCGTTCGACCTCAGCAATCCTCCCACGACCACATTGTCCAGCACCGTCAGCCCCGCGAACGGCTTCACGATCTGGAATGTGCGCCCGATGCCTGCGGCGCAGACCTGGTCCGGCCGCCAGCCATCGATCCGCCGGCCGGCGAAGCGGACCTGTCCGGCATCCGGGGGAAACACGCCGGCGATCATGTTGAAGCAGGTGGTCTTGCCCGCGCCGTTGGGGCCGATCAGGCCCACGATGCCGCCCTCGGGGACCTCGAAGCTCGCCCCCTGGACGGCGCGCAGCCCGCGGAAGCTCTTCGATATCCCGTCGACCTCGAGCTGCGCCGCCATTTCAGCCGCCGTCCTTCCGGCGCACTTCGCGCTCCAGACCCAGCGCGCGGGCGAGCGGCGGCCAGACGCCGTGCGGCAGGAACATCACCACCAGCAGCAGGCACACGCCGTAGAAAACCTGCTTTACGCCCGGCACCTCGACGCCCAGCTGCAGCATCAGTTCCCGCATGCCCTCGGCCAGGCCCGTCAGCAGCACGGCGCCAACCAGGGGTCCGACCAGCGTGCCGATGCCGCCGATGATGGGCCCGAGGATCAGCTCGATGGAGCGGGAGATGTGGAAGATCTGCTCGGGGAACAGGTTGTTGTAGTAGAAGGCGAACACCACCCCGGCGAGCGAAGTCATCGCGGCGGAAATCACCACGGCGATCATCTTGTAGCGGAACACGTTGACGCCCAGCGCCTGGGCGGCTTCAGGGCTCTCGCGGATCGCGAGCCAGTAGTAGCCCATGCGGCTGCGCAGCAGCGCGTGGCAGAACAAGAAGGCGGCGACGGTCATGCCGAGCATCAGGTAATAGAACATGATCGGGCTGCCGCGCAGGTTCCACAGGTCGTTGGCGGTGTAGTTCGCCACCGGCAGGAAGAATCCCGAGGACCCCTGCACCCAGCGGAAATGGTCGAAACCGATGCGCGCGAACTCGGCGAAGGCGATGGTCAGGATGGCGAAGTAGACGCCGGCGACTCCGAACCGGAATGCGAGGAAGCCGAGCACGGCCCCGGCGAGCCCGGCGATGGCCACCGACGCGCCGAGCCCGATCCATGGGCTGATCCCGAAATGCACGTAGAGCGCGGCGGCGGCATAGGCGCCCAGGCCGACGTAGAGCGAATGCCCCAGCGACAATTGGCCGGCGAAGCCCATCATGATGTTCCACGCCTGGCCGACGAACGCGAAATACAGGATCAGGAAGCCGACCGAGAGCAGGTAGCCGCCGGCGAAGGACGGAAACGCGAGCAGCAGCACGAGCAGCACGGCCAGCGCGACCAGGCCCCTGCGCGGCACGCCCTCCAGCAGCCGCGCAATCACGACGCCCTGCGCCCGAGGATGCCCTGCGGGCGGAACAGCAGCACCAGCACCAGCAGCGCGAAAGCGAACATGCTCTTCGCGGAGGGCGTGAACAGGACGCCGCCCAGCGCCTCGGTGACGCCGATCAGCAGGCCGCCCAGCAGCGCCCCGGGCATCGAGCCCAGGCCTCCGGTGATGACGATGACGAACGCGAGCAGGGTGTAGGCCGGGCCGATCGCCGGCGTGACGTCGCTCACCACCATCAGCATCGCGCCCGCGGCGCCGACGCAGGCCGAGCCGATGCCGAAGGTCAGCGCGTACAGCCGCTTCACGTTCAGCCCGACCACCCGCGCGCCGTCGTAGTTGTCGGCGCAGGCGCGGATCGCCTTGCCCAGCAGCGTGAAGCGGAAGAACCCGAACAACGCGGCGGCAACCACCAGCGCCGCGCCAGCCGCGTAGACCTTGGAGGCGTCCACGATCAGCGGGCCGAGCTTGAAGCTATCGAACGAGTACCGGGTGCGGATACCCTGGGCATCGGGGCCGAAGATGATCAGCTGCACGTTCACCAGGATCAGCGCGACGGCGACCAGCAGCATGAACTGGCTGTGCTCCGGGCGGTTGATGAACGGATTGATCAGTCCGATCTGCATCAGGTAGCCGAAGGCGAACAGCACGGCAGCCACGGGCACCATCAGCACCAGGGGGTCCAGCTTCAAGGCATTGAACAGCACCAGCGTCAGGAACATCGCCAGGGTCATCATCTCGCCGTGCGCGAAATTGACCACGCGCACCACGCCGAAGATGACCGACAGTCCGAGCGCCATCAGCCCGTAGACGAGACCCGTCAACAGGCCGCTGGCGGCGACATTCAGGTAGACCTCGACCGGCAAGGCGGCCTCAGACCGTCATTGTCGTCCCCGCGAAAGCGGGGACCCAAGTCATCTTCAACCTAGCGCTTGTCGTAGGCCCGCATCGGCAGCTCGGGCTTGGCATTCGAGGCGGAGGCGGGCGCCACGACGACCAGCTTGCCGCCGCGGTTCTGGATCGCGGAGTTCTTCAGCTTGTCGTTCTGCCCTTTGGCGTCGAACTGGATGCCGGGGCCGGTGCTGACGTTGTCCTTGATGTTCGTCGCGCGGATCGCGTCGGCGAGCGCCTTCGGGTTGGCGGAGCCGGCACGCTTGAAAGCGTCTGCCGCCACCAGCAGCGCCTCGAAAGTGTAGACATGGTTGGTGTTGAGGTTGATCTCGGGGAAGGCCTTGGCGTGCACCGCCTCAAGCCGCTTGGAGAGCGCCTTGTTGGGGTCGTACCAGGGCACGAAGCTGATCGGTCCGTCTCCCAGCTTGGAGAGCGTCTTCAGGTACTGGTCCTCGTACCAGCCCGGGCCCATGCTGAGCACCGCCGACGGCGTCCAGCGCTGCTTGACCAGTTCGCGGGTGATCAGGATGGCGTCGTTCAGGCGGCTCACCATCACGAGCGCTTCCGCGCCGGAGGCGCGGGCCTTTGTCACCTCGACCGACAGGTCGCGCGCGGCGGGGTCGTAGGCGATCGTGTCCACCACCTTGAAGGGGATGGCCGGGAACTTCTGCATCACGCCGGAGAAGCCCTTCTGCATGGCGACGCCGAAGGTGTCGTTGACGTGCATGAACACGGCGGTCTTGGGCGACACGCCCGTGGCCTTGAACACTTCCAGCTGGTTGGCAAACGCGTCGCCGAGGATCATCGGCGCCGTGGGGAAGTTGCGGAATACGAACTTGTATCCCTGCTCGGTGATCGGCGGCGCGGCGGCGATGTTGATCACCAGCGGGATGCCGCGCTGCTCGGCTACCTGCGCGATGGCGGTGGTCTGGCCAGAGTCGAAGGCGCCCACCAGCAGTTGCGCGCCCTCGGCGATCAGGCGCTCGGCGCGCGAGCGGGCGACGTCGACGTTCGACTCGGTGTCGCCGTTCATGATGTCCAGGCCGGGCAGGCCGAGGTCCCTCAGTATCCCGGCGCTGAGGTCGACGACGCGGTGGCAGTCCTGACCGATGCCGGCCTGCACGCCGGAGCGCGGCAGCAGCACGCCGACCTTGAGCCTCGCGCCCTGGGCGCGGACGATGCCGAACGGGGAAACTGCGCTGACGGCTCCGGCCGCCGCGGCGACCTTGGTGAACTGGCGACGATCCATGGTTTGCTCCTCCTCAGAAGTGCCGATCGTTATATAGCATTACAATCTTCGGGTCAACGATCCGATGCTGAAACGCAGCCCACTGAAATCGAAGGCCCGCGGACCGCGCCCCGGAAGCATAGCGCGGGTCGAGGGGCTCAGCTACGGCGACCTCGACGAGCACCTCGGCTATGTGCTGCGGCGCGCGCAGCTGGCCGGGTTCGAGGCCTTCCACCAGGCCACCGCGGGGGTGGACATCACGCCGGCGCGCTACACCGCGCTGGTGATCGTGGGCGCCAATCCCGGCCTGTCGCAATCCGCGCTGGGCGCGGCATTGGGGACGGCGCGCTCGGGGGCCATGACGCTGACCGACTGGATGGAGACGCGGGGGCTGGTGGAGCGGCGCAATCGCCCCGAGGACGGGCGCTCCTGGGGACTTTATCTCACGAAGCGCGGCGAGGCCGAGCTGCGCGAGCTCAACCGCCGCGTGCGCGCGAACGACGCCCGGTTCTCGGGCCGGCTCTCGGTACCGGAACTTGCCGTGCTGCGGTCGCTGCTGGAGAAGCTCAGCGGCTGACCGGTAAACTGGTGCCATGCCTGTCATGCAGGACATCCGCGAAGGCCGCGTCCCGGTCAAGGTCTACGCCGACAGCCTGGAGCCCGGGGCGCGCCAGCAGCTGGTCAACGTCTCGAACCTGGCCATCGTCCATCACCACGTCGCGGCCATGCCCGACGTGCACCTCGGGATCGGCGCCACCGTCGGCTCGGTGATCCCGACGCTGCGCGCCATCATCCCGGCGGCGGTGGGCGTGGACATCGGCTGCGGCATGATCGCGACGAGGCTTTCGCTCACGGCGAACGAGGTCGACGAGGCCGCGCTGGGAAAGGTCTTCAACCAGATCTCCCGCGATGTCCCTGTCGGCTTCAACCAGCATGACGAGCGAAGCGCCCGCGATCATGCCGCGAAGCGTTTCAAGCAGGGTTTGAAGGCGATCATGGAGAAGCACCCCGGGGTCGGGAAGCGCGTTGGCAAGCGCTCGAGCTGGGCGCGGCAACTGGGGACGCTGGGCGGCGGCAACCATTTCATCGAGCTGTGCCTGGACGAGGCGGGTTGCGCCTGGGTGATGCTGCATTCGGGCAGCCGAGGCATCGGCAACGCCATCGGCATGCATTTCATCGAACTGGCGAAGAAGGACGCGGAGCGCAACCAGGTAAACCTGCCGCACCGCGACCTCGCCTACTTCCCGGAAGGCGCGCGCCATTTCGACGACTACGTCGAGGCGGTGGGCTGGGCGCAGGACTATGCCGCCGCCAATCGTGCGGAGATGATGGAGCTGGCGCTGGAAGCGCTGCGCCGCCACGTGCCGGCCTTCGAAACCACCACCGAGGCGGTGAACTGCCACCACAACTACGTCGAGCGGGAGCACCATTTCGGCGAGGATGTGTGGCTGACCCGCAAGGGCGCCATCCGCGCCCGGGCCGGGGACTTGGGCATCATTCCCGGCAGCATGGGCACGCGCAGCTACATCGTGCGCGGCAAGGGCAGCGCCGAGGCCTTCCATTCGTGCGCGCACGGCGCCGGCCGGCGCATGAGCCGCAACCAGGCGGCGAGCCGGTATTCCGTCGCGGACCTGGAATTGCAGACTGCCGGCGTTGTTTGCCGCAAGGACAAGGGCGTGCTGGACGAAATCCCCGCCGCCTACAAGGACATTGACCAGGTCATGGCGAACCAATCCGACCTGGTCGAGGTCGTACATACCCTTAAGCAGGTCCTTTGCGTGAAAGGTTGACACCGTGATCCTCCTTCGCCGGCGAACCCTGGTTGGTGCCGCGCTTGCGCTCCCGCTTTTTTCAGCGCTACCCGCGCGGGGCCAGGCTTGCGGCCAGCCGACGCCACGCGACATGGAAGGGCCCTTCTACAAGGCGGGCGCCCCGGTGCGAGCATCTGTCGTCGAGCCCGGTTCGAAGGGCGAGCGCCTCGAGGTGGGCGGGCGAGTGCTGGCGGCGGATTGCAGGCCCGTCCCGGGCGCACTGCTGGATTTCTGGCAGGCGGATGAGAAGGGCGAGTACGACAACACCGGCTTTCGCTACCGTGGCAAGGTCGCCGCCGATGCCGAGGGCCGCTATCGCCTCGAGACCATCCTGCCCCCGCCCTACATGGGCCGGCCGCGGCACATCCACGTCAAGCTGCAGCGGCCCGGTGGCCGGGTACTGACCACGCAGCTTTACTTCCCGGGCGAGGCCCGCGGCGCCGATCCAGCGCTGGTGGTGAAGCTGCACCAAACCGCAGGCGGGCGGCGGGCGGAGTTCGACTTCGTTCTCTAGGGTGCGATAATCGGCGCCTTCCTAATCGCGCCGCGAAGGACTGGAACCGCCGCAATGACCTACGTCGTCACCGAAGACTGCATCAAGTGCAAGCACATGGACTGCATCGAGGTCTGCCCCGTCGACTGTTTCTACGAGGGCGAGAACATGCTCGTCATCCACCCGGACGAATGCATCGACTGCGGCGTGTGCGAGCCCGAATGCCCGCCCAAGGCGATCGTGCCGGATTCGGACGCCAAGGCCGCGGCCTGGCTGCCGCTCAACACGGAATACGCGGTGAAGTGGCCCAACATCACGCGCAAGGGCACGCCGCCGCCGGACGCGGATGACTGGAAGGAAGTGAAGGGGAAGTACGAGAAGTACTTCTCCCCGAATCCCGGGAAGGGCGAATAGCAGCGCCCGGCCTGCCCGAGCTGGCCCTGGCGCTGGCTCTCGCCTGGGGCGCGGGCGTCCGGGTTTACGTTGTCCTGTTCCTCTGTGGCCTCGCCGGCCGGATGGGCTGGATAGCGCTCCCCGGCCACCTGGCCGTCCTGTCCCATCCCCTCGTGCTGGGCGCGAGCGGGCTCATGCTCTCGATCGAGTTCTTCGCCGACAAAGTGCCATGGCTGGACAGCTTCTGGGACGCGGCGCACACCTTCATCCGCATTCCGGCCGGCGCGGCGCTGGTGGCGATGGCCGCCGGCGGCGACTCTGCGGCCGTGACCGCTGCGGCGGTGGTCCTCGGCGGCACGGTTGCGGCGGGATCGCACTTCGCCAAGGCCGGCGCGCGCGGCGCCATCAACCTGTCGCCCGAGCCGTTCAGCAACTGGTCGGCATCGTTTGCGGAGGATGCGCTGGTGCCGACGGGGCTATGGCTCGCGGTCGTCCATCCGGCGGTGTTCCTTGCGCTGTTTGCCGCGGCCGCAGTGGCCACGCTGTTCCTGCTGCGATGGTTGTGGCGCGGGCTGCGGTCGGCAACCGCGCGCCTGCGGTCCGGCTGACGCGCGCCTATTTCTTCGCCGGTGCGCCGAAGTCCAGGTCGTGGATGCCCTCGAGCTCGTCCTTGTGCCGGGCACGCACCTCGTCGAATTGCTTCACGACCTTCATGAACGCCGCGACGACCTTGGGATCGAACTGCTTGCCGGCATCGGCGGCAATCTTCTTCGCCGCGTCCATGGACGAGATCGGGCTGCGGTGGCGCTGCGTCGAGGTCATGGCCTCGAAGGCGTCCGCGACCGCCATGATGCGGCCTGGCACGGGGATGGCGTCGCCCTTCAGCTTCGCCGGGTAGCCGGTACCGTCCCAGCGCTCGTGGTGCGTGAGCGCCATGATGCGCGCCTGCTCCAGCAGCGGGTCCTTGTGCTCGCCGATGATCTGGGCGCCGATCTCGGGGTGCTTGCGCATCTCCGTCCATTCGCGTTCGTTGAGCGCCTCGGACTTGGTGAGGATGTGCTCGGGCACGCCCATCTTGCCGACGTCGTAGAGCGGCGCGGCCTGCGACAGCAGCTCGCAGACCTTGCCCTTCAGGCCGAGTGCCTCGGCCAGCAACTGGACGTACTCGCTCACGCGCAGCACGCGCTGGGTGATGCCGCCCTCCCGGTACTCCATCGCGCGCGCCAGGCGCCGGATCAACTGCAGGCGGGTGTCGTAGAGTTCATCCGTGCGCTCGCGGATCTGGTCCTCGAGCGCACGGCGCTGGTCCACCAGTGCGAGCTGGGTGCGTACCCGCAGCAGGGTGATCGGCGCGCTGAGAGGCTTGGTGATGTAGTCCACCGCGCCGCCCATCAGGCCGCGCGCCTGGTCCCTGGGATCGTTGCGGGCGGTGATGAAAACGACCGGGATCGCGGCCAGCGACGGGTTCGCCTTCAGTTGCTTGCAGACCTCGTAGCCGTCGGTGTCCGGCAGCTCGATGTCGAGCAGGATCAGGTCGGGCAGCGGCTCGGTGTCGGCCTGGGCGAGGGCTTCGGCGCCGGTGGCGGCGAACTTGACCTCGTAGTCCTTCTTCAGCCAGACCCCGAACAGGCTGCGGATGTCTTCCGCGTCGTCTGCAACCAGGATGACCGGGCGTTGAGTCATGGGACCGGGATTATAGGAGTTTGCGGAGCTCGGTCTTCAATACTTTGCCGTAGTTGTTCTTCGGCAGGCCATCGACGAAGCGGTATTCGCGCGGGCGCTTGAAACGGGCAATGTTCTCCAGGCACAGGGCGTCGAGCTCGGCGGCCTGGACAGTGACGCCGCGCCGGACGACGAAGGCCACCACCTCCTCGCCCCATTCCGCGTGCGGCCGGCCGATCACCGAGCACTCGGCCACGGCCGGATGTCGCAACAGCACCTCTTCGATCTCCCGCGGGTAGATGTTCGAGCCGCCGGAGATGATCATGTCCCTGGAGCGGTCGCGGATGGTGAGGAAGCCCCCGGCATCGAGTGACCCCAGGTCCCCGGTGTGCAGCCAGCCGCCGCGCAGGGCCTGTGCCGTGGCCTTGGGGTTCTCCCAGTAGCCGGCCATGACGCAGTCAGACCGGGTCAGGATCTCGCCGACCTCGCCCGGCGGCAGGTCGCGGTCCTTCCCGTCCACCACGCGCACTTCCACCCCGGTGCGGGCGACGCCGCAGGACTCCAGCTTCTCCCGGCGGGCATGGCAGGCCTGCGGCAGCCCGGTGATGGTCATCGGGCTCTCGCCCTGGCCGAACAGCTGGTAGAGGTGCTCGCCGCCGAACAGCTCGATGGCGCGCAGCGAATCGGCGACGTACATCGCCGCGCCGCCGTAGGTGATCGTCTTCAGGTGGCGCGGCACGCGCGCGGCGGGGCTCGCAAGCATGCGCACCACCATGGTGGGCGCGGCGAAGAACGAGGCCCCCGGCCAGCGCTCAAGCAGCGTGAACATCTCCTCGGCGTCGAAGCCGCCGCTTTCCGGGATGACGTTCACCGCACCCGCGGCGAAATGCGGCAGCCCGTAGAGGCCGGAGCCGTGCGACAGCGGCGCCGCGTGCAGGATTGCGTCCTCGGGGCCGAGCTTGTCGATGTCGGAGAAATAGGCCTGCACCGCGAACAGCAGGTTGCGGTGGGTCAGCATCGCGCCCTTGGGCACGCCGGTGGTGCCGCTGGTGTAGAACAGCCAGGCGAGCTCGCCTGGCGCGGTCTCCGCGACCGGGATCGCCGCCGCTTCCAGCCGGCGGTACTCGGCACTGCCGGTGGCGATGGTCTCGGCACCCACGATGCCACGAGCGAGTTCCGGCGTGGCTACGCAGATCCTTGCACCCGAGTTACCGAGAATGTACTCGAACTCCTTCGGATGCAGCTTGGCGTTCATGGGCACCGCGGCAAGGCCCGCGTGCCAGCAGGCGAACAGGACTTCCCAGTACTCCGGGCAGTTGGTCATGGCGAGCGCGACGCGGTCGCCGGGCGCGAGGCCAAGCCGGCCGCGCAGGCCGCCGGCCAGCGATGCAACGCGGCGCGACAGCTCGCCGTAGCCGGCGGTGGTGCTTTCGCCCACCGCCAGCGCCGGCGCCTCAGGCAGCCAGCGCGCGCTGCGATGAAGCAGGTGGGAGAGGTTCATGGACGGGGAGAGAGAAGAACTCGCGCGCGTTGCGCGTGGTTTCGGCGGCGATGTCTTCGACCGGACGCCCCAGCGCGTGGGCAACGGCCCGCGCAATGTGCGGAAGGAACGCCGGTTCGTTGCGCCGTGCCTTCGGCTGCGGCCTCAGATCGCGTGGCGTGAGGTAAGGCGCGTCGGTTTCCAGCAGCAGGCGGTCGCGCGGGATGTCGCGCACCAGTTCCAGCAGGTGCCGTCCGCGGCGCTCGTCGCAGATCCACCCGGTGATGCCGACGTACAGGCCAAGGTCGAGGTAGGCGTGCAGTTCCTCCTTCGGCCCGGTGAAGCAATGCGCCACCGCCTTCTCCGGCCGGCGGGCCCTAAGCACCTCGGCGAAGCGGGGATGCGCGTCCCGCGAATGCAGGAACAGCGGCTTGCCCAGCTCGATGCCCAGCTCCAGTTGCGCCACGAACCACTTTTCCTGGTCCGGGTGCGGCGAGTAGTTGCGGTTGAAGTCGAGGCCGCACTCGCCAATCGCGACCACGCGCGGATGGCGCGCGATCTCACGCAGGGCGGGAATCGTGGCCTCGTTGCAGTCGCGCGCGTGGTGCGGGTGCACACCGGCGGTGGCGTAAAGGCCTTCGCGCGCCGCGGCCAGCACCACGGCGGCCCGGCTTTCCCCGATTCCGGTGCCGGTGACCACAAGGTCGCGCACGCCGGCGCCGTGGGCGCGCGCGACGACCTCGTCGAGGTCGGCGTGGAAGGCGGCGTGGGTCAGGTTGGCGCCAATGTCGACCAGCTGCATCGGCGCAAGTGTAAAGGAACGGCTACTGCGCGCCCGCCAGGCGACCGACCTCGCGCAGCGCCTTCTCCGAGCGTTCGTTCCACGGATAGCCCAGGCTGATGCGCATGCAATTCCGGTAGCGCTGGGTAGCGGAAAACATCGGGCCCGGCGCGATGCTGATGCCGCGTTCCAGCAGGCGCTCGAACAGAGCGATGGTGTCGCACTGCCTGGGCAGTTCCACCCAGAGGATGAAGCCGCCGGCGGGCAGGGTGACGCGGGTGCCGGCGGGGAACGCGTCCGCGATCACCGCACGGGCGGCTTCCACCTGCTGCTGGCAGCGCCGGCGCAGCTGGCGCAGCGAGCGCTCGTAGCCGCCGGATTCGAGCAGTTCGGCGAGCGTCAGCTCGATGATCTCGTTCTGGCCGCCGCTGCTGACCCACTTCAGCGTGCGGATCGCGTCGCGCCAGCGGCCCGGTTCGATCCAGCCCGACTTCAGTCCGGGGGCGAGGGTCTTGGAGAACGAGCTGCACAGCATGACGTTGCCGGTCCTGTCGTAGGCCTTGGCCGCGCGCAGCGAAGGGCCGTCGTAGTTCAACTCGGCGTAGATGTGGTCCTCGATCAGCGGGATGCCGCGAACCGCCAGCATGTCCACCATCTGCTTCTTGGCCTGGTTGGACATTGAGGCGCCCACGGGATTGGAGACGTTGGGCATGACGAGCACCGCCTTCACGTCCTGGGCCTCGACTGCGAGCGCCAGCGCCTCCAGCGAGATGCCGGTGCGCGGGTGGGTCGGGATCTCCAGCGCGCGCAATCCCAGCGATT
Organism: Betaproteobacteria bacterium; assembly: GCA_052386675.1. Lineage (GTDB taxonomy): Bacteria > Pseudomonadota > Gammaproteobacteria > Burkholderiales > SG8-39 > RBG-16-66-20. Next base: position 67,491 of record JBQTJX010000019.1, read on the forward strand.
TCAGGATCTGCAGGAAGCCGTAGTAGGTGGGCGACTCCAGCGCCACCGTGTCGCCGGGTTTGGTCACCGCGCGCAGGCACAGGTTGATCGCCTCCATGCAGCCAGAGGTGGTCACCAGGTTGCGGTAGTCGATGCGGCAGCCCCACTCCAGCGCGCGGCGCGCCACGGCGCGGCGCAGCCGGTCGGTTCCGGGCGGGAGGCCGTAGCGGCCCAGTGACTCGCGGTGACGGCGCGCCTGCGAGGCGAGCACGCGCCGCACGCGCTCCAGGGGGAAGAACTCGCCCTGCGGGCAGGCCGAGCCGAACGAGGTCATCTTCGGGTCCTGCGCCGCCGCGAGCATGGCATCCGCCAGCGCATTCACCTCCACCGTGAGGGGCCGCTGTGGCGGGCGCGAGGCCGCGGGTTCGGCCACCGGCGCCGGCGCGGTGCGCACGTAGTAGCCCGATTGCGGGCGCGCCTCGATGATGCCGCTGTCCTCCAGCCGCTGGTAGGCCTGCAGCACGGTGGAGACCGAGACGCCCTCCTGGTGCGACAGGCGCCTCACCGAGGGCACTTTCTCGCCGGCGCGCAGGGTGCCGGCGCGGATCAGGCCGTGGATCTGGTCTGCGACCTGATGGTAGAGCGGGGCATTGTCCAGCATGGGCGCATCCTCGCAGTGTGGCTGTTGCGGGACCAGATACAGTTCCGGCCCGCTGTGTTCATAACAGTCTGCGGCTTTCCGAACTGTTGTGCATACAGTGCAGGGTAACTGAATCTGTTATGGATGGCGGGGAGGCGGCAGACTGCGTGCCATGGTCCTCCAGCTCAGAGCGAATGACTTCCTGCGCCTCACACACGCGGCCGGGAACTGGATCGAGGTGCTCTCGGGCCGCGTCTGGGTCACCGAGACGGGCACCAGCCGCGACGCGGTGCTGGGGCCGGGCCGGCGCTATCGCGTGGGCGGCGACGGCCTGGTGCTGGTGGGCACGGAGAACGCGCCCATCGGTGCTCCGGCCGCGGAAATCAAGCTCAGAGCTTCTTGAGGCGGTAGAGCAGGTCCAGCGCTTCGCGCGGACTGAGCTCGTCCGGATTCAGCTGCTGCATCGCCTCGCGAAGCGGATCCGCGACGGGTTCGGCCTCGACCGGCGCCGGCTTCAGGAACAGGTCGTCCTGCCCGCCCTGCTGCAGGCTCTTCTGTTCCAGCAACTCAAGATACTTCTTCGCCTGGCGGATCACCGGCTTGGGCACTCCGGCGAGCGCGGCCACCTGGAGGCCGTAGCTGCGCGAGGCCGGGCCTTCCTCGACCGCGTGCAGGAACACCACCGTGTCCTTGTGTTCGACTGCATCCATGTGCACGTTGGCCACGTTGCGATGCTCCAGCGCGAGCCGCGTCATCTCGAAGTAGTGTGTCGCGAACAGCGTCAATGGCCGGTTCTTCTCCACCAGGTGGCGCGCGATCGCCCAGGCGAGCGAAAGGCCATCGAAGGTCGAGGTGCCGCGCCCGACCTCGTCCATCAGCACCAGGCTGTGCGCGGTGGCGTTGTGCAGGATGTTGGCGCTTTCGGTCATCTCGACCATGAACGTGGAGCGGCCGCCGGCAAGGTCATCCGAGGCGCCGACGCGGGTGAAGATCTGGTCGATGGGGCCCAGGCGCGCGGATTTCGCCGGCACGAAGCTGCCGGCGTGCGCCATCAGCGCGACCAGCGCCACCTGGCGCATGTAGGTGGACTTGCCGCCCATGTTCGGGCCGGTGATGAGCAGCAGTTGGCGCGCCGGCGACAGGCGCACGTCGTTCGGGATGAAGCGGCCGTTCTCCGACTCGATGCGCGCTTCGACCACGGGGTGGCGGCCGGCTTCGATCTCGAGCAGCGTCTCCGCGGCGAACTGCGGGCGGCACCAGCCGCGCCGGGTCGCGAGCGTGCCCAGGCAGGCGAGGACATCGGACTGCGCCAGCGCCTTCGCCACCCGTTGCAGCGCGGGCAGGTGCTGCTGCAGGTCCTGCAGCAGCAGGTCGTAGAGCGTCTTCTCCAGCGCCAGCGCGCGGTCACGCGCCGAGAGCGCCTTGTCCTCGAATACCTTGAGTTCCGGGGTGATGTAGCGCTCGGCGTTCTTCAGCGTTTGCCGCCTGCGGTAGTCCTCCGGCACCTTGGCGGCGTGCGAGTTGGTGACTTCAATGAAATAGCCGTGGACATGGTTGTAGGCCACGCGAAGGTTGGCGATGCCGGTGCGCGCACGCTCGCGCGCCTCCAGTTCGATGAGGAAGCCGCCGGCGTTGGACTGCAGCGTGCGCAGTTCGTCCAGTTCCGCCGACCAGCCTTCGGCGAAGATGCCGCCGTCCCGGACCATGGCGGAGGGGTCTTCGGCGATGGCTCGGGAGAGCAAGTCGAGGCATGGCGCGGGCACCGCAAGGTCTGTGGCGAGCGACGCAAGCAGGCCGGCTCGCTCCACGGGGAACGCGGCAACGAGATCCGGCAGGAGCACGAGGGATCCGCGCAATCCGGAAAGGTCGCGCGGACGGGCATTGCGCAGGGCGATGCGCGCGCCGATGCGCTCGACGTCGGCGAATCGGCGCAGGACCGCATGCATCGCGGCCGCCGCAGTATCCAGAGCCTCGATCGCGCCGTGCCGCGCCGTGAGGACGTCGCGGTCGCGCAATGGATGGTGCAGCCAGTGGCGCAGCAGCCGGCTGCCCATCCCGGTGGCGCATTCGTCCAGCAGCGAGAACAGCGTCGGCGCCGGCTCGCCGCGCAGTGTCTCGGTGATTTCAAGGTTGCGGCGCGTCGCCGCATCCATGCGCAGGTACTGCGCCGCGCGTTCCGCAGTCACCGCGGTGACGTGGGAAAGGGCCTGGCCCTGGGTCTTGCGCGCGTAGTCCAGCAGCGCGCCGCAGGCGGCAATGGCGGGGCGCAGATCCTCGACGCCATAGCCATCGAGGGAAGCCGTGCCCAGTTGCTCCAGCAGGCGCTTCTTCGCGGATTCGTAGTCGAAGCTCCAGGCGGGGAGCTTGGTCACCGCGTAGCCGGGGTACTCGCCTTCGGCGGCGAGGATTTCGGCGGGGGAAATCCGGCGCAACTCGTTCTCCAGCGCCCCGGGCGCAATCTCCGCGACCCGCAGCTCGCCGCTTGCCAGCGACAGCCAGGCCAGGCCGATGCAGGCTTTCTCGGTGGAGATCGCCAGCAGGATGTTCTCGGACTTCTCGTCCAGCAACTCGGAGTCGGTCAGCGTGCCCGGCGTGACGATCCGCGTGACCGCGCGCTCGACCGGGCCCTTGGCGGTGGCGACGTCGCCCACCTGTTCGCAGATGGCGACCGATTCGCCCAGTTTCACCAGCTTGGCGAGGTACTGCTCCACCGAGTGCGCCGGCACGCCCGCCATGCGCACAGGCTGGCCGGCCGAGGCGCCGCGGGAGGTGAGGGTGAGTTCAAGAAGGCGCGAGCCCTTCTCGGCGTCGTCGTAGAACAGTTCGTAGAAGTCGCCCATCCGGTAGAACAGCAGGATGTCCGGATGCTGTGCCTTGAGGCGCAGGTACTGCAGCATCATGGGCGTATGTTCTTGAATATTCTTCGCTATTTCATTCATCCTTGATGCGATGGCGCGATCGCGATGGCTCCGGTATTGGCGCGTTCAACCTGCATCCTCCGCTCATGCCGCGATGCCCGCGCATGCTTGGCCGGGGAAGGGGACGAATTATCTCCGGTTTCGATGCCATGCCGTCGGCCGCCGGGGGGGACGCCTTCGACCCGAGGCTGTCGCCGAGGTGTAGATTTCCGGATGTGGCAAGGAGGCGATCCATGCAAAGGCTGCTCGCGCTCGTTCTGCTGCTGTGCATGTGGGGCGTGGCCTCCGGCCAGGAGCGCCTGGCCCGGGTCGGCTACCTCAGCTGGCAGGACACCGGCAAGTACCACGAGACGACGCTGAACGGCTTCATCGACGGCCTGCGCGACGAGGGCTTCGAGCCGGGAAGGAATCTGGAGCTGATCCGCCGCTCGGCATCGAATGACGCAGAGCGCTTCAAGCAGATCGCGCGCGACCTGGCGGCGCACAAGGTCGACCTCTTCTTCGCGCCCGCCACGCCGATGGCAGCCGCGGCCTGGCGCGCGTCGGGGAGCACGCCGATCGTGGTGGCGACGATCGCCGATCCCGTGGAACTCGAGTTCGTGAAGTCGCTGGCGAGGCCCGGCACGCGGGTGACGGGGGTGACGACGCTGAACGACGCCCTTACGCTCAAGCGGATGCAGCTTCTGATGGACGTCGTGCCCGGCCTGAAGCGCGTCGGCGTGGTGATCGACGAGGCCATGCGCACGGCCTGCACGCAGGAAAGCGACCTCGCCACGAAGGCGGCGAAGCAACTCGGGCTGACGCTGGTCATGGTGCATGTCGACCGGCCGGAGATGCTCGACGCGGCGTTTCGCAAGCTCGTCGACCTCAAGGTTCAGGCCGTCACGACCACGCTGCTGTCTACACGCAACAACCTGGAGCAGGAATACGCCGCGGCGGCGCTGCGCTATCGGCTGCCGTCGATGTTCGAGATCGATTTCGCCGCGCGGCACGGCGGCCTGATGAGCTACGGCCCTGATTTCGCCGACGTCTTCCGGCGCGCCGGCCGGTACGCCGGACGCGTGCTGAAGGGAGGCAAGCCCGCCGAGATGCCCATGGAACAGCCGCGCGAGTTCCGGCTGGTGGTCAACATGAAGACCGCCGCGACGCTGGGCATCGCGATCCCGCAGTCGGTGTTGCTGCGGGCGGACGAGGTCATCCAGTAGCGTCCGCGAAGCCGCCGGCGCCGGCCGCGCGGACGGCGCGATCTGGCTAGAATCGCCCCCATGAAACTGAACGATGCGGAACGCGCCATGCGCGCCGGCGAGCTTGGCCGCGCCCAGCAGATCGCGCTGGAGCACCAGGTCCTGGTAGGCGAGTACTTCGGCGCCGCGGACTTCGTCGAAGTCACCCAGGCCCATATCATGGCCGACACCGAGAGCCTGGGCGAAGCCGGCGTGAAGTGGCTGGAGGAAATGGCGCGGGAGGACGGCGGCAAGGCCCGCGTCCGGATACCGACCATTACCGACCCGCGCGGCACCGATTTCGCCAAGGCGAAGGTGCTGAAGCAGCCCGAGAAATTCCTGGAACTCGAGCGTCGCACCATCGCCGCTTTCCAGAAGCTGGGCGTGTCGCTCACCGACACCTGCATCAACTACCAGACCATCCAGGCGCCGACCCGCAACGAAAGCGTGGCTTTCGGCGACACCGGCGTGGTGATCTACGCCAACTCCGTCTGCGGCGCCCGTTCCAATTACGAGGGCGGCCCCTCGGCGCTCGCCGCGGGCCTGACCGGCCGTACGCCCCGCTACGGCTTCCACCTCGACGCCCAGCGCCGGGCGACGGTAAGGATCAAAGTCGAATGGCAGCCAAGGACGCTGAACGAATGGGGCGCACTCGGCGGCGTGGTCGGAAAGCTGGCGGGCAATTACTGGTCGGTACCGGTGGTGGAGGGCCTGGAAGGCGCGCCGGGCTCGGACGCCATGAAGCACTTTGGCGCCGCGATGGCCAGTTTCGGCTCCATCGCGCTGTTCCACCTCGCGGGCATCACCCCGGAGGCGGTCCGGATCGAAGACTGCGGCGGCGACAAGCTGCCGATCGCGCATCGCGTGGGCGAAGCCGAGGTGAGCGCGCTGATGGCCAACTATCCGGCGGACGGCGAAGTGGACGTCGTGGTGTTCTCGGCGCCGCAGCTGAGCCTGTACGAACTGCGGGACCTGGCCGGGTTGTGCGCCGGTCGTCGTTTCGTCAAGCCGCTGCTGGCGGTCACCAGCCCGCAGGTGAAGCCCGATTGCGATCGCTTCGGCTATACCAAGGCCATCGAGGACGCCGGCGGCCACGTCCTGTCCGGCATGTGCTTCTACCAGTCCTACGCGCGCGAGATCGCGGAGGCGAATGGCTGGAAGCGCCTCGCCACCAACAGCACCAAGATCGTCAACATACTCGGCGGCTACGGCTACAAGCCGATGCTGGCGTCCATGGAGCGCTGTGTCGAGGCAGCGCAGAAAGGGCGCCTTTCATGAAGGAACTGATCGCGAAGCACGCCATCGGCAAGCCGGTTTCGGGTACCGCGATGGTGGCGAACGACGGCTTTTCGGCTCGCTACGACCTCGACCGCATCGGCGGCACCTTCTCCCGGCCGACGCACAAGCTGGCCGGCAAGTCCTATGTGGGCAAGGTCCTGGTGCTCGACACCGCCAAGGGCGGCGTCGCCAGCGCCTGGATGCTGCGCGAAATGGCCTCGCGGGGAATCATTCCCCTCGCCCTGGTGTTCAACAGCGTCAATCCGATCCTGGCGCAGGGCGCGGCGTTCGGCGGCGTGACCATGCTCTCCGGTTTCGAAGGGGAGGTCACAGCGCAGGTGCCCGATGGCGCGCGGGTGGAGATCGATCCCGACCGGCGGGTTTTGCGGATTCTGTGAATACAAGGGTAAGCTATCGGAAAACAAGATAAACCCATGTCCCAGCCTCCGCCACCCGGCGCGCTCCGCCAGACCGCCCCCAGCATAGAGCAGGAAGAACTGCGCGGCATCTCGCGCACCGTGGCCGAGATCCACTGGCTGCTGCTGATCCTGGTGCTGCTGTACGTGGTTTTCGGCGGCCCGGACAAGGTGGTCGAGGCCGCGGTCGTTGCGGCACTGCTGTTCTACGCGGCGATGGTGATGGCGTTCCGCTACGCCAACTTCTACAAGACCGAATCGCACTGGAAAATCGCGATCGAGACCCTGGGCATGATCGCGTTCATCACCTGGGTGTTGTACTTTACCGGAGGGCTGGGCAGCCCACTGCTCAACCTGTACATGCTGCCGGTGATCACTGCCGCGCTGACCCTCGGCAAGGTCACCACGCTGATCGAGATCGCGCTGATCGCGGCCTGCCAGGTGTTCCTCGCCGGCAGCTTCGCCACCGAGAAGACGCTGTCGCTGGAATTCCTGGGTGGCTTCGCGGCGCAGGTGGCGCCGATCATCCTGGTTGCCTACATCGTCACCATGTTCTCCGCCGACATCCGCTTTGGCCTGAGTCGCGCCAAGCTGCTGTCGGAGACCGACGAGCTGACAGGCCTGTTCAACACGCGCGGATTCGCCATCGCCGCCGACCGCCTGTTCGGCCAGGCGATGCGCTACAACCGCCCGGCGAGCATCCTGATGATCGACTCGGACAACCTCAAGGCGGTGAACGACGGCCACGGCCACGACGCCGGAAACCGGCTGCTGCGCCAGCTCACCAAGACCATCCAGGCCGAGTTGCGCTATACCGATGTGCCGGCGCGCTACGGCGGCGACGAGTTCGTGGTGTTCCTGCCGGAGACGCCGGTGAAAGGCGCGATCGAGGTGGCGGAGCGAATCCGCGACGCGGTGGCGGGCGCGCCGCTGGAGGCGGACGGCAAGCGGATCGCCTGTACCGTCAGCATCGGCATTTCCGCGTTTCCCGGAGACGGGCAGAGCATGGATGCGCTGGTTGCCCGGGCCGACCGCGCCATGTACCAGGCCAAGCAGCAGGGTCGCAACCGCGTGGTGAAGTTCCAGGTCGGGCCGGCCGGCGAGACCGAGGCCTAGGCGCGGAGCGCGTCCAGCAGCTGCGGGAAAACCTTGGGGGTGCCGGCGGCGATGTCGCCACTTTCCAGCCAGCCCTGTGCGCCGGCGAGGTCGCCCACGAGGCCTCCTGCTTCCTGGACCAGGAGGGCGCCCGCGGCCATGTCCCACGGCGCAAGTCCCATTTCCCAGAAAGCGTCCAGCCGCCCGCAGGCGACGTAGGCAAGGTCGAGCGCCGCGGCGCCCGCACGCCGCACCCCGGCGCTGTTCGTCATCAGCGTGCGCAGCTGGCGCGAATACAGGTCCAGCCGACCGAGCTCCTTGAACGGGAAGCCGGTGCCGACCAGCGAGTCCTTCAGCTGCGCACACTTGGTGACGCGGATGCGACGGTCGTCCAGGTATGCGCCGTGACCCTTGGAGGCGGTGAACAGCTCGTTTTTCGCCGGATCGTAGATCACGCCTTGCGTGGTCGCGCCGCGATGCTGCAGGGCGATCGAGACGCAGTATTGCGGGAAGCCGTGAATGAAGTTGGTGGTGCCGTCCAGCGGATCGATGACCCAGCGGTACTCCGTCTTCACTCCGGGCTTGGCGCCTTCCTGGCTGCCGGATTCCTCCGCCAGCACCGCGTGGTCGGGATAGGCCTGGCGGATGATGGACAGGATCGCGTCCTCCGCGGCCTTGTCCACCTGGGTGACGAAATCGTTGCGGTGCTTGGCGCGCACCTCGAGGCCTTCGCGGTTGAGCGCGGCGCGATTGATGATCGCGCCGGCGCGGCGCGCGGCCTTCACTGCGGTATTGAGCATCGGGTGCATGGGGCGCGTATTCTATTATGCGAGGGTGTCCTCCACTCCTCATTCCGCGATCCGCATCGTCCTGTGCCGTCCCAGCCACCCGGGCAACATCGGGTCGGCGGCGCGCGCCATGAAGGCCATGGGCCTCTCCGACCTGCGCCTGGTGGCGCCCGAGCGCTATCCGGCGCCCGAGGCGCGCTGGCTGGCGGCGCACGCGGTGGACGTGCTCGATGCCGCGGAGGTCCATGCGACGCTCAAGGACGCGCTGGAAGGATGCGAAGTCGCGCTTGCGCTCAGCGCGAGGCCGCGCGAGTGGTCGCCGCAGGTCCTGGCGGTGCGCGATGCCGCGCGGGTGGCTCTCGAGCGGGCGGCGTCAGGCCCGGTGGCGTTCGTATTCGGTCCCGAGGACGCGGGACTCGCCCAGGAGGAAGTCTTTGCCTGCCAGTACCTGGTCCACATCCCGACGGCGCAGCGACCCGGCAGCATCAACCTGGAGTCGCTCAACCTGGCGCAGGCAGTGCAGGTAGTCGCCTATGAACTGTGCGTCGCGGCCGGCACCGTCGTGCCAGAGCCGCATCGCGCGGGCAAACTCGCCACGGTGCGGGACCTGGAAGGGCTCTACGGCCACCTGGAGCAGGCCGCCATCGAAAGCCGGTTCCTCGACCCGGCCGCGAATTCCCGCCTGCGCGAGCGCTGGAAGCGGCTGTTCTCGCGACTGGACATCGAGCGCGAGGAGGTCAACATCCTGCGCGGCCTGCTCAATGCCCTGCAGAAGCCGAAGGGCCAATAGCCGAGGGTTTTGCTCGACCATAGTAAGATGTTGTTCATGTTCAGCCAGATGCGCGAAGACATCGCCAGCGTATTCGAGCGCGACCCCGCCGCACGCTCGACCTGGGAAGTGCTGACCTGCTACCCCGGCCTGCACGCCGTCTGGCTGCACCGCGTCGCGCACTGGTTCTGGGGCGTCGGCCTGAAATGGGTCGGGCGGTTGCTCTCGCACCTGTCCCGCTGGTTCACCGGGATCGAGATCCATCCGGCCGTGCTCATCGGCCGGCGCGTATTCATCGACCATGGCATGGGCGTGGTGATTGGCGAAACGGCCGAAATCGGCGACGACTGCACCATCTACCAGGGCGTAACGCTGGGCGGGACGTCGCTCTATCGCGGCGCAAAGCGCCATCCGACGCTGGGCAAGCGGGTCGTTGTGAGCGCCGGCGCCAAGGTGCTCGGGGGCTTCACGGTCGGTGACGACGCGAAGGTGGGTTCGAACGCGGTCGTGCTTAAGGAGGTGCCGCCCGGGGTGACCGTGGTCGGCGTGCCGGGGCGCATTGTCGAGGGCAGCGAAACGGCAAAGGAGAAGTCGCAGTTCGCCGCCTACGGCGTGGTGCCGGACCAGGAAGATCCCTACATGAAGACGCTTCAATCGCTCGTGGACCACGCCCAGGACCTGGAGCAGACGGTTTCGGCGCTGACCGAGAAGATGCGCCGGATGGAGCAGAAACTGGCCGAGCAATCCCAGGACGCCAAGGGCGAGCAGCTCAGGGCAATCAAGTAGTTGATATGTAAAGGAATCTATACTTGACTGCTTCGGTCGGGCTTGGGTATACTTGACCGACTTTATCGGGTATAGGTGGCATTGCGATGAGACTCACGACCAAGGGCCGGTTCGCGGTTACCGCGATGGTGGACCTGTCCATGCGGCAGACGCGCGGCCCGGTGACGCTGGCGGCGATCAGCGAGCGCCAGCGCATTTCGCTGTCCTACCTCGAGCAACTGTTCGGCAAGCTGCGCCGGGCGCGCCTGGTGAACAGCGTGCGCGGGCCCGGCGGTGGCTACTGCCTGGCCAAGCCGACGGCGAGCATCTCCATGGCCGACATCATCGTCGCGGTGGACGAGCCGATCGACGCCACGCAGTGCGGCGGCAAGGAGAACTGCGGCGACGATGACAAGCGCTGCATGACCCACGACCTGTGGGCGACGCTGAACGCCAAGATGCACGACTACCTGTCCTCGGTGTCGCTGGCCGACGTGGTCGCGCACCAGCAGGGCAAGCCGACTGCGGTCATCAAGGACTGCCGCTCCGGCGAAAAGGGCGCGGACAAGCCTGCCGCGGCGGCCCCGGAGAAGGTGGCGGCGTGAGCAATAGCCTGAAATTGCCGATCTACCTCGACTACTCGGCCACCACGCCGGTGGACCCGCGCGTGGCGCAGAAGATGATCCCGTACCTGACCGAGCATTTCGGCAATCCGGCCAGCCGCTCGCATGCTTTCGGCTGGAAGGCCGAGGAAGCCGTGGAGCAGGCGCGCGAGGAAGTCGCGGCGCTGGTGCGCTGCGACGCCAAGGACCTGGTCTGGACCTCGGGCGCCACCGAGTCCATCAACCTCGCGCTCAAGGGCGCGGCCGAGTTCTACAAGACCAGGGGCAAGCACCTGGTCACGGTGAAGACCGAGCACAAGGCGACGCTGGACTCGATGCGCGAACTCGAGCGCCGCGGCTTCGAGGTCAGCTACCTCGACGTCGACGCCGACGGCATGCTCGACCTGGGTGCGCTGGAGGCCTCGCTGCGCAAGGACACCATCCTGGTCTCGGTGATGTTCGTCAATAACGAGATCGGCGTCATCCAGGACATCCCGGCGATCGGCGAACTGTGCCGCAGCCGCGGCATCCTGTTCCACGTCGACGCCGCGCAGGCCACGGGCAAGTGCGACATCGACCTGTCCACGCTCAAGGTGGACCTGATGTCCTTTTCGGCCCACAAGACCCATGGCCCCAAGGGTATCGGTGCGCTGTATGTGAGACGCAAACCCAGGGTACGCCTCGAGGCGCAGATGCACGGCGGCGGCCATGAGCGCGGTTTCCGCTCCGGGACGCTGGCCACCCACCAGATCGTCGGCATGGGCGAGGCCTTCCGCCTTGCGCGCCTGGAGATGGGCGCGGAGCGCGAGCGCATGCGCGCCATGCGGGACCGTCTGCTCGCCGGCATGCGCGAGATGGAGGAGGTGTTCGTGAACGGCCACCTCGAGCGCCGCGTGCCGCACAACCTGAACGTGAGCATCAATTTCGTCGAAGGCGAGTCGCTCATCATGGCGGTCAAGGACATCGCGGTGTCCTCGGGCTCGGCCTGCACCTCGGCCTCGCTCGAGCCCTCGTATGTGCTGCGTGCCCTCGGGCGCTCGGACGAACTCGCGCATTCGTCGATGCGCTTTACCCTCGGGCGCTTCACCACCGAGGAGGAAGTGGACTACACCCTGGCGCACCTGAAGTCCAAGGTGGCCAAGCTGCGCGAGATGTCGCCGCTGTGGGAGATGCACAAGGACGGGATCGACCTCAGCACCGTGCAGTGGGCGGCGCACTAGCAACCGGAGAACTAGGATGGCATACAGCGAAAAGCTCATCGACCACTACGAGAACCCGCGCAACGTCGGCGCCTTCGACAAGGGCGACGCCTCGGTCGGCACCGGCATGGTCGGCGCTCCCGCCTGCGGCGACGTCATGAAGCTGCAGATCAAGGTCAACGACGAAGGCGTCATCGTCGACGCGCGCTTCAAGACCTATGGCTGCGGCTCGGCCATCGCCTCCAGTTCGCTCGCCACCGAATGGATGAAGGGCAAGACCCTTGACCAGGCCGAACAGATCCGCAATACCCAGATCGCCGAGGAACTGGCGCTGCCGCCGGTGAAGATCCACTGCTCCATCCTTGCCGAGGACGCGATCAAGGCGGCGGTCGCGGATTATCGAGGGAAGCACGGCGCAGCCGCGCATGGTGCGACGCAGAAAGACGAGCAGAAGGCTGCCTGACATGCCGGTGACTCTGACCGAGAAGGCCGCCAGCCACGTCCAAGGCTCCCTCGCCAAGCGCGGAAAGGGCGTGGGACTGCGCCTGGGCGTGCGCACCTCCGGCTGCTCCGGCATGGCCTACAAGATGGAATTCGCCGACGCCGTCAACCCGGACGATGTCCAGTTCGAGAGCCACGGCGTCAGGGTTGTGGTTGACCCGAAGAGCCTGCCGTACCTGGAAGGCACCGAGCTCGACTACACCCGCGAGGGCCTCAACGAGGGCTTCAAGTTCCGCAACCCGAACGTGAAGGACGAGTGCGGCTGCGGCGAGAGCTTCAACACCTAGCATCATCAAGACGCACTTCGAATTGTTCGGCCTGCCGCCGGCTTACGCGCTTGACGCGGGCGCGCTGGACCGGGCCTTCCGCGAACTGCAGGCAAGAGTCCACCCGGACCGGTTCGCGAACGCCGGTGACGCCGAGCGGCGCGCCTCGATGCAATGGTCCACGCGGGCCAACGAGGCCTACCGCCTGCTGAAGGACCCGGTGGAGCGCGCGCGCTACCTGCTGGAGCTGCATGGCGTGGACACCGGATTCGAGACCGACACTGCCATGCCAGGGGACTTCCTCGCGCGCCAGATCGAGCTGCGCGAGGCGCTGGAGGATGCGAAGGCGAAGCAGGACGCCGTTGCGCTGGACGCGATGAAGCGCGACCTGGCCGCCTCGTCCCGCGCGCTGGAGGCCGAGCTCGCGGCTCGAATCGACGGCACGCAGGACTATGCGGGCGCCACGGGCGCGGTGCGCCGGCTGCAATTCCTGAAGCGGCTCGCCGAAGAGGTCGAAGCAGCCTACGATTTCGGATAGAAGGACACGATGGCCCTTTTCCAGATCGCCGAACCCGGCCAGTCCGCCGCCCCGCACCAGCACCGGCTGGCGGTGGGGATCGACCTCGGCACCACGAATTCGCTGGTCGCCACGGTCCGCAGCGGCATCCCGGTGGTGCTGCCCGACGAGCAGGGCCGGCCGCTGCTGCCCTCGGTGGTAAGGTATCTCGCCGGTGGCGCGACCGAGATCGGCTACGCCGCGCAGGCCCGCCAGGCCGAGGACCCGAAGAACTGCATTGCCTCAGTGAAGCGTTTCATGGGGCGCGGCCTGAAGGACGTTGCCTACGTCGAGAACTCTCCCTACGATTTCGTTGACGCGGCCGGCATGGTGCAGTTGCGCACCGTAGCCGGCGTGAAGAGCCCGGTGGAGGTGTCCGCCGAGATCCTCAGGACGCTGCGACGGCGCGCCGAGCTTTCGCTGGCGGGCGAGCTCGCCGGCGCGGTGATCACGGTGCCGGCCTACTTCGATGACGCGCAGCGCCAGGCCACCAAGGACGCGGCGCGTCTCGCGGGCCTCAACGTGTTGCGGCTGCTGAACGAGCCCACCGCCGCGGCGGTGGCCTACGGGCTCGAGAACGCCGCCGAGGGCGTCTACGCCGTATTCGACCTGGGCGGCGGCACGTTCGACATCTCGATCCTGCGCCTTAGCAAAGGGGTGTTTGAGGTGCTGGCCACCAACGGCGACGCCGCGCTGGGCGGGGACGACTTTGACCACCGCGTGTTCTGCTGGGCGCTGGAGGAGGCGAAGCTGCCGCCGCTGCCGCCGCGCGACACGCGCATGCTGCAGATGAAGTCGCGCGAGGCCAAGGAGGCGCTCACCCTGCATGGCGAGGCGCCGCTCACGGCGAAGCTCTCCAGCGGGCAGTTCATCGACCTGCGCCTGACCACCGAGAGCTTCTGCCGCATCACCCAGAACCTGGTGCACAAGACCCTCGGCCCGACGCGCAAGGCACTGCGCGACGCCGGGCTGTCGGTCGAGGACATCAAGGGCGTGGTGATGGTGGGCGGCGCCACGCGCATGCCGCAGTTGCAGCGCGCGGTGGCGGAGTTCTTCGGCCGCGACCCGCTCAACAACCTGGACCCGGACAAGGTGGTGGCGCTGGGCGCCGCCATGCAGGCCAACGTGCTCGCGGGCAACCAGCCCGAAGGCGGCGACTGGCTGCTGCTGGACGTGATCCCGCTCTCGCTGGGAATCGAGACCATGGGCGGCCTGGTGGAGCGGATCGTGCCGCGGAACTCGACCATCCCGACCGCGCGCGCGCAGGAATTCACCACCTTCAAGGACGGCCAGACCGCGATGGGAATCCACGTTGTGCAGGGCGAACGCGAACTCGTGTCTGACTGCCGGTCGCTGGCGCGCTTCGAACTGCGCGGCATTCCGCCTCTGGCGGCCGGCGGTGCGCGCATCCGCGTCGGCTTCCAGGTGGACGCCGACGGCCTGCTGTCGGTGAGCGCGCGCGAGCAGTCCACCGGCGTCGAAGCCTCGATCACGGTCAAGCCGTCCTACGGCCTGGGCGACGCCGAAATCGAGCGCATGCTGCGGGATTCCTTCGAGCACGCGCGCGAGGACATGCACGCGCGGGCGCTGCGCGAGCATCGCGTCGAGGGCGAGCGACTGGCGGACGCGGTGCGCGGCGCCCTTGCCGCCGACGGTGGCCTGCTGGCGCTGGAGGAGCGCGGCGAGATCGACCGGCTGCTCGCGGCGCTGCTGGCGGTACTGCCGGTGGACGATGCACGCGCCATCAAGCGCGCGTCCGACGCCCTCAACCGCGCCACCGATTCCTTCGCCGCGCGCCGGATGGACGAGGGCGTCAGGCGCGCACTTTCCGGGCGCAGCGTCGCCAACCTGGATCTCTGATGCCGAAACTGACGGTGCTGCCGCACGCCACGCTCTGCCCGCAGGGCGTGGAGATCGACGCCGCCGAGGGCGAAACCCTGTGCAACATCCTGCTCGCGAACCACGTCGACATCGAGCACGCCTGCGAGAAGTCCTGCGCCTGCACCACCTGCCACGTCGTGGTCCGTGCGGGATTCGATTCCCTGGACCCGGCAGAGGAGAAGGAGGAGGACCTGCTCGACAAGGCCTGGGGGCTGGAGGGGACTTCCCGGCTGTCCTGCCAGGCGCGCATGCGCGGCGCAGACCTTGTGGTCGAGATCCCGAAATACACCATCAACTACGAGCGCGAAGGCGGCGGCCGCAAATGAAATGGACCGATTCGCGGGACGTCGCCATCGCCCTGGCGGAGAAGTTTCCGGACCGGGACCCATCGAGGGTGAATTTCGTCGACCTGCGCGACTGGGTGCTGGCGCTGGAGGGCTTTGACGACGACCCGGGGCGCTCGGGGGAGAAGATCCTCGAGGCCATCCAGATGATGTGGATCGAGGAGGCGGATTCCGGGGGGAGTTGAGCTATCCTAGGGGCTCAATCAGGAGAGCCTCGCATGAATTTCAAGCGCACGCTGTTCGCCTTCCTCGCCGCCACCTCGCTGTCGGCCGCCGCGCAGGACCTGTCCATCGGCCTGTCCACGCCGGTGACGACCATGGACCCGCATTTCCACAACCTGACGCCCAACAACTCGATCGCCAAGCACATCTTCGAGACCCTGGTGCACCAGGACGACCAGCAGGCCATGCGGCCCGGCCTGGCCGAGAGCTGGAAGGCCCTGGACGACACCACCTGGGAGATCAAGCTCCGGAAGAACGTGCGCTGGCACGACGGCTCGCCGTTCACCGCCGAGGACGTGCTGGCGACACTCAAGCGCATCCCGAACGTGCCCAACAGCCCGGCTTCGTTCGCCATCTACACCCGGCCGATCTCCGACGCGAAGGCGAAGGACGCGCACACCGTGATCCTGACCACGCGCGCGCCGCATCCGCTGCTGCCCAACGACCTCGCCACCATCCACATCATTTCCGCGAAGATGGCGGGCATGGGGACGCCGGACTACAACTCCGGCAAGGCGGTGAACGGCACCGGGCCCTACAAGTTCGGCGAATATGTGTCGGGCGACCGCGTGGTGCTGGTGGCGAACGACAAGTACTGGGGCCAGAAGCCTGCGTTCCCGAAGGTTCGCTTTCGCATGATCACCAATTCCGCGGCGCGCGTCGCGGCGCTGCTGGCGGGCGACGTGCAGATGATCGAGGCGGTGCCCACCGCGGACATCGCGAAGCTGAAGAAGGATGCGCGCGTCTCGCTCGCCTCCACGGTATCCAACCGCATCATCTACCTGCACATGGACTCCGGGCGCGAGAGCAAGTCGCCCTTCGTCACCGACGCCGCCGGCAAGCCGATGGACGCCAACCCGCTGCGCGATCCGCGCGTGCGCAAGGCGCTTTCGATGATGATCGACCGCAACGCCATCGCGTCGCGCATCATGGAGGGCGAGGCGAAGCCCGCCGGCCAGTTCCTGCCGGAGACCTTCCACGGCACCAGCAGGCGCCTGGCGCCCGAGAAATACGACCCCGACGGCGCGAAGAAGCTGCTCGCGGCGGCCGGTTACCCGAATGGCTTCGGCATCACGCTGCACACGCCAAACAACCGCTACATCAACGACGAGAAAATCGCGCAGGCTGTGGCGCAGTTCCTCACCCGTGGCGGCATCCCGACCAAGGTGGACGCCATGCCCTCGGCGGTGTTCTTCTCGCGAGGCTCGAAGCTGGAGTTTTCCTTCCTGCTCGCAGGCTGGGGCGCCGGCACCGGCGAGAACAGCTCGCCGCTGCGTTCGCTGGTAGCCTCGTTCGATCCGAAGCTGGGCAACGGCGCGGCCAACCGCGGCCGCTTCTCGGACGCCGGCGTCGACGCCATGATCCACACCGCGCTCACGACCATCGACGACACCAAGCGCGGCCTGATGCTCGCCGCCGCCGCCGACAAGGCGATCGGGGAGCTGACGGGCGTCATCCCGCTGCATTTCGAGGTCAGCACCTGGGGCGTGAAGAAAGGTCTTGCCTACAAGGCGCGGGTGGACCAGTACACCCTCGCGCACGAAGTGACCGCGGCGAAGAAGTAAGCCGGGGACGGAGGTGACGGTCTACGTCCTGCGGCGCCTGGCGCAGACGCTGCTGGTCCTGTTTGTCACTTCGGGGCTGGTGTTCGGCGGCCTGTACCTGGTCGGCGACCCGGTCGAGATCCTGGTCAACCCGCAGGCCGACCAGGAGGAGCGCGCCCGCACCGCCGCCGCGCTCGGCCTGGACCGGCCGGCGCTGGAGCAGTACGGGATCTTCCTCAAGGGCGCGTTTACCGGCGACCTCGGCAAGTCGTTTGTCTTCGGACGCTCGGCGCTGGAAGTCATCATCGAGCGCATGCCCGCGACGCTCGAGCTTGCGTTCCTCGCCATGGTGATGTCGGTGGGGCTGGGGATTCCGCTGGGCCTCTATGCCGGCCTGCGCCCGCACGGTTTCGCCGCGCGCTCCATCATGGCGGGATCGATCCTGGGCTTCTCGCTGCCGACGTTCTGGGTCGGGCTGCTCCTCATCATGGTGTTCGCGGTGCAGCTTGGCTGGCTGCCTTCCACCGGCCGCGGGCCGACCACCGAGTTCCTGGGCGTGCAGGTCTCGATCCTGACCTGGGAAGGGCTCCGCTACGCGCTGCTGCCGGCGCTGAACCTGGCGCTGTTCAAGCTATCGCTCATCATCCGCCTGACGCGGGCGCAGGTGCGCGAACAGTCGCTGCTTGACTACATCCGCTTCGCGCGCGCCAAGGGACTCAGGCGCACCCGGGTGATCGGCGTGCACCTGCTCAAGAACATCCTCATTCCGCTCATCACCGTGATCGGCCTGGAGCTGGGCTCGGTGATCGCCTTCGCGGTGGTGACCGAGACCATCTTCGCGTGGCCGGGAATGGGCAAGCTGGTGATCGACTCCATCTTCCAGCTCGACCGCCCGGTGGTGGTGGCCTACCTGCTGGTGACGGTGTTCATGTTCATCGTCATCAACCTGGTGGTCGACCTGCTGTACTCCGCGCTGGATCCGCGCGTGCGCATCGCGGAGGTGAAATGACGAAAGGCACGCCGTGAGCGCCGTCCTGCCTGCCGCGGAACCGGTCCCGCAGACGCCGTTCCGGCGCTTCCTCGAGGATTTCTTCGAGTCGAAGCTTGCCACGCTCGGTTTTGCGGTGCTGGCGGGGATCGTGCTGGTGGCATTGCTCGCGCCGCTGGTCGCGCCGCAGAACCCTTACGACCTCGGCAAGCTGGACCTGCTCGATGCGCGGCTTGAACCCGGGGCGAAGAGCATGGCCGGCATGACCTACGTACTTGGAACGGACGGGCAGGGGCGGGACATGCTCTCGGCGATCCTCTACGGCCTGCGCGTGTCGCTCTATGTCGGTGTGGTCAGCGGCATCATCGCGCTCACGCTGGGCGCACTGACCGGCGTGCTCGCGGCCTACGCCGGCGGGCGCATCGAGCAGTTCGTGATGCGGGTGGTGGACATCCAGCTGGGCTTCCCGGCGATCCTGGTGGCGCTGATCCTGCTCGCGGTGCTGGGCAAGGGCGTGGACAAGATCATCATCGCGCTGGTGTGCGTGCAATGGGCTTACTACGCCCGCACCGCGCGCTCCGCGGCGCTGGTGGAGCGCAGCAAGGAGTACATGGAGGCGGCGCGCGGCCTGGGGCTCTCCGGCGCGCGCATCGTGCTGCGCCACCTGCTGCCCAATGCACTGCCACCGCTGATCGTCGTGGGCACGGTGCAGGTGGCGCACGCCATTGCGCTGGAGGCGACGCTGTCGTTTCTCGGCCTCGGCCTGCCGACCACCGAACCCTCGCTCGGCTTGCTGATCGCCAACGGCTATGAATACCTGATGTCGGGCAAGTACTGGATCAGCTTCTACCCCGGCGTGGCGCTGCTGGTCACCATCCTCGCCATCAACCTGGTGGGCGACCAGCTGCGCGACGTGCTCAATCCTCGCCTGGCAAAGTGAAGGCGGCATGACCGCGGTGCTGGAAGTCCGCGACCTGGTCACGGAGTTTGCCGGGCGCGAGGGCCGCCTGCGCGCCGTGGACGGCGTCAGCTTCAACCTCGAGCGCGGCGAGATTCTCGGGCTGGTGGGGGAGTCCGGGTCCGGAAAATCGGTGACCGGCTTCTCCATCATGGGCCTGGTGGACGCGCCCGGTCGCATCGCAGGCGGCAGCGTGAAGTTCGACGGCATGGAACTGGTCGGGATGGCGGACGGCGACCTGCGCCGGCTGCGCGGCAAGCGCATCGCCATGATTTTCCAGGACCCGATGATGACGCTCAACCCGGTCCTGTCCATCGAGACGCAGATGCTGGAGACCGTGCTCGCGCACGACGCGGTGTCGCGCGACGAGGCACGCCGGCGCGCCGTCGAGGCGCTGGGCCTGGTCGGCATTGCCTCGCCGCAGGAGCGCCTGGCGCAGTATCCGCACCAGTTCTCCGGCGGCATGCGCCAGCGGGTCGCGATCGCCATCGCGCTGCTGCACCGGCCGGACCTGATCATCGCCGACGAGCCCACCACGGCGCTGGACGTGACCGTGCAGGGCCAGATCCTCTACGAGATGCAGCGCCTGGTGCGCGAGTCGGGCGCGGCGCTGGTGTGGATCACACATGACCTCGCGGTGGTGGCCGGGCTCGCCGACCGCGTCGCCGTCATGTATGCCGGGCGCATCGTGGAGCAGGGCAGCACGGCCGAGGTGCTGGACGCGCCTCTGCATCCATATGCGCGCGGCCTGCTGGATTCGGTCCCGGCGGCCAACACCACTGGCGGGCGGCTGCGCCAGATTCCCGGCATGACGCCGTCGCTGGCGCACCTGCCGGCGGGCTGCGCTTTCCGCGATCGCTGCGATCATGCCGACGACGCCTGCGGCTCGATTCCGCAGATCACCCTCAAGGCATCGCGCCAGGTGCGCTGCCACCATCCCCTGTCAGCCAGGGCGGTCGCCGCATGAGCAAGCCGATGCTCGAGTTCCGCGACGTGACCAAGCGCTTCGAGAAGCGCCTGGACGCCATCGAGCGCTTCGCCCTGCGCCTGGGTGCCGGCGTCGCCGGCCACGTCGTGCATGCGGTGGACCGCGTTTCCTTCGAGGTGAACGAGGGCGAAGTGGTCGGCCTGGTGGGCGAGTCCGGCTGCGGCAAGTCCACGCTTGGGCGACTCGCCTGCGGCCTGCACTCGCCGACCAGCGGCGGCGTGCAGTACAAGGGCGAGCCGGTGAACGGCAAGCCTGTGCGCGCGGTCCAGATGATCTTCCAGGACCCGTTCTCCTCGCTCAACCCGCGCATGCGAGTGGAGGACATCGTGGGCGAGGCGCCGCGAGTGCACGGCCTGGTGCCCGCCGCCGACATCCCGGACTACGTCGCGCAGCTCCTGCGGCGGGTGGGACTGGATCCGTCCTATCGCCGCCGCTACCCGCACCAGTTCTCCGGCGGCCAGCGGGCGCGCATCGGCATCGCCCGGGCGCTGGCGGTGAAGCCCGATTTCCTGGTCTGCGACGAGGCGGTGGCCGCGCTGGACGTGTCCATCCAGGCGCAGGTGCTGAACCTGTTCATGGACCTGCGCGAAGGCCTGGGACTGACCTATCTCTTCATCAGCCACGACCTGGGCGTTGTCCGTCACCTCTCGGACCGGGTCGTGGTGATGTACCTCGGCCGCGTGGTCGAGAGCGCGCCCACCGCTGAACTGTTCGCGAAGCCGAACCATCCCTATTCCCAGGCCTTACTGGCGGAGGTGCCGCGGCTGGACCGCAAGAACCGGAGCTTCGCGCCCATCAAGGGCGAGATTCCCTCGCCGCTGGCGCCGCCGCCCGGCTGCCATTTTCATCCACGCTGTCCCCACGCCATGCCGCGCTGCGCTCAGGAAGCTCCGCCGCTGCGCGAAATTGCACCGGGGCGGCTCGCCGCCTGCTACCTGAACGAGAAACCCTCATGACCGAGTTGGCCCAGTACTATGCCAGGCGCGCCTCGGAGTACGAGCGCATCTACGCCAAGCCTGAGCGCCAGGCCGACCTCTCGGCGCTGCGCAGCCGCATTGGCAGCATGTTCGCCGGCCGCAAGGTGCTGGAGCTTGCCTGCGGCACCGGCTGGTGGACGCCGGTGATCGCGCAGTCCGCGGCGCAGGTCACCGCGCTGGATCTGAACGAAGAGGTGCTCGAGATTGCCCGCACCAAGGACCTGCCCGCGGGCAGGGTGGAGTTCGTCAAGGGCAGCGCATTCGAGCTGCCGGACTTCGGGCGGCGGCACGACGCCCTGTTTGCCGGATTCTGGTGGTCGCATGTTCGGCTGGAGGAACTCGATGCGTTCCTTGCGTCCGCCGTGTCCGCGGTCGCCCCCGGTGCGCTGCTGGCTTTCCTGGACAACCGCTACGTCGAGGGCTCGAGCACGCCGGTCTCGCGCCGCGATGCGCAGGGCAATGCCTTCCAGACGCGCAAGCTGGCCGATGGCAGCAGCCACGAGGTGCTGAAGAACTTCCCCGAGACCGGCGAGCTTGTCGGGCGCGCCTTGCGCTGCGGCACGGACGCGCACGTGGACCTGCTGGAGCACTACTGGCTGCTCAGCTTCCGGGCTCCGAAGTGAGCGCCGTGTTCGACATCCGCGGCCCGAGAACGCCGGCGATCCCTCTGGTGCTGGATTCGCCGCACTCGGGCAACCGGTTCCCGGACGATTTCGGCGCCATGGTGAGCGAGGCCGAGTTGCGCGAAGGCGAGGATTGCTTCGTGGACGAACTTTATGCCGCCGCGCCTGAGATCGGCGCGCCGCTGCTTGCCGCGCGCTGGCCGCGCACCTACCTGGATCCCAACCGCAACGTGGGGGATGTTGACCTCGATCTGATGGACGGGCCCTGGCCCTGGGAATACGTGCCCAGCGGCAAGGCGAAAGTCGGCAAGGCACTGCTGTGGCGCACGCTCGAGGACGGAAGGCCCATCTATCCGCGCCGCCTGTCGCCGTCGGAAGTGCGCGGCCGCATCGATCGCTGCCACGCCCCGTACCACGCCGCCATCCGCGAACTGCTCGACGCCTCGATGCAGAAATTCGGCAAGGTCTGGCACATCAACTGCCATTCCATGCGCGGCACCGCCGGCAAGCAGAGCGAGGACGGGGAGGGCAACGTGCGCGCCGATTTCGTCCTCGGGGACCGCGATGGCACCACCTGCGAGCCGGCGTTCACCGAACTGGTGCGCCGGACGCTGTCCGGGATGGGCTACTCGGTCAAGGTGAACGATCCCTACAAGGGCGTCGAGCTGGTGCGCGCCTATTCGGATCCGAAGGCGGGCCGCCACAGCCTGCAGATCGAGATCAGCAAGCGCCTGTACATGGACGAGGCCGCGCTCGCGAAGAGCGCCGGCTTCGACAAGCTGCAAAAGGACCTGACCACGCTGCTGGAGGAAATTCGCAAAGCCCTATGAACACGAAACAGACCACAGGCCACTATCCCGTCGATCTTTCGCCGCCCGACATCGCGTCCTATCGGCAAGGCAATACCGGCGTCGACTACGTGCAGGTGCTGGATTCCGGAAGACCCGGGCCGAATGTCATGATCCAGGCACTGACGCACGGCAACGAAATCTGCGGCGCCATCGCGCTGGATTACCTGTTCAAGGAAGGCGTGAGGCCGGCGCGCGGCAAGCTCACGCTTGCTTTCGCCAACGTGGAGGCATTCGCGCGCTTCGACTACGACGACCCGGACCGCTCGCGCTATATCGACGAGGACTACAACCGCGTGTGGGCGGACGAGGCTCTGTTCGGCAGGCGCGATTCCATCGAACTGCGCCGGGCGCGCCAGTTGCAGCCCTTCGTGGACGCGGCCGACTACCTGCTCGACCTTCATTCCATGCACGAGCCCTGCCGTCCGATCATGGTGTGCGGAACGAGTGAAAAGAGCGCCACGTTTTCGCGCAAGCTGGGCGTCCCCGGTGACCTGCTCATCGACACCGGCCATCCGGCGGGACTGCGCATGATGGAGCGGGGCGGTTTCGGCGACCCGGCAAGTTCCCGGACCGCGGTGCTCATCGAGTGCGGGCAGCACTGGGAGAAGTCCTCCGCCGAGGTGGCGAAGGACACGGTGCTGCGCTTCCTCAAGGTCACCGGCGCGGTGGAGCCGGCCTGGGCCGATTCCCGGATCACCCTCGCGCCGCCGAAAGAGCAGCGCCTGGTTCGCGTCACGCAAGCGGTGGTCGCAAAGTCCATGGCATTCAAATTCGCGTGGTCATTCAAGGGCCTGGAAGTGATCCCGAAGGCCGGCACGGTGGTCGCCACCGATGGCGATACCACCTGGAAGACGCCCTACGACAATTGCGTCATGGTGATGCCGTCGGTGAAGCACCTGAAACCGGGAACGACCCTCGTGCGTTTAGGTCGATATGACTGACATGAAGTGGCTCCTTTCCCTCGCGCTGGTGCTATTGGCGCTTCCGGCATCGGCCCAGATCTACAAGTGGACCGACGCCCAGGGGCGGGTGCACTTCTCGAATCAGGCCCCGCCGCAGGGCGTCAAGGCCGTAGTCGTCGATCCGAACGCGAAGGAAGTGCCGCCAGCGCCCGCTGCCGAGGGCAAGGAATGCCACACCATCCGCTGCCAGGGCGAGCGGCTGGAGGAGCGCGAGCGCCAGCGGGCCGCGGTGGAGCAGAAGGAAGCGGCGGCGCGCGCAGAGCGCGACGCCCGCGCGCCCAAGCCCCACAAGGGCCTGGCCTTCGCCAAGTACATCAGCATCCAGCGCGGCATGAGCGAAGGCGAACTGCTGGGCATCGCCGGCGAGCCCGACCTGCTTTCGGACCAGGGCGTTGCATTCGCCTCACCGGGAACCGTGCAGATGGCGCCGGGGGTGCGCAGGCCCGCGCGCACGGGCCTGTCGCTCAAGACCTGGACCTACATGCCCACCACGTCCGACCCCTTCACCACCACCATCACGCTCGTGGGCGGGCGGGTGTCCGAGATCGAGCGCGTGCGCAAGTTCTAGCGCCCCGGCATCGCGCACCCCCTGCGCGATCTGCTACCCTGCGCGCCCCATGATGCAAGACACGAAGGACAAGCCCAGGCGGGCGGTCGCCGCCGCGGTGCAGCTGCCCGGTGTGAGCGACACCGAGTTCGAGGCTTCGTTGAGCGAACTGCAACAGCTCGCGAAGACGCTCGGCTTCGAGGTCGTCGCGACCTTCATCCAGAAGCGCGCCCGCTTCGACCAGACCGCCTATTTCGGCACTGGCAAGCGCGAGGAGCTGAAAGCGCTTGCCGAGGACGCGGACATCATCCTTGTCGACCACGAGATCTCCCCGTCGCAGGCGCGCAACCTGGAGAAGGAAGTCGGCCGCGAGGTGATGGACCGCACCATGGTGATCCTGGAGATCTTCCACCGCCATGCGCGCTCGCGCGCGGCGCGCGCCCAGGTCGAGATCGCGCGCCTGGGCTACATGGCGCCGCGCATGCGCGAGGCCGCCAAGCTGGCCGGGCCGCAGGGACGGCAGCGCAGCGGCGTCGGCGGCCGCGGCGCCGGCGAATCGCACACGGAGCTCGACCGGCGCAAGATCCGCGACCGCATCGCCGAGCTGCAGGAGGAGATCGTCGCCATGGACGCCGAGCGCCGGACGCGGCGCGCGCGGCGCCAGGCGAGCGAGGGGCTGGCGCGGGTGGCGCTGGTGGGCTACACCAACGCCGGCAAGTCGACGCTCATGCGCGCGCTTACCGGTAGCGAGATCCTGGTCGCGGACAAGCTGTTCGCGACGCTGGACACCACGGTGCGCGCCCTGCATCCCGAAGGCAAGCCGCGGGTGCTGGTGAGCGACACCGTCGGCTTCATCAAGAACCTGCCGCACGAGCTGGTGGCCTCGTTCAAGTCCACGCTTGACGAAGCGCTGGAAGCCTCGCTGCTGCTGCATGTGGTGGACGCGAGCGATCCGGGCAGCGAACGCCAGCACATGGTGACGGAGAAGGTGCTGGACGAAATCGGCGCGCAGGACGTGCCGCGCATCCTCGTCTTCAACAAGATCGACCGCCTGGCGCCCGCCGCGGCGGCGGAGAAGGAAGCCGCGCTGCGCACGCTGCATCCGGGCTGCATCGTCATGAGCGCTCGTCGCGAAGACGATGTCGCCGGGCTGCGCGAGGCGATCCTCGCCTTCTTCCGCAAGGACCTGGTCGAGGCAGAGCTGTTCCTGCCGTGGACCGCGCAGCGCCTGCGCGGGGAGATTTTCGACAACTGCGAGGTGCTGGAGGAGCGGTCCGGGAACGACGGCGCGACCTTCCGCGTGCGCGGCGAGGCCGAAGCGCTGAAGCGCCTGAAGCGCGCGATTGGGTTGCCTACTGCTTCCTGAGCTTGCCCCAGAGCTGGTCCAGCCGCGCGTAGCGGCCGCAGCCGGAGACGTAGAACTGGTAGCGCACCGGGTTCTTCCTGAAATAGTCTTGGTGGTAGTCCTCGGCCGGCCAGAACTGCTGCGCCTTGACCACCGGGGTCACGATCTTCTCCTTGAACGGCTTGTCCTTCTCCCATTTCGCCTTCGAGGCCTCGGCGAACTTTCTCTGCTCCTCGGTATGCCAGTAGATCCCGGGCCGGTATTGCGAGCCGCCGTCGCAGAACTGGCGCTCCAGGGTGGTCGGATCATGGTTGATCCAGAAGTGCTGCAGCAGTTTCTCGTAACTCACCTTGGCCGGGTCGTAGGTGACCTCGACCACCTCGGTATGGCCGGTCATGCCGGAGGAAACCTGTTCGTAGGTCGGGTTCTTCGTGCGGCCGTCCATGTAGCCGGAGACCGCGGCGGTGACGCCCGGCAGCTTTTCGAACGCTTCCTCGACGCACCAGAAGCAGCCGCCGGCGAAGGTGGCCTTGGCGAGTCCGGATTGGGCTTGCGCGACGGTGGGCAGCAGGAAGGCGAGGGCGAGGATGAGGTTGCGCATGGTGTTCTCCTTTGCCTGAGTCGCGCCGGGGCGCGGGGCCTTACAGGTCCTACATTTCCTGAAGGCGCGCCTTCTGGCGCCCGGCGGTGTCGAAGTTGGCCGGATCGAGCCAGCGCTCGAAGCGGCGCTTCAGGCCGGGCCACTCCGAATCGACCATGGCGAACCACGCGGTGTCGCGATTGGCGCCCTTGGTCCACATGTGCTGGCGGAACAGGCCCTCGTGGCTGAAGCCGAAGCGCAATGCCGCGGCCTTGGAAGGCGCGTTCAGGTTGTTGCACTTCCACTCGAAGCGGCGGTAGCCCAGATCCTCGAAGACGTGGCGCGCGGCAAGGTACAGCGCCTCGGTGGAGACGCGGCTGCGGGATATGGCCGGCCCCCAGAAGATATTGCCGATCTCGATCACGCCATGCTCCGGCGTGATGCGCATCAGCGCCTGGCGCCCCGCCACCTTGCCGGTGGCTTCGTCGACCACGGCGGAGAACAGCGGGTCGTCCCTGGCCGCGGCAGCCTCGACCCAGCGGTGCATCGCCGCGGGATCCGCTGGCGGCACGTCGAACAGGTAGGCAAACAGCTGGTCCGCGCCCGCGCCGGAGGAGGCCAGGTAGAGGTCGGCCGCGTGGATGGTGGACAGCGGCTCGAGGCGCGCGTAGCGCCCCTCGAGCGTGACGCGCGGCGGCTTCGGGCGAGGTAGCTGCAAGCGCGGGGGACTACTCTACTTTCGCCTTGCCCCGCATGTCGCGCACCAGGGCGTCGATCTTCTGCTGCGTCAGGCGCTGCTGGATCTGCGGCTTCACCTGCGCCACCGGCGGGAAGTTCACCGGGCGCACGTCCTCCAGGCGGATGATGTGGTAGCCGAAGCGGGTGCGCACCGGCGCGTTGGTCATGGTGCCCTTCTCCAGCTTCACCATGGCGTCGGAAAAGGCCTTGTCGAAGGTGCCCGGGACGTTCCAGTCCAGGTCGCCGCCGCGCGGCCGGGTGCCGTCGTCCTTGGAGCTCTTCTGCGCGATGTCCTCGAACTTCGCGCCCTTGGTGATCTCGGCGATGAGTTTCTTCGCCTCGTCCTCGGTGCCGACCAGGATATGGCGCGCGCGGTACTCAGTGGTGCCGGTCTGGGCCCTCGCGCGGTCGTATTCCTTCTGGACCTCGGCGTCGCTGACCGGATTCTTCTGCGCCCAGTCGCGCAGGTAGGCCTGCACGATCACGGTCTGGCGCACGAAGTCGAGCTCCTGCTGCAGTTCGGGCTTCTTGGTGAAGCCGCTGCGGGTCGCTTCCTGCTGGATGATCTCGCGGTTGATCAGCTCTTCCTTGATCGCCGAGCGCAGTTGCTCGTTGTCGGACACGCCCTGCTGCAGGCGCTGCTGGGCGATCATGTCCGCGCGCTGGCGCGGGATCTGCACGCCGTTCACCGTGGCCACCGGGCCGGTCGAGGATGCCGCGGCCGCGGCGGGCTTGGCGGGGGCGGGCTTGGCCGGCGACTGGGCGGCGGCGTACGGCGCGTGGGCCAGGGCCGCGGCCAGGATCGCGCCGAAATACACCTTCTGCATGGTTTTCCTTTCGAAAGAGGGCGACATTATGCGTCAACTTCCGCGGGGGCCCGCGCGCTGATGGCGAGCGCATGGATCGGGTGCTGCATCAGGTCTCCGAGCGCCTGGTACACCATGCGATGGCGGGCCACCGTCGGCCGGCCCGAAAACGCGGGCGAGACGATGGTCAGTTTCCAGTGCGTGCTGCCCCCGGGTGCGGCCCCGGCATGGCCGGCGTGCCGGGCGCTTTCGTCCTCGAGGTCCAGCCGGGTAGGCGCCAGCGGCTGCAATCGGCGGACGATCTCGTCGGCGACGCTCACGGCTTGCCCTCGTCCATGTGGCGAGCGAGGAAAAACGCCTGCGCGACCACGAACAGCAGCATCAGCCCGAGGCCGCCGAACAGCTTGAACTTCACCCAGTCCGCCTCCGAGAAGTTGTAGGCCACCGCGAGGTTGACCACGCCCATCACCGCGAAGAACGCCACCCAGCTCCAGTTGAGCCGCGACCAGATCGCGTCCGGCAGGCTCACTTCCTTGGACATCATGGCGCGGATCAGGTTCTTGCCGAAGGCGGTGGCCGAGACCCCCAGCACCACGGCGAACAGCCAGTACAGCACCGTCGGCTTCCACATGATGAACATGCGGTCCTTGAGCACCAGCGTCAGGCCGCCGAAGACGACGATGATGGCGAGGCTCGCCCACAGCATCGGCTCGACGCGCCTGCCGCGCAGCTTGAGCCAGGCCACCTGGCCCAGCGTGGCCGCGATCGCGGCCGCGGTGGCGACGTAGATGTCGCTGAACCAGTAGACCGCGAAGAAGCAGACCACCGGGAACATGTCGAACAGGAGTTTCATGGCGCGAGCAGCCTTCTCTTGCGATGCCAGTCCGCGATTGCTTCGCGCGGGTACGCGCGAAAGCGCTTCTCGCCGGGTCCGGAGGGCACGCGCACCCAGGGCGCCTTCGAGTCGAGCAGGATGTGCTGCCGCTCGCGCGGCAGGGGCAGCGGGGTGTCGATCGCCGAGGCGAAGGGGTAGATCCAGGCCGCCCAGCGCTTGTCCCAGACCCAAAGCGCCGAGCCGCACTTGCGGCAGAAATGCCGCAAGCCCTGCTTCGGGCGATAGACGGCGACGTTTGCCTTGCCGGTGACCTTCAGGCTGTCGGCCTCGCCCATGACATTCACCGCGCTGCCCGAGCCGCCGGCGGTCTTGCGGCAGATGGAGCAGTAGCAGTGCATGTAGGGCACGGGGGTGTGGCTGCGCAGCGAAAAGCGCACCGCGCGGCAGTGGCAGGAGCCCTTGAGGAGCATGGCGCTATTATTGCCCAAAGCCGCATTGTCGGTTCACGCCCCGGGAGGCAGGCATGGCGCTGGTGAAGCTGGTCGAATACGCGGAGGCGACGCCAGAGGTCCGGGCGGTGTACGACGAGATCATGAAGGCCCGCGGGACGGACTGGATCAACAATTTCTGGAAAGCGCTCGCCAACGACCCGGCGCTGCTGCGGCGGACCTGGGACGACGTGCGCCAGGTGATGGCGCCCGGCGCGCTCGATCCGCTGGTGAAGGAAATGGTCTATGTCGCGGTGAGCGCCACCAACGGCTGCGAGTACTGCACGCACTCGCACACCGCCGCGGCGCGCGCCAAGGGCATGAGCGAAGCGATGCTCATGGAACTCATGTCGGTGGCCGCGCTCGCCAACGCCACGAACCGCCTTGCCAATGGACTGCGGATCCCGGTTGACGAGCGCTTCAAGTAGGAGGCCGGCGGGGCACTTGCAGGCCGCGAACGGAGGTATCATCACCTGATGGCTCACGGGGGGACGGGCATGCGCCTCTGGCAATGGGTTCGATGGGTGCTCGCGGTCTCCGTGCTCGTCGCGGCGCCGGCGCTCGCCCAGACCCAGGGCTCTTCGACGCCGCCCGAGCCGGCAAAGGAACCGGAAGGGCCGGGGCGGGTCATCCAGGGCATCGGCAACGCCATCCAGGGTGTTTTTCGCGCCATCTTCGGCGGCGGCGAACCCAACGACGCCACCGTGGGGACGCCGCCCGCGAAGCCGGCTGCCGAGTCGCAACCGGCACCCGAACCCCAATCCCAGTCGGAGGATCGCGCGCCGCGCACGGCCAAGGGCGAGGGCAGCGATCCGGTCGTGGCCACGCCATCCGCGCTCGCCCCGGCGCAGACGCTGCACGGCGCAATTGCCAAGGGCGAGGATGCCGCCGCGCTGAAGCTGCTGGATGGCGGCGCCGACGTCGAAGCCAAGGACCCGGGCTCCGGCGCCTCGGCGCTGCATTACGCGGTGATGAAGGACAACCTCGCCCTGGTCGGCGTGCTGCTGAAGCGCGGCGCCGACGTCAACAGCCGGACCCGGAGCGGGACCACGCCCCTGCACACCGCGGTGCTGTATGGTCGCCTGGAAGTCGCGCAGTTCCTGATCGAGAAGGGCGCCGAGATCAATGCCAGGAGCCCCAGCGGCGCGACGCCGCTGTCCATCGCCGAGGCGGCGAACCTGAAGCCGCTCTCGCGCATGCTGCGCCTGCACGGCGCGAACTAGGAAGGTCCACGATGCGGCGTACCGGAATGTTCCTGCTGGCGATGGCCTTTTGCGGCGCGGCGTGGTCGCAGAAGTGGGTCGACGAGAAGGGCAAGGTCTACTACGGCGAGAAACCCCCTGGCGTGAAGGTGAAGCCTGCCGAGATGAAGGGCGGGGGCGGCGGCACCTATTCCACCGAGGACCTCACCAGGAAGCTGCAGCAGCGGGCCGACCTGAAGTCCGCGCAAACACAGGAACAGAATACCGGTCCGCGCCACGTCGGCCAGGCCAGGGAGTACAAGCCTGACATGCCGCGCGGCGGCCCGCTGGACCGGAAATCCCTGCAATAGGCCAAGGCTAGCCGCCCGCCGGCAGTTCGATCACCTTCCCGCCCGCGCCGGGCACCAGGAAGCGCTTCCACAGCTTGTCTTCGGCGCGGATTTCGACCGGCCAGTGGCAGTGGCCGTCCACGCGCCGGGGTTCCTCCAGCAGCAGGATGTAGTGCACCGTGGTGCGGGTGCGCGACATCAGTTCGGACCAGGATTCCGTCTCCGGCAGGTACTTCACCCGCGCCACCAGGCGGCGCATGGGCGCCGAGCCTTCGTCGACCGGGAGTTCGCAGGCGGCCGCTGGCAGCGTGGCTGCGAGCAGGAGGGTCAGTCCTGCAGCGACGCGGCCGCGACGCGGCATGCCTCGATGCTCCGCAGGTGGGAATCGCGCATCCGGGTGAGCAGCGTCGCCGCTTCGGCGTCGGCGATGCGAGGCAGCACGGCGTTGAATTCGCGCACCGCCCACCCCAGGCCGCGCATCAGGAACTCGATGCGCGCACGGCGACCGGCGACGGCGATGGCCTTGGCGTGGAACTCGCCCGTGGCATGGCTGTGCGGCACGCCGTCGCGGTCCAGCAGCCGGCCGAGGAGGGCGCAGTTGTGCGCTTCGTCGGCCTGCACCTTCCGCAGCGTGGTCCAGGCCGGGCCGTTGCGCTCGTGTTCGTCCATGAACGCGACCAGCGCCTTCGCTCCCGCGCGCTCGGTCTCGAGCATGCGATTGAGGAAGGCGGAGAGCTCCGCCTTACTGTAGGTGGACGTACTCATGCTCCACGGGCAGGTTGTTGATGCCGCGATCCGGGGGCGCCACCCAGCCGGCCATCTTGCCCGGCTCTACCACGCGCTGCATCAGGCTGCGCACGAATGCGCGGTCGGCGTCCGACGGGATCCAGTCGTGCAGGCGCCGGTCGTATTCCTCGCGCGGGATGAGGCGGCCCTGGGGATCCACCGGATGACCCACCCAGGAGCCGATGGAACGGCGGAAGTGAGCTGAGGGCAGGTACAGGGCCAGCGCGCCATGTCCGGCGCGCTCGATGACGCGGTTCCAGCGCTTGAGGCCGATCTCGCAATCCTTCAGGTACGACTCGCGCATGACCTCATTCAGCGCGTTGAGCATGGGCACTTCCTGCTCGCCCTCGGGCGTGGCGAGCTTCAGCGTCGCGCTGCGCAGCACGTGGTCTTCGAACTGGCTCTCGTCCGGGCGGCCCTTGAGGCCGTTGGCGAAGTTGGCCGCGGAGTTCGAGGAAATCTCGTTGCCGAACAGGTCCAGCGACGAGGAGCACCAGAAGTTCAGGTACTTCTGCAGCAGCGGCAGGTCCACCGCGCCCGCCTTGCGGATCGCGGCCGGATCGTCCGTGCCCAGCGCTTTCATCACCTCCAGCGTGCGCTTCACCACGCGGCCGATGCCGGTCTCGCCTACGAACATGTGGTGCGCTTCCTCGGTGAGCATGAAGCGGCAGGTGCGCGACAGCGGGTCGAAGCCGGACTCGGCGAGGCTCTTCAGCTGGTACTTGCCGTCTCGGTCGGTGAAGTAGGTGAAGCAGTAGAACGACAGCCAGTCGGAAATCGGCTCGTTGAAGGTGGTGAGGATGCGCGGCTTGTCGGCATCGCCCGAATGGCGCTGCAGCAGTTCCTCGGCCTCCTCGCGCCCGTCGCGGCCGAAGTAGGCGTGCAGCAGGTAGACCATGGCCCACAGGTGGCGGCCTTCCTCGACGTTGACCTGGAACAGGTTGCGCAGGTCGTACAGGGAAGGGCAGGTGTGGCCCAGCAGGCGCTGCTGCTCCACCGAGGCGGGCTCGGTGTCGCCCTGGGTGACGATGAGGCGGCGCAGGGTGGAGCGGTACTCGCCCGGCACCTGCTGCCAGGCGGGCTGGCCCATGGCATCGCCGAAGCCGATCCTGCGGTCGGCGACCGGGTCGGCGAGGAAGATGCCCCAGCGGTAGTCCGGCATCTTCACCGCGCCGTACTGCGCCCAGCCATCGGCGTCGACGGACACCGCGGTGCGCAGGTAGACGTCGGCGCCCTGGAAATCGGTCGGGCCCATGCCCTTCCACCAATCGATGAACTTCGGCTGCCAGTGCTCGAGCGCGCGTTGCAGCGTGCGGTCGGTGGCGAGGTGGACGTTGTTCGGGATCTTCTCGCTGTAGTTGATGCCGCTCATACGCGCTCCCAGTTGAATTTCGCCTTCGAGCCGCTGCCGTAGACCTTCAGCGCGCCCTGCTCGCCGACCGCGTTGGGCCGGATGAAGATCCAGTTCTGCCACGCAGTGAGGCGCCCGAAGACGCGCGTGGCCATGTTCTCGCGGCCGGTGAAGCGCAGGCTCGCCTCCATGCCGGTGAGGGCGTCCGGCGAAAGGCTGGCGCGCTCCTCGCAGGCGATGCGCACCTCCTCCTCGAAGTCGAGGTCGTCGGGAGTGGAGGTGACGAGGCCGAGTTCCGAGGCCTGCTTCGCCGTGATGGGTGAGCCGACCGGAAGCTTGGGAAGGTCGCCGCAATAGTGCGCCGAGATCCGGGTATCGCCGTTGACCATCGGGTAGGTGCCGAAGTTGAGGCTGGAGAAGGTAAGAGACGGACCGGGCTCCGCATCCAGCATGTAACTCCGGTCGGCGGCGAAAGCGAGCTCCGCGAGCGTTCCTGCGAAGCAGGATTCGACGTCGAAAATTGCAAACATCGATCGCGAGGAAACGTCCAATCTGGCAAGCGTGCGCCTCAGATACCCCACTGTTTCCCTGACCAGCCAGTGCGACGCGTTCTTCTCCAGCAGCGCATCCACCTTGAGCATCTCTTCTGCCTTGCCGCGCGTCTTCAGCAGCCACAGCCCGACCTCGAGGTGGTTGTGGCGCAAGTCGAGGATGGCGTCGTCCAGCTCGCGCGCGAGCTGCAGCGGGTACCAGCCGGCGCTCAGCTCGACTGCGTCGGGTGCCTTCGTCGGCGCATGCACCGTAATCTCAGCCGTGCGAGTCGCCGCATCGATCTTCACCTTCACGTACTCCCGCTTCAGTGGCGTCAGCGCCACCCCCGGGCCGCCGGGGCGGTCGGACTGCTTCGCCAGCTCCAGCGCGCGGCTCTTCACGAATTCGGCGAAGGCCTGCGGCTTGGCGACGTGGTCCACCAGCTTCCATTCCTTCGCCCGGTCGGCGCGCACGCCCTCGGCAGTGGTGCAGAACACGTCGGCGAGGTCGCGCCGCACCTTCCTCTTGTCCACCAGGCGGGTGAGGCCGCCGGTGCCCGGCAGCACGCCCAGCAGCGGCACCTCGGGCAGGCTGACGGTGGTGGAGCGGTCGTCCACGATCGCGATCTCGTCGCAGGCGAGCGCCATTTCATAGCCGCCGCCGGCGGTGGTGCCGTTCAGCGCAGCGAGGAACTTCAACCCGGAGTGGCGCGAGGAATCCTCGATGCCGTTGCGGGTCTCGTTGGTGAACTTGCAGAAGTTCACCTTCCACGCGTGCGTGGACAGGCCCAGCATGTAAATGTTGGCCCCGGAGCAGAACATGCGGCTCTTGCCGCTGGTGAGCACCACCGACTTCACCTCCGGGTGCTCGAAGCGGATGCGGTTGAGCGCATCGTGCAGCTCGATGTCCACGCCGAGGTCATAGGAGTTCAGCTTCAGCTTGTAGCCGGGGGCGAGGCCCTTGTCCTCGGCCACGTCCAGCGTCAGGGTGGCCACCGGCCCGTCGAAGGCGAGCTTCCAGTGGTGATAGTTCTCGGGCTTGGTCTCGAAGGCGATCATGGGTGTGCCGGCTGGCTTTCGGAAACGGTGCGTTTGAGTTCGGAGAAGCTCTGCTTCAGGGGCTTGCCGCTGGTGTCCACCACGGCATCGGCGCGGGCGTAAAGCGCGTCGCGCTCGGCCAGCAGGCGGCGGATTTCGTCCAGCGCGGTGCTGCGTCCCTGCATCTTGCCCGCGAACGGCCGCAGGTCGCCTTGTTCCATGACCCGCTTCATGTGCTCCTCGGGCGAGGCCTTGAGCCAGACGCAGGTGCAGTTGTCGAGCAGCATGCGCCAGCTCTCGGGATCATTCACCAGGCTGCCGCCTGCCGCGACGACCGCGCGCGGATGCTGCTTCAGCACGCGGGCGAGGGCCTTGCGTTCGAAGCGGCGGAAGGCGTCCTGGCCGTACATGGAGAACACTTCGCCCAGTCCGGCGCCGGCTTCGCGCTCCACCTCGCGGTCCAGCTCGACGAACGGGATGTCCATTGCCAGGGCGAGCCTTGCGCCCAGGGTCGATTTGCCCGCGCCGCGAAGCCCGACCAGTGCGATGCGGCTGCGCTTGGGCTCGGCGTCATGCTCGCGCACCAGGATTTCCACCGGCACTTCCATGGCGTGCGCGATGCGGCGCAGGAGCAGGATGGAGACATTGCCTTCGCCCGCCTCCAGCTGCGCGAGGTAGCGCTCGGAAACCTCCGAGGCCGCCGCCAGCGCCTTGCGCGTCATGCGCTGTCCGGCGCGCCAGGCGCGCACCCGGTCGCCCAGCTGGGACAGGTAGAGCGATTCGGGACGGGGGTGAGGGGCGTTCATGCAATATGGTGCTTGACCGAAAGTTTAGGCTGCAATATAGTGTGTGTCAAGGATGAGCGCCAGGATCCACATTCTCGTCGGCACCATGACCGGCACGGCCCAGCTCGTGGCGCAGGAGCTGGAACTCGCCTGGGACGACGGTGAGACCGTAGTCGCGACCCTGTTGATGGACAAGCTGGATGCCGCAGTGTTCGAGAAGCCCGGCGTGTTCCTGATCTGCACCTCCACCTACGGCCAGGGCGACGTGCCGGACAACGCCAAGGCCCTTTACGAAGACCTGAAGGCGAAGCGGCCGGACCTGTCCCGGGTGCGCTACGGCGTATTCGGCCTCGGCGACCGGACCTACGCCGAGACCTTCAATTTCGGCGGGAAGAAGTTCGACGAACTCCTGTCCGGACTCGGCGCGCAGCGCATCGGCGAGCGCGTGCAGCACGATGCCTCCTCCGGAACGCTGCCCGAGGAAGTCGCGGCGGAATGGGGCCAGGCCTGGCTGGAATTGGCCAGGGAAAATCAGGGACAGACCACGATTTTGGCCCGAGGGGGAGACATGGAAATACCGCGCCAGTACAACGCGGCGGTGGATTTGGTCGAGGGGAACCTCGCCGCCGGCCGCGCCGGCAAGACCGCCTACATCGACGACGCCGGCCAGTGCAGCTTTGGCGAGCTCGCCGAGCGCGTGAACCGCTTCGGCAACCACCTGTTGTCGCTGGGCCTGCGGATGGAAGACCGCATCCTCATCGCGATGCACGATTCCATCGACTGGCCGGTCGCATTCCTTGGCGCTATCAAGGCCGGCATCGTGCCGATCGCCGTCAATACCTTGCTGACACCGAAGGACTACGAGTACATGCTCTCGGACAGCCGCGCCAAGGCGCTGCTGGTGTCGCCGGCGCTGGCGCCGCAGTTCGAGCCGTTCCTGGCCAAGCTGCCGTTCCTCAAGCACATCCTCAAGCCGCCGTTCGCCGAACTGCTCGCCAAGGCAAGTCCCGCGCTGGATCCGGCGCCGACCACGCGCGACGATCCCTGCTTCTGGCTCTACTCCTCGGGCTCAACCGGCATGCCCAAAGGTACGGTGCACGTGCATTCGAGCATGCGGCTGACCGCGGACCTGTATGCGAAGGGCGTCCTCGGGCTGGGCGATTCTGACGTCGTGTTTTCCGCGGCCAAGCTGTTCTTTGCCTACGGCCTGGGCAACTCGCTGTCCTTCCCGCTCGCCGCCGGCGCGACCACCATCCTGATGGCGGAGCGCCCGACGCCGGACGCGGTGTTCAAGCGCCTGAGCGAGAAGAAGCCGACGCTGTTCTTCGGTGTGCCGACGCTATACGCCGCCATGCTGGCTTCGCCCGCCTTCCCGGGCAAGGACCAGCTGAATCTCAGGCAATGCATTTCCGCGGGAGAAGCGCTGCCACCCCAGATCTCCAGGACGTTCAAGGAGAAAGTCGGCGTCGAGATCCTGGACGGCATCGGCTCCACCGAGATGCTGCACATCTTCCTCTCCAACCGGCCTGGCGACCTGCGCTACGGCACCACCGGCAAGGCGGTTCCGGGCTACGAACTGAAACTGGTGGATGAGCAGGGCAACCTCGTGAAGCAGGGCGAGTTGGGCGAGCTCCTCATCAAGGGGCCCACGGCGGCCAACCTGTACTGGAACAACCGGGAAAAGAGCCGCTCGACCTTCGTTGGCGAGTGGGCGCGGTCCGGCGACAAGTACACGCAGGACGCCGATGGCTTCTATGCCTACGGCGGCCGCACCGACGACATGCTCAAGGTGTCCGGCATCTGGGTGTCGCCCGCCGAGGTCGAGGCGGCGCTGGTGTCGCACGAGGCGGTGCTCGAGGCCGCGGTGGTGGGGCACGAGGACGAGCAGAAGCTGGTGAAGCCCAAGGCCTTCGTGGTCCTCAAGCCGGGCCGCCAGGCCACGGTCGAGGACCTGCAGGCTTACGTCAAGAGCAAGCTCGCGCCCTACAAATACCCTCGCTGGATCGAGTTCGCGGCGGAACTGCCCAAGACGGCGACCGGGAAGATCCAGCGCTTCAAGCTGCGCGGCTAGGCTGTTTGATGTAACCGATCGGTTACATCGAGGAAGCGCAGCGCGTTGCCGGCGCGGATCGCCCGCAGCGTGGCGGCATCGAAACCGGCCTGCTCCACCGTCCCCAGCGGGTCGAGGTCGCCCATGTTGAACGGGTAGTCGCTCCCGATCATCACCTGGGAGGCGCCGTAGGTTTCCACCGCGAAGCGAACCGCCTTCGGCTCGAACAGCAATGCGTCATAGAAAAAGCGCCGCGCATACGCCAAGGGCGACTCCGCCAGCGATTCCTTTGCCTTCGGGATCGCATTCCACGCGTGCACCAGCCGCGGCAGCAGCAGTGGCAGCCCGCCGCCGCCGTGGCTGAACGCAATGCGTAGTTCCGGATGCCGTGACGCGATGCCACCGGTGATCATGGACGCGGCCGCCAGCGCAATGTCCCCCGGAAAGCACACCGCCTGTTCGGAGAAGGCACCGACGATGCGCTCCTGTCCGGCGGGACGCAGCGCATGGACGAAGATCGCCATCTCCATGGTTGCCGCGGCAGCGAAGAACGGCTCGAAGCGCGCGTCGCCGATGGACACGCCGTTGACGTGGCTCGCGATCTCCACGCCCGGGAACTTCAGGGATTGCTTGACGAATTCCAGCTCGCGGATGGCGCTGTCCACGTCCTGCAGCGGCACGCAGCCCAGGCCGATGAAGCGCTCCGGCGCGAGCGCGACCATGCGCGCAATCTCTTCATTGAGGAACCGGATCAGGACCTTCGCGTCCTCCAGCGGCAGCCAGTAGGACAGCAGTTCCGGCATCGGCGACAGCGCCTGCCGCGTCACCCGCATCTCGCCCATGGCCTCGATCCGCCGCGGCACGCTCCAGCTGCCATCGGACACCGTGCGGTAGACCTTGCCGGAAATCATCACGTGGCGGTGGCAGGCATGCGCCTCGGCCATGGCAGGCCAGGGCACGTCGCGGCCCGCGCCGGCGTAGGCGGGGAAGTCCTCCGGTACGACGTGGGTATGGACGTCGATGCAGTCGGTCATGCAACCGTGCTCCCGCCTCCGTTGAGGAAGCGGGAGCATAGCGGAACCGACCCGGTCAGCGGAAAAGGCCGTCGATCTGGCTCCGGTGCAGGCCGATGTCGCGCAGCGTGTGGTCGCTCAGGCCGTGCAGCTCGCGCCGCGTGGCGGCCTTGCCGCGCGCCTGCGCCCAGGCCGCGACTGTGTCGCAGGCGGAGGACAGGGCGCCCGCGAGGGCTGCCGCGAGCGCGGCGAGGCGCCGGTTGCCGCTCGCTCCGAGCGGCTGCGGCAGTTCGATGGCGTGGATCCGTTCCATGTGCTTCTCCTTCAGGTGCTTCCCCGGCTGGGGACATGGGCGCAGTCTGGGCGGACGAGGTATTCCGTCGATGTCGATTCGGAAACACTTCGTATCGTTGGGTATCATCCGGATCTCACATGGCGACCGAACGTGACATTCCTGGCAGCGGCAGCGTCCTGATCGTCGAGGACGATGCCGACGCGGGCGAGGCGACGCGCGAGTACCTGTCGAACCACGGCTTCGTGGTGGCCCTGGCCGGCGACGGCCAGGCAATGCGCGAGGCCATCGCCCGGGGCGTGCCCGACGTCGTGCTGCTGGACGTGAACCTGCCGGGCGAGGACGGGTTTTCCCTCGCGCGCTGGCTGCGGGAGCGGCACGAGGTGGCGATCATCATGGTGACGGGGCAGGGCGACGTCGTGGACCGCGTCGTCGGCCTGGAGGTCGGGGCGGACGACTATCTTGCCAAGCCCTACGACCCGCGCGAGTTGCGCGCCCGAATCCGCAGCGTGCTGCGGCGGGTCAGGAAGGGCCCGGCGGCGAGCGCCGGCGGGTCCGAAAGCGAGGCTGCGGCGCAGGGCAAGCGGGTGAAGGTGGGCAGTTGCCAGCTCGACTTCCTGACCCACCAGCTGTTCGGCGCGGACGGCGCGGAAATCCCGCTCACCGGAATGGAATTCGACCTGCTCAAGGTATTCCTCGAGAACCCGAACCGGGTGTTGTCGCGCGACCAGCTGCTCAACTTCACGCGCAAGAGGGACTGGGAGCCGTTCGACCGCTCCATCGACATCCGCATCGCGCGCCTGCGGCGCAAGATCGAGGCCGATCCGGCCAAGCCTGCCGCCATCAAGACCGTGCGGGGCGCGGGGTACCTGTTCGTCCCCGGCTGAACTGCTCCAGCCGCGCATTGTTTCAGTCCTGTTTCAATGGTTGCGCCCGGGTAACGCCGGCTGATTCCCGCAGGCCTTGCCGCTAGACTGCCGCCCGATGACGAAGGAAAGGGACATCGCCAGCGCCATGCGCGAGGCCGCGCTCGCGGTCTCCGGCGCCGAGGGCGAGAAGATCTACGAGCAGCTGCTCACGGCGCTCGCGTCCATCCTGGGGGTCGAATTCGGCCTGGTTTCGGTGTTCCCGGAGCCATCGCGCGCCCGCCTGCAGACGCTGGCGACGTTCTTCGACGGCCGCATCGCGGGCAACATCGAGTACGACATCGCGGGCACGCCTTGCGCCAGCACCGTCGGACGTGCGTTCCGCTTCCTGCCGCAGGGCGTGGCGGCGCAGTTCCCGG
This sequence comes from Betaproteobacteria bacterium, assembly GCA_052386675.1. GTDB lineage: Bacteria > Pseudomonadota > Gammaproteobacteria > Burkholderiales > SG8-39 > RBG-16-66-20. The sequence continues at coordinate 106,824 of JBQTJX010000019.1, forward strand.
ACGACGCCATCCTGGCGGAGCAGCGGATCGAGGGCTACGCGGCCACGACCCTGAACGACGCCTACGGCCGCGCCATCGGCGTGCTGTCGGTGATGTCGCGCCAGCCGCTCGGCGACAAGGCCCTGTTCGAGGCCATGCTCAAGATCTTCGCCGCGCGCGTCGGCGCCGAGATCGAGCGCCGGCGCTCGGAGACGAGCTACCGCACCATCTTCGAGGCCGCCGAATCCGCCATCCTGGTGCTCGATTTCGAGACTGGCGCGATCGTGGACGCCAATCCCAAGGCCTGCGCGACCTTCGGCATCGGCGTCGAGGCGTTGCGTCGCCTGTCGCTCGATGCGTTCGGCACCGGCGAGCCGCCCTATGCCGGGGCCGACGCGATCCGGCTCATCGAACGCGCGCGGCAGGGCGAACTGGTGCGCAGCGAATGGCACCGCCGCAACCGCGACGGCAGCCTGCACTGGGACGAGATCACGCTGAAGAAGGTGGAGATCTCCGGGACGCCGCACGTCTTCGTCGCCACGCGGGAGATCACCGAGCGCAAGGCGGCCGAGGAGCGGCTGCGGGCGAGCGAGGAGCAGTACCGCTCCATCTTCGACGCCACCACCGACTCGCTGGTGCTGCGCGACGCCGGTTTCCGCATCGTCGACGTCAATCCGGCCTATGAGCGGCTCGGCGGGCATCGCCGCGAGGATGTCGTGGGCTCCACCCAGCTGACGCTGCAGGTGCCGGAGCTGAACGAGGACCGGCGCCGGCTGCATGCGCGCGCGATCGCCGGCGAGGCCTTCCACGTCGAATCGGAGGCGCGGCGCAAGGACGGCAGCCGCTTCCTGCTCGAGGTCCACGGCGTGCCCATGGTCTACCGCGGCCAGCCGCACGTGCTCTACGTCGGCCGCGACATCACGGACCGGCGCGCCGCCGAGGACCGTCTTCGCGCCAGCGAGGAGCAGTACCGCGCGATTTTCAACGCCTCGGCCGACTCGCTGGTGCTGCGCGACGCCGGGTTCCGCATTGTCGACGTCAACGCGGCCTACGAGGCGATGAGCGGACGCAGGCGCGCCGAGGCCGTTGGGCGCATGGACCTCACCATGAGCAACCCCGAGCTCACCGCCCGCATCCGCGCGCTGCACGAACGCGCCCTCGCCGGCGAGACCGTGACCTGGGAGGCGGACGCGCGGCGCGAGGACGGCGGCACCTTCCAGATCGAGGTGCGCGGCGTGCCGATCCGGCACCGCGACCAGCCGCACGTGCTCTACATCGGCCGCGACATCAGCCCGCGAAAGCGCGCCGAGGCCGAACGCGAGCAGCTGGAGGCGCAATTGCGACAGGCGCAGAAGATGGAGGCCATCGGCCAGCTCACCGGCGGCATCGCGCACGACTTCAACAACATCCTGCAGGGCATCCTCGGCAACCTGGTGCTCGCCGCCGAGCGCCAGGCCGAACTGGGCGACGCCCAGCTGGGCAAGTACCTGGACCGCGCCCAGCACTCCTCGAAGCGGGCGCGCGAACTGATCGCGCAGATGCTCACCTTCAGCCGCGGCCAGCGCGGCGCGCGGCGCGCGGTGCGCATGGCCGACCTGGTGCAGGACTCCTGCAAGCTGCTGCGCTCGACGCTGCCGGCGACCATCGACCTGCGCCTCAGCCTGGACGAGGAAGTGCCTCCGCTGTCGATCGACCCGGTGCAGATGGAACAGGTGGTGCTGAACCTGTCCATCAACGCGCGCGACGCCATGGGCGGGACCGGCGCCATCCGCCTCGGTCTTCTGGCGCCGCGCCGCGTTACGGGCGTCTGCGCCTCCTGCCGGCAGAAGGTGGACGGCCGCTACGCCGAGCTTTACGTGCGCGATACCGGTCCGGGCATCGTGCCCGCGGTGATGGAGCGCATGTTCGAGCCGTTCTACTCCACCAAGGCCGTTGGCCGCGGCAGCGGCATGGGCCTGTCGCTCGCGCACGGCATCGTGCACGAGCATGGCGGGCACATCGTGGTGGACTCGATCCTGAACGAGCGCACCAAGTTCCGCGTCCTGCTGCCGGCGCCGGAGGCGGGCGCCGGCGAGCCGCCTGCGGAGCAGACCGGCGGCCGCCTGCTGGCGCGCGCGCAGCTCAAGGGCCGGGTGCTGGTGGCGGACGACGAGGAAGTGATCCGGGAGTTCATGCAGGACCTGCTCGCGGGCTGGGGACTGGAGGTCGACACCGCCCCCGACGGCGCGGCGGCCCGCGAAGCCTTCGCGGCGCAACCGCAGCGCTACGACCTGGTCATCACCGACCAGACCATGCCGGGGATGACCGGTCTTGCCCTGGCGCGCGAGATCGCCCGCCTGCGGCCGGGCCTGCCGGTGATCCTGTATACCGGCTATGCCTCCGACCTGTCGCAGCGCGAGCTGGATGCGGCCTGCGTCGCTGCGCTGGTGAGGAAGCCCATCGAGCCGGCGCAACTGCTGCCAATCCTGCGCGAGAGACTTTTCTCACGCTGAAGCCCGGAGAATTACCTTGGCGCAACAATTCCGCGGCGAACGGACATGCTCCGGTAACCGCGCCCCGCAAGACTGGCTCCCGTGCATTGCCAACAACGGGAGAACATCATGGATGAGTACATCGTGCAGGGCCCCGTGGCGCTCCAGCAAGGGGCGCACATGCGGATCGTGGACGGCCTGGAGCAGGTCATCTACGTGTGGGAAGGCGCCGTCTGGATCACCCAGGAAGGCGACCGCGAGGACTACCTGCGCCGCGCCGGCGAATGGTTCCGGATGGACCGCAACGGCGCCACCGTGGTCTGCGCCATCGGCAAGGCGTCGCTGACCGTCGCCGCCCCGGCGCGCGAGCCGAGCGCCTGGAACCGCTTCTGGACCGGCCTGTTCGCGGCGCACGCGCGCCCGACCAGTGCGGCGCTCTGAGCCGCGCCTAGAACTCCAAGCAGACCTTGCCGAAGTGCGCGCCGCTCTACCGGTGCGCCAGGGCCGCCTACAGTTCCCCGAAGGCGAACACCCGGTCCCCGGCCGGCACCCGCGGGGGCTGGCCGATGGCCCGGTTCATGGCCTCGAAGCCGTCGCGGTTGCCGACGGTGTCGCCTTGCAGGCGCACCTGCCGGGTCACCACCAGGCCCAGCGGCGCCGACAGCGTGCCGCCCGAGAGCACGCCGATCATGGACAACGTGCCCGCGGGCCGGATGCAGCGCAGCGACTGGGCGAGGGTCTTCTCGCCGCCCAGTTCGACGATGTGGTCGTAGCCGCGGCCGCCGGTGATTTCGCGCGTGGCCTTGTACCACTCCGGCACCTTCACGTAGTTGATCGCCGCGTCCGCGCCCATGGCCCGGGCGCGGGCGATTTTCTCGTCGCTGGAGGAAATCACGGTGACGTGCGCGCCCAGCAGCTTGGCAAACTGCAGTGCGAACAGGGCCACGCCGCCGGTGCCTTGCACCAGCACCTTCGAGCCCGGCCCGAGCCGGTCGTGCGTGACCACCGCGCTCCAGGCAGTGAGGGCGGCGCAGGGCAGGGTGGCGGCCTGGATGTCGGTCAGGTGCACCGGGACCTGCACGATCCCGGCCTCGGGCAGCACCATGTACTCGGCCATCACCCCGTCCACCGGACCGCCCAGGGATTGCGTCATGCGCTCCAGCGTCGGCTCGCCGCTGATCCAGCCCTGGCTGAAGACAGGGCAGACGCGGTCGCCGACCTTCGCCCGCGTCACGCCGGCCCCGGCTTCCACCACCTCGCCGACGCCATCGGAGACGGGAATCAATGGCAGGGTGCCGGTGAAGGAGCCGTAGCCCCGCAGCGGCACCACCAGGTCGCGGTAGTTGATGGAGGCCGCCTTCATGCGCAGCAGCACCTGGCCAGGGCCCGGCCTGGGGTCCGGACGCACCGCGAGCTTGAGGTTGTCGAAGGACCAATCGTCCTGGATCTGGAAGACTTTCATGGCGCCATTGTAGTAAAGTGCGATTTGTTTGGGGCCCCAACAATCATGACTGCCATTCCTGAGCGCGTGCACCTGACGATGCAGGTCAACGGCGAATCCGCGCCGGTATCCTTCGCGCCCTACAAGACCCTGCTCGAAGTGCTGCGCGAGGACCTCGGCCTCACCGGCACCAAGCACGGCTGCGAGCTGGGCGAGTGCGGTGCCTGCACCGTGCTGGTGGACGGCCAGCCGGTGCTCTCGTGCCTCGCGCTGGCGCTGGAGTGCGGCGGCCGCGCCATCGAGACCATCGAGGGCGTGCAGCGGGGGCCCGAGCTCCACCCGCTGCAGGCGGCCTTCGCCGACTGCGGCGGCTCGCAGTGCGGCTACTGCACCCCGGGCGTGATCATGACTGCCAAAGCGCTGCTGGCGGGCAATCCGGCGCCGACCCGCGACGAGATCCGCGAGGCGACTGCCGGCAACCTGTGCCGCTGCACCGGCTACCAGCAGATCACAGAGGCCATCGAGTCCGCCGCAACCATGCTGCGCGGTGAGCGGCCATGAACGAAACGAAAAAGCGGCTGGATGTCATCGGCAAGCCGCGCCGCCGGGTGGACGGACGTTCCAAGGTCACCGGCGCCCTGCGCTTCGCCGACGACCTGTCGCTGCCGCGCATGCTGCACGCCAAGCTGCTGCGCTCGCCGCACCCCCATGCCATCGTCGAAGCGGTGGATGTGGAGAAGGCCAGGCGCCATCCTGGGGTGAAGCTGGTGCTGACCGGGCAGGATTTCCCGGTTCCGTTCGGCATCATGCCGGTTTCGGTGGATGAGTATCCGCTGGCGCGCGAACGCGTGCGCTATGTCGGCGACCCGGTGGCCGCGGTGATTGCGCAGGACGAGCAAACCGCCACGGCGGCGCTTGACCTGATCGAGGTGCGCTACCAGCTGCTCAAGCCGGTGTCCGGCCCGCAGGAAGGGCTGGAGAACCCCGAGCCGCGCATCCACGACTACGGCGAGCAGGGCAACATCCACCGCAACCAGTCCTACGAGTTCGGCGATACGGCCGAGGCACTGGGGAACTCCGACCATGTCTTCGAAGACTTGTTCTTCTACGAAGGCAACACCCACCTGCCGATGGAGCAGCAGGCCTCGCTTGCGTTCCTGGACCAGGACGGCAAGCTGCAGATTTCCTCGTCGACGCAGAACCCCCACTACCTGCACCGGCAACTCGCGCGCGTGCTGCAGATTCCCGAGTCGCGCATCCGCGTCGTCGCCACGCCCAATGGCGGCGGCTTCGGCGGCAAGTGCGATCCCGGCGGACATGAGTTCGTGGTCAGCAAGGCCGCGCTGGTGCTGGGCCGCCCGGTGAAAATCGGCCTGACGCGCGAGGAAGTGTTCTACGTCCATCGCGGCCGCCACCCGGTGCTGATGAAAATGAAGACCGGGGTGACCAAGGAGGGCAAGCTCACCGGCATGCACCTGCAGACGCTGCTCGATGGCGGCGGCTACGGTTCGCACGGGCCGGCGAGCACCTTCTACACCGGCGTACTGACGCCGGTCACCTACCACTACCCGCGCTTCAAGTTCGAGGCCTGCCGGGTGTTCACGAACAAGCCGGCCTGCGGTCCCAAGCGCGGCCACGGCACGCCGCAGCCGCGCTTCGGCCAGGAAGTGCAGCTGGACAAGATCGCCGAGCGCCTCGGCATGGATCCGCTGGAATTGCGCCTGAAGAACCTCACCCGGGAAGGCGACCTCACCGCGAGCTGGTTGCGCGTGGGGACGACCGGCCTCAAGGACTGCCTGGACAAGGTCGCGGACCTGTCAGGCTGGAAGTCGAAGCACGGCAAGCTGCCCGGGGGAAGGGGTGTCGGCCTCGCCTGCAGCACCTACATGTGCGGCGCGGGCGTGGCCATCTACTGGAACAAAATGCCGCACTCGGGTGTGCAGGTGCTGCTGGACCGCTCCGGCAGCGTCATCGTGTATTGCGGCGCCACCGAGATCGGCCAGGGCTCGGACGACGTGCTGGCCGCGATCGTCGCCGAGACCCTCGGCGTGGACACCGGATCGGTGCGCGTCGTGACCGGCGACACCGGCATCACCCCGGTGGACCTGGGTTCGTACTCCAGCCGCGTCACCATCATGGCGGGCAACGCGGCGGTGCAGGCCGCCGAGCGGCTGCGCGCCAGCGTCGCCGCGGCGGTGTGCGAGACCCTGGGCACGCTGCCCGATCGCGTGGTGTTCTCGCAGGGAAAGGTGTTCGCCGCAGACAACGCTGGCGCCGGCATGAGCTTCGTCGAGGCCGTGGCGATGGCCGAGGCCGCGCTTGGCACCTTGTCGGCAGTCGGATCCTATTCGCCCCCGAAGGCGCCCGGCCGGTACAAGGGCGCAGGCGTCGGTCCATCGCCCGCCTACAGCTTCAGCGCCTGCGTGGTCGAGGCCGAGGTGGACGAGCGCACCGGCTGGATCCATGTGCCGAAAATCTGGATCGCGCACGACATCGGCCGCGCGCTCAACCCGGTGCTGGCGCGCGGGCAGGTGATCGGCGGCGTGTACATGGGCCTGTCGGAGGCGATGATGGAAGAGCAGACCTTCCGCCGCCTGCCGGAGAAACTCTCCGGCGCGCTGGTGCATCGCGCCCCCTCCATGCTCGACTACAAGAGCCTCACCGCACTCGACATGCCGGAAGTGGAAGTCGCGCTCATCGAGGATCCGGACCCCAACTGCCCCTACGGTGCGAAGGAAGTGGGGCAGGGCCCGCTGCTGCCCGTGATGCCGGCACTGGCAAACGCCATATTCGACGCCGTGGGCGTGCGCATCGACGAGATCCCGATCACCCCGGACAAGGTGCTGCGCGCGCTGGAGGCGAAGGCCGCCGGCAAGGCGCCGCGCGTCGGGCCGGAGTCCTACCCCGCGGTGCCCTATCCGGAACCCACCTTCGTGCTGCCGCCCTGGGAAGACGGCGACGGCAACGAGTCCCGCAAGGGGGGCGAGAAGCGTGCTGCGACTGCCGTGGTTTGAGTACCGCAGCCCGCGCACGGTCGCGGAGGCGGTGAAGATCCTCGCGGGAGAAGGTCCGGCGGCGATGCTGGTCGCCGGCGGCACCGACCTGCTGCCCAACATGAAGCGGCGCCACCAGTCGCCGAAGGTGCTGGTTTCGCTGCGCGCGGTGGATGAACTGCGCAAGCTGAACGGCAGCTACGGTGCCGGCCTCACGCTGGCGGAGGTCGCGGCGCATCCGGGAACCCCGGCCGCGCTGCGCCACGCGGCCGGTCAGGTGGCCACGGCGCAGATCCGGAACATGGGCACGCTGGGCGGAAACCTGTGCCTTGATACGCGCTGCACCTACTACAACCAGAGCTACGAGTGGCGCAAGGCGATCGACTTCTGCCTGAAGAAGGACGGCAGCGTGTGCTGGGTCGCCACCGCGAGCAAGCGCTGCGTGGCGGCGTCCTCGACCGATACGGCGCCGGCATTGATCGCGCTGGATGCGAAGGTGAGGCTGGCTGGCGCTGGTGGTGAGCGCGAGATTCCGGTCGAGGCGCTCTACAACAATGACGGCATCGACTACCTGTCGCGCAAGCCGGATGAAGTTCTCACGGGAGTCGTCATTCCCGAGGGCTGGAAGAGCACCTACTGGAAGCTGCGCCGGCGCGGCTCGTTTGATTTCCCCATCCTCGGCGTGGCCGCGGCGGTGCGCATGGACGGCGATGTCGTCGCCGAGGCGCGCGTCGCGCTGGGCGCGGTGGCCTCCCGTCCGTTCCTGGTCGGGAAGGCGGGAGATTTCCTGAAGGGGAAGCGGCTCACGGACGAGGCGATCGCCGAGGCTGCTTCACTGGTCGCCAATCGCGCCAAGCCCATGGACAACACGGACATGGACCTCTACTGGCGCAAGGAAGTGGCGGATGACTTCGCGGGGTATGCGCTGCGGGAGCTGCGCGGAGATGACATGAGCGCGGTGCGGCTCAGGACGGCGCGTTACCTGCCTGATCCAAAAATGTAACCGATCGGTTACATCGACCGCGCTCCAGGGGCCGTCTCACGCCCGGTCCGGCGGTCTTCGAGGATGAGCGCGATTGCCTGGGCGAGGCTTTTCTTGGCTTGCTGCTTCGTGCGGCCTTGGCCATTTGCCCCCGGGACCTCAGGGCAGTAGGCGACGAACCAATTGCCATCGCGCTCGATGGTGGCCGTGAACTCGTTGTGCATGGGGACAGAACTCCCTCCAACTTTGGTGTTGTCTAACATCCGCAGCCACCCGCGCGCGTAGCATGGGAGATCACGCGCGGCGCAGTGCCTGCGTGCGCGTTGGAGTGGGCTGCGCTGTTAAGCCGCAACCTGTTCGTAGGAGAACTGCGGGATGCCAGCACGCTGGGAAGCGTGCTCGACCGTGATGGCGCATACGTTGCCCTGAGCATCAATATCGAGGACGGTATTCTCATCGAGGTCGCGCGTCTCGGCGACGGGCGCTTCCTTGAACTCGATGAGCAATGTGTCGGTATCCTTGAAGTATCGGATTCTCATGGCGCGAACCTTCGGTCGAAGAACGCATTGTGGACCGTTTCGCCGTCCGGGAGAAGTACCACCCGGAGATAGCGATTCTCCGCCTCCGGGATTTGCACCCACCTCTGGATACGGCCGTCGGCTTGTACCTTTTCCCTGATGGGCGACCGGATGGCCCGTTCGATCCATTCATCGCCGATCCCCGCCCTGTCCGGGCGACTGCGCAGTGCATCGAAATAGCGGGTCGACTTCATCTGACAGATCGTCTTGGTTGGGGCTTACGTTGCGGTGTGGGGCGCGCCGCACGCGCGGTGCTCGGGCTCGCACTGACGCTTGCTCGCGGCGCGTCCCGCACCAGCGCGAAGTTAGATGTCACCTATGCGCCCCCTCAAGCTTGACGCGATTCCGTGAAGCGCTGTGCGCTCCCTCGAGAACGGTCGCGTGGACCAGTTAAGGTAGTAGCCGGGGCCTGAACTGCTTGACGCAAAGGACGACAGTTCCGCTTTGGCCGACAGATCAGACAGCTCACCTGATGCTGAACAGAAAGAGAGAATGGCTGAGTCTTGCCGCGGATAGTCGCTTGGCCAAAGCGGACTTTCTGGTCGAAACACATACGTCATCTGACGAAGGGTCATTGTTGATACTGGAAACACCGTTGTGATGCTCGTCAGCCGCTTGGCGTCGAGGCGTTTTAGAAATGACTCGGTATTGATCTCGGAAACGACCAAAGCTCGATTTTCCGCGATGAAGGCGAGCGAGGGAAGCTCGTCGATGTAGAACACGGTGCCTTGCACCCGTTTGGCCTCACAGAAGGCCTTAGCCGTATCCATTGTGGAGTGCATGCACCCTGGCGAGTAGCGGGTAATCCAAGTGCTCCACCACGCGTTTCTGCCGGTTGTGACGTAGTAGAGCTTTACAGCCTTTACGTCACGGACCAGATACCGGAGGTCGTCGTCCTGCGCATGGGATGCGGCAATGAGTTCCATGGTGACATCCAACGTCTGGCTTCAGGCGCGCGGCGCTCTTGACGCGTCGTCCTGAAAGCCGTTGTTCGGTGGCACACGCGCTCGAAGGTACCCAGAGGCGATCATTCGATCACCATATCGGCGCGCAACAATAGCTCCTTCGAAATCGTTAGGCCGAGCTGCTTAGCCGTCGCTCTATTTACTGTCAGTTCAAAGATCGTAGGCTGCTCGACTGGCAAATCACTCGGCTTTGCCCCCTTAAGTATCTTGTCCACGTAGGTTGCCGCCCGCCGCGTGAATGCGCCATAGTTCTGGCCGTAAGCGAGCAACGCGCCTCTTTCCGCATAGATCCGCGTGGTCGCAATCGACGCGATCCGGTGCTTGAGTGCTGTTCGCGCAATCAGTGTGGCGTGGGTGTTAAATAGCGCACTCGGTAAAACGATTGCTGCGGTGACCTGTTCCTTCGCCAACAATGCAAACGAGCTCTCGATATCCTCCAGCCTCGGAGCGTAAGCTACCGGAGCCTTGCCCCCGAGCTGTTGCGCTGCGCTCTGGATGTTCTTGACGTGCCATTGAACCGTCGGCTGATTGGGATCAGCAAGAACACCAACTTGGCTCCGTGGGGCAACAAGCTTTGCCAATTCGAGCCACTTGGCAGAGGTATCGGTCGTAGCGAGGGACAGCCCTGTGATGTTTCCGCCTGGTCGCGCAAGAGAGGCGATGAACCCGCTCGAGACCGGATCTCCAGCGTACGACATGACAATTGGAATCGTGGAAGTTGCCTGTTTGGCCGCCCGGACTGCGGCTGTACCCGCGCCAACAATCACGTCAACCTCTCTATTGACTAGGTCGGCGGCTTGCCCAGCAAGACGGTCGACGTGACCTTCGGCGAATCGCCACTCAATGACGAGATTCTTTCCAACTTCATAGCCAAGTTCGCGCATGCCGTCGGGGAATTGTTCAAAGTAGGGTAGGCGTGTGACTGGCGCGATAAACCCGACGCGCCAGACCTTGGATCTTGGCTGAGCAAGCGCAATCCGGGGCAAAGTGAGCAACGCACCCACGGCCAATAAGAAATGCCTGCGTATTGACTGGTTCATATTCGCTCTATGGAAAGGCTACCAACTAATATAGCTCTGAGTTTCTGCGATGCATCGCTGCAGCTATTTGGGGCACTGCGCTCTTTCGCATCAGTATCGTGCCATCGAACGTCCACGTTCACGGCGCGGGCCGAGCGCGCAGCACGAGGACCGTCGGCCGCGCAACGCGTTGTTAGATGCCATTCTTCTGCCTCTCGAGTTCTGCGTCGTTATTCTTGAGCCAAGCCTCAAGAGCCTCAAACTGTTCTGACCAGACCTTATCGTACTCGTGCTCGAACACGGCATACACGAAGCTCATGGCTGGTTCCTGCTCTGGCCCGAACACTTGCACCCAGCGATTTGAGAATGACGTTTCATATTTTTCGGGGTCGCTTGAGGAGTAGGTATACAAAACCCCGTCAAAGTTTGGGTGGACGCTTTCACTGAGTCGGTCGTACATGGATTGAAGGCCGGGATGCTCCTTTTCAGCCTTTTCCAGGATCTTGAGAACGTGAATCGCGGTGTGTGATGCACCCGGTGTGCGTGAACCCAGAAGCATCTGTTTGGTGAGTGCGTCGAAATCAAAAAACGAGTATGCCCCTGCCACTACAGCGGCCATTCGCTGATTCAGGAATATCAGTAGCGCAAGAGTTTCAATGCCAGCACGGAGCAATGCGCGGGCACCGAGGAGATGTTGGTGCTCCGTTAGAAGAAGTGTCTGTTGCGCGAGATCGTGCATCCGCCAGAACAGCGTCTCGCGTAGCACCATGCCTCTGAACGGAGCTTTCCACTTATGCGCTACGGGGCAACGAGCCAGGAGTCCAGCTACCGGCACGTTCTGACATCGAGATTGAGACCAGCGCGCGATCCGTTCCCCTGGGCTTTCCATGGCATCTAACTTGATGTTTAGGCAGCACACCGCCGCCAAGAAAAGCATATACCTCTGGACGCAAACATCCAATCCCAGATACTTGAGTTCGGCCAACAGATCGGGTGCTTGCCTAGGACGCAAATGTAACCGAGCGGTTACATCCTGGCTCCTCCCAGGCCTCCTCACCCGCGGTCCGGCACCAACCCGTGCACCCCCGCTCCCAGCAGCCGCACCGGCCGCTTCCCCGCATCCGTCCGCTCCAGCAACGCCACGGCGCGCGAGGCGATGTCGTCCGCGTCACGCCCGGGCATGGTCGAGGTATGGCTGCGCGTGACCAGCGAAAAATCGTCGTAGCGCACCTTGATGGTCACGGTGCGCGCCACCAGCCGCTTGCGCTCCAGCCACGCAGCGGTCTTGCGCGCGAGTCGCTCCATCTCGGCGCGGACCTCCCGCAGTTCCGTAAGGTCCTCCGGATAGGTGGTTTCGTTGCTGCCGGACTTGGAAGGACGGTCGGGCGTGACGCGGCGCGGATCGTCGCCGCGGGAGAGCCGAAGCAGCCAGTCGGCCTGGTTGCCGACTGCGCCGCGCAACTGCGCCGGATCCGCGGTCCGGACCTGCACCAGTTTCTCGATGCCGATTCGCCGCAGCTTGCCCGCGGTGACCGGCCCCACGCCCCAGAGCGCCTCCACCGGCAGTTTCTGCAGGAAGGACTCGACCCGCTCGGGCGCGATCACGGTCAGGCCGTCGGGCTTCTTCCAGCCGGAGGCAATCTTGGCGAGGAACTTGTTGGGCGCGACGCCGGCGGAGGCGGTGAGCCGGAGCTGGTCGCGGATCTGCTGCTTGAGCCGGCGGGCGACTTCCATGGCGAGGGGCTCGCCCCAGCTGTTTTCGGTGACATCCAGGTAGGCCTCGTCCAGGGACAGCGGCTCCACCAGGGGCGTGCAGGCGCGGAACAGGGCCAGCACCTGCTGCGAGACGGCGCGGTAGCGGGTGAAGTCCGGCCGGACCATGGCCAGCTCCGGGCACAGCCGCAGCGCACGGGCCATGGGCATGGCGGATCGCACGCCGAAGGCGCGCGCCTCGTAGCTGCAGGCGGCGACCACGCCGCGGGACTCGGGCGAGCCGCCCACCGCGAGCGGCCGCCCGCGCAGCGAAGGATCGTCGCGCTGCTCCACGGAGGCGTAGAACGCGTCCATGTCGATGTGGAGGATCCGGCGCAAGGTGTCGGCCACTGCGGTGCGCAGTTTAGATTAGGATTCGCCTCGAATCATGGAACACGGCAGTTCATTCCTCGTCCAGGGGATCGTCTTCCTCGGCGCCGCGGTGCTCGCGGTGGCGGTCGCGCATCGTCTCGGGCTGGGCGCGGTCGCCGGCTACCTGCTGGCGGGCATCGCCATCGGCCCGTTCGGCCTGAAGCTGGTCGGCAACGTAGACAACGTGCGCCATTTCGCCGAGCTGGGCGTGGTGTTCCTGCTGTTCGTGATCGGCCTGGAGCTGGAGCCCAAGCGCCTGTGGCAGATGCGGGTCCGGCTGCTGTCGCTGGGCGCCTCGCAGGTGTTCGGCTCGATCGCGCTGATCGCGCTCGTTGCGTGGGCCGCTGGGGTGGACTGGCGCGTCGGCGTGGTGGCGGGGATGGCGCTCGCGCTGTCCTCCACCGCGCTCGCGCTCACACCGCTCAGCGAGCGCGGCGCGATGAAGACCCAGGGCGGGCAGTCGGTGTTCGCGATCCTGCTGTTCCAGGACATCGCCGTGATCCCGATGCTGACCATCCTTGCCCTCATGGGCACCACCGGCTCAGCAACCACGCTGTCCTGGACGGGTGGGCTGTTCGCCGCGGGCGTGATCGCCGCCACCCTGGTCGGCGGCCACTACCTGATGCGGCCGGTGTTCCGCTACGTGGCGCGGATGCGCCAGCGCGAGATCTTCACCGCGCTCGCCCTGCTGCTCGTGATCGGTATCGCCGGGGCCTACGAGAAGGCCGGCCTGTCCATGGCGCTGGGGAGTTTCCTCGCCGGCGTGCTGCTCGCGGAATCCGAGTACCGCCACGAAATCGAGGCGGCAGTGGAGCCGTTCAAGGGCCTGCTGCTCGGCCTGTTCTTCGTCGCCGTGGGCATGAGCGTGGATTTCGGGCTGCTGTTGGGCGAGCCGCTGCTGATCCTGGGCATCATCCTCGGCCTGTTCGCGGTCAAAAGCGCGGTGCTCTGGATCATCGCGCGCGCGGCGAAGCTGCCCCCGGGCGAGACGCCGCTGTTCATCCTGCTGCTTGCGCAGGGCGGCGAGTTCGCCTTCGTGCTGCTCACGCTCGGCGTGCAGCAGCAGGTGCTGCCGCTGGGGACCGCGCAGGCGGTGACGCTGGCGGTGGCCCTGTCCATGCTGAGCACGCCGTTCCTGCTCATCCTGCACGACAAGGTCCTCGTGCCGCGCCTGAAAGTCGACGCGCCGGCACGTGCGGAGGACACCCCGGAGGAGGGCAAGGTGATCGTCGCCGGCCTTGGCCGCGTTGGCCAGGTGGTGGCACGGCTTCTGCACGGGGCGGGCCACGACCCGACCATCCTTGACGACGACCCGGACCACGTCGAGCAGTCGCGCCGCTTCGGTTTTCGCGTGTTCTACGGCGACGCCATGCGCGTGGACCTGCTGGAGGCGGCTGGCGCGGCGAGTGCACAGTTCCTCATCATCACGCTGGACGACCCGGATGCGACCTCGCGCCTGGCGCGGACCGCTGTCAAGCATTTCCCGAACCTGCGCGTCATTGCGCGCGCGCGCGACATGCGGCACCTGTTCGAACTGCGGGACATCGGCGTCGAGATCATCGAGCGCGAGACCTTCCAGTCCGCGCTGGCGCTTGGCCGCGCCGCGCTTGCCGCGGTGGGCGGCAATGCCGAGCGCGCGGCGCGCGCCGCACAGCGCTTCGCCGAGCACGACAACGTGGTGCTGGCGAAGCTCTATGCGGTGCACAAGGACGAAGCCGGTGAGAACGTGTCGGTGTCCAACGAGCTGCGCGAGCAGTTCGCGCAGACGCTCAGGGAGGACGAGGCGGCCATCGAGGCGGAGGCGAGGTCCGGGCCCGCCGGAAAGCCGGTAGCGTGAAGATCGTGATCGCCGGCGCCGGGCCTGCCGGTTTGCTATTCGCGCTGCTCGCCAGGCGCCGCCACCCGGATTGGGCGGTGGAGGTCTTCGAGCAGAATCCTCCGGACGCTACCTTCGGTTTCGGCGTGGTGTTCTCCGAGGGCGCGCTCGCGTTTCTCGAGCGCGACGCCGCGGACCTGCACCGGCTGCTTACCGCGCGCATGGAAGCCTGGCCGATGCAGCGCATCGTGCATCGCGGCGAGGCGGTGGACATAGACGGCAACGGCTTCTCCGCGATCGGACGGCTGGCGCTGCTGCAGTTTCTCCAGCCGCTGTGCCGCGAGGCGGGCGTGGTCATGCATTACCGCCAGGCGATCGCCTCCGCCGCGGACCTGGGCGATGCGGACCTCGTGGTGGCGGCCGACGGCGTGAACTCCACGCTGCGGACGGGACACGAAGCGGCGTTCGGCACGCGCATCGAGTGGCTCGGCAACCGCTTCGCCTGGTACGGCGTCGAGCACCCGTTCGAATGCCTGACGCTTACCTTCCGCGACCATCCGGACGGGGCCTTCGTCGCGCATCATTACCGCTATGCGCCCGCGATGAGCACCTTCCTGGTCGAATGCGACGAGGCCACCTGGCGCAAGGCCGGGCTGGACGCGATGCCGGAGGCGGACTCCCGCGCCTACTGCGAGCGGGTGTTCGCCGCGGACCTGGGCGGCAAGCGGCTCCTATCGAACAAATCCGTCTGGCGCCGGTTCCCCCTGCTGTCGAATGTGCGCTGGAGCGCCGGCAACGTCGTCCTGCTGGGCGACGCCCTGCGCACCATGCATTTCTCCATCGGCTCGGGCACCCGGGCCGCGTTCGAGGACGCCATCGCGCTCGATCGCGCCTTCGACGAGGCGGGCAAGGATGTACCCGCCGCCCTGGCCGCATTCGAGCGCATCCGCCGGCCGGTGGTGGACAAGCTCCACGCCGCGGCCAACCGTAGCTCGTACTGGTACGAGAAGTTCCCGGAGAAGATGGCGCGCTTCGGTGCCGTCGGCCTTGCCTACGACTACATGGCGCGCAGCGGGCGATTGTCGGACGATCGCCTGGCGCAGATGGCGCCGAAGTTCATGGCGAAGGTGGCGGCGGCGAAATGATCGAGCACGTCAGGCGCTGGGTGGGGGAGGCGAAGCGGGTCGTCGTTCTGACCGGCGCCGGCATCTCCACGGATTCCGGCATCCCGGACTTTCGTGGTCCGCAGGGACTCTGGACCAGGAACCCGAAGGCCGAGAAGCTCTCCGACATCCGCTACTACATGTCCGATCCCGAGGTGCGGCGGCTGGCCTGGCAGTCGCGCCTGGAGCATTCGACCTGGCAGGCCAGGCCGAACGCGGGGCACCTGGCGCTGGTGGAACTGGAGCGCCGCGGCAAGCTTCACGCGCTCATCACGCAGAACATAGACGAGTTGCACCAGCAGGCGGGCAATTCACCCGCGAAGGTCATCGAGGTGCACGGCACGGTGCGCAAGGCGGTGTGCATGGGCTGCGGCTGGCGCGGGCCGATGCTGGAGACGCTGGAGCGGGTGCGCGCGGGGGAGGCGGATCCGCCGTGCCTCGCCTGTGGCGGCATCCTCAAGAGCGCCACCATTTCCTTCGGCCAGGCGCTGGTGCCCGAGGTGATCGATCGGGCCATGGCAGTGGCGGCGCAGGCGGACCTGCTGCTCGCGGTCGGCTCGACGCTGCAGGTCTACCCGGTGGCGGGCGCGGTGCCGGCGGCGAAGGCGGCCGGGGCGAAGGTGGCCATCGTCAACGCGCAGCCCACGGCGATGGACGACATCGCGGATGCGGTGCTGCCAGGGTCGATCAGCGAGATCCTGCCCAGGATTTGCGGGACGTGATGGACGTGACGGACGTAACGGCGAACTCGCCAACGACCCGATTGTGCCGCACAATCGCGTGGACAAAGCCAAAGGGGAGACCGTCATGAACGTTCTGAAGAGATTCCTGATTCTCGCGCTCGCGCTCGCGCCGGCCGCTGCGCTGGCCCAGGTGTTTCCGACCAAGCCGCTGAAGCTCATCATCACCTTCCCCGCCGGCGGCCCTGCGGACCTGTTCGGGCGGTTGCTTGCGCAGCACATGGGCGACCGGCTCGGCCAGCCGGTCGTGGTGGAGAACGTGAGCGGCGTGGGCGGCGTGCTCGGCGTGGACCGTGCAGCCAAGTCCGCGCCCGATGGCTACACGCTGGTCCTGAACAGTGGTTCGACGGTGGCGATCGCGCCGTTCTCGATGGCGAAGATGCCCTACGACGTGAAGAAGGACCTCGCCTTCATCACCACGGTGGTGCTGGTGCCCGAGGTGCTGGCGGTGCATCCGACGCTGCCGGTCAACAACCTCAAGGAACTGGTCGACTACGCGAAGGCGAATCCCGGCAAGATCAACTTCGCCTCCGCCGGCGGCGGCACGGTGACGCACCTCGCAGGCGAGCTGCTCAAGGTCGAGGCGCAGGTGAACATGGTGCACGTGCCCTACAAGGGCGCCGCGCCGGCGGTCACCGACATGCTGAGCGGCCAGGTGCAGATGGGCGTGTTCGACGTGCCGGTGCTCATTTCGCACATCCGCGCCGGCAAGCTGAAGCCGCTGGCGCTCACCAGCGCCAAGCGCACGCCGCTGCTGCCGAACGTCCCCACGACCGCGGAGGCAGGCTACGGCAAGGTGATCTCGGACAACTGGTACGGGCTGGTGGGTCCGGCGGGCATTCCGCCCGGGGTCCTGAAGCGGTTGCACGATGCCGCGATCGCCGCGCTGCGCCAGCCGGCGCTGGTGGAGGCCTATGGCAAGGTGGCGGGCATCCCGCTGCCCTCGTCGCCGGAGGAATACCAAGTCTTCGTCGCGGCAGAACAGGCCAAGTGGAGCAAGGTGGTCGCCGCCATCGGCTTCAAGCAGCAGTAGTTTCTTGATGACGCTTCGCGAGCGCGTCCGTCGCGCTCGCCTGTACTGGCGCTCGCGCGCGCTGTTCCGCGAGTGCCTGGAGGACCCGGGCCTGGCCTGGCGCCTGCCGTTCGCCGGCGACGCCGTCGTGGACGTCCGCTTCACCACCGGCCGGCGCTTTGCCATGCCGGCGCGGCACTGGCCGCTGCTGCCCACGGCCTGCCGGCTGGACCGCATCGGCGCCCGCTTCGAGTTCCTCGATACGGGCAAGCGCATCGAGCTGGATGGCCTGGTGTTCCACACCCCGCTGTGGACGCGCAATGAAGCCGATTACTTGCGCGAAGTCCTGGTCGAGGACATCTACGGCGCGAAATCGCGCGACTTCCGCGGCAAGGTTGTGGTGGATGTCGGCGCCTACGTGGGGGATGCCAGCCTCGCCTTCGCGCGCCAGGGCGCGACGGTGCACGCGGTCGAGCCCTCGGCGGCCTTCAGCGCGCTGATCCGCAGGAATGCGGAAGAAAACGGGCTGGCCGGGAACGTGGTGGTGCATGCGGTTGGGCTTGCCGAGCGCGCCGGGGATGAGGCGTTCGGCGCCGACCGGCTGCATTTCGTCGAAGGCGTGGACTACGCCCTGCGCCATTTTCCCGCGGGCATCGAGCTGCTCAAACTCGACTGCGAGGGTGCGGAGTACCACCTGCTTGGAGACGACCGGTTCCTCGCGCACCTCGCACCGCGCGAGATCCGCATGGAGTACCACCGCGGGCCGGAAGCGCTGCTGCCGAAACTGGCGGCGGCAGGCTACGACGTGGAAATGCGACCGGCGCAGGGGCCGGTCGGGCTGCTCAAGGCGATCAACCGTAGGGCGTCCGGTCCTTCCGGTCCCTGAACGGATATGCGAGCTGACCAAGGTAATCCTCGGGCGGCTGGAACTTCACCGTGCCGTAGTTCCTCGGCCAATGCGCCGGCTGGTGCGCGGTGCCGAAGGAGAGGTCCCACAGCGGCAGGAAACCGGCGAAGTTCTTGTCCAGGCCTTCCTCGTCGGAGGTGTGGTGCCAGTGGTGGTACTCGGGGGTGGCAATCAGCCAGCGCAGGTAGGGGAATCGCCAACGCACATTGGCGTGGATGAAGACCGCATGGAACGACACGAATGCGACGTAGGCCACCAGCGCCGCCTGCGAGAAGCCGAGGATGAAGACCGGCAGGAATCCGGCCGCGCGGGTGACGAGCACGTCCACCGGGTGCATGCGCGAGCCGGCGAGCCAGTCCATCTCGCGGCTGGAATGGTGGATGGCGTGGAAGCTCCAGAGCCAGGGCACCTGGTGGAAGGCGCGGTGCACCCAGTAGACCACGAGGTCCACCGCCAGCAGGATCTGGATGAACTGCAGCCAGACCGGCTGCGCGGCGACGGCCTTCTGGAATTCGAAGCTCACCGCCCAGGCGAACAGCGCCTGCGCCGGGATCATGGCCGCGAACGACAGCAGTTGCACGCCAGCGTGGCTGACGAAGAAGTGCTTGAGGTCCGTCTGCCAGCCGCGGCGGAAAATGCGCTGCCGGCGCAGCGCGAACATTCGCTCAAGCGGAATGAACAGCAGGCCCAGCACCAGCAGCTCAAGCACGAAATAGTCAAGGCCGGCGCCGACCGTCGCGGGGCCTGTTTCCACTGAATCGGTGAAGCGCATCGCGAGGGCGACGCAGGCGAGCGCCATGCCAAGCAGCCCGTGCAACCTGGAGCGCAGCAGGAACAGGCTCGCGGCGCCGAGCAGCAGGGTGGCGGCGATGCTGGCCCAGAGGATGCCGCGGAACAAGTCGAGGTTGGCCTTGTAGAAAGGCAGCGCGTCGCGCGTGACCAGCAGGTCCGGGAACAGGAAGCAGAACTCGGCCAGGACACACAGCACGCCCAGAAGCCCGGAGGCGACGGCCGCGCGCTTGCCGAGGCGGATCGCCCGCGACCGCGTCAGGCCCGGATCTCCCAGTCTTCCCGGTACAGGCCGAGCGCGCGCATCGCGGGGAAGTCGTTGAAGGAGAACAGCACCGCCTCCTCGTGCGCGCCGTGGCGGCAGGTAGTCCACGACGGCACGCAGAAGATGTCCTTCTCTTCCCACTCGAATCGCTGGTCGCCCACTTCGGACCACCCGCTGCCGGAGGCGACCTGGTAGATGACGCTGCCGGTGTGGCGGACAGGCTCGCCGCTTGAGCCCTTCTTCAGCAGCTGCAGCCGCGCGCCCATGGTCGGCATGACCGGCCCGTTCGTGAGCGGGTTGCGATACTCATGGAGGGCGCCGTCCTGCTTCAGCGCGGCATAGCTTTCGTCCCACTTGTAGAGGAATACGGGCGAGTAGGGCCTGGACCAGTTTTCCCGCGAAAGCCCGGTGGCGGTCTGAACGGTTTGTGGATGGACTTGATAAAAATTCGCGTCCAGCGAATTCATGAGCGGGATGTCGAGGCCGTCCTGCCAGGTGCACTGCGTGCCGCCTGCCTCGACGCCATGGTCGTGCCAGGTGCCGTTGGGCGTGAGCACGAAGTCGCGCGCACCGAGGGAGAGGCGCTCGCCGTCGACCACGGTGTAGGCGCCGCGGCCTTCCATCACGAAGCGCAGGGCCGAGGCCTGGTGGCGGTGCGCCGAGGTGAACTCGCCCGGGTTCATCACCTGCACGCCGGTGTAGAGCAGGCCGGCCGCGGCGCTCCATTCCTTGCGGCCCGGGTTGACCAGCATGACGACGCGCCGGGCCGCCTTCTCGGCCGAGACCAGCGTCGCTGCCTGCCGGACCGCCGGCTCGACATCGCGCCATTTCCAGTGCATGGGCACGGACTTGGGCTGGGGAAACCACGGCTCGATGTCATTGGCGACATTCCACAGCGCGCCCAGGTTCCGGCCCTCAAGCGCCCGGTAGTAGGCCTCGAGTTCAGGGGTGTCCTCGACATTCGCCCGGCCGATGACATTCTCGCGTTTCATGGCACCCTAGTCTATACTAGTGGCCTGATTTCAAAGGAGGAAACATTGTGCACGCTCCCATTCTGAAGACGTTCGCGGCGGCAGTGGCCGCGTCGCTGTTCGCCGCCGCTCCCGCGCTCGCGCAGCAGAAGGTCAAGATCGGCTTCATCACCACGCTGTCCGGCCCGCAGGGCGTGATCGGCAACGACATGCGCAACTCCGTGGAACTGGCGCTGGACCACCTCGGCCGCAAGGTTGGCGGTCTGCCCGTCGAAGTGATCTACGGCGATGACCAGGTCAAGCCCGACGTGGGCAAGCAGGTGGCCGACGAAATGCTCAAGAAGCACCAGGTCAATTTCGTCTCCGGCGTCATCTGGTCGAACGTGATGCTCGCGGTGGCCCCCACGGTGACCTCTGCCGGCACGTTCATGATCGGCACCAACGCCGGCCCCAACCAGCTCGCGGGCAAGGACTGCAACGAGCTGTACTTCACCACCTCCTGGCAGAACGACCAGACTCCGGAGGCGATGGGCAAGTACATGCAGGATGCCGGCCTGAACGACGTCTACCTCATGGCGCCGAACTATGCCGCCGGCAAGGACATGATCAACGGCTTCAAGCGCTACTTCAAGGGCCGGGTCGTGGACGAGGTCTATACGCGCCTGGGCCAGACCGACTACCAGGCCGAGCTGTCGCAGATGCGTTCCAAGAACCCGAAGGCAGTGTTCGTGTTCTACCCCGGCGGCATGGGGATCTCGTTCCTGCGCCAGTACTCCGAGGCCGGCCTGCGCGGCCAGTTCCCGCTGTACTCGGTGTACACCGTGGACGAGCTGTCCATCCCCGCGGTCAAGCATGCGGCGCTGGGCCAGCTCGAGACGCGCTACTGGAGCCCGGACCTGAAGAATCCGGCCAACCAGAAGTTCGTCGCCGACTACGGCAAGAAGTACGGCGGCAAGCTGCCCTCGTTCTACGGCGCCCAGAGCTACGACGGCATCATGCTGATCGACTCCGCGGTCAAGGCGGTGAAGGGCAACCTCGCCGACAAGAAGGGCATGATCGCGGCGATGCGCAAGGCCGACTTCGCCTCCACGCGCGGCAAGTTCACCTACAACAACAACCACCACCCGATCCAGAACTTCTACCTGCTGAAGGCGGTGGCGGGACCGGGCGGCAAGGATCCGGTGATGGAGATCCAGAAGACGGTGTTCGCCAACCACAAGGATTCCTTCTACAAGGAATGCCCGATGAAGTGGTAGGGCAGGGACGCCGGGACTGACGGGGGCGCGGGCGACCGCGCCCCGTTTTTTTCATGATCCTCTACTTCGAACAGATCCTGAACGGCCTCCAGCTGGGGGTGATGCTGTTCCTGATGGCCGCCGGGCTGACGCTGGTGTTCGGCATCATGAACCTGGTGAACCTGGCGCACGGCGCGCTGTACATGGTGGGCGCGTACCTGGCGACATACTTCTTCCAGGCCACCGGCTCGTTCGTGCTCGGGGTGGCGCTCGCGCTGGCCGGTACCCTGGTCGTCGGCGTCGTGACCGAGCTGGTGGCGCTGAGGACGCTGTACGAGCGCGACCACCTCGACCAGGTGCTGGCCACCTTCGGCCTGATCCTGATCTTCAACGAACTGGTGGCACTGGTCTGGGGACGGGCGGCGATCTACAGCACGCTGCCGGAGTACCTGCAGGGCCATGTCGAGATCGTGGCCGGGCTGCGCTATCCCCTGTACCGGCTCCTGATCATCATCGTCGGCCTCGCGGTCGCGGCGGGGCTCTGGTATGTCGTGGTGCGCACGCGCCTGGGCATGCTGATCCGCGCCGGCGCGTCCAACCGCACCATGGTGGCCGCCCTGGGCGTCAACATCCGCCTGCTCTACACGATGGTGTTCGGCTTCGGCGCCGCGCTGGCGGGGCTGGCCGGCATCATGGCCGGGCCGATCTACGCGGTGCAGCCGGGCATGGGCGAGCTGGTGCTGATCCAGGTGTTCGTGGTGATCGTCATCGGCGGCATCGGCTCCATCCGCGGCGCGCTCGCCGGCGCGGTGATCGTGGGCGTGGTGGATACGCTGGGCCGGGCGTTCCTGAAGCCTGTGCTGGCCACGGTCTGGTCGCCGGTGGTGGCCGACAGCGCCGGCCCGGCGCTCGCCTCGATGCTGATCTACCTCCTCATGGCGGTGGTGCTGGCGCTGCGCCCCGAGGGACTGTTCCCGTCGCGCTCATGAGACCCTCGGCCCGCACCGTGGCGTTGTTGGCCGTGCTCGCCCTGCTGGCGGCGGTGCCGACGCTTGCCGCCGCCTTCAACCAGCCGTTCTACCTGGACCTGTTCCGCCGCATCATGATTTTCGCCATCGCGGCGGCCTCCCTCAATCTGATCCTCGGCTATGGCGGTATGGTGTCCTTCGGCCACGCCGCCTACCTCGGCATTGGCGCCTACGCCGTGGGCGTCCTGGCCCATCACGGCTTCCACAGCGGCTTCCTGCAATGGGGCGTGGCCATCGGGGCCTCGGCGCTGGTGGCGCTGGTGATCGGCGCGGTCTCCATCCGCACCAGCGGCATCTACTTCATCATGATCACGCTCGCCTTCACCCAGATGCTGTACTACCTGGGCATCTCGATCGAGGAGTACGGCGGCGACGACGGCATGCGGGTGGCGAAGCTCTCCCAGTTCGGCGGGCTGGTCGAGCTCTCCGACCCCGCGACCTTCTACTATGTGGTGCTGGCACTGCTGGCGCTGGTGCTGCTGCTGGTGCAACGGCTGGTCGACTCGCGCTTCGGCATGGTGATCCGCGCCGCGAAGTCCAACGAGGCGCGCTCCCGTGCCATCGGCTTCTCGCCTTACGCGTACCGCCTTGCAGCCTTCGTCATCGCAGGGGCGATCTGCGGCCTGGCGGGCGCGCTGCTGGTCAACCAGACGGCCTACCTGACCCCGGAATTCATGAACTGGACGCGCTCCGGGGAACTGATGTTCATGGTGATCCTGGGCGGCATCGGGACCATCGCGGGGCCGCTGTTCGGCGCCGCTGCGCTGCTGCTGCTCGAGGACCTGTTGCAGGGCTGGAGCGTGCTGCCGAAATGGGTGCACGAGTACTGGCAGCTGTACCTGGGCATCATCCTCGTGCTGGTGGTGCTGTTTGCCAAGCGCGGGCTGGCCGGGCTGCTGCCGGGCGGGAAGGACGGGCGCGATGGCTGAGGCGCTGCCTGGCGTTCTCCTCCAGGTCGAAGGGCTGCGCAAATCCTTTGGCGCGCTCGCCGCCACCGACGGCGTGGACCTGGCGGTGCGCGAGGGCGAGACGCACGCCATCATCGGGCCCAACGGTGCCGGCAAGACCACCTTCATCAGCCAGCTCTCGGGGATGCTGCGCCCCGACGAGGGCCGCATCCGTTTCGCCGGAGAGGACATCACGGCGCTGCCGGCGCCCGAGCGCTCGCTCAGGGGCCTGGCGCGCTCGTTCCAGATCACGAGCATCTACCGCGAGTTCACCGCGCTGGACAACGTCGCGCTGGCGGTGCAGGCGCACGCAGGACACAGCTTCCGGTTCTGGCGCCCGGCGCGCGCGGATTCCACTTTGCGCGATCCGGCGCGCGCCGTGCTCGAGGAAGTCGGACTGGGCGCGCGCGCGGACATCGTCGCCGCCAATCTCGCGCATGGCGAGCAGCGGCAGTTGGAGATCGCCATGGCGCTTGCGACCGGCCCGCGCCTGCTGCTGCTGGACGAGCCGGTGGCCGGGATGGGCACCGACGAATCGCTGCGCATGGTGGAGTTCCTCGCCACGCTGAAGGATGAAAAGCGGGGCCGCAAGACCATGGTCCTGGTCGAGCACGACATGGACGCGGTGTTCACGCTGGCCGACCGCATCTCGGTGCTGGTCTATGGGCGCATCGTCGCCACCGGCACGCCGGAGGAAATCCGCGCCAATCCCGAAGTTCGCGCCGCCTACCTCGGGGAGGAAATCTGATGCTCGCCGTAGAGGGCCTCGAGACGAGCTACGGCCTGTCGCAGGTGCTGTTCGGCGTCAGCCTGCGTGTCGAGGCGGGCGAGGTGGTGACGCTGCTGGGGCGCAACGGCATGGGCAAGACCACCACCGTGAGCAGCCTCATGGGAATCGTGCCGGCGCGATCGGGCAGCATCCAGTTCGACGGCAGGGCGATGCGCGGGCTGGCGTCCTACCGCGTGGCGCAATCGGGGCTGGGACTGGTGCCGGAGGGGCGGCAAATCTTCCCCAACCTTACCGTGCGCGAGAACCTGGTCGCGACCGCGGCGAACAGGACCGGGCGCGCGGCGCCCTGGACGCTGGAGCGGGTGTACGCGCTGTTCCCGAACCTGCAGGCGCGCGCGACCAACTATGGCAACCAGCTCTCCGGAGGCGAGCAGCAGATGCTCGCCATCGGCCGCGCGCTCATGACCAATCCGAAGCTGCTCATCCTGGACGAGGCCACCGAAGGCCTGGCGCCGCTGATCCGCATCGACATCTACCGCTCCATCGCGGCGCTGAAGGCCGAGGGCCTGTCCATCCTGGTGATCGACAAGGACGTCAAGGCGCTGACCCGCGTCGCCGACCGGCACTACGTACTGGAAAAGGGGCGGGTGGTCTGGAACGGCACTTCCGCCGAACTCGTGGCGCAGGAAGACGTCCAGCACCGCTACCTGGGTGTGTAGCCGGGGGTAATCGGGAAAATCAGGGACGGACCACGTTTTCCCGCACCTGGAAAACGTGGTCCGTCCCTGATTTCAGTAGAGTTCGAAGTACTCGCGCTGCTCCCAGTCGGTGACTTCCTGGTTGAAGCGCGCGAGTTCGGCTTCCTTGATGCGGCAGTAGTAGTCCACAAAGGTCGCGCCCAGGCCTTCCTTCAGGGCGGCATCCGCGCGCAGCGCGTCGAGCGCGTCCGCGAGCGAGGCGGGAAGCGCCTTGCCGCGCTTGTCGTAGGGCGTCTCGGCCGCGGGGCCGGGATCCAGCCTGCGCTTCACCCCGTCCATGCCGGACACGATCTGCGAAGCGAAATACAGGTACGGGTTGGCCGCGGGCTCGCCGATGCGGTTCTCGATGCGCGAAGCCGGGTCGCCCGGCCCGCCCAGCACGCGGATCATGACCCCGCGGTTGTCCCTGCCCCAGAGGATGCTGTCCGGGGCGAGTGCGTAGGGTCGATAGCGCTTGTAGCCGTTGATGGTCGGGGTGGAGAACACGGCGCTTGCGCGTGCGTGCTCGATCAGCCCGCCCAGGAAGTTCATGCCGAGCGGCGACAGGATTTCGCCCGCGCCGGGCATGAAGGCGTTGGCGCCGTCCTTCGCGCGCAGGGACTGGTGCAGGTGCCAGCCGCTGGACATCAGGTTCGGCAGCTTGGGGCGGCACATGAACGTGGCGTGGTAGCCGTGGCGGCGCAGGATCTGCTTGGTGGCGCTGCGGAACAGCACCATGGCGTCGGCGGCGGCAAGACCATCCATGGCGCCCAGCGTCACTTCGACCTGGCTCGGGCCGTATTCCATCTCATAGGAGCGCAGCGGCAGGCCCAGGCCGGCGAGGTTGGCGCGCAGGATCTCGAGCGCCGCTTCCATCTGGTCGTAGCGCAGCTCGGAGAGCAGGTGGTAGCCGTTGGCGAGCAGCGCCACCTCCGGTGGTGTGCCAGGCTGGCCGGCGTCCTCCGGACGCAGGCGCGGATCGAGCAGGCGGAAGATGTGGAACTCGATCTCCAGCCCGGCGATCAATCCGTAGCCGGCCCGCTTCAGCTCCTCCAGGGACCGGCGCAACAAACCGCGCGTGTCGAAGGGCACCGGCTTGCCGTTGGGGAAGCGCAGGTCGCACAGCACCCAGCCGGTCGCCGGCGCCCAGGGCAATATCTTGAAGGTCTGCGGATCGGCGACCATGACCGCGTCCGCGGCGCCCTGCAGCTCGGGGATGCCGAAGCCGGCGCCAGCTGAGAACACCGGGAATACGGTCTTGCCCGAAGTGTCCTTCATGAGCAGCGAGCTCGGGAAGCCGACCCCGTTCTCGAGCGCGGCGGCAACTTCGGCGGCGGCGATGGCCTTGACGTGCAGCAGGCCATGCTGGTCCGCGAACGCGAAGCGCACGGTCTCGAGGCCGCGCGCGGCAACCTCCTCCAGGAGTTCCTTGTGGCTGTTCACGTCGACTACGCGGCCTTCGCGTTCCAGGGCGCGCGCAGCCTGCGCGCCGCGTCGGCTTCCCTGTAGTAGTCCTCCCAGCGCCCGGTCGGGCCGATGCCGTCCACCGCCGGCGGACCGGTTAGGGACGAGGCCTGCGCGGCGTCGAGCATCATCATGGTCTTCTCGCCCTTGCCGGTCTTGTTGATCGCGTCCACCAGCAGGCGCCGATAGAGCACGATGCCCTTGTCGGTGGTGCCGAGGTTCTCCTTTGTCCGGTCGGAGATCCGGCCCGGCGACTCGCACGCGAACTGGTCGTGGATGTTGATGTCGAAACCCATCCCGGTATAGGTGGCCTTGCGCTGCTGCTCGGCGTCGAAGCCCCAGCCCGTGTCCCGGTTGTGGATCGGCTTGTAGTCCGGCGCCGGATAGGTCTTCAGGCGCTGCTCGCGCATGGTCTTCTTGTCCACCGGCGTGGTGAAGCTGGTGAAGATCGAGAACCAGTAGCAGCCATGGTCATCCACCGGCACGTGCCACTGCGTGATGGTCATCTCCGCGTTCATCGGGATGACGAAGGCCTGCGGGAACAGGATGTGCGTCGAGCGGCCATGCGTCTTCTGCTCGTCGATCCTGCGCAGCGTGACCAGGCGCATGCCGTAGTCGGTCTTCGCCACCGTGATCTCCGGACGGTCGTACTCGCGCAGCACCTTGGTGATCGGCAGGTCGGAATCGGAGGGCTTGCCTCGGAACTGCTTGCCGTAGCTGGCCGCGGTGTCTTCGTCCTCGAAGTAGCGGTGCAGGAACGAGGCGTGGGCAGGATCGATTCCCACCTCCAGGGCCTGCAGCCAGTTGCAGTCCCAGTAGCCCTTGAAGGCGAAGGTGTAGGCGTCCGGCGCGGTGAAGCAGTCGAAGTGCGGGAAGGCGGAAGGCTCGCCCGCGCCCAGCCACGCGAACAGGATGCCGCTGCGCTCGAGCACCGGGTAGGCGCGCTGCCTGATGTGCTCGCACATCCGGCTGCCCTGCGGCTCGCCGGGCGTCTCCAGGCATTTTCCCTGCACGTCGAACAGCCAGCCGTGGAAGGCGCAGCGCAGGCCGCCATCCTCCCAGCGTCCGTAGGCAAGGTCCGCGCCCCGGTGCGGGCAATTCCGGTCCAGCATGCCGTAGCGGCCCTTGTCGTCCCTGAACAGGACGAAGTGTTCACCCATCAGGGTGCGCGGCAGCACCGGCCGTGGTCCCTGCAGCTCGTCCACCAGCGCCACCGGCTGCCAGTAGTTGCGCAACAGCTTGCCGGCGGGCGTGCCCGGGCCGACCCGCGTCATGAGTTCGTTCTGTTCAGCGCTGATCATGGCGACCTCGAAACAGTGGTGGCGACGACATGGGAGACTTGCGGATAATTATAGGCAGCCAAGGAGCCCGATCCATGAAAATCACCAATCTGCTTTGCCTGGTCGCCGTCCTCGGCGCCCCGCTGGTCCATGCGCAGACTTTTCCGTCCAAGCCGATCCGCATCGTGGTGCCGTTCCCGCCTGGCGGCAGCACCGACATCATCGGGCGGCGCATCGCAGAGAAATTCCAGGCCTCCATGGGCCAGCCCGCGCTGGTCGAGAACAAGCCCGGCGCCGGCGGCGCCATTGGCGCGGACCAGGTGGCGAAATCGCCCGCCGACGGCCACACGCTGCTGATCGGCGTCACCGGATCCAATGCCGTCAGCTATTCGTTGAACCCCAAGCTGCCTTACCAGCCCAAGGACTTCGACCCTGTGTCGCTCGTGGTTTCCGCACCCCTCACCATCGTGGTGGGCCCTGCGGTGCAGGCGAAGAACCTGAAGGAATTGGCGGCGCTGAACCTTCCGCTCAACCACGGCACGCCGGGCAACGGCACCTCGATGCACCTCACCGCCGAGATGTTCAACCTCGCCGCGGGCACGAAATTCGTGCACGTGCCCTACAAGGGGACGGCCGGGGCGCTCAACGACCTCATCGGCGGCCAGATCCAGATGATGTTCGGCGACTTCCTCATCACGCTGCCGCAGGTGAAGGCGGGCAAGATCCGCGCGCTCGCGGTGACCTCGGCGCAGCGCCATCCGCTCCTGCCGGAGGTGCCGACGGTGGCCGAGTCGGGCTACCCGGGATTCGAGGCGCTGTCCTGGCAAGGCATGTTCGCGCCCGCGGGCACGCCGCCGGCGGTCCTGGCGAAGCTGAATGCCGAGCTCGTGAAGGCCATCGGCGCGCCGGACATGAAGGAGTACTTCGCCACGCAGGGCTTCTTCGTCGGCGGCAACTCGCCCGCCGGGTTCCGCGCCTTCATCGACAACGAGATCCCGAAATGGGCGCGGATCGTCAAGGGGGCCAACGTCACGCTGAACTAGAGGAACTCCGCCATCAGCGCGGCGACGTGTTCGGGGCACTCGATCAGCAGCGCGTGGCGCATGCCGGCGAGGATCTCCAGCCGCGAGCCGGCGATGCGCTCGTGCATCAACCTCGCCATGCGCGCCGTGGCGGCGGTGTCGAATTCCCCGGCCACGACCAGCGTGGGTGCGCGGATCTCGCCCAGGCGCTCGATGAAGTCGCCCTTCGCGAACACCGCGAAGGCGTGCAGGTAGGACACCGGGTCGCAGGCCATGAACTGGCGCACGCGCGCCTCCACCGCCTCCGGGTGGTCGCGGCGGAACGCCTCGCCGAACCAGAATTCGCGGTTGCCGGCGGCGATGGTGGCGAGGCCCTTGTCGCGCACCACCTCGATGCGGGCAGCGGAGCGCGCCCGCTCCTCCGTCGTTCGGCCGGCGACCGTGGCGACCAGCGCGAGCTTCCTGACCCGATCGGGTGAATCGAGCGCAATGGCCTGCGCGATCAACCCGCCAAGCGAAAAACCCGCCATCGAGGCAGAGCGCACGCCAAGCGAGTCCATGACCTCGGTGACGTCGCGCGCAAGATCCTGCACGGTGCAGGGCGCGCTGATGAGGCCGGAGCGGCCATGCCCGCGCAGGTCCACGCGGATGGTCCGGAAGCGCGGCGGCAGCGCCGCCGCCACGCCGTCCCACATGTCGCCAGCGCCACCCACGCCGTGCACCAGCACGAGCGGCTCGCCCTCGCCGTCGACCTGGTACGCGATCACCCGGCCAGCGCCTGCTTGAGCGCGGCGACTTCCGTGCTTGCCGAAGGCTTCGCCGGGAAGGCCCGTTTTGCCTCCCTGTACCAGTAGCGCGCGTTCGGCAGGTCCCCCTCGAGGATATGGACGATGCCGTGCGCCCAACACGAGAGCGCGGAATCCTCGTCGCGCTGGACGATTTCGTGCGCCGACTTCCAGTCCCCGCGCTCCAGGTGCGTGAGCGCGTCGGCAAGCTCGGTGGTCGAAAGCGGCATCGAATAGAATCCCCTGCGGAAAATAACACGGGATCGCTGCCTGCTCCGCCTGAAGGACGTCACCAAGCGCTACGGTTCGCGGGTCCTGCTCCAGCGCGTGTCGCTGGAACTGGGCGAGGGCGAGTACGCCGCCATCGTCGGTGAGTCCGGTATCGGCAAGTCCACCCTGCTGAACATCATCGCCGGGCTGGAGCCGGCGGACGAGGGTAGCGTGCGCTTCGGCGACGCCGACCTCGCCGCGATGGACGATGACGATCGCACACTGCTCAGGCGCGAGAAATTCGGCTTTGTGTTCCAGGCCTTCCACGTCCTTCCCCACCTGACGGTGGCGCAGAATGTCGGCCTGCCGCTGTTGCTGCGCGGCCGCCCGCAGGCCGAGATCGACGCCAAGGCCGCGGAACTGCTCTCGGCGGTGGGGCTGGGCGGGCGCGAGGCCAGCCCGCCACGCGAGCTCTCGGGGGGCGAGTTGCAGCGCGTGGCCATCGCGCGTGCGCTGGTCGGCGACCCGAAGCTGGTGCTGGCGGACGAGCCGACCGGGAACCTCGATCCGGAGAACGCGCGCGGCGTGCTGGCGCTGCTGCGGGAGCAGGTGAAGGGGCGCGGCGCGGCCGGGATCCTGGTCACCCACTCCGAGGCGGCCGCGGCGGGCTGTGACAGGCGCTATCGGCTGGCCGTTTCCGGCCTGGTCCGGATTTCGTAGCAGAATGGGAGCAGGGAGGCTCCAACCATGACAAGAACGTTCACGCAGTCGCTGTTCGCAGTCGCTCTGGCGCTCACCGCCACGCTTTCCTTCTCGCAGGACTACCCGACTCGCAAGGAGGGCAGCTGGATCGCGAAGGACTTCCGCTTCCACACGGGCGAAGTGCTGCCCGAGCTGCGGCTGCACTACACGACGCTCGGCGATCCGAAGAACGAACCGATTCTGGTGCTGCACGGCACCACCGGCTCGGGCGGGGGCATGCTCAACCCGAACTTCGGCGGCCAGCTGTTCGGTCCCGGCCAGGCGCTCGACGCGTCGAAGTACTTCATCATCCTTCCCGACGCCCTCGGCCACGGCAAGTCGAGCAAGCCCTCGGACGGCCTGCGCGCGAAATTCCCCCGCTACAACCTGGACGACATGGTGCACGCCCAGCATCGCCTGGTGACCGAGGGGCTGGGCGTGAAGCGCCTGCGCCTCGCCATCGGCAACTCCATGGGCGGCATGAACGTCTGGCTGTGGGGCGTGAAATACCCCGAGGTCGCCGATGCGCTGGTGCCCATGGCCTCCATGCCGATCGCCATGTCCGGGCGAAACTACATCATGCGCCGCCTGATCGTGGACTCGATCCGCAACGACCCCGACTGGAAGAACGGCGACTACACCACGCAACCCAGGAGCGCGCTGTTCTCGCAGGTGTATTTCGGCCTTGGCACCAACGGCGGCAACCAGGCGCTGCAGCGGATCGCGCCCACGCGCGAGGCGGCCGACAAGCTCGTCGACGGGCGCCTCGGGGCGAAGTACACCGCCGACGCCAACGACAACCTGTACCAGTGGGATTCGTCGCGCGATTACAACCCCAATCCGGGCCTGGAGCGCATCCAGGCGCATGTGCTGGTCATCAATTCCGCGGACGACGAGCGCAACCCGCCCGAGCTGGGCGTCATGGAGCGCGAATTGAAGCGGATCCGGAATGCCCGACTGTTGCTCATCCCGGGGAGCCCGCAAACCGCGGGCCACGGCACCACCGCGCAGGCGCGGTGGTGGAAAGACGAAATGGCGGCGTGGCTTGCGAGCGTGCCGCGGCGCTAGGCGACGCGATTCTCGAGCGCTTCGCCCCGTTCCAGGCGGCGAGCATTTTCCAGGGCGAGCCCCAGGCTGCGCTCGATCGTCTCCGGCGTAAGCCAGGCCAGGTGGGGCGAGGCGACCACGTTCGGGAACGAGAGCAGGGGATGATCGGGCCGCACTGGCTCTTCGCTGAAGACGTCAAGGCCGGCGGCGCGGAGGTGGCCTGAGCGGAGGGCTTCGAGCAGGCCTTGTTCGTTGACCAGGCCGCCGCGGGCGGTGTTGACCAGGATGGCGCCTTTCTTCATTTGGCGCGGATCCACGATCCGTTCTGTCCCGGACGTGAGCGGGATATGCAGGGAGACGATGTCGCTGTGCGAGAGCACGGTTTCGAGGTCGGCAGACTGCGCCGACCTCGACCAGTAGAGAACCTTGGCGCCCATGGCTTCGAGGATCGGTTGGAGGATTTTCGGGACGGCGCCGTAGCCGATGAGGCCTACGGTGCGGCCGCCCAGTTCGCCGAAGTTGTCCTGCAGTCCCCAGGCTTCGAACCAGCCCCCGCGCTTCCTTGTCGCCGCATCCAGTTCCCGAATCCTTCTCAGGCACGCCAGCATCAGCAGCAGCGCCATTTCCGCCACCGCTCGGCTGTTCGTTCCGGGCAGGTTGCACACCGCGATGCCGCGCGCCTTGCAGGCCTCGACGTCGATGGTGTTCACGCCGCTGCCGATCTTGTGCACCAGGCGCAGTTTCGGCGCGCGGGCGATGACCGCCGCGGTCACGGGCTTGAGGACGTGCCAGAGGACTTCCACCTCCGGCAGCAGGCGCTCGAAGGCGGCTTCGTCGCTCTCCGGGCACAGGGTCACGTCCATGGCCGCGAGCCGCGCGCCCAGGGCGCCGCTGCCGTCGAAGTGGAAGACGATGTTCATTTCTGAAGGTAGCGCCGGAACAGCTTGCGCGCCGGGTAGGGCAGGCGGCCGTCGCCCAACGCCTCCTCGATGCGCAGGCCTTCGTTCCATTTCGCCATGCGCTCGGAGCGGGCGAAGCTGCCGACCTTGAGCTGCGGCACGCCCCAGCCCACCGCCAGGTGCACGATGGAGACGTCCTCGGTTTCGCCGGAGCGCGCCGAGACGATGGCGCCGTAGCCGGCGGCCTTCGCCGCGTCCCAGCAGGCAAGTGTCTCGGTCAGGGTGCCGACCTGGTTGGGCTTCAGGAGCACGGTATTGCAGGCGCCCTGCGCCGCCGCGGTGGTGACGCGCGCGGCGCTGGTGACGAAGAAGTCGTCGCCCACGACCTGCACTTTGGTTCCGGCGGTGCGGGTGAAGGAAGCCATCGCATCGGCGTCGTGCTCGGCGAAGGGATCCTCGATGGACACTATGGGGTAGCGCCCGATCCACGAGAGCAGCATGGCGTGCAGCTGCTCGGCGGAGAGACTGCGGTTCTCGACCGCGAGGCGGTAGCGGCCATCCTTGTAGAACTGGTTCGCGGCGATGTCCAGCGCGATCGACGCATCGGCTCCGGGCTTGAAGCCGGCATCCGAAATGGCGCCGGTCAGTTCCGCGATGCCTTCCTCGTTCGACTTGAACGCCGGCCACCAGCCGCCTTCGTCGGCGACGCCCTGCAGCGCGTCCTTTTTCGCCATGCGCGCGCCGGCGGCCCGGTAGATCTCGGCGGTCCACTCCAGGCTCTCGGCAAAGCTGCCGGCTCCGGTGCAGATCACCATGTAGTCCTGGATGTCCACCCGTGCGCCGGCGTGCGCGCCGC
The DNA here is from genome assembly GCA_052386675.1 of Betaproteobacteria bacterium. GTDB lineage: Bacteria > Pseudomonadota > Gammaproteobacteria > Burkholderiales > SG8-39 > RBG-16-66-20. Next base: position 140,020 of record JBQTJX010000019.1, read on the forward strand.
CGCCGAAGATCTGGATCTGCGGCACCGGCAGCCCGACCTTGCGCTCGCCGGCGAGGTGCTGCCACAGGGGCTTCCTCGCCGCAGCGGCTGCCGCGTGCGCGGCGGCCAGCGAGACCGCGACGATGGCGTTGCCGCCCAGGCGGCTGCGGTCTGGGGTGCCGTCTAGCTTGACCAGCCGCTCGTCCAGCGTCGCCTGGTCGCGCGGGTCGCTTCCGATGAGGGCGGTCCGTATCCTGCCGTTGATCGCGGCGACGGCTTTCGCCGCGTCGATGCTCCTGGCCTCGCCGGCCCCGGTGGAGGCGCCCGCGGGTGCGATGGCGCGTCCTTGCCTGCCGTTCTTGAGCGTGATTTCCGCCTCGACCGTAGCGCGGCCGCGGGAATCCCAGACCTTGCGCCCGCGAACGTCGACTATTGTCGCCATGAATGCCTGACCTGGATGAGGGAAGAGGGTGGCGCATCGAGAAGGGCGCGGGTGACGTCGCGCACGCGGGTTTTCTGGTCTTCGCGATCGAGGTATTCCACCGGCGACTTGCCGTCCACGCGCGCGAGCAGCAGGCCGGGCAGCAGCGACGCGGCGCGGCCCTCGACGGCGGCGGCCGGTTCCCAGCGCACGCCCGCGAGGTAGCCGGCGCGCAGGGCGTCGAAGGAATCCAGGTAGCGCGCCGCGTGCTGCGGCCGCCACAGGCACTTCAGCAGCAGGTGATTGAGGCAGAAAGCGAGGTCGAAGGCGGGATCGCCGTACCACGCGCACTCGGCGTCCAGGAACACGGGACCATCGGGCCCGGCGAGGATGTTCTTCGGGCTGACGTCGCCGTGCACCAGCGCGAGGCGCGTGTTCGCGGTCCTTTCGGCGAGGCCGTTCAGCGCCGCCGCATGGCGTGGATGCGCCCTTGCGGTCGCGAGCAGGTAGGGCTCCAGGCGGATGGCGTGGAAATTGGCGTCGGTCGCAAAAGCCTGCGCAACCACGTCCTGCCCGGCGGTGGCGGCATGGATCGCGGCGAGCCGCACGCCAACCTGGCGCGCGAAGGCGGGGTCGACGCGCCCGTCGCGCAGTTCGGCCTTCCACAAGGGCAATCCGCCCAGGTACTCCATGGCGAACACGCCGGCGTCGTCGTGCGCCAGGATCTTCGGCGCCGAGCCCGGAACCGCGGCCGACGCCGCCTGCATCCAGCGCCATTCGAAGCGGTTGCGTTCCACGGGCGCTTCCCAGACCTGCGCCACCCGCAGGCGCGCCAGGGCCTGCTTTACGACGATCGATTCGAAACCGCCGCCCCTGCGCACCCTTACGTGCCAGATGTCGGAGGAGACCCCTCCTGCGAGCGCCTCGGCCGGGGGCGATTCATCGGCGGCGATAAGGCCCTGCACGCGCAGGAAGCCCAATACGCGCTCAGGGAGCAAGGCGCTCAATCGCCCAGCGCTTGCCGTCGGAGCTATAGCGCAGCCGGTCGTGGAGGCGGTTGGCGCGTCCCTGCCAGAACTCGATGCGCTCCGGAACCAGGCAATAGCCGCCCCAGTTCGCCGGGCGCGGCGGCTGGTCGCCGTGCTGCGCCTTCTGCGCGGCCGCGGCGCGCTCCAGCGCATCGCGATCAGGCACCACGGCGCTCTGCGTCGAGGCGCGCGCCGAGAGCCGGGCGCCAAGCGGCCGGCTGGCGAAATAGGCCTCCGACGCTGCCGCGGAGACCTTCGTTACGCTGCCCTCGATGCGCACCTGGCGCTCCAGGGGCGCCCAGAGGAACACCAGGCAGCCCAGCGGGCGTGCCGCGAGCTGGCGCCCCTTGGCGCTGTCGTAGTTGGTGTAGAACACGAAGCCGCCGTCCTCGACGCCCTTGAGCAGGACGATGCGCGCATCGGGCGCGCCCGCCTCGGAGACCGTGGCGAGGGTCATGGCGTTGGCGAGGGGCAGGTCCGCCGCCAGCGCGTCGCTGAACCAGCGCTCGAACTGCGCGAAGGGATCGGGCAGGGCGTCGGCCTCGGCCAGCCCGGCTTGCATGTATTCCTGCCTCAGGTCCGCGATGTTCACCACGGGATTTTATAATGCGGCGGTGCGTCCCCCTTCGGTATTCGACCATGCCCACGGCATCAGCACCGTGGACAGTGTCTATGATCGCGCCCTGCAGACTGCCGTCCACATCCTGGTGGAGCGGGGCCGCGCCGCGATCGTGGATACCGGCACCGCCCACGCCGTGCCCGCGACGCTCGCGGCGCTGGCGCGCAAGGGCATCGCGCCGGAGCAGGTTGCTTACGTCATCCTTACGCATGTACACCTGGACCACGCCGGCGGCGCGGGCCAGCTGATGGCGCTATGCCCCAATGCGCGGCTGACGGTGCACCCCCGCGGTGCGAAGCACGTCATCGACCCGAGCCGTCTCCTCGCGGCGACAGCGGCCATCTATGGGGAAGAAGCCACACGCCGGATCTACGGCGAGGTGCTGCCGGTGGCAAAGGAGCGCGTCATCGAGACGCCCGAGGGCGCGCGGCTGGAACTGGAGGGCCGTGAGCTGCGTTTCTTCGATACCCCCGGCCATGCCCGCCACCACGTCGTGGTGCGGGACGGCGCGAGCGGACACCTGTTCGCGGGCGACACTTTCGGCCTTTCCTACAGGGAGCTGGACGTGGACGGACGTCAGTCGGCGTTCCCGACCACCAGTCCCTCGCAGTTCGATCCGGTCGCGCTGCACCACTCCATAGACCGTATGCTCGCCCTGGACCCGGAGGCGGTCTATGTCGCGCACTTCGGGCAACTGCGGGATATCGCACGCCTGGCCGCTGACCTGCAGCGCCTGGTCGAGGCGCACGCCGCGCTCGGCGAGCGCTGCCGTGGTGCGGGCGGGAAGCGGTTCCCTCTGCTGAAAGAAGGCGTTACCGCGCTTGTGCTCGACGAGCGCGCTCGCCAGGGATGGCCGGTTTCAGAGGAGAAAGCGCTTGAAATCTTCGCGCTCGACATCGAGTTGAACGCGCAGGGACTCGACGCCTGGCTCGGCGCAAAGCGGGATTGATCGCCCGGCCGGGCATTTTTCCCTCTGAAAGGATTGACATGCTCCTCTGGATTCGGCATCGTTGCGGCTCCGCTGCAGCAGTGCGGATGGCACGACGGGGTCCCGGATATTCCGATCACGTTCCACATCGATCGATTCAGAGGAGAAATCAGATGGCGAAGAAGAAGGCGAAGAAGGCCGGCAAGAAGCGCAAGCCCAATGCGGCATTCATGAAGCCGATGAACCCGACCGCGACGCTCGCGGCCGTGATCGGCTCCAACGCGATGCCGCGTACCGAGGTCACCAAGAAGATCTGGGCCTACATCAAGAAAAACGGGCTGCAGGACAAGAAGAACCGCCGCAATATCAACGCGGACGACAAGCTCAAGCCGGTGTTCGGCGGCAAGGCACAGGTTTCCATGTTCGAGATGACCAAGCTGGTCAACAAGCACCTCAAGTAACTTCGCACGATTGCAATGCCACCGGGGGCCACGAGCCCCCGGTGGCGTTTCTGGGGGACGAATCATGGCCACCTCCTATTCCATAGACGAGCTCGTGGCAGACCTCCGGCGCATCCGCGCCTCCGGGGCTGACGAGCGCGAGATCCTGAAGCAACTGCGGCCCCTGGCCGAGCGCGCCGCGCGGTCGAAGGACTTGTGGCTGCGCCAAGACCACTATGAGGCCGACCCGCAGCAGGGCTTCGGCGTCCACCTCCTGCACGAAGAGCCCGACCACAGCCTGGCGGTGTTCGCCATCGCCTGGCTGCCCGACCGGGGCACCCCGCCGCACGACCACGGCACCTGGGCGGTGGTGGCGGGCGTGGACGGGCTGGAGAAGAACGAGTTCTTCGAGCGCTCGGACGACCGCTCGAAACCCGGCCACGCCGAGCTGAAGCGCGTGGCGGGGAAGTCCTTTGATGTGGGTGAGGTGCTGGCGATGCCCGCGGGCACCATCCACAGCGTCTGGAACGAGACGAAAGGCACGACCGTCTCGCTGCACATCTACGGGCGGCACATAAACCACACCGCGCGTTCGCAGTTCGACCTGGAGAAACAGGTGGAGACGCCGTACCTGGTGAAGGTGGCGGGGCAGTAGGGATTCTCGGATGTAACCGATCGGTTACATTTGGCGCTCTCCGGCGCCCCGGTCGGTTTACTCAGGACATTGAGTAAATTTACTCAGTACGTTGAGTAAATCGTCAGGCCCCTTCAAGCGCCCCCGGGCGGCCAGCCTGGCCGCCGCCTCGCCGGCCCGCGCCGGCGACGTGCCGCCTGGACATCATCGTCCGGCTGCAAACCAGCATGCTTTACGTTAATCACGCGGCGCGTTACTATGTGCCATGATCGTGTCGTTCGCCTGTGCAGACACAGAAGCATTGGCTCACGGTGAGCGGGTCCGGCGTTTCGTAAACATCGCGTCCGTGGCGCGGCGAAAGCTGCGTCAACTCGAAGTTTCTGGTCAGATCGAGGATCTGAGAGTGCCGCCCGGAAATCATCTGGAAGCCTTGAAACGCGATCGAGCAGGACAGCACAGCATTCGGATCAATGACCAATGGCGGATCTGTTTCCGCTGGACCACGGCGGGCGCCGAGGATGTCGAGATAGTGGACTACCACTGAGAGAGGCACAGATGAGCAAACTCAGTCCCATCACCCCCGGAGAACTCCTGGCGGAGGAGTTCCTCAAGCCCATGGGCATCTCCCAATACCGTCTGGCCAAGGAGGTCGGCGTTCCGGCCCAGCGTGTCGGCGATATCGTTTCCGGCAGGCGCTCCATCACGGCGGACACCGATCTTCGCCTGTGCCGTTTCTTCGGCCTCTCCAATGGCTATTGGCTGAGGGCTCAGGCAGCGTATGACACGGAGGTTGCCGAACGGACACTCGGCCCCAAGCTTCGCCGGATCAGGCCCTGGGCGGAGTTCGTGGCCCAACCATTGGTTGCCGCCGACGGGCCTGCCCCCGCTTCACGTAGGCAGGCCCGCGGCTGAATCGGAATCGTCGTGGGCAAGATCCAGCGTTGGATCGACGAGCTCGGGAGGCTATAGGATGGATATCGTTGTTGGCATCGTAATGCTGGCCGTCCCGCTTCTGTTCGTCGGCATCGCGCTTCATGCCGCGTACCACAAGTAGCGCCCTCAGACTGGACGCCGGCTCCGGGTATTGCCGTAATGCAATACATGAAAGCGGTCTTGCTGGCGCGAGCGAAGGAAATTGGAGCGCAAGATGAAGGCGATCATTGAAGTTGCAAAGCGCGGCTCAGCGGCGCGTGCGGTGAAGGAACAACTTGCCGCATCGCGAAGAGGCCGGGCACCAGATTTCCGCCTCAGCTTCGAGTCTGCTCGCGCATTGTTTGCTGACCTGACGCCAGCCAGAGTCGACCTACTGGACACATTGCGTCGAGTTGGTCCTTGCAGCGTCAAGGCTTCGGCCAAGGCAGCGGATCGCAACTACTCGAATGTGCATTCTGATGTAGCGCGCCTGGAGGAGCTGGGGCTCATCGAGAGAACCGAGGAAAGCACTGTCTTTGTCCCGTATGAGGCGGTTGAAATCCTGGTGCCATTGGCACACGTGGCGTGAGTGCGGGCTAACTCAAACGTTGCCCGCAAGAGATTGCCAATATGATTTTCAGACTCTTCAAAAACAAGAAGCATTCGACTGAACTGCAGAAAGACATCTATTTCAAGAGCAATGAAGCGGCCTTTGAGTACGCGGAGCGGTACATGCCGGGCCGATTCCTGAATGGCAGCGTTCTCATCGGCCTGGTTCTAATCCGACACAAGGTGCACTCGCGGCTATTGCTGGGGCCAACCCACCCTACATACACTGTGAAGCTCGCCGCCAAAGGCGGTACCGTTGAAATTGCGGATTGCTCAAGAGGTATCGAACTAGCCGGAGAAAAAACGAAATTCGGGGATGGACGACTTGAGGAAGGTGATCTAGTTGCTGTAGAGGTGACCGCAAATGATCCCAAATTTGCTGTCGGCAAAAACAACAACACATTCTTCTTCATCGTTGCAAAGCTTATGCCGGTGCTGTCCGTATCCGATCACAGTTTTCAGACCTACCCTCCAGGTGAGAGCAAATAGTTCGCGACGTTGCAGGCTAGCCTTTAGTTGGTGCGGACGGGCCGTCGGCGGAGCGCGCTTTACTCGCATCGAGCGGGCCCGCCGCACGCCAAGACGTTGGCTGTCCCCAAAGTGACATCGATGATTCTGTGGGCAACATTAATCGGCACCGGTATCGGAATCGCATTGATAGCGTACCCGGTCATGTACCTTGCGCTTGCCGATCACTACAAGGCAAGCCTGTCTGGCGTCACAAACGTATGCCTGTTTGTCGTTACCGTGCCGTTGATTGGCTTGGCTGATCTTGCATTTGGCGGTGGGGACCCGAGATCATACGGTGGCCTGTTGGTCTTGCTCGTAATGCCGCTGGTAGTTTGCTTTGTCGTCATTGGCGCAGCGTTCGAGAATCAGGCTGACCGCGCAAAGACGCCACCTAGCACAACCTGCGTCGCCGCCTCGATTAAGGAAAGTCTTCGGCGCTTTGGCCGACCAGCTGAAAGGTTGGCTTTCGCTTTAATGGTCGTGGGGCTCTGCTTGCTGATTGGCGGTTTACTTCTCTTTTGGGTGCGCCGCGGCTTCTATGTCGATCAACTCAAGTATGACTTCGTCGAAATCTTCTTTGAATCGTCCAGCTACTACCGGTACGGTTGGTCGCAATGGCTGGCGCGAGTTGGCGTGCTCATGTCGATCGTTGGTTTTGCCATTGCCTTTCACTACAACCGAATAGTTTCGCCCTTGAGTCGCATTGCATCTGGGGTCGCACGTTGGGTCCGCACCGGAGAATGAAATCGCAAGCGGGCGGATCTAACGGCGCGTCGTTGTCCAACGCGATACGCTTGCGGCCACGCTGCTTGCACCGCGCGGCAAAACGCGGACGTTGGGCCGTCGCATAGCCAATGGCGTACTTTGCAAGCACCGCTTACTGGAAGCCGATTGATTTGCCGGCGCTGAGAGCGATTCAAGGCTCGACCAGCATTCATGAGTTGTCGCGCCATAGCTGGCCAGGTTGGGCGGCCAAGAGCACTCAATTCAATCGAATCTTGGCCTACTCCCCCAACGCGTTCCCGGGCGCCTCGACCGCCGGCTCTACAGGAGTAGTCGCCACACTGCTTACTGAACGCATCGACTCGAAAGACTGGCCAGAAAGCTACAACTACAATGTCTACCTAATCGCAGAGACGACATCGGGCCAACTCTATCAATCGACACCGATCATTCCGTCGAACCCTCCGCACCGATCCTCTGCGTCTTCCACTTGGTTTGATGGCTTGCGGTCGCCGGTATGAGGTGAGCGGCCGGGGAGATAGGTAACCAGTTGGAAAGGCTCTCGTGAAGGTCCCCGCGGGCAATTGGAAAGGAGCCTTCGAGTGGCGCGCAGGACCCAGCTGCGATCGCCTACGAAGCAGCTGCTGCCTCAGACGGGCTATAAATGTAACCGAGCGGTTACATACGGGCCACCATCACCGCTCCGCCACCACCCCGCCCCCCCCCACCCCCCCCCCCCCCCCCCCCCCCCCAAAAAAACAAAAAAAAAACCCCCC
>JBQTJX010000020.1:0-30699 GCA_052386675.1 Betaproteobacteria bacterium
GGTTCGAGGCCATCCTGCAGCGCGTGCAGGACGTCGGCCTGAAGGGGCTCGCCGAAGACGAGCGCCAGGCGCTGCTCGCGCTGCCTTTCAAGCTGATCGCCGCGCGCCACCGCCTGGGCCTCATCGACGAGGGCTTCGAGGCGCGGGTGATCGAGGCGCGGCGTCATTTCGCAGCCCACTTGCCGCGCGAGCTGCGCGGTGCGATCGAATTCTTCGACCCGGCGCGCTACAACAGCGCCGCCTCGCTGCAGGACAACATCCTGTTCGGCAAGATCGTCACCGGCCAGGCCGAGGCCGCGACGCGCATGGGCGCGCTCCTGCGCGAAGTGCTGGAGGAGCAGCGCCTGCGCCCGGAGGTGATCCGCGTCGGCCTCGCCTACCAGGTTGGCGTCGGCGGCGGGCGCCTTGCCTCCGCGGACCGGCAGAAGATCGCCGTCGCGCGCGCGTTGCTCAAGCGCCCGGTGGTGCTGGTGTTCGACGCCGCCATCTCCAGCCTCGACCCGGCTTCGCAGAACCGGGTCGTGACCAACATCCTGGAGTACCGCAAGGGCCGCGGCGTGATCTGGGCGCTGGCGCGCCACGACCTGGGCGAGCGCTTCGCGCGCGTCCTGGTGCTGGACCGCGGTCGGCTGATGGAGCAGGGGCGCTTCCAGGAACTGAAGACCGCCGGCGGCGCGCTGCAGCGCATGCTGGGGGCGGGATGAGCATGACAACGGCAGGAGGGGCGACATGAGCCTGGAACAGGAAACCGAACTGATCCGCAGGGTGCCGATCTTCAGCACCATCGACCCGGCGATGCAGAAGCTGCTCGCCTTCAGCAGCGACCGGCTCGCCTACGAGGCCGGCCAGCTCATGTTCAGCGCCGGCGACCCGCCGGACTGCGCCTACATCATCATGGAGGGCGAGGTCGACATCAGCGTGCCCACGCCCAAGGGGCCGCTGATCGTGAACACGCTGATGCGCAACGACGTCATCGGCGAGATCGGCATCTTCGGCGACGTCGCCCGCACCGCCACCGCCACCGCGAAGACGAAGCTGGAGGTGCTGCGCATCTCGCGCGATGTCTTCGTCAACGTCATTCGCGGCAACCCGGATGCCGCCATCGCGCTGATCCGGATTCTCGCCGACCGCCTGGCCAAGACCACCGCGCAGCTGCGGCGCATGGCGGCCGAGACGCGCTAGCGGCCACGATGTAACCGATCGGTTACATCCGGGCGCCGGCGCGGGCGGCGTCAGTTCCGGCCCGCGGGCGCGACCAAGGCTCCATGATCGGAAAACTGGTGGATTTCGTGCTCGGCGAGGGCCCCCAGGGCTCGCCGCCGGAGCGTGTGCGCTGGCTGATCGTCGAGCAGCAGGCGCGCAGCGAGATCCTCATCGGCTGGGTGCAGTTCACGCTGGTGGCGTTCTTCCTGGTCCTCTACACCGTGTCGCCGAAGACCTCGGCCGGGACGCAGTTCCAGCCGGTGCCCTGGGTGCTGGGCGCGTTCTTCGCCTTCACCGTCCTGCGCCTCGCCTTCGCCTACCGTGGCTGGCTGCATCCGGCGGTGCTGGTGGTGGGTGTGTGCATCGACATGGCGCTGCTGATGGCGCTGATCTGGAGTTTCCACCTGCAGTACGAGCAGCCGGCGCCGTTCTACCTCAAGGTGCCGACGCTGCTGTACGTGTTCATCTTCATCGCCCTGCGCGCGCTGCGCTTCGAGCCGCTGTACGTGATCGCGGCCGGGCTCGCGGCGGCCGCGGGCTGGCTCGGGCTGCTCGCCTACGCGGCGCAGTCCGCGGACATGGTGGTGACGCGCGACTACGTGCGCTACATGACCTCCAATTCGGTCCTGGTCGGGGCCGAGATCGACAAGGTGATCGCGATCCTGATGGTCACGGCGATCCTCGCCCTGGCGCTGGCGCGCTCCCGCCGCATCCTGTTCCGCGCGGTGCTGGACAGCGTGCTGGCCAAGGACCTGTCGCGCTTCGTCGCGCCGGAAGTGGCCGACCGCATCAGCAGCTCGGACACCGGCCTGCAGCCGGGCGAGGGCGAACTGCGCGAGGCGAGCGTACTGTTCACCGACATAGAAGGCTTCTCCACGATTTCGGAGAAAGTGCCGCCGGAGCGGCTGGTGGCGCTGCTGAACGAGTACTTCGAGGCGATGCTGGAGGCGGTGGAGCGTCACGGCGGCGCCATCACGCAGTTCCAGGGGGACGCCATGCTGGTGACCTTCAATGCCGTGAAGCCGGACCCGGCGCACGCGGCGAACGCAGTGCGCGTGGCACGGGCGATCCGGGAGGCCACGCGGGAGCGGAAGTTCGGCGGCGACGGTGGCGTCCCGATGCGCACCCGCTGCGGGGTGAATACCGGCCTGATCGTGACCGGCGCGGTCGGGGCGAGGGGCCGGCTGCTGTACACCGTGCACGGCGATGAAGTGAATATCGCGGCGCGCCTGGAGCAGCTGAACAAGAAGTACGGCAGCTACATCCTGGTCTCGGAGAGCACCGTGCGGGCGGCCGGTGCGGAATTCGTGTTCGAGCGCGTGGATGAGCTGGCGGTGCGCGGGCGAAGTGCGCCCACCGTGGTCTACCGCCTCAGTGAAGCACCCTCGGCACCGACAGCGTGAACTCGGGAACCGGTGCCTCGAAGCGCACGCCGTCCTCGGCCACCATCTGGTAGCTGCCGCGCATCGTTCCCACCGGGGTGGCGATGGCGGTGCCGCTGGTGTACTGGTGGGACTCCCCCGGCCGCAGCAGCGGCTGCGCGCCGACCACGCCCAGGCCTTTCACCTCCTGCACCACGCCGGCGGCGTCGGTGATGACCCAGTGGCGGCTGATCAACTGGGCTGCCACGGTGCCGGCGTTGCGGATGGTGATGGTGTAGGCGAACACATAGCGGCCGCCGTCCTCGTCGGACTGATCCGGCAGGTACTTCACCGCCGCGCTCACGGCGACCTCGTAGCGCTTGTCCTGGGCCATGGGCGCATTGTAGTGCGGCGGGATAGAATCCCGGCGCCATGGCAAGGACGGATCCCACGTTTCGCATCGCCCCCTCGCTCCTGTCCGCGGATTTCGCGCGCCTGGGCGAGGAAGTGCGTGCGGTGGCAGCGGCTGGCGCGGACCTGATCCACTTCGACGTCATGGACAACCACTACGTGCCCAACCTGACGGTGGGGCCGCTGGTGTGCGCCGGGATCCGGCCGCACACCGCACTCCCGATCGATGTCCACCTCATGGTGCGGCCTGTGGATCGCATCGTGCCGGACTTCGCCAAGGCCGGCGCCAACATCATCAGCTTCCACCCGGAGGCGAGCGAGCACGTGGACCGCACCATCGCGCTCATCAGGGAGAACGGCTGCAAGGCCGGGCTAGTGTTCAATCCGGCCACGCCGCTGTCGTACCTGGACCACACGCTGGAGAAGCTGGACCTGGTGCTGCTGATGTCGGTGAATCCGGGCTTCGGCGGACAGGCCTTCATCGAATCGGTGCTGCCCAAGATTGCCGACGTGCGCAGGCGCATCGACGCCACCGGCCGCGACATCTGGCTCGAGGTAGACGGGGGCATCAAGTCCGACAACATCGCGCGCGTGGCCGCGGCCGGCGCCGATACCTTCGTGGCGGGATCGGCCATCTTCGGCTCGAAGGACTACGCCGCCACCATCCGCGACATGCGCGCAAGGCTCGGAAAATAGGGACGGACCACGTTTTCCCGGACGCGCGTGCCGGAAAACGTGGTCCGTCCCTGTTTTTCGGTTTTTCGCGTGTGCTATATTCCTGCCGTCGTGATCAACTTCCGCACCAACACTTCCTCCCTCGGCTGGCGCAGCTGGCGCCCCTGGCGCCGCTAGAACTCCTCGCGTCCCCGCGCGGCCGGGCGGCGCGAGTACCCAAGGCCGCAAGCTAGTCGTTCCCTTCCAGCAGGACCCGTTGGAGTGTTGTCATGACCGAACCTGATTTCAGGCTTCTTGCCGAACGCGGCTATACGCGCGTTCCGGTCGTCGCCGAAGTGCGCGCCGACCTGTTCACCCCCCTCGCCGTGTACCTCAAGCTGGCCGGCGGGCCCTATTCCTACCTCCTCGAGTCCGTGGTCGGGGGCGAGCGCTCCGGGCGCTTCTCGTTCATCGGCCTTTCCTGTTCGGAGCGAATCGAGGCGCGCGGCACCACGGTGCGACGCCTTTTGCGCGACGCGCGCGGCGCCGACGTGGTGATCGAGCGGGAGGAGGGCGTGGACCCGCTCGACTACGTGCGCCGGTACCTCAAGCGACTGCACGTGGCGCCGGTGCCCGCCCAGCTTAAGTTCGGCGGCGGATTGGTAGGCTACTTCGGCTACGAGATGGTGCGGCACATCGAGCCAAGGGCGCTTGGCGCCGGGAAGCCCGATCCCCTTGTCACGCCGGACATGCTGCTGTTGCTGTCCGATGAGGTGGCGGTCGTCGACAACGTGCTGGGCAAGCTCTACCTGGTGGTCTACGCCGATCCGCGCGAGCCAGAGGCCCTGCGCGTGGCGAAGGAACGCCTGGCGCAACTGCGGGCGCGCCTGGCGGCGCCGCTTCCGGAGTCCCTGGTCACCAGCAGCCCGGAGGCGGGAACCCCGGCCACGGAGCAGCCCGCCGTCTCACGCAGCTTCACGGAGGACGCATTTGTAGCCGCGGTCGCGCGTACCAAGGAGTACATCCTCGCCGGCGACTGCATGCAGGTGCAGGTGTCGCAGCGTGGATCGATGGAACTGGGCGCGAGCCCGATGGCGCTGTACCGCGCCCTGCGCGGCATCAACCCCTCCCCCTACATGTATTTCTTCGATTTCGGCGACCACCATGTCGTGGGCGCCTCGCCCGAGATCCTGGTGCGCCTGGCCGGCGACACGGTCACGCTGCGGCCGATCGCCGGCACACGCCCGCGCGGCGCCACGCCGGAAGAGGACGCGCGCATCGCCGGAGAACTGCTCGCCGACCCCAAGGAGCGCGCCGAGCACGTGATGCTGATCGACCTGGGGCGCAACGACGTCGGCCGCGTCGCCGCCATCGGCACGGTGCGCGTCACCGAGCAGATGGTCATCGAGCGCTATTCGCACGTGATGCACATCGTTTCCAACGTCGAGGGCCGCATCGCCCCGGGGCTGGATGCGATCGACGTGTTCCGCGCCAGCTTCCCGGCGGGCACCGTCACCGGCGCGCCGAAGGTGCGGGCGATGGAGATCATCGACGAGCTGGAGCCGGTAAAGCGCGGGGTCTACTCCGGCGCCGTGGGCTACCTCGGCTTCAACGGCGACATGGACGTGGCCATCGCCATCCGCACCGCGCTGGTGAAGGACGGGATGCTGCATGCCCAGGCCGCTGCCGGAGTGGTCGCAGATTCCGATCCGCGCGCGGAGTGGCAGGAAACACTGCACAAAACGCGCGCGCTGCTGCGTGCGGCTGAAGTCGCGCGGCAGCGCTGAAGGGGCCGTCATGCTGCTGATGATCGACAACTACGACTCCTTTACCTACAACCTGGTGCAATATTTCGGCGAGCTCGGCTGCGAGGTGAAGGTGCTGCGCAACGACGAGTGCACCGTGGACGAGGCAGCCTCGCTGCGCCCGTCCCATGTGGTGATCTCCCCCGGACCCTGCACGCCGAGCGAAGCCGGGATCTCGCTTGCCCTGATCGGGCGCCTGGCGGGCTCGGTGCCGCTGCTCGGGGTCTGCCTGGGGCACCAGTCCATCGGCCAGGCTTTCGGCGGCAAGGTGGTGCGCGCGCGACAGGTGATGCACGGCAAGGTTTCGCAGGTACGCCACGACGGCAAGGGTGTGTTTGCCGGGCTGCCCTCGCCGTTCATAGCTACCCGGTACCACTCGCTGGTGGTGGAGCGCACCTCGCTGCCCGCGGAGCTGGAGATCACGGCAGAATCCGAGGATGGCGAGATCATGGGATTGCGCCACCGCAGCCTGCCGGTGGAAGGGGTGCAGTTCCACCCGGAGGCGATGCTCACCGAGCACGGGCACGCCATGCTGAGGAATTTTCTTGAGCGAAGATAAGGGGACGGACATGAAAATCGGAATCGCGGAGGCGATCCAGCGCACGGTGGAGCACCGTGAAATTTTCCACGACGAAATGCTGCACGTGATGCGCCAGATCATGCGCGGTGAACTGACGCCGGCGCAGATCGGCGGCTTCATCGTCGGCCTGCGGGTGAAGAAGGAGACCATCGGCGAGATCGCCGCCGCGGCGCAGGTGATGCGCGAGTTCGCCACCATGGTCGATGTCAAGGACGACCGGCACTTGGTGGACACCTGCGGCACCGGCGGCGACGGCGCGCACACCTTCAACGTGTCCACTGCCTCTGCCTTTGTCGCCGCGGCCGCCGGCGCGCGGGTCGCCAAGCACATGGGGCGTGCGGTGTCCTCGTCGGCGGGCAGTGCCGAAGTGCTGGAAGCGCTGGGCGCCAGCATCGCGATGACCCCTGAGCAGGTGGCGCAGGCCATCGAAAAGACCGGCATCGGCTTCATGTTCGCTCCGACCCACCATACCGCGATGAAATACGCCGCGCCGGTGCGGAAGGAACTGGGCGTGCGCACCATCTTCAATATCCTGGGCCCGCTCACCAACCCGGCAGGGGCGAAGAACCAGGTGATGGGCGTGTTCCACCAGGACCTGGTGGGTATCCAGGTGCGGGTGCTGCAACGTCTGGGCTCCCGCCACGTCATGGTCGTCCACGGCCGTGAGGGCCTGGACGAGATTTCGGTGTCCGGGCCGACACTGGTTGGCGAGCTGAAGGACGGCGAGATTCACGAGTACGACCTCAATCCCTCCAAGCTCGGGCTCGAGCTCTACGACCGCCGCGCCATCCAGGTGAATACCGTGGACGAATCCAGGCAGATGATCCTCGCGGTGCTGGAGAACCAGTCCGGTCCGGCGCTCAATATCGTGTTGCTCAATGCTGGCGCCGCAATTTACGTCGCCGGAGTCGCCAAGACCTACGAGGATGGCGTCGAACGCGCGCGCAAGGCGATCGCGAGCGGGGCGGCCAAGGCGAAGCTGGAGGCGTTTGTCGCTTTCAGCCATGGTCTGAAGGCGAAGTAGTCGCTTACATCGATTCAATCCAATGTCCGACATCCTGCAACGGATCCTTGCCGTCAAGGCAGCCGAGGTTGCTGCCGCCCGCGCCGAGACCGGGCAGGACGAAATCGAGCGTCTCGCCGCCGCAGCCCCTTCGCCGCGTGATTTCGCGGGCGCCATCCGCTCCCGGATCCAGGCTGGCCGGCCGGCGGTGATCGCCGAAATCAAGCGGGCGAGTCCCTCGAAGGGCGTCATCCGCGCCGACTACGACCCGGCGGCCATCGCGGCGAGCTACGAAAAGGCCGGCGCGGCCTGCCTGTCGGTGCTGACGGATCGCGAGTTTTTCCAGGGTGATCCGGCGCACTTGAAGGCGGCGCGCGGCGCCTGCGGCCTGCCGGTGCTGCGCAAGGACTTCGTGGTCGAGCCCTACCAGGTGTTCGAGTCGCGGGCGATGGGCGCGGACTGCATCCTCCTCATCGCAGCCGCGCTGGCGCCCGGACAAATGGTCGGACTGGAGTCGCTGGCGCTCGGATTGGGCATGGCGGTCCTGGCCGAGGTGCACGACGGTGCGGAGCTGGATGCTGCACTGAGGCTTAAGACGCCGCTCCTGGGCATCAACAACCGCGACCTGCGCACGTTCCGGACCCGGCTGGAAACAACCCTCGACCTGCTGCCAGCGGTGCCCTCCGGCCGCATCGTGGTCACCGAGAGCGGCATCCTCACGGCCGGTGACGTCGGGCGGATGCGGGCGGGCGGAGTGAATGCCTTCCTCGTGGGGGAGGCGTTCATGCGTGCAGCGGACCCCGGGGCAGAACTTGCGCGGATATTTGATGAGTCCAATTAACCAGTTGATTTAATTGAATTTCGTCTATGTTGTTCCGGCGCAACAGCAGAACCCAAAACACAGGGGAAAGTGCCTGTAACCGTTGCGTCGCCAGACGGTGGAAGCCGAGAATAGACGCAACTTCTCACAGAGTTCATGAGGGGTTAAGGCGGGAAGGCTGGGGGAACGAGCAGTTAGCAGTCGTAGTCACCCGTCTGCCACCCGAGTGCATTCATAAAACAGGAGATTCAACGAATGAATAAGAAACTTTTGGCAGTTGCGGTCGCTGGCGTCCTGGCCGCCCCTGTCGCCGCGTTCGCGCAGTCGAGCGTGACGATCTCGGGCTTCCTCAAGGGCGGCTTCGAGTCGCTGAGCTATGGCCAGTCGGCCAAGAGCCCGGCGAGCCACACCGGCGTGGTGGATGACTCCTCGCGGATCATCTTCAACGTTCGCGAAGACCTGGGCGGCGGCCTCGCGGCCATCGGCCAAGTCGACATGCGCGTTGGCCTCGATACCGGCGCCATCGCCGCTTCGGGCAACAACCATATCGGTCTCGTGAGCAAGAACTGGGGCCGCATTTTCCTCGGTCGCCAGGACGTGCACTACGGCGGCCGTGAGAGCGAACTGACGGTTCGTGGTTCGCTGCGCGCCGACAGCATCTCGCTGCTCGCCTTCGCCGGCGCCGGCACGGTTGCGATCGCCGGTGCGACCCGTACCGCGAATATCGTGCATTACACGACCCCGAACTGGAACGGCTTGACCGTGATCGGTGCCTACTCCTCGAACGCGACTGCCGCGGAAGCGGACATCGCGTCGGGCGTGCGCAAAGGCCGCGCTTGGAACCTGAACCCGAACTGGGCGCAGAAGAACTTCACGATCGGCTACAGCTACTGGACCTCGAAGAACGACGCGGCCGGTGCAGGCCTTGCCGTGGCTGACCAGCGCGGCGATCGTCTGTACGGTTCGTACAGATGGGGTGGCCTGATGCTCGGCCTGGCTTGGGACAAGTCGAAGCTGAAGACCGCGACGACCGGTGCAACGGCCAGCGACCGTACCGCTTGGTCGCTGCCGGTTCAGTACACCTGGGGCAACCATGGCGTCTACGGCCACTACACCGTGGCGCGTGATGACAAGGCGACCGGTGCTGTGAACGATGGCGCGAAGATGCTGGCGCTGTCCTACGCCTACAACCTGTCGAAGCGCACCTCGCTGTCCCTGACCTACGCCAAGATCACCAACGACGTCGGCGCGGCCTACAACCTGTTCACCAGCGCTGCGCTGGGTCTGGGTGCGGGTGCGGGCGCGATCGCCGCTGGCGAAGATCCGCGTATGTGGGGCGTGACGATGCGCCACGCTTTCTAAGCTCTCGCTTAGTCAGCGGTTCAACAAGACGGGCGCCGCAAGGCGCCCGTTTTTTTTCTGCTACATTCCTCGCGTATGACGTGGCGCCTTCTCCTGTCGGCAGTTGCCCTTACCTTCGCATTCGGCGCCTCCGCTCAAACCGGGCTGAAGGTGCCCAAGGCTGGCGCCAAGCCGCCCGCCGCCAGCGCCAAGGCGCCACCCGCCAGCGACGATGCGGCCGAGCGCAGCAAGACCATCGAGCGCATCTTTGAATGCCTCGCCGCCGGCTTGCCTCAGGATTGGTGGCGCGCCTGGGCGGAGTTTGCGCAGCGAGAGGAAATTGCCTGGAACGAGCGCAGCATTGAGGGTCGTTTCTTTTACCTTACGAACACCGATCGCAGCAAGCCGCAGGACTTGAAATCCTGCGATGCCAGGGAAGTTGCGGAGTTGACGCTGTCCCTCAATCAGTTCCTGGACCCGGACAAGCGGCGCTGGAAAGCCGCGCGACTGGAGTTCGGTCGCGACGGCAGCTTCGAGCTGAAGTACGACTACAGCCAGTAGCCATGCTGCCGATCGACCTCGATCGCGCCATCGGACTGTTCGACGCCGCCCTGCGTACCGTGGCGGGCGTGCGCCAGCCGGCGCGGCCTTCTCCTGCCGAATTCCATCGGGAAGCAGATCTCTCGCCGCAGGCGCGAGTTCACGCGGCCGCGCTGATGCGCGTCAACCATGTCGGCGAGGTCTGCGCCCAGGCGCTCTACCAGGGACAGGCTTTGACAGCCCGCGATCACGGCAACCGCGTCGCGCTGGAACACGCGGCAAGCGAGGAACGCGATCACCTCGCCTGGAGCGCGGACCGGATCCGGGAGCTGGGTGGCCGTCCAAGCCTGCTCAATCCGCTCTGGTACGCGGGATCGCTCGCGATGGGTGTCGCCGCCGGCGCGCTGGGCGACCGCTGGAACCTGGCTTTCCTCGCCGAGACCGAGCGGCAAGTCGAGCAGCATCTTGCGGGACACCTGGAGAGGCTGGATCCCGAGGACCACAGGACTCGCGCCGTGGTGGAAGCGATGAGGGCCGACGAGAAAAAGCATCGCGATACCGCGATCGGCCTCGGCGCGGCCGAAATGCCGGAGCCCCTGAAACTCGGCATGCGTGCACTGGCGAAGGTGATGACCTCGGTGGCGTACCGGGTTTGACGGAAAAGCGCTGTCGCTGGCGCTAGCCCTCCAGTATTTCGAATTCCTTGGTGATCGCCGCGGTCTTCTCCAGCATCGCGGTGGCCGAGCAGTACTTCTCGTGCGACAGGCGCACCGCCTGCTCCACGAGGTTGCGCTTCAGGTTGCGGCCGCGAATGGAGAAGCGATAGTGGATCCTCGTGAACACCTTCGGATCCGAGTCCGCCCGCTCCGCCTCCAGCTTCACGGAACAGCCGGTGACGTCCTGCCCGTTCTTTTTCAGGATCACCACGACGTCATAGGCGGTGCAGCCCCCGGCGCCGGCGAGCAGCGTTTCCATCGGCCGCGGCGCCAGGTTGCGGCCGCCGCCATCAGGGGCGCCGTCCATGGTCAGGAGGTGGTTGCTTCCGGTTTCGGCCAGGAAGGACATTCCCTCGCCGCTCCATCGCACAGTGCACTGCATATGGCCTCTCCAGCGCATTTATAAGGCCATGATTTTAATACAATTAAATTATATTGCGATGCAGCAACTTCTAAGGCAGAATGAACCTGTCTCCTCCACCCGCTGCCCATCGGCGGTGAATTGGAACATTCGGGCGCAACCTCAACAGGTTGCGCCGTTTTTTTGATACCATTCGCGCCTTTTCTCCAGCAAGCGAAACAATGAAGACCTTCAGCGCCAAAGCCGAGACCGCCGTCCACGACTGGTATGTCGTGGATGCCCAGAACAAAGTGCTCGGCCGGCTCGCCTCGCGCATCGCCATGCGCCTGCGCGGCAAGCACAAGCCGGAATACACCCCGCACGTGGACACCGGTGATTTCGTCGTCGTCGTCAACGCGGGCAAGGTCCGCGTTACCGGCCGCAAGGACCAGGGCAAGAAGTACTACCGCCACACCACCTTCCCCGGCGGCATCAAGGAAACCGACTTCGGCAAGCTGAACGCCCGCTTCCCGGGGCGCGCGCTGCAAAAGGCGGTCAAGGGCATGCTGCCCAAGGGCCCGCTGGGCAACGCGATGCTGCGCAAGCTCAAGATCTACGCCGATTCCAAGCACCCGCATTCGGCGCAACAACCCAAGGTATTGGACATCTGACATGGTCGGCGACTACTACTACGGCACCGGACGGCGCAAGAGCGCCGTCGCGCGCGTGTTCCTCAAGGCCGGCAAGGGCCAGTTCATCGTCAACGGCAAGCCGGTGGACGAGTTCTTCGGCCGCGAGACCGGCCGCATGGTCGTGCGCCAGCCGCTCGAGCTCACCAAGAGCCAGGCGAGCTTCGACATCTCGGTCAACGTGCAGGGCGGCGGCGAGAATGGCCAGGCCGGCGCGGTGCGCCACGGCCTGACCCGCGCGCTCATCGAGTATGATGCCGCGCTCAAGCCGGTGCTCAGCGTCGCGGGCCTGGTGACCCGGGACGCGCGGGAAGTGGAGCGAAAAAAGGTCGGCTTGCACAAGGCGCGGCGGCGCAAGCAATACTCGAAACGCTGATCACTCGGGGCCTTGGCCCCGGACCAAGAACAGCCGCCGCAAGGCGGCTTTTGTTTTGGAGGCGACATGAAGACCATCATGGCGGGCATCGTCGGGGGCACCGGGTACACCGGGGTGGAACTGCTGCGCCTGCTGGCGCAGCATCCGCAGGTGGAGTTGGCCGCGATCACCTCGAGGCAGGAGGCCGGCAAGGCGGTAAGCACCGTCTTTCCCAGCCTGCGCGGGCGCGTCGGGCTGGCGTTCTCCCACCCGGAGAAGGCCGCGCTGGACAAGTGCGACGTCGTGTTCTTCGCCACGCCGAACGGTGTCGCCATGGGCGAGGCGCGCGCGCTGCTGCAGGCGGGCGCCCGGGTCATCGACATCTCCGCCGACTTCCGCTTCAAGGACGCCGCCGAATGGGAGCACTGGTACAAGGTGAAGCACGCCGCGCCCGAGCTGCTCGCCGAGGCGGTGTATGGATTGTGCGAGGTGAACCGCGAGCAGATCCGCGGCGCGCGACTGGTCGCCAATCCGGGCTGCTACCCGACCGCGGTGCAGCTGGGGTTGCTGCCGCTGGTCGAGGGCGGCGTGGTGGATGTCGCGCACCTGATCGCGGATTCGAAGTCGGGCGTGTCCGGCGCGGGGCGCAAGATGGAACTTCACCTGATGCACGCCGAGGCCGCCGACAACTTCATGGCCTACGGCGTCATGGGCCACCGCCACTGGCCCGAGATTCGCCAGGGGCTGGCGCGCGCCGCCGGGCGCGACGTCGGCCTGGTGTTCACGCCGCACCTGACGCCGATGATTCGCGGCATTCATGCGACGTTGTATGCGCGCATTACGAAGGAGGTCGACTTCCAGGCGCTGTTCGACAAGCGCTACGCCGGCGAGCCCTTCGTCGACGTGATGCCGCCCGGCAGCCATCCGGACACGCGCTCGGCGCGCGCCGCCAACGTGTGCCGGATCGCGGTCCATCGCCCGCGCGAAGGGGCGAACAGTTCCGATACGCTGGTCGTGCTGTCGGTGATCGACAACCTCATGAAGGGCGCTTCGGGCCAGGCGGTGCAGAACATGAACATCATGTTCGGGCTGCCGGAAGCGCTCGGCCTGCAGCAGGTCCCGGTGGTTCCGTAGAAAAAGGCGCGGGTGGCCCGCCGCCTCTGGAAGCTGCGCCAGCGCTTCGGGATCGCCGCCCCGAAGGTGTCGGTGCGTACGCATGTGCCCTGGTACCTGCGCTGGCTGCTGCTCGCCGTCCTGTTCGCGTTCTCCGCCGCGCTGGCGGCCTGGATGTACGACGCCGGGCGCCGTTTCGCGGGCTTCGACCGCGGCGAGATCGAGCAGGAACTGGCGAAATCGCGCCAGGACCTCGCCGCGCTGCGCAGCGAACTGGAGGGCCTGCGCGCCTCTGCGAACGCCGGCGAGAGCCGCCTGTCCATCGAGCGCACTGCACAGCAGAAGCTGGCGCAGCAGATCCGGACCCTGGAGCAGGACAACGCGCGCCTGCGCGAGGAGCTCGCGATCTTCGAGAGCATGCTGTCTTCGGAGACGGCGGCGGCCGCGGCGCCGCTCGGCATCCTGCGTTTCAAGGTGGAGCCCGACGTCCTGCCCGGGGAGTTTCGCTACCGGCTGCTGCTGCGCGCCTCCGCTGCCCGCAAGGGCAAGGACTTCGCGGGCCGCCTCGAGCTGGCAGTCAACCTGACGGAAGACGGCCGGAGTGCTATCATCATCGTGCCGGATGCTGCGGACGCGGGAGCGCCCGCTTTCCGATTGTCTTTCAAGCACTTCCAGCGGATCGAAGGGTCGTTCCGGGTGAGCCCGAAGGCCAGGGTCGGGACGGTTCAGGTCAGGATCTACGAGAACGGGTCCGCCGTGACGATGGCGACCCAGAGCGCGACACCCGGCTGAGTACACCGGGGCAAGGAGACCGAGCCATGTTTCGCAGGGCCAGCAAGCCGCAGAACCGGATTGACAGCCTGATCGGCGCGACCACGCGGATCGAAGGTAACGTGTTCTTCAGCGGCGGCCTGCGGGTGGACGGGGCGGTGCGCGGCAACGTTGCGGCGCTTCCGGACCAGGCGGGCACCCTGGTGGTCTCCGAGCATGCGCGCATCGACGGCGAGGTACAGGCGGCGCACATCGTGGTCAATGGCACCATCAACGGGCCGGTGCATTGCCACGAATCGCTCGAACTCCAGGCCAGTTCCCGGGTCAAAGGGGACGTGCACTACAAGAGCATAGAGATCCAGCAGGGCGCGGTGGTGGAGGGCAGGCTGGTGCACCATGGCGCTGACGCGACCAAGGCGGTCGAGCTCAAGCTCGCCTCCTGAAACGGGACAACAGGAGCAGACGATGAACGCAGTGACTGAAATGCCGGCGCCGCTGGTCTTTACCGACAATGCGGCAGGCAAGGTGAAGCAGCTGATCCAGGAGGAAGGCAATCCGGAGCTGAAGCTCCGCGTCTTCGTTTCCGGCGGCGGCTGCTCGGGGTTCCAGTACGGCTTCACCTTCGACGAGGTGAAGAACGAGGATGACACCGTGATGGAAAAGGACGGCGTCATGCTGCTCATCGACCCGATGAGCTACCAGTACCTGGTGGGCGCCGAGATCGACTACAGCGAAGGCCTGGAAGGCGCGCAATTCGTGATCAAGAACCCGAACGCGACCACCACCTGCGGCTGCGGTTCCTCCTTTTCCGCGTAAATCAGGGACAGACCACGTTTTCCGGACGGGGGCGCAAGCCCCCGTTTGCGTTTCAGCGATGCACCGCCCGCGGATGCATTTACCCTGGGTAGAGCGTTCCGAGCACCCGCACCCCGCGCGCACCGGTAACCGCCGGGAGATTGCCCGGCTTTCCGTCCAGCGCCTGCTGCGCGAGCCAGGCGAAAGCAGTTGCCTCCACCAGCCCGGGCGCCATGCCATGGCGGTCGCTCGCCTCCACTGCCGCGGGCGCCAGCAGCGCGGTCAGCCTTCGCATGAGCGCCCCGTTGCGCGCGCCGCCGCCGCAGGCGATCACGCGCCGCGCGCCGGCGGCGTGCCGCGCGATGGCGTTCGCCACGCTGCGCGCGGTCAGCTCCAGCAGGGTCGCCTGCACCGCGCGCGGGTTTTCTCCCCCTCGCAACCTCGCATCCAGCCATGCGCCGTTGAACAGGTCGCGGCCGGTGCTCTTGGGCGGCGGTGCATGGAAATAGGGTTCCTCAAGCAGGCGCGCGAGCAGCGCATCGTCGATTGCGCCGCCCACGGCCCATGCGCCGTCCTCGTCGTGCGCCGTGCCCAGGTGGCGGGCGGCCCACAGGTCCATGAGGCAGTTGGCAGGTCCGGTGTCGAATCCGAGCACCGTCCCAACGCGGGGCAGCCAAGTGATGTTCGCGAACCCGCCCAGGTTGAGCGCCACGCGGTCTTCCTCCGTGCTCGCGAACGCCGCGGCGTGGAATGCGGGCGCGAGCGGCGCGCCCTGACCGCCGGCCGCGACGTCCCGGCTGCGGAAGTCCGACACGACCCGGCAGCCGGTCAGCTCCGCCAGGAGCGCGGCGTTGCCGATCTGGAGCGTGTAGCCCCGCTCGGGGCGGTGGCGGACGGTTTGGCCATGGCAGCCGATGGCGCGTACCGTGCCGCGCGCGGGCAGGTCAAGCGCGACGATGGCTTGGGCGTAGTGGCGGGCAAGGGCGTTGCCGGCGAGCGCGGCGCGCTCCAGTTCGTTGCCGCCCGGCGAGTTAAGTGCCAGCAGCTCGGCGCGCAGCGCGGGGTCGAACGCGACGTGGCTGTGCGCCAGGATCCGCGGCCGCGGCCCGCCGAGATCCGCGAGCACCGCGTCGACACCATCCAGACTCGTGCCGGACATCAGGCCCGCGTATAGGTCAGTCACGCACGGTCAGTCATCAAGCAGGTTCAGCCAGGCAGGGTCAGCCAGGCAGGCTGGTCACTCGAACAGCGCGATGCGCGTCCCGGAGAGGAAATCCAGCCGCGCGAGCTGCGGCGCACCCTGGGCGCGAAAGTACGGCAGGTCGGCGGCCGGAACCGGCAGCGCCGCGGGCAGGGCGATGCGCAGCGGATCGCGCGCCGCGCCACCGACGCGAAACTCGTAATGCAGGTGGGGTCCCGTCGCCCAGCCGGTCTGGCCGACGAATCCCACCGTGCTGCCCTGCGCGATGCGCGCGCCCTTGCGGATGCCCGGCGCGAATCCCTTCAGGTGCGCATAGAGCGTGGTGTTCTGGCCGCCGTGACGCAGGATCACCACGTTGCCGTAGCCGCCCTGGCGGCCCGCGAACTCGACCACGCCGTCGCCTGAAGCCCGAACCCGAGTTCCCTGCGGCGCGGCGTAGTCGACGCCCTGGTGCGCCCGCCAGGTCTTCTGGAACGGATGCATGCGCATCCCGAAGCCGGAACTGACGCGGGAAAAATCCAGCGGCGAGCGCAGGAATGCCTTGCGCAGGTTCTTGCCGTCCGGGGCATAGTAGCCCCCGCTGCGGCGCCCCTCGGCATCCGCTGCGGAGAACCACACCGCGCGCAGGCTGCGTCCCTGGTTGACGAACTCCGCGGCCAGCACGCGGCCCGAGCGCAGCGGCCGGCCCTCCAGCACATGCATTTCGTACACCACGGTGAGGCGGTCCCCGCGCCGAAGGTCGCGGTGGAAGTCGATGTCGCCGCCGAAGATGTCGGCCAGCTGCACCGCCACGCCATCCGGAATCCCGGCGGCGTCGGTGGCCGCAAACAGCGAGCTGCGGATCTCGGCCGATTTCATCTCCTGCCGCGTCAAGAGCGCGGCAGGCGTCTCGCCCACGGCCAATCCCTCAGCGCCGCGCTCCACGCGCACCACCTGGTCGCGCGGCGACAGGAACCAGAGCGCGACCAGGGCGCCATCCGGGCGCACGTCGGCGGTGACGGTGGTGCCGGAACGCGCAAGGCGCAGCTGCGGCATCCGGGCCAGCGCGCGGCTGTCGGCATCGCCGATGCCCAGGCGCGCCAGCAGCGCTGCGAGCGTGTCGCCGCGCTGGAAGCGTTCCTCGCGGATGAAGCTCGCCGGCGCGGGCAGCGTCGCCTCGCCGAACGCGATCGGCAGCGGCTCGGGCAGCGTCGTCTTCGGCAGCAGCAACTGCGCGTCCGGCGCGTCGCGGATGGTGGCGAGCGCGGCGACCATGCCGGACAACGCCAGCACCGCCAGGACGCCGGCACGGGCAAGGGAAAGGCCCCGAATCAAGTCTGCATCCTCCAGGTTCGGCTAGAATTCTTTGATTATCAGTTGCCTGCGCGAGTTTACCAAGAAATGACGATCCCGGTTTCAGAGGCCCTAGAGGTCATCAAGCGCGGCTGCGACGAGCTGATCGTGGAGGAGGAACTCGCACGCAAACTGAAGACCGGTCGGGTCCTGCGGGTGAAGCTGGGCCTGGATCCCACCGCCCCCGACCTGCACCTGGGGCACACCGTCGTCATCAACAAGCTGCGCCATTTCCAGGAGCTCGGCCACCAGGTGCAGTTCCTGATCGGCGACTTCACCGGCATGATCGGCGATCCGACCGGCAAGAACACCACCCGGCCGCCGCTGTCGCGCGAGCAGATCCTCGAGAACGCCAAGAGCTACCGCGCGCAGATGGCGAAGATCCTCGACCCGGAGAGGACGCAGGTGATGTTCAACTCCGAGTGGTCGGACAAGCTGGGCGCCGAGGGCATGATCCGGCTGTGCTCGCGCTACACCGTTGCGCGGATCCTGGAGCGCGACGATTTCGCCAAGCGCTACAGGGCCGGCCAGCCGATCTCGATGCACGAGCTGCTCTATCCGCTGATGCAGGGCTACGACACGGTGGCGATGAAGGCCGACGTCGAACTGGGCGGCACCGACCAGAAATTCAACCTGCTGGTGGGGCGCGAGCTGCAGAAGGACTTCGGCCAGGAGGCGCAGTGCATCCTGACCATGCCGCTGCTGGAGGGCACCGACGGCGTGGAGAAGATGTCCAAGTCGCTCGGAAACTACATCGGCATCGCCGAGCCGGCGGCGGAGATTTTCGGCAAGCTGATGCGCATATCGGACGAGCTGATGTGGCGTTACCTGGAGCTGCTGTCCTTCGAGCCTTTGTCCCGCATCAGGGAGAAGAAGCGCGCCGTGGTCGAGGGCGCCAACCCGCGCGAGGTCAAATTCGCCTTCGCCCTGGAGATCGTCGAGCGCTTCCACGGCCGCGCCGCCGCTGGGCGCGCCGGGGATGAATTCAATGCGCGCTTCCGGGACGGCGCGCTGCCCTCCGAAATGCCCGAGGTGACCCTGGGCGCGCCAGAGGGCGGCCTCGTCATCACGCAGCTGCTCAAGCAGGCCGGGCTGGTGCCGAGCGCCTCCGAGGCGAACCGCGTCATCGAGCAGGGCGGGGTGAAGGTGGACGGCGGCCGTGTCGCCGAGCGATCGCTGGTGCTGGCGAGGGGCGCGGCCTACGTGGTACAGGTGGGAAAGCGCAAGATTGCGAAGGTGACCCTGTCAT
The DNA here is from genome assembly GCA_052386675.1 of Betaproteobacteria bacterium. Classification (GTDB taxonomy): domain Bacteria; phylum Pseudomonadota; class Gammaproteobacteria; order Burkholderiales; family SG8-39; genus RBG-16-66-20. The sequence goes on from JBQTJX010000020.1 coordinate 18,280, forward strand.
GAGCGCACCACGCTACGAGATCTATGCGGTCAAGTACGCGCACCACGCGCGCCGCGCCGCGGAGAACTTTCTCGGCGGCCTGCCCCACGACGAGCACGACGGCCCGATGCCGCTCGATTACTTCGTCTGGCTTGTACGGGGCACCGGAGACGATGCGGGCCGCGAGATCGTGGTCGACACCGGCTTTTCCGCGGCGATGGCGGCCAAGCGCCAGCGTGACCACATCCGCTGTCCCGCCGCGGGGCTGAAGCTGCTGGGCTGCGACGCGGCGACCGTGCGCGACGTGGTGGTAACGCACCTGCACTACGACCACATCGGCAATTTCGAGCTGTTCCCGCAGGCGGACTTCCACCTCCAGGACCAGGAGATGCGCTACGCAACCGGACGTCACATGGGCGAGCCGGTGTTCCGCGGCGCCTACGAGGTCGAGGACGTGGTGGGCATGGTGCGCCGGGTCTACGCCGGACGCGTGCGATTCCACGACGGCGACGCGCAGATCGCGCCCGGGGTGTCGCTGCACCTCATCGGCGGCCACACCATGGGCCTGCAGGTGGTTCGGGTGGCGACGCGGCGTGGCTGGGTGGTGCTCGCCTCCGACGCGTCGCACTTCTACGCCAACATGGAACAGGTACGCCCGTTCCCGATCGTCTACAACGTCGGCGACATGGTCGAGGGCTACCGCAAGCTGCGCGCTCTGGCCGATTCGCCGGCGCATCTGATTCCGGGCCACGACCCACTGGTGATTCAGCGCTATCCGGCGCCGTCAAAGGAACTCGAAGGCATTGTCGTCCGCCTTGACTGAAAAACAGGAAAAACAGGAAAAACAGGGACAGACCACGATTTCCACCCGGAAATCGTGGTCTGTCCCTGATTATCTTGTGACGCGGACGGTGGCGTCCTTGCGCTTCCAGACTTCCGGCAGCAGCTCGCAGCCCAGGCCCGGTCCCTCCGGCGCGGCGATCATGCCCTGCACCGGTTGTGGCACCTGGGTCACCAGTTCCTTGTACCAGCCGCTATAGAACGCGCGCACCGACTCCTGCACCAGCGCGTTCGGGCACCAGATGGAGAAGTGGCACGAGGCCATGTACACCAGCGGGCCGACGCAGTCGTGCGGGGCCACCGGCAGCTGCCAGGCGTCGGCCAGCGCGGCGATGCGGCGTGCTTCCGAAATGCCGCCGCACCAGGCGAGATCGAACATGACGATGCCGGCGACGCCAGTCTGGAGCAGGTCCTTGAAGCCCCAGCGCCCGGCCAGCGTCTCGGAGCCGCAGATCGGCGCCTTCGAATGCGCCGCGTACTGCTTCAGGAGGTCCAGCGAATCCATGCGTATCGGGTCCTCGTGCCAGTAGGTGTCGAACTCAGCCAGGGCGCGGGCGATGCGCTGCGCCGCCGGAAGGCGCCAGAGCGAGTGGAACTCCACCATGATGTCCATGCGGTTGCCCACGGCCTTGCGGATCTTCCGGAACGGCTCCAGCGCGCGCTCGAGGTCCGGGCCGGAAATGTGCCAGCCGTCGCTCGCCTCGGCGGCGGTGTCGAACGGCCAGATCTTCATCGCCGTGATGCCCTGCTCCAGCAACGACTGCGCCACCTCGTCGGCCCGGTTCAGGAAGCCCTCGAGATCCTCGTAGGGCCCCTCGCTCTTTCCGGCGCCGAGGCCCCAATTGGCCGAGGTCTGCTGGCGGGCGTCGCGGATATAGCGGTAGCCGGCACAGGTGTTGTAGGTGCGGATCGCAGGCCGGCTGGCACCGCCCAGCACCTGGTACACGGGCATGCCGCAGGCCTTTCCGAGCAGGTCCCAGAGCGCGATGTCCACTGCGGAGATCGCGCGCGTCTCGACTCCCGAGCCGCGATAGCCCAGGTAGCCCTGCAGGCTGCGCACCAGGCCCTCGACCCGCAGCGGGTCCCGCCCCAGCACGCGGGGCGCGACATACTCGTGCAGGTATGTCTCGATGGACTGGGCGGCGAGGTTGGACTCGCCCAGGCCCACCAGCCCCTCGCCGGTATGCAGGCGCACCCAGACCAGGTTCGGGAACTCGCCTAGGCGCAGGGTTTCCAGCTGTTCGATCTTCATGCGCCCCATTGTCGGGCATGTCGGGCATGTCGGGCATGTCGGGCATGGAACCTTCGTTGACACCGCTGTTTCAGGCACCTACCATCGGCCCTCTTTAGGGGAGACCACCGATGCGAATCCATCTCAAGCCCGTTGTCGCGCTTGCCGCCGCCGCCTTCGCGGCGCAGGCCATCGCGCAGCAACCCGCCAAACCCGCTGCCGCACCCGCCGCAGCCCCGGCCGCCGCGGGCGCGAAGCAGCTCAAGATGCAGTCCACCTGGCCCGCGAGCCTGACGCTGCAGGACAATTTCAGGTTCTTCGCCGAGCGGGTGGACAAGCTCACCAGCGGCCAGGTGAAAATCGAGGCGCTGGCGGCGGGCCAGGTCGTGCCGCCGTTCGAGATCCTGGACGCGACGCACAAGAAGGTGATCGACGGCGGCCACGGCATCGCCTATTACTGGGTGGGCAAGAACAAGGCCGCGACGCTGTTCTCCGCGACGCCCGCCGGCATCGCCGGCATGGACCACATGGACTTCCTGGGCTGGATGTACGAAGGCGGCGGCCTGGACATGTACTGGGACTTCTACCAGAAGGAACTCAAGCTCAACGTGCTCGCGTTCCCGATCCTGCCCGCCAGCCCGCAGGCCTTCGGCTGGTTCAAGCGCCCGATCAAGAACCTCGCGGATTTCAAGGGCATGAAGTGCCGCCAGACCGGCATCGTGGCCGAGGTGTTCCAGAAAATGGGCATGGCGGTGGTGAACATGCCCGGCGGCGAGATCATCCCGTCGGCGCAGCGCGGCGTCATAGACTGCGCCGAGTGGGTGGGCGGGGTAGAGGACCTGCGCCTCGGCCTGCCGCAGGTGTTCAAGTTCCACTACACACCCGGAATGCACGAGAGCGCCTCCATCGGCGAGCTGATCATCAACACCGACGTCTGGAAGACGTTCTCGCCGCAGCAGCAGGAAGCGGTGCGCTCGGCGACGGTGGAGACGTTCATGCGCTGGTGGGTGAAGTGGCAGCGGCAGAACGCCGACGCGCTGGTGGAGATGCAGGAAAAGCACGGCACGCAGATCCTGCGCACCCCGCCGGACGTGCTGACCGCGTTCCTGAAGGCCTGGGACGAGATTGCCAAGGAGGAGTCCGCGAAGAGCCCGTTCTTCAAGAAGGTGCTCGACTCGCAGCGGGACTGGGCTTCCAAGGTGGTGCCGGCCAAGCGTTTCATGTTCCCGCCGTACTCCTTCACGGCCAACCACTACTGGCCCGAGGATGTGCGCAAGGGGGCCGCCAAGAAGGCGCCGGCCAAGAAGTAAGCGCAGAGCGGCAGCGCCGGGCGCGCTTCGCACTGGAAAAGGGCAGCCTCGGCTGCCCTTTTTTATGAACCTGGACCGGTCCGTCGAAACGGCCGGGAACTTTCTATCCCCTTTGTTGACCGGGGGCATCCGAAGCGTGTAGGCTGCGCTTCGCTTTGCAGATATCAGATATCACTCTAGGAGGAGGGATCATGTCGCACCTCAAGAAGGCGCTAGTCGCGCTGGCGTGCAGCGGAGTCGTTGCTTCCGGCGCGCAGGCACAAACCACGCTCAACATGCAGGCCACCTGGCCCGCCAGCCTGACGTTGTACGAGAACTTCCTGTACTTCACCGACAAGGTGAACAAGATCTCCGGCGGATCGCTGAAGGTCAACGCGATGCCAGCGGGCCAGGTCGTCCCGGCGTTCGAGGTGCTGGACGCGACCCACAAGAAGGTGCTCGACGGCGCGCACGCCTGGTCGGGCTACTGGGTGGGCAAGAACAAGGCGGCCATCCTGTGCACCGGCGGCCCCGGCGGCACCTTCGGCATGGACATGATCGACGCCCTTGGCTGGATGCACCACGGCGGCGGCATCGAGTTGTGCAACGAGTTCTTCCAGAAGGAACTCAAGCTCAACGTGCAGTGGATCCCGATCCTGCCCTCCGGCCCGCAGGCCTTCGGCTGGTTCAAGCGGCCGATCAAGGACCTCGCGGACTTCAAGGGCATGAAGTGCCGGCAGACCGGCATGGCGGCCGAGGTCTGGCAGAAAATGGGCATGACCACCGTCAACATGCCCGGCGGCGAGATCATCCCGGCGGCGCAGCGCGGCGTGATTGACTGCGCGGAGTGGGTGGGTGGCGTGGAGGACCTGCGCCTCGGCTTCCAGAACGTGTGGAAGTACCACTACACGCCCGGCGTGCACGAGAACGTGACCATCGGCGAAGTGCTGATCAACGGCGATGTCTGGAAGGCGCTCAGTCCCGCGCACCAGGAGCTGCTGAAGTCCGTCGCCAGCGACACCTTCGTGGTGTGGTGGGCGAAGTGGCAGCGGCAGAACGCGGACGCGCTGGCTGAATTGCAGCAAAAGCACGGCGTCCAGATCCTGCGCACGCCGCCGGCGATCCTGACCGAGTTCCTCAAGGCCTGGGACAAGATCGCGGCCGAAGAAGGGGCGAAGAGCCCGTTCTTCAAGAAGGTGCATGATTCGCAGAAGGCCTACGCGGCGCTGGTCGTGCCGGCCAAGCGCTTCATGTTCCCGCCGTACTCGTTCGTCGCGAACTACTACTGGCCGGAGGGCAAGAGCGCCGGCGTGGCCAAAGCGGCCAAGAAGTAATTGAAGTCCACGGAAAGGGGGGCGGCAACGCCCCCTTTTCTTTTTATACCCGTGAACCTGGGCTGACCCTATGGAAGACGCGGTACCGAATCAGATCCGGCTGGTCCGGATCATCGACAAGTTCACCGACACCACAGGCACCTGGGTGGCCTGGCTCAACCTGCCCCTGGTATACGTTGTCTGCCACGAAGCGTTTGCAAGGTACATTTTCGACGCACCGACCGAGTGGTCATTCGAGCTGACCTACATGCTCTACGGCACCCTGTTCATGCTCGGCTCGGCCTATGCGCTGTACAAGGGCGCGCACATCCGCACCGACTTCTTCTTCGAGAAGTGGTCCATCCGCACCAAGGGCATGGTCGACTCGATCGCCTACCTGGTGTTCTTCTTCCCTTCCATCTTCACATTCCTGATCGTGAGCGGAGGCGAGGGCTGGTACGCCTACGAGATCGGCGAACTCTCCGAGCAGACGCCGTGGCGGCCGGCGCTGTGGCCATTCAAGATGGTCATTCCGCTCACCTGCCTGCTGCTGCTTATCCAGGGCATCTCCGAGACCATCAAGAGCGTCCATGCCGCTCGCACAGGCATCGAGCTCGATCACAAGGAAAAAATCGAGGTATGAGCCTGGAACAAGCGCCATGACCGGACTCGCCCTGCTCGGGATGGTCATGCTGATCGTGATGATCGGCTCGATCTTCATCGGCTTCCCGATTTCCTTCACCCTGCTGTTCCTTGCCCTCACCTTCGGCTATTTCGGCCTGGGCGAAGTCGTGTTCAGCCTGGCCTACTTCCAGACCATCGGCATGATGAAGGAGTCGTTGCTGGCCGCGGTGCCCCTTTTCATCTTCATGGGCTTCATCACCGAGCAGGCCGGCCTGATGGAGCGATTGTTCGTCGCCCTGCGGTTGATGCTGGCGCCGATCCGCGGCTCGCTGTTCGCGGTGGTGATCCTGACCGCCACCATCTTCGCCATGGCCACCGGCATCGTCGGCGCCGCGGTCACGGTGCTGGGCATCATGGCCTCGCCGATCATGATCAAGACCGGCTACGACGCCAAGCTCGCCGCGGGCGCCATCACCGCCGGCGGCACGCTGGGCATCCTGATCCCGCCCTCGGTGATGCTGATCGTCATGGGCCCGGTGCTCGGGGTGTCGGTGGCCGACCTCTACGCCTCCGCATTCGGCCCGGGATTCCTGCTGGCCAGCCTGTACCTCGTCTACCTGCTCGGGCGTGCGTTCTTCAATCCGAGGCTGGGCCCCCCGGTACCGGTCGAGGAGCGCGTCAGCAGCATCCCGGTCATCATCAAAGAAGTCATCATCGGGGTCGTCCCGCTGGTGGGCCTGATCGCCGCCGCCCTGGGTTCCATCCTGGCAGGCGTAGCGACCCCGACCGAGGCTGCGGGCGTCGGCGCCTTCGGCGCGCTGCTGCTCGCCGCGGCGTACGGCAAGCTCTCGTACGATGGCCTGAAGCGCGCGGTGCTGTCCACGACCGCGACCTCGGCGATGGTGCTGCTGCTGGCGGCGACCTCGAACATCTTCGGCGCGGTGTTCGCGCGCATGGGCACGGCGAACTGGATCACGGAGACCATGCTGGCGCTGCAGGTCTCGCCGGTGTTGATGATGATCGTGGTGCTGGTCCTGATCTTCCTGCTCGGCTGGCCGTTCGAGTGGCCGGCCATCATCCTGGTGTTCCTGCCCATTTTCTACCCGGTGATGGACGCGCTCAAGGTGGAGCTCGGCACATCGCTGGGCATCCCCACCGAGATGGTGATGGTCTGGTTCGGCGCCCTCGTGGCGGTCACATTGCAGACGGCATTCCTGTCGCCACCGGTGGCGATGAGCGCCTATTACCTGCGCCAGGTGGTGAAGGAGTGGTCGCTCGCGACCATCTACAAGGGCATGTTCGAGTTCATGATCCTGCAGGTGATCGCAATCACGATGATCGTCATGTTCCCGGCCATCGCGACCTGGTTCCCGATGCACCTGCAGGCCGAGTCGCGCGCGGTGAAGACCGAACAGGTGGACGACAGCATGAATCGCCTGGAAGCGGCGCCCTACGAGGGCGAGAAGGAAGGCGCAGAGGCAGCGGAGGAGGAAGCGAAGGACGGGGAGTCGCTCGAAAAAGACGACATGAAAGCGACGAAATAGGGGGAGAGAACCGCGCGCCGGCCGCAAGCCGGGGCGCGTTCCGTTCGACGCCGGGCCCGAGTGTCAAGTCGGCCCGGCGTTTTTGTTTGTGCTACAAGGCGCGATGGCCTTCGACTTCGACGAACTGACCGACCGGCGTGGCACCTGGAGCGCGCGCTGGGACAGGTACCCGGGCGACGTCATCCCGCTCTGGGTCGCCGACACCGACTTCCGCGCCCCGCCCGTGGTGCTGGAGGCCATGCGCGCGCGACTGGAGCAAGGCGTGCTGGGCTACACCGCGCAACCCGCGGACCTGCGGGAGGCGATCGCCCAGCGCATGCAGCGCCTGTATGGCTGGCGCATCGAACCCGGCTGGATCGTGTTCCTGCCCGGTGTGGTGCCCGGCCTGCACCTGGCGGCCCGCCACCTGCTGCGGCCCGGGGAGCATGCGCTGCTGCCGGTGCCGTTGTACCACCATTTCCGCCTGGCGCTGGAGCGCGCGCCGCGACCGTACACGGAGGTGTCCCTCGTGCTCCAGGATGGACGCTGGGTGTTCGACGAAGACCGGCTGGCGGCATCGGTGCGGCCGGAGACGCGGCTCCTGTTCCTGTGCAATCCGCAGAATCCTGGCGGCACCATCTTCACGCGCGTCGAACTGGAGCGCCTGGCCGCGTTCGCGGCACGCCATGGCCTTGCCATCTGTTCCGACGAAATCCACTGCGACCTGCTGCTCGACCGCGGCAAGGCGCACCTGCCCATCGCGAGCCTCGCGCCCGAAGTGTCGCGCCGCACGGTGACCCTTGCCTCGCCCAACAAGGCCTTCAACTTTCCCGGCGCAGGCTGTGCCTGGGCGGTGATCGAGGACGCTGGCATGCGCAACGCATTCATGGCCGACGACCACGCCACGATTCACGATCCGTCGCTGTTCGGCTACGTCGCCGCGCTGGCCGCGTATCGCGATGGAGCGGACTGGCTCGCTGCGCAGCTGGACTACCTGGCCGTCAACCGTGACCTGGTCGAGCGGGAAGTGGCGACGATTCCCGGGATGTCTATGGCACACACCGAGGCGACCTACCTGGCGTGGATCGATTGCGCCGGCCTTGGCGCGGAGGATCCACAGCAGCTGTTGCTCAAGGCTGGCGTGGCGCTATCCCCGGGCTCGCAGTTCGGCGCGCCGCAATTCGTGCGCCTCAACTTCGGCACCCAGCGCGCGCGCCTCGCCGAGGCGCTGGCGCGGATCAGGAACGCGGCTACGATCGCATCCAGGCCGAGCCCCACAGGTTGAGCGTGTGCTGCTCGTGGGGCCAGGTGCGGTGCGCCAGGTCCTTCGGCATCACCTCCAGTTCGGCGGAGAACTCCACCTTGTGGCCCTCGGGGTCCTCGATCATGAAGAACAGGTTGTTCCCGGGGCCGTGCCGGCCGGGGCCCCACCACAACGGGATGCGCAGCGTGCCCAGGTGGTCGGCCCAGTCGCGGATGTCGTTCCAGCAGCTGGTCTCGTAGCAATGGTGATCCGGGCGCGATTCCGGCGCGCGGAACGAGGCAAAGCTGTGGTGCTCCGGGTCCGAGCGCAGGAAGAACGCGCTCAGATCCTTTCCCTCGAGCACGCGGTCGGACTCGACCAGCCCGAGCCGGTCGCGATAGAAGGCGAGCATCGCCTCGGGCTGGGTGCTGGCGCAGACGAAATGCTGCAGCCTCGCCCTCGGCCCCGGCTTGCCGCCAGTGGCGGCGCGGGCGCGCGGCAGACCGAATACCACGCGCCGGCCATCGGGATCGGCGAGCGCGAAGGCGTCGTCGCCGAACAGGGGCGTGGGCGATTTCTCGCATGCGAGCCCGAGTGCTTCCAGCCCGCGACGGTACTCCGCGAGTTGCGCGGCGCTGCCCATCTCCAGCGCGTAATACGGCACGGAGGCTTTCGCGCCGTGGCCCACCACCATGCGCCGGCCGCGGCCCGAGACCAGCCATTGGCCGCCCGGGAGCGGCTCTACCGCGTCGCCCAACAGCGTTCCGTAGTAGCGGGCGAGGCCCTCCGCGTCCTCGCTGTCGCGGCGCAGGTGGTGCAGTCGCGCGGGCCAGAGGACATCCCGGATGCTTCGGTTCATCGTTTCGCCTTCTCGTGCAACGCTTCCATGCCGAGGGCGCTGGCTGCGCTGAGGATGCGTTCCAGGTGCGGATCGCGCAGGCCCAGCGCCGCCATGTGCTCCAGCGTGTTGCGGATGTAGTCCACGCAGCGGCCGCGCTGGCCGACGCCCTGCGCGACCAGGCGCGCGCGCCCGTGCAGGTCCAGTTCGCGCACGAACTGCCGGTGCGTGGTGTCGGCCACGAAGGCGAGTGCGCGCACGCGGCGCCGGCGACCGATGGCGACCGAAACCATGGTCGGAATGTACACGTTGTTCAGCATCTCCCGCCGCCACAGGCCGGCGAGCACCCGCCCAACCTTGCTGTCCGGGATGCGGAACGCCATCCCCCAGCAGGATCCGCCTCGGCACAAGCCGACCACCAGGCCCGGGCGCGCGGAGGTGCCGCGGTAGCGATTGGAGAGGATGCACAACGCGCGGTGGTAGCCGTGCGCGCGGCCCATGGCGGCCTCGCTATGGCTGAAGCCGGGCGACCACATCAGGGAGCCGTAGCCGAACACCCAGAACTCGCCCTCGGTCAGGGTGGCGCGGAAGGCCTCCAGGTCCATGGGGGCGGTGGGCGGTGGCGTTGTCACAGGCTGCCTAACGCGCCACGCACGTCAGCGGCTGACGCGAGCCTGCCGCCGGCGCGTTCGATTGCAGCGCGGGCGAGGCGCGTCCACTCGGCGTTGGGGCGCGCCGAGCCGAACGGCGCGTCCTCCAGGCCGACGCGGACATGGCCGCCGCGCGCCACCGCTTCCGGCACCAGCGGCAGCACGTCCACCTTGAGGCCCGCGACCATCCACGGCGCCCCCGGCGCCTCGTCCTGCAGCAGGCGCAGGTAGGCCTCCAGCGCATAGGGCGCCGGAGGGAACCCGAACGGGAAACCCTCGGAGAACATGAAGCGGTAGACCGGCGTCGGCATGCCTGGCCATTCCCTTGCAAAAGCCGCGCCAAGCCGCAGGAAGCCGGGCTCGTAGATGGCATAGCCCGGATGGAAGCGGTGGCGCGCGGCCAGGGCCAGGCCATGGCGGATGTGCTCGATCGGGTTCAGGTAGACGAAAGTGTCGAAATTGACCGAGCCGGGGTCCACCACCGCCATCTCCAGCAGGCCGCGCTTGGCAAGGTCCTGGATCGCGGCAAAGCGTGCGGCAGCGTCCATGTCGCCGGAGGCGAACGGGATCGTCGGGTAGACGAGGCAATCCGCCCGCGCGCGGATGCCCTCGATGATGCGCGCGTACAGGCCGGCGTCGTCGCGCTGCACGCCGCTTGCCTCGTCATAGGCGTGGACGTGGATGATCGCGGCGCCCTCGCGCGCGCAGGCGATGCCATCGGCGATGATGTCCTCCACGCGGACCGGGCTGCCGGGCTGCTTGGCCCTGCCCCAGGGGCCGTTCAACGCGACTTCGAGCCAGGTGCCGCCGTGGCGGATTGCGTTTTGCATTGCGCTATGCGGGCCATTATAGAATCGCGCAGGAGGAATGGCATTGGCGGGAAAAATGCGCGGAGAACAGCGTCGCCCGCCGATCGTCGGGCGCTACACGTCCGAGGAGCTCGCGCTCGCTTCGCGCAACAGCGGCATGCCGCTCGAGGCGCTGCGCTACGACGTCACGCCCGCGGGACTGCACTACCTCCTCGTCCACTTCGACATCCCGGCGGCCGACGCGCACAGCTGGCGATTGCGCCTGGATGGGCTGGTGGCGCGCCCGCTGGCACTGTCCCTGGACGAGTTGCGGGCGCTACCCGCCCGGACGGTGCGCATGACCATGGAATGCGCCGGCAACGGCCGCGGGCAGGTGTCGCCGCGATACCCCTCCATGCCCTGGATGGAGGAAGGCGTGTCCACCGCCGAGTGGACCGGCGTGCCGCTAGCGGTGCTGCTGGAACGCGCCGGCGTCGCGCCGGCGACGAAGGAACTGGTGTTCCATGGCGTGGACCGGGGACTGGACCGCGGCATCGAGCACGCTTTCGCGCGCAGCCTCTCGCCCGGCGAGGCGATGCGCGAGGACGTGCTGGTGTCCTGGGCGATGAACGGCCAGCCGCTGCTGCCGCAGCATGGCGCGCCGTTGCGCCTGGTGGTACCCGGCTGGTACGGCATGGCCAGCGTGAAATGGCTGGACCGCATCGAGGCGGTGGCCCGGCCATTCGAAGGCGTGCAGCAGGCGCTCAGCTATCATTTCCGCCGGGCAGCGGGTGAAAAGGGCGTGCCCTGCACGTTGATGCGCGTCAACTCGCTCATGGCGCCGCCGGGGATTCCGGACTTCTATGCCCGCAGGCGCTTCGCGCAGGCGGGCCGCGTCGAAATCCGCGGTCGCGCCTGGTCGGGCTCCGCGCCCGTGACGCGCGTGGCCTTCGCTGTCGGCGGCGCATGGGCGGACGCGGAACTCGATGCGCCGATCGGCGAGCATGCGTGGCGCGGCTGGCGCGCGCAGTGGGACGCCGTCCCGGGGGAGCACGAACTGCGCTGCCGCGCCACCGACGCAACCGGGGCGACGCAACCGCTGGAGCCGATCTGGGACGCGACCGGCTTCGGCAACAATTCCGCGCAAACCGTCGCGGTGACGGTACGCGATCAGTAGGATGGGAGCACGATGAACGATTGGCCAGACAAGCTGTTCGGCGTCCTCAAGGAAGCGAAGGTGCGCCAGGTGGGCTACGTGCCCGATGCCGGACACAAGCGCCTGATCGAGTTGTGCCAGGCCGACCAGGCGATGCGCGCGGTGCCTCTCAGCACCGAGGAGGAGGGCATCGGCCTTGCCGCGGGCGCCTGGCTGGGCGGCGAGCGCAGCGTGCTGCTGATGCAATCCAGCGGCGTGGGCAATTGCATCAACGTGCTCGGCATGGCGAACGAATGCCGGTTTCCTCTGCTCATGCTGGTGACCATGCGCGGCGAGCAGGGCGAGTTCAATCCATGGCAGGTGCCGATGGGCCGCGCGACGCCGGGAGTGCTCGAAGCGATGGGGATTCGCGTGCAGCGGGCGGCGGCAGCCGGAGAGATCGCGCCGCTCGTCGCCGCGGGGCTCAGGGGCGAGGACGCCACCGCAGTGCTGATTTCGCAGAGCGTGATCGGCATCAAGAGCTTCCAGGAGCAAAGCTCGCAATGAAGCTGCACCGTCGAGAAGTGGTGGCCGAGCTCCTTAGAGATCGCAAGAAACTACTGGTCATCGCCGGGCTCGGGTCCACAGCGTGGGACATAACCGCCGCCGGCGACTCGCCGCTCAGCTTCCCCACCTGGGGCGCGATGGGTCAGGCGGCGATGATGGGCCTGGGCCTGGCGCTGGCGCAGCCGCGGCGGCGCGTGCTGGTCGTAACAGGCGATGGCGAAATGCTGATGGGCCTGGGCGCGCTTGCCACCATCGGCGTCCAGCAACCGGCGAATCTTGCGGTGGTGGTGATCGACAACGAGCGCTACGGCGAGACCGGGATGCAGAGGACGCACACCGCCCATGGCATCGACCTCGCCGCGGTGCCCATGGCGCCCCACATCGGGAAGCTGAGCGGGGA
>JBQTJX010000021.1:0-129913 GCA_052386675.1 Betaproteobacteria bacterium
GAAGGGCATGTACGCCTGCCGCCCGCCCGGCATGAAGCACGGCCCCTACCGCACCGAGGAGGGCGTCATCACCTTCGAGGTCAGATACGCGCGCTGAGCGCGGACGGCGTGCGCGCTGAAGCGACCCGGCGCGAGGTGATCGCGAACGTCGCGCGCCTGAACGCCTGCATGGACCGCGAGGGCCTGGACGCGGTCGCGGTACGCACCGGCCCGAACTTCACCTATCTGGCCGGGATGGCGATGCCGGGCACACTTGCCCGCCACCTTGACGCCGCGTACACAGTGCGCGGCTTCATGGTCCTGTGGCCGCGCAAGGGGGCGCCCATCCTCGTTCTGGACGCTTTCGCCGAAACACTGGCACGACGCGCCTCGTGGATCGAGCGCGTCGAGGTGTACCAGGCCTACGAGGAATCGCTCTACGCCCGCGTTGCGGGGCTCATCGCCGACACGGGCCTCGCCGGCGCGCGCATCGGCTTTGAGCGCGAGGGCCTGAGCATCGCGCACTGGGAGGAGATCCAGCGCGCGCTGCCTAAGCTCGATATGGCGGACTGCTCGCGCCTGATGGATGAGGTGCGCTGGGTGAAGACGCCTGGAGAAGTGGCGCTGCAGAAGCGGGCCTGCGACCTGCTGGACGACGTGCTGCTGGAGAATTTCCCGACCATCCGCGACGGCGAGTCCGAGCGCGAGGTGCACGCGCGCATGGTGGCCGCCTGCATGAGGAAGGGATGCGACTACGTGCACGGAATCCTCAATTCGAGCTCCAACATGGTGATGTATGGCGGCGAAAGCGAGCTGCGCTTCCGCGCCGGCGATTTCGTCCGCAACGACTACGTCGCCTACCTCGACGGCTATCCCGGCCACCAGTCCCGGCTCGCGATACTCGGGCAGCCAAACCCCGAGCAGCAGCGCGGCTATGACCTGACGCTGGAAATCCACCGCATGACGATAGAGCGCTGTCGCGCGGGCGTCACCGCCGGGGAGATCTACGACTTCGCGCACGCGGAGTTCAGGAAGCGCGGGATCGACTACACGGCTTCCCTGGTAGGACACGGCATGGGTCCGTGGTTCCACCAGCAGGAGCCGGTGCTGCGCCGGGGCGGCAAGGCGGTACTCGAGAAGGGCATGATCCTCGCCGTCGAACCGCAGCGCCTACACTGGCACCTGCAGGACATCATCCTAGTACAGGACGGGCCACCGCAGCTGATCTCCGACAGGTTCCCGATCGACAAGCCGTTCGTGATCCGGGTCTGAAGGCGGTAAAATGCCCGTAGCAACCTCCACCATCGCAAATTCGAACATGGGAGCGCCTCCGATGCTGCTTTGCCGACTTGACTTGATCGCCGCTGCCCTGTTGCTAGCGGGTTCCGCGCTGGCTCAAACCAAGCTGCCGCCGCTGCGCACCGGCGTCGACGGCACCTTCGCGCCGCACGCCATGCCCAAGCTCGGCGGCGGCACCGAGGGCTTCCAGATCGACCTTTTCACCGAGGTCGCCCGGCGCATGAAGCGCGAGATCACCATCGACGCCGTGAGCTTCTCGACCCTGATCCCAGGCATGCTCGCGGGCCGCTACGACTTCATCGCGGCGCCGACCACGGTGACCAAGGAGCGCGCCGAGAGCATGCTCTTCACCGCGGGCTATCTCTGGACCGCGTACCAGTTCGGCATCCGCAAGGGCTCGGCGCCGATCAAGGACTGGTCCGACCTGAAAGGCAAGGCGGTCGCGGTCAACAAGGGCACGCCCTACGAGACGCTGTCGAAGGCCGAGGGCGCGAAGCACGGCTTCGAGGTGCAGCCCTACGACACCCAGCCCGACGCGATCCAGGCGGTGGTTTCCGGGCGCGCCTACGCCGTGCTCGGGGGCTACACCACCATCGTCTACGCGGCGAGCAAGAACCCGAACTTCGTCGCCGACCTCGAGCTCACCCATACGCGCGCGCATTGGGCGGCGCCCTTTCCCAAGCAGAGCGTCGCGCTGCGCAATGAAATGCAGGACGTGCTCGATTGCATGAAGAAAGACGGCACCATCGCCAAGCTCTCGGAGAAATGGTTCGGCCGCGTCCCCGGCCCCGATGCGCTCGAGCGCGTCATCACGCCGGGCTACGGCGTGCCCGGCATGCCGGGCTACGACCCGACTCCGCATCCGTTGAAGTGCGGCTAATCGCCGGGGATGCCCGGTAAGCCCATCGTCGAAGCGCGAGGCATCCACAAGTACTTCGGTGCCCACCACGTCCTGAAAGGCGTGGACCTCGTGCTGGCCGAGCGCGAGCTTGCGTTCGTCATCGGCCCCTCGGGCTCGGGCAAGTCCACGCTGCTGCGCTGCCTCAACCGGCTCGAGGAGCCTTCCTCGGGCAGCGTCGTCGTCGACGGCGTCGACATGCTGGATGCGCGCACCGACCTCAACCATGCACGCCAGCGCATCGGCATGGTGTTCCAATCCTTCAACCTCTACCCGCACATGACGGCGCTGGGCAACGTCACGCTGGCGCTGCGCAAGGTCGCGGGCAAGACGCGCGAGGAGGCCGATGCGCTCGGCCGCGCGGCGCTGGAGCGCGTCGGCCTCGCCGACCGCGCCGGCCACACCCCGGGCCAGCTCTCCGGCGGCCAGCAGCAGCGCGTCGCCATCGCGCGCGCCATCGCGCTTGAGCCGCGCGTGATGCTGTTTGATGAGCCCACGAGTTCCCTCGACCCGGAGCTCGTAGGCTCGGTGCTGGGCGTGATGCGCGACCTGCGCCAGAGCGGCATGGCGATGGTGGTGGTCAGCCACGAGATGGGCTTCGCGCGCAACGCCGCCGACCGGGTCCTCTTCATGGACCAGGGCGTCTTCGTCGAGGAAGGCACGCCGGGGCAGATCTTCGAGGCGCCGGCGCAGGAGCGCACGCGCGCCTTCATCGGCCAGATCCAGAAGCATTGATGTGACGAACTGGGACCGCTTCCTCGAGACGTTCTTCAACGCGAGGATGATGGCACGCTATCTGCCGGACATCCTGCAGGGTGCGCTGGTCACGATCCAGATCGCCGGCCTCGTGATCGTCTCAGGCCTCTTCCTCGGACTCGCGCTCGCGCTGCTGCGCAGCTTCGGCTTCCGCCCGGTCAACCTGCTGATCATCCTCGTCGTCGACCTGTTTCGCGCGCTGCCGCCGCTGGTGATCATCGTCTTCATCTACTTCGGCCTCCCCGCGGAGGGCGTCTCGAACTGGGGCTTCATATCCACCTGGCTCTCGCTCACCTTCGTGCTGATGGCGTTCTCGGAGGAAATCTTCTGGGCCGGCATCACCTCGATCCCGAAGGGCCAGTGGGAGGCGGCGCGTTCGACCGGCTTGAGCTACGGCCAGGCGCTCATGGGTGTGGTGCTGCCGCAAGCGCTGCGCCTCACCATCCCGCCGCTTACGAATAGGACCATAGCGATCACGAAAGGCACCGCGCTTGCCAGCGTGGTCGCGGTGGGCGAGATGCTGGGCATGGCCTCTTCCGCCGTGTCGAACAGCTACAACCCCTCGCCGCTGACACTTGCGGCGGTCGGCTACCTGATCCTTTTCTTTCCCATGGTGGTCTTCGGCCGGTACCTTGAGACGCGCATGGCCTGGAAGCGCTGATGCTCGAGACCTTCGTCAACACCGACATCGCGCGCCAGGCCTGGCCGATCTTGTTCGCGGGCCTGGGCAACACGCTCCTGCTCTCGGTCGTGGTGGTGCCGCTCGGCCTGCTGGGCGGCCTCATCCTCGCCGTGCTCGCCACGAGCGTGCACCACCCGCTCGTGCGCTACCCGCTCATGGCCTGGGTGGATTTCTTCCGCGCTTTCCCGCCGCTGGTGCTGCTGATCCTGATCTTCGCCGGACTGCCTTTCGCCGGCATCAAGCTGACCGGCTTCGCCTGCGTCTGCATCGCCTTCTTCCTCAACACCGGCGCCTACTATGGCGAGATCCTGCGCGCCGGGATCGAGTCGGTGCCCTCGGGCCAAACCGAGGCTGCGCGCAGCACCGGACTGGGGCGCGTCCAGACCATGCGTTTCGTCGTATTGCCGCAGGCGGTGCGCAACGTGCTGCCGGATCTCCTGTCCAACACGCTCGAGGTGGTAAAGCTCACCTCGCTCGGCAGCGTCGTCGCCATGCCGGAACTGCTGTTCCAGGCGCGCCAGGCGCAGAGCCTGACCTACAATCCGACGCCGATCGTGCTCGCGGCTGCGGTCTACTTCGTGATGCTGTGGCCGCTGGTGCGGCTGCTCAGCCGGCTCGAGAACCGGGCGCTCGCGGCGCGGATGTAGGCATTACTGCTTCGACCAGACCGGCTTCGCCATCGCCGAGGTCGCGAGCGCCGCTAAGAGGAGTTCGGCGCCGTGCGTAGTACATTCGGACTACCCTTTCCAGGAGACAGAGCCATGATTCACGTCGTCGCCGTCCTCACCACCAAGCCCGGCCAGCGTGAGACTGTGCTCGGCCACTTCCGCGCCAACGTGCCCGCGGTGCTCGCCGAGAAAGGCTGCATCGAGTACGGCGCCGCCGTGGACGCGCACGACGCGCTGCCGTTCCAGACCAGGTACGGCGCGGATACCTTCATCGTGATCGAGAAATGGGAAAGCATGGAGGCCCTCGCGGCGCACGCCGCCGCGCCCCACATGCTCGCCTACGGCGCGAAGGTGAAGGAATTGATGGCGGGCCGCGCGGTCCACATCCTGTCGCCGGCGTAGAATCGCAGCTTCGATCGAGGAACCCCCATGTCCATCCATCCGCTGCCCTCCCGCACCGCCGATCCCGTCACGCAGGCGAAGATCCACCTCGCCGCCGCGCACCGCCTCGCGGTGCTGCACGAGCTGGAGGAGGGCATCGACAACCACTTCACGGTCACGGTGCCGGGGCGCGACGAGCGCTACCTGATCCTGCCTTTCGGCCTGCACTGGTCGGAAGCGCGCGCGAGCGACATGATCGCGTTCGACGAGTCGGGCCAGACGCTCGAGGGGGAGGGCGTGGTCGAGCTCTCGGCGCAGTGCATCCACGCGCCCATCCACCGCATCACCGGGGCGCGCGTCGTGCTGCACACGCACCAGACCTGGGCGCTGGCGCTCAACATGCTGGAGAACAACCGCCTCCTGCCCGCCAACCAGACGGCGTCGTTCTTCCATGGCCACATCGCCTACGACGACACCTACCTCGGCACGGCGGATACGCTCGAGGAGGGCGAGCGCCTGGCGAAGCTGATCGGCAAGAAGCACGTGCTCTTCATGAAGAACCACGGCGTGCTGGTGACGGGCGATACCATGGCGCAGGCCTACCGCCGCATCTACAAGCTCGAGCGCGTCTGCCGCACCCAGGTGCTGGCGATGGCCACCGGCCAGCCGCTCAAGGTGCTGTCGGAGGAAATCGTGGCGCAGGTCCAGTCCCCGCCCGAGAACGACCGCCATTCGCGGAGCGAGCGAGACCGCCTCTTTTTCGAGGCAATGATGCGCATTCTCGACCGGGAAAATCCCGGCTACGCCTCCTAGGCAGGGCAATCATGTCGGCGGTCCTCGGCAGCGGGGCGCATCGTTACCGCGTGGTGGAGAACTGGGCCAGGCTGCCCGAGGGCTGGGAATTCAAGGACGTCGGCGCGGTCGCGGTGGACCGCAAGGACAACGTCTACGTCTTCAACCGCGGCGAGCACCCGATGATGGTGTTCGATCGCGACGGCAATTTCCTGCGCTCCTGGGGCGAGGGCGGCTATCCGCGCGCGCACGGCATCCACATTCACGAAGACACGCTCTACCTCACCGACGACGGCGGCCACTTCGTGAGGAAGTGCACGCTGGAGGGAAAGGTGCTGCTCGAGCTGGGTGTTCCCGGCAAGCCTGCGCCCTACATGAGCGGCGAGCCGTTCCACCGCTGCACCCACACCGCGCTCTCGCCCAGGGGCGACATTTACGTGAGCGACGGCTACGGCAACGCCAAGGTGCACAAATCCTCGCCCGACGGCAAGCTCATCAAGTCCTGGGGCGAGCCGGGTACCGACCCGGGCCAGTTCAACATTGCTCACAATATTGTTACAGACGCGGATGGCTGTGTTTACGTTGCGGATCGCGAGAACCACCGCGTGCAAGTGTTCGACGGCAACGGCAAGTACGAGACGCAGTGGGTCAACATGCACCGGCCCTGCGGGCTGTTCTGCTGCAGCGGGGCGACGAAGAAATTCATCATCGGCGAGCTAGGGCCCGGCATGCCGGTGAACCGCAACATGCCCAACATCGGGCCGCGCCTGTCCATCGTCGATGGCAAGGGCAGGACACTGGCTCGCCTGGGTGGCGAGGCGGGCCCCGGCCTGGAAACCGGCAAGTTCATCGCCCCGCATGGCCTGGCGGTGGATTCGCGCGGCGACATCTACGTCGGCGAGGTCAGCTACACGGAGTATCCGAAGGCCTTCCCGGACACCAGGATTCCGTGGCGCATGCGCTCTCTGCAAAAGCTTGAAAAACTCAACTGATAGAGGAGGAATCCATGATCCACGTCATCGCCGTCATCACCGCCAAGCCCGGCATGCGGGAGAACATCCTGCAGCTGTTCCGCGCCAACGTGCCCGCCGTGCGGGCGGAGCAGGGCTGCATCGAGTACGGCGCCGCCGTGGACGCGGATCCTGCCCTGCCTTTCCAGACCAAGTGGGGCGCGGACACGTTCCTGGTGGTGGAGAAATGGGAGAGCATGGAGGCGCTGAAAGCCCACGCCGCCGCGCCGCACATGGCCGCCTACGGCGCGAAGGCCAAGGAATTCATCGCCGGCCGGGTGATCCACATCCTGAGCCCGGCGTAGGTCCGGCGACGTAGAATCGCCCTTTCCGTATTTCGAAAGGGAGCCCGGCCATGTCCGTCCACCCGCTGCGCGCCGCCGATCCGGTCCACCAGGCGAAGGTCCACCTCGCCGCCGCCCATCGCCTGGCGGTGCTGGACGAGCTGGAAGAGGGCATCGACAACCACTTCACGGTTTCGGTCCCCGGCCGCGACGACCGCTACCTGATCCTGCCTTTCGGCCTGCACTGGTCCGAGGCGAAGGCGAGCGACATGATCGTGTTCGATGAATCCGGTCAGACGCTGGAGGGCAAGGGCGAGGTCGAACTCTCGGCGCAGTGCATCCACGCGCCCATCCACCGCATCACCGGCGCGAAGGTGGTGCTGCACACGCACCAGACCTGGGCGGTGGCGCTCAATATGCTGGAGAACAACCGCCTGGTGCCGGCCAGCCAGACCGCCGCGTTCTTCCATGGCCGCATCGCATACGACGACACCTATGCCGGCACCGCGGATTTCATCGAGGAAGGCGAGCGCCTGGCGCGCCTGATGGGCGACAAGCAGGTCATGTTCATGAAGAACCACGGTGTGCTGGTGGTCGGGGACACCGTGGCGCAGGCCTACCGGCGCCTCTACAAGCTCGAGCGCGTCTGCCGCGCCCAGGTGCTGGCGATGGGCACCGGGCAGCCGCTCAAGCTGCTGTCGGATGACATCGTCGCGCAGGTGCAGGCGCCACCGGCGAACGACAGGCACCCGCGCGCCGAGCGCGAGCGCCTGTACTTCGAGGCCATGATGCGGGTGCTGGACCGGGTCAATCCCGGCTACGCGGACTAGCTACCGGTACTTCTTCCGCGCGATCGCCGCGCCCGCGGCGAGCGCCTTCAGCTTGGCGAGCGCGATGTCGCGCTTCATCGGCGCCATGCCGCAGTTGGTGCAGGGAAAGAGGTGCTTCTTCGGCACGTACTTCAGCGCGAGGCCGATGGTGCGCGCCACTTCCTGCGGCGTCTCCACACGGTCGGATGCGACGTCGATCACGCCCACGAGCACATCCTTGCCCTTCAACAGCTTCATCAGCTGCGGGGGCACCTTGGAGTGGATGCATTCCAGGGACACCTGGTCGATGCTGCTCGCGGCCAGCGCAGGGAAGATCTCCTCGTACTGGCGCCATTCGCCGCCCAGTGTTTCCTTCCAGTCGAGATTCGCCTTGATGCCGTAGCCGTAGCAGATGTGGACGGCGGTGGTGCACTTGAGGCCCTTCGCGGCGCGCTCCAGCGCCTTGATGCCCCAGCGCTTCACCTCCGACATGTAGACGTTGAACGCGGGCTCGTCGAACTGGATCACATCCACGCCGTCCTTCACCAGCGCCTTCGCCTCCTGGTTGAGCAGTTCGGCGAAGGCCATCGCCAGCTTCACCTTGTCGCCGTAGTGGCGGTCGGCGATGGTGTCGACGATGGTCATCGGCCCGGGCATGGTGATCTTCAGTTTCTTCTTCGTGTGCGCGCGGGCAATGCGGGCCTCGAACTGGTGCACCCGGCCCTTCAGCTTCAGGGGCCCCACCACCACCGGCACCATGGCGTCGTAGCGGTTGTTGCGGATGCCCATCTTCACCTTGTGCTCGAAGTCGATGCCTTCGATCGCCTCGAGGAAGCCGTGCACGAAGTGCTGCCGCGCCTGCTCGCCGTCGGTGACGATGTCCAGGCCGGCATCCTCCTGCTCCTTAAGCCACAGCAGCGTTGCGTCGCGCTTGGCCTTCGCGAGCTCCTCGCCCTGCGCGCGCCATTGCGGCCAGAGCTTGTCGGTCTCGGCGAGCCAGCCGGGTTTCGGCAGGCTGCCGGCGATGGTGGTGCTGAACATGTCGATTCCTCCTGATGTGCGGCACTACATGTGCCGCAACTCTACAGCTTCGGCGGGTGGGCGCGCAGCGCCTTCTCGTTGGGATCCATCCCCCATCCGGGCGCCTCCGGCATCACCAGTTCGCCGTTCTCGATCCTCGGCCCGCCATCGAACAGCTCGTCGTCCCACGCGAGGCGGTCCATGTCCACTTCCATGATGCGCAGGTTGGGCACCACGGCGGCGAAGTGGGCGTTCATCATGGTGGAGAGGTGGCCGTAGAAATTGTGCGGCGCCACGTTCACCTCGTGCGCCTCGGCGGCGGCGGCGATTTTCATGGACTGCCAGACGCCATTCCAGGGCGTGTCCACGATGGCGACGTCCATAGACTGCTCGCGGAAGTACGGCAGGAATTCGCGCAGGCCGAGCAGCGTTTCGCAGGAACTGATGGGGTGCGGGCTTTGCCGTCGGATGTAGCCCAGCGCTTCGGCGCTGAAGCTGTCGATCTCGACCCAGAACAGGGGGAAGTCCGCGAGGGAGCGCAGGATCTTCAGGTAGCCCTCGGTCTTGGCGTTGAAATTCAGGTCCAGCAGGATCTCCACGCCGGGCCCCGCGCCCTCGCGCAGCGCCTCCAGGTGCATTCGCAGGTCCGCGAGCAGCTTCGGCGTCACGTTCAGGTCTGGGGAAAAGGGACGCGCGAAGCCTGGCGCCCAGCTGCGCGGCCGGCCCTGCTCGTCGTACAGGAACAGGTTGGTCTTCATGGCCTTGAACCCGGCGGCCTTCACGTCGCGGCCCATCTGGCGCACGCCCTCCAGGTCCGTGATCGCCGGCTTGTACCAGTCGCCATGCGCGATGCGCCACGTCGCCGCATGGGACCAGTACAGCGGGATCCGGTCGCGCACCCGGCCGCCCAGGAGTTCGGAGCAGGGCACGCCCAGAGCCTTGGCTCGTGCATCCAGCAGCGCGTTCTCGATCGCGCCGAGCGCCTGGCCGATGACGCCGCCAGTTGCAGGTCGTGTGGCGCTGAACAACTCCTGGAATATCACCTCGTGCCGTGCGGGGTCCTTGCCCACCACCCGGGGCGCGAGGCGACGGATGATCTCGCCCACGCCGGGGGAGCCGAAGCCCTCGTCGAACTGGCTCCAGCCGGTGAGGCCCTTGTCGGTGGTGGCTTTGGCGAAGTAGTAGTTGCGCCAGCCGGCGTCGCAGGAAATGGTCTCTACGGATGTAATCTTCATGCCGTGACTTTAGCGGAACCTCGCCACGAGGAGGAAGCATGACCCGGGCTGGACGCGGCAGCCGCGCCCCTCGCAAGCTGGTTTGTCTCGAAACCTACTGGTCCGACCGCTACGCGCATGCCTTCCGCGAGCGTTCGGTGCGCCCGTTCTTCGAGGGCCTTTCGGCGCAGCTGGACCCGCCGCTGGCCGTTGCGCACCGCTTCATGGATTCGCCGGCTCAACTGGCCGCGTACACCAAGCGCCGCGAAGGCCTGCTGTGGCGCGACCCGGAGGCCTTCGACACCCCGGTGTACTACCTTTCGTTCCACGGCTCGCCCGGGAGGATCCATACCGCGCTGGCGAAAATCGGGCCAACGGCCCTGTGCCGGGCCTTCGCCGGCTGGGGCAAGGGCTACGACAACCTGGTGTATTTCGGCGCCTGCAGCGTACTTGCCGGAAAGAAGGGCGAGCGCTTCGCGCGGTCCTTCCTGCGCGCCTCGCGGTGCCGCGCGGTGCTGGGTTACACCACGGACGTGAACTGGATGGACAGCATGCTGGCAGACCTCCTTTTCCTCAGGCGCTTCTATGCCGACCCGGCTCCCTGGAGGAACCTGCGCGCCATCCATGAATCGGTGCTCGCGGATTTCGCCCCGGCGCGCGCCCTGGGCCATACGCTCTACACGCGCTAGCGCTTAGGTTCGGGCATCGGCAACAGCCACAGCAGCACCGCGAGCTGCAGCGCCCCGACGATGCCGAAGGCCACCGCGTAGCCTTCCGCGGGATAGCGCCCGTCCACCGCGGGCCACAGGCGCAGCAGCGCGCCCACGCCCCACTGCACCGCGAACGAGGCAAGGAACATGAAGATGTTCGAGGCCGTGATGACGCGGCCGGTCAATTCGCGCGGGAAATGCTGGGTCAGGATGGCGTAGGGCAGCGCCGCGGCGCAGGCCCCGAAGCCGTAGACCATGAGGACGATCGGCGCGTGCTCGCGTACGCCGAAAGCGATGGCAAAGAAGGCAAGTACGGCGAGCGCCATGCCGACCTTGAAGGCCAGCAGCCGCCGCGCCATGCGGTCGGCGAGCGTGCCGAAAATTACCGAACCCACGCCATAGGCAATGGAACTGGCGAGCAGCGTGTTCGCCACCTGCGGCCGGGACAGCCCGCCGACATCGATGAGCCACGGCGCGAGCCACAGTCCCTGCAGCGCCTGGTACGCGCCGTGCACCACGATGAGCGCCAGCGCGACGCGCCAGAAGAACACGCTCCTGAGGATCGCGCCGATTTCGGAGAACTGGCGTGCCCAGGTCTCGCCGGCGCCGGGCAGCGCGCGTTCCGGCACGACGAAGAAGATGAGCGCGGAGACCGCGGCGCAGCAGGCCGCGAGCACGTAGAACACCATGCGCCAGCCTGAGGCGCCGGCGATGGCCTCCACCGGCGCCGTGGCCGCCATCGCCCCCAGCGCGCCGATGGCGAGGATCCAGCCGTTCAGCGTCGCCAGGCGCGACAGCGGGAACCAGATCGTGAAGCCCTTGATGGCGCCCATCAGGCAGCCGGACACCCCCAGGCCCAGCAGAGCGCGGCCAAGCGCGAGTTCGGTCACGTCGCGCGCGAGGCCGAAGGCGAGGCCGCCGGCGGCAGCGAACAGGAGCAGCGTCGCCAGCACCCGCCGCGGCCCGAAGCGGTCCAGCAGCACCCCGAGCGGGATCTGGAACGCGGCGAACACCAGGAAGTAGACGCTGGTGAGCAGGCCGAGGTCCGAGGGGGAGAGCGTGAAATCGGCGGCGATGTCGCGCGCGATGACCGCGTTGACATAGCGCAGCAGGATGGAGAGGAAGAACCCGCTCGCGAACGGGATGAAGACGACCGCAATGAGCTTCACCGGCAGAGCGGCGTTGTCCTGGGGAGGATTCACGCCGGGGATTCTAATGGGGTAGTCTTGGTCGCATGAGGCTGGATCACTTCTCCGAGACCTACGACGACGCGCGCGCGAAGTTCCTGGATGCCGCGCGCGCCTCCGGCACCGCGGTAACGAGCTATCCGCATCCGCTGGGCGGCGGCCTGCACCTCGATGTCGCGGTGCAGGGGCCAAAGGACGCGGCGAATGTCCTGGTCATCGGCAGCGGCACCCACGGCATCGAGGGCTTCTCCGGCTCGGCGGCGCAGACCGCATGGCTCGCCTCCGCGCCAAAGCTCCCGGCGAATACCGCGATCGCGTTCTTCCATGCCCACAATCCCTGGGGCTTCAGGTACCGCACCCGCGTCACCGAGGACAACGTCGACCTGAACCGCAACTTCGTGGACTTCGCCGCGCCGCCGCCGAATCCGGGCTATGCCGAGATCCATCCGAACATCACCCCGGAATCCTGGGACGACGCCAGCATCGCCGGCGCGTTCCGCTGGCTGGACGGCTACCGCGAGCGCGTCGGCGAGAAGGCGTTTTCCACCGCCTACAATGGCGGCCAGTACAGCCACGCCGACGGCATTTTCTACGGCGGGGCGCGTCCGCAATGGTCGCGGCAGGCATTCCTCGCCGCGGTGGAGGCCCATGTGGGTCATGCCAAGCGCGCCGCGCTGGTGGACTTCCACACCGGCATCGGGCCTTACCTGGAGCACGTCTACGTCGGCTTCGCGGTTCCCGGTTCGCCGCTTTGGGAACGCTGTCGCGCCTGGTGGGGCGAGCGCGCGGTGAACGGGCAGGGCATCACGCACAAGGCGCTCGCGGACTACAAGGGCATCCTCACCGACGCCTTCATCGCCGAATTGCCGGGCGTGGAGGTGACCACCACGGTGGTGGAGTTCGGCACCCGGCCGCGCGTGGAAATGCAGCGCGCCGGCATGGCGCAGCGCTGGATGCGCTTCCATGGCGCGAAGCACCCGGAGCGCCTGAGGCAGGTCCAGGCGGAGTACGTCGAGGCGTTCTATCCGTCGGACCCGAAGTGGCGCGCGGCGGTGCTGGAGCAGTCGCGCGACATCATTGCGCGCGGGGTGGCGGGGATCAGCGGCCCGTAAAGCGGGGCTTGCGCTTCTCAGCGAAGGCGCGCACTGCCTCGCGATGGTCCTCGGTCTGGAAGGTCGCCATCTCGAGGGCGAACGATGCATCCATGATCAGGTTGACCTTGTCCTTGATCGCCTTGTTCACCGCTAGCTTGGACCAGCGGATGGCCCAGGTCGGGCCGTCGGCCAGCTCCTGCGCCAGTGCCTGCGCCCTGGGCAGCACCTCGCCCTGCGGCAGCGAGTAGTTCACCAAACCCATGCGCTCGGCATCGCGGCCAGTGATCAGGTTGCCGCGCATCAGGAACTCCTTGGCGCGGTTGGGGCCGACCAGCATGGGCCAGATCACCGCGCCGCCGTCGCCCGCCACCAGGCCGATCTTGACGTGCGGGTCGGCGATGCGTGCTTCCTCGGCGCACACGGTAATGTCGCAGAACAGCGCCACCGTGGCCGCCAACCCGATGCAATCGCCGTTGATGGCGCAGACAATGGGGATCTCGCAATCGAGGATGTTGTTGACGATCTTGCGCGCGCTGCGGGGCTCGATCATCTCGCCCTCGGCGAACACGTCTCCGCCCGGCCGCTCGGTCATGCCCTTCACGTTTCCGCCGACGCTGAAGTACTTCCCGGCGCCAGTGAGCAGGATGGCATTGACGTCGCCGTCCTCGGCCAGGTCACGCCAGATGTCCTGAAGTTCGTGGTGGAACTGGCGGTCGATCTGGTTGCGCGATTCCGGCCGGTTCAACGTGACGGTCGCGAGCTTTCCTGATTTCTCAACCTTGAGGCACTGGTAGCGGGTGTAGTCGCTCATGGGGACGGTTGACAAGGGTGGGGATCTGCAAACTATAATTGGTTGAACCATTGAAATCAAGGCCGGTCATGCCCCTGTTCACTGACACCCAGCTCGCGATGCGCGAGTCCATCCGCCGCATGGTGGACAAGGAGATCCGCCCGATCGCGGCCGAGATCGACGCCACGGACAGGATTCCGGAGCGCATCTTCCACCTCTTCGGCGACATGGGCCTGATGCAGCTCTGGGTGCCGGAGGAGTACGGCGGCCCTGGCGGCGACCTGACGTCGGTGTGCATGGCGCGGGAGGAGATTTCGCGGGCTTCGGAGGCCTGCGCGCTCATTGCCGGGATGAATTCCATCGGCGTGATCCTGCCGCTGCTGCACTTCGGCACCGAGGAGCAGAAGAAGCGCTGGCTGCCGGAAGTGGCCAAGGGGAGGACTTGGACCGCGGTTGCGATGACCGAGCCGGAGTCCGGCTCCGACGTCGCCTCGATGAAGACGAATGCGAAGCGGGACGGAGACAGCTGGGTGCTGAACGGCCAGAAGTGCTACATCACCTGGGGCAACATGGCGCACTGGATCCTCGTCTTCGCGCGCACCAGCGGCGAGAAGGGCTTCCAGGGCATCAGCTGCTTCCTGATGGATACGAAGTCGCCCGGCTTCCGAGTCGGGAAGAACGAGAAGAAGATGGGGCTCAACGGCGTTCCCAACGTGCAGATCTTCTTCGACAACGTGCGCATTCCCGCCGAGAACATGGTTTGCGAGGAGGGCCGGGGATTCATCACCTGCATGCGGATCCTGGACATGAACCGGCCGACGATCGGCGCGGCGTCCGTGGGCGTGGCGCAGGGCGCGCTGGATCTGGCGCTCAACCACGCGAAGGAGCGCAAGCAGTTCGGCCGCGCCATCGGCCAGTTCCAGGGGTTGCAGTGGATGCTCGCCGACATCGGCATGCAGATCGAAGCGGCGCGGGCCCTGGTCTACGAATGCGCACGCCTCGTCGACGCGGGCGACTTCTCGCGGCTCTCGGAAATGGCTTCCATGGCGAAGTGCTTTGCCAGCGACATGGCGATGAAGGTGACGACCGACGTGGTCCAGATCTTCGGTGGCGCCGGCTACATGAAGGATGTTGGCGTCGAGCGTTTCATGCGGGACGCGAAGATCAACCAGATCTTCGAGGGAACCAACCAGATCCAGCGGATCGTCATTTCTCGCCACCTTCTGGGAATGCACTGATGCGGGAGTTCCGCCCGGTCGCGACGCGCCGCGCGTTCGAGGAGATTACCGACCAGATCCGCGGCCGGCTCTCGCGGCATGCATTGCGTGCCGGTGACCGCTTGCCGTCGGAGCGCGCGCTCGCCGAGCAGTTCCACGTCAGCCGCAACACGCTGCGAGAGGCGCTGCGCTCGCTGGAGATCGCCGGCTTGCTGGAGTTGCGCAAAGGTGCAACCGGAGGCGCCTTCATCAAGGAAGGGGGAGGCGAAGCGGCCGTTGCGGGGCTCGCGGATCTTTTTCACCTGGGGGCCATCCGGCCGCGGGATCTCACAGAGGCGCGGATCGTGATTGGCGCCGAGGTGACGAGGCTTGCCTGCGCCCGCCGGACGGCTGCCGATCTCGAACTCCTCGAACGCAATGTGCAGGAGGCCGAGGCCGCGACCGCGGCCGGCGACGTGGAGCGCCGGGCGACCGTCAACTACGATTTTCACCGCTTGCTCGCGCGGGCGGCGCGCAATCCGGTGCTCATCGTCATCACCGACGCGCTGATGGAGATGACGCGACATTTCGTCGAGCGTGTCGGTTACATGCCCAACCGTTACGTCATGCCTTCCCGCCGCCGCCTTCTCGAGCATCTCCGCGCGGGCAAGGGTGAAGCCGCGGCGCGGGAGATGACCTCGATGCTCAAGCGACTGCAGCGCTTCCACCTTGCCCGGGTCGAGGAAACCCGGACCAGGGGTGACCGATGAAATCTGGTGCGCTGCATGGGATCCGGGTGCTTGATTTCAGCGCCATGATCGCGGGCCCCTACTGCACCCGCCTGTTGGCCAGCCTGGGGGCCGAGGTCATCAAGATCGAGCCGCCTGAGGGCGACTACATGCGTACGCGTCCGCCGCTGCGAAACGGCGTAAGCCTGTACTTCGGTGTTCTCAACGCAGGCAAAAGCAGCGTGGCGATCGATCTCAAGCGGGCCGAGGGCGTGGCCCTCGTCAAGGACCTGGTCGCGCAAGCGGATGTCGTGCTCGAGAACTTTCGCCCCGGTGTCATGAAGCGCCTGGGCCTGGACCATGCCGCGCTGGCGAGCGTCAATTCCAGGCTGATTTTCTGCTCCATCTCCGGCTACGGGCAGAGTGGTGCCTCGGCGTCGCTGCCGGCCTACGCGCCTATCGTCCAGGCGGCGAGCGGATATGACCTCGCCAACCTCTCCCACCAGCAGGGTCTCGAGCGGCCGCTGAACACCGGAATCATGACGGCCGACTACCTGACCGGCGTCCACGCGTTCGGTGCCATCTGCGCCGCGCTGGTCCAGCGCGAGCGCACGGGAGCGGGGACGGTGATCGATTGCGCCATGATGGACGCCATGGTCGGCATGCTCGCCTACGAGGTGGCAGAGGCGCAGGAGCCACAGTCGTCGCCCCGACTGCTGTACAAGGCGACCCGGGCCAGCGATGGCTGGATCATGCTCGCGCCCATCTCGCCGGCGAATTTCGAGGCGATGGCGAGAGCGGCAGGGCATGAAGAGTGGATTCTGGATCCGCGCTTCGCAGGCGCCGCGCGCATCCGGAACTGGGACGCAATGCTCCAGGAACTCGACCGCTGGGCGGCCGACAAGTCTGTAGCGGAATGCATGGCGGCCATGGAGGCAGGCGGCGTTCCCTGCGCGCGCTACGGTTCTATCGAGGATGTGATGGCCTCGCCGTACGCGCGCGAGCGCGGTCTGTTCGCGGACGTAAAGGCGGCCGGTGTTGGCTACCGCGTGCCCAATCCGCCGTTCCGGATGGAAGGGGTGGGCGCCGAGGGTCGCGTGCCGGCGCTCGGCGAGGACGGCAGAAGACTACTCGCGGAGATTCTCGCGAAGCCGCAAGCAGACATCGACAGATTATTTGAGGAGAAGATCGTATGCGCACACTAGCTCTCGCGTTACTGGCCGTATTGCCGCTCGTCGCCACTGCCCAGGGGTTCCCGTCAAAGCCGGTGCGCCTCATCGTGCCCTACGCGCCAGGCGGCACCACGGACAATCTTGCGCGCGCATTGCAGG
Source organism: Betaproteobacteria bacterium (assembly GCA_052386675.1). Lineage (GTDB taxonomy): Bacteria > Pseudomonadota > Gammaproteobacteria > Burkholderiales > SG8-39 > RBG-16-66-20. The sequence continues at coordinate 16,829 of JBQTJX010000021.1, forward strand.
AGCCCGTCGGCCAGCTTCTGGGCCAGCTGTTCATCGTCGAGAACAGAGCGGGAGCGGGAGGAGCAATCGGCACGCGCGAGGTCGCGCGCGCGGCCCCGGACGGCCATACGCTTGTCTTCGGCAACAACGGACCCCACACCATCCTGCCGGTGCTGCAGAAGGACCTCGGTTTCGACGGCGTGACCAGCTTCGAGGCTGTGGCGCTCGTCGCCACGGTACCCCTGGTGGTGATCGTCAATGGAGCGGTGCCGGCGAACGACCTGAAAGGCTTTCTCGACTATGCGAGACGGGAGAGCAGGGGTGTCGACTACGCGAGCGCGGGCGCGGGCGGACTCGGCCACATGGCTACGGAACTCTTCGCACGCGCGGCAGGGGTGACGATGGTGCACGTGCCGTATTCCGGCGGCGGTCCCGCGACCGCGTCGGTGCTCGCGGGAGACACCCGGCTTTTCCTGTCGACATTCACGCAGGGCATGAAGGCACACGCGGACGCGGGCAAGCTCAAGGTATTGGGCGTCACCTCGCCCGGTCCGACGCCCCTTGTGCCTGGCGTCCGTCCAGTGGCCGAAGTGCTGCCGGGCTTTGCGGTGGAGGCCTGGTTCGGCGTGCTCGCGCCTGCGGGCACGCCGGCGCCCGTGGTGGTGCGGCTGCATGAGGCGATCACCGCCGCCGTCGCCCAACCCGCAATGCGGGAGCGCTTCCGCGGACTCGGCGCGGCAGGATCCACGCTCACGCCGCAGCAGTTCGGTCAGGCGGTCGCCGCCGAGGCGCAGCGATGGGCCGCCGTGGCCCGTCAGGCGAATCTGAAGCTCGAATAGCGAATGGCGCGACCGTTGCACCTCGATAGCGTCGAAGGCGTCGCCGTGCTTCGCATGGATCGGCCGCCGGCAAACGCGACCGGCCTTGAACTCCGGCGCGTGCTGGCGTCCACCTTGGCAGCCCTTGCCTCCGATACCGCCGTACGCGTCGTCATGCTTACGGGAATGGGCCGTTTCTTCTGCGCAGGCGCCGATATCGGGGAGCTCGGGACAGCCGATAATCGGGAGCCTCCGCAACTGCGCTCCCTGATCGATGCCCTGGAGGCGTTTCCCAAGCCACTGGTCGCGGCCATCAACGGCATCGCCTACGGCGGCGGCCTGGAGTTGGCGCTCGGCTGCAGCCACCGGGTGGCGGCCCGGGATGCGCGGCTCGCGCTGCCGGAGGTAAAGCTCGGGCTGATCCCCGGAGCTGGAGGTACGCAACGGTTGCCGCGGCTCATTGGCATAGGCCCCGCCCTGGACATGATTCTCGGAGGCGAGGCAGTGGATGCGGCTGGTGCCCTATCCGTCGGTCTCGTGGATGCGATTCTGGAGGAACCGTTCGGGGAGTCGGCGCTCGCTTGGTGCGCGGATATTGCCGGGCGTGCCGTCTCAAGACGTACGCGTCGCAGTGTCCCGGACGGGCCTGCGCGCGTGGCAGCGCTGCGATGTGTGGTGGCGGCAGCCAGCGGGCGGTTCGAGGATGGTCTGAAGCTGGAAGAGGAGCTGGTCACGGCGCTGATTGCGAGCGATGAGTCTCGGGCGCTGCGGCGGGCATTCGTGGAGAAACGAGGAGGAAAGCGATGAGAACGTCACGTAAGACCAAAGCGATTGTCGGTCTGATGCTGGGCTTGGTTGGGGCTGGAACGGCAAGCGCGCAGGTGTTTCCTGTCAAGCCCATCCGGATCATCGTTCCCTATCCCGCGGGCGGCACCACGGACATCATGGCGCGAGCGCTGCAGGAGCCCATGCAGAAATCGCTCGGCCAGCCGGTGATCGTGGACAACAAGGCCGGGGCGGGCGGCGCCATCGGCGCGCGGGAAGTCGCGCGTTCCGCTCCCGACGGCTACACCATGCTGTTCTCCAACAACGGACCGAGCAGCACTGTCCCGATCCTGCAGAAGGATGCCGGATACGACTCGGTCAGGGATTTCACGGCAGTGTCGCTGGTGTCGACGGCGCCCATGTTCGTCGTGGTCAATGGCGCGGTTCCGGCGGGCACGGTGAAGCAGTTGATCGACTACGCGAAGTCGCAGTCGAACCCGCTGGAGTACGGTACTGCCGGAATCGGCTCCCTGGGGCACCTCTCCAGCGAGCTGTTTGCCCGCGCCGCGGGAATCCGGATGACGCACATTCCCTACAAGGGCCAGGCACCGACCACCAACGCGGTGTTGTCCGGCGAGGTGAAGGTGCTGATCACCACGTCCTCCGGCGCGATGAACAGCCACATTGCGGCGGGCAAGCTGAAGCTCCTTGGCATCTCGACCGCCGAATCGTCTCCGCTGGCCCCTGCCGGCACGCCGCTGGTGTCGCAGACGCTGCCCGGCTATGTGGTCGAGATCTGGTTCGGCCTGCTGGGGCCGGCCGGAATGCCGGCAGACGTGGTCGCGAAGCTGAACGACGCGGTCGGCAAGGCGCTCGCCCTGCCCGAACTGCAAAGCCGATTCAGCGGCTTCGGCGTGGTGGCGACCCACAGCACGCCCAAGCGCCTTGCTGACCTGATTGCCGAAGAGGTGCCGCGCTGGACCAGGGTGGTGCGCGAAGCCGGAATCAAGGCAGAGTAGCGGGCGTTCAGGCGGCCAGGAACGCCCGCAACGCCTTCGTAAACCCTTCGGGCTGCTCCAGGTTCGCCAGGTGCGCCGCCTGCGGCAGCACCACCAGCTTCGACCCGGGCGCGTTGTCGTGGATTTCCTGCGCCATGGACACCGGCGTGCCCGGATCGTCGGCGCCGACGATCACCAGGACCGGGCAGCGGATCTCTTTCAGCCGCGCCGTGAGGTTGATCTTCGGCAACGCGTGGCTGCAGCCGACGTAGCCCGCCACCGGCGTGGCGAGGATCAGCTTGCGGATGACGTCCACGGTACCTGGGTTCTTCTCGCGGAAGGGCGCGGTGAACCAGCGCTCGAGGGTCGGCTGCGCCAGCGGCGTCATGCCGTTTGCTTCCGCCGTCTTGATGCGGTCGGCCCACAACGGCGCGGCTTCCGCCGGATAGCGGCAGGTGGTGTCGGCCAGCGCGAGCTTCGTGAACACGCCGGGATACTTCAGCGCGAAGGTCTGGCCGATCATGCCGCCCATGGACAGGCCGCAGTACGCCGCCTTCGCGATGCCGAGGTGGTCGAGCAGCGCCTTCAGGTCGTCTGCCAGCATGTCCAGCGTGTAGGCCCCCTTTGGCGCTTCGGAGGCACCGTGGCCGCGGGTGTCGTAGGCGAGGATGCGGTACTCGCCCTTGAGGGCCTCGATCTGCGGGTCCCACATGCGGGTGCTGCATGCCAGTGAATGGCTGAGCACCAGCCAGGGCGCGCCCTCCCTGCCGTGGAGTTCGTAGTACGCCTCGATGCCGTTGGTTTTCGCTTTCATCATTCCTCCTATGCGGTGGCGACGACCAGCGGGATGAGCATTTCCGCCCGCGTCGCGCCGCCGTGGTTGCCGATGTGCAGGTGGCGGGGTTCGCCCGTCACCCAGTCCTTGAGCGTCCAGTCGTCCTTCATCAGGATGGCGACCTCGCCGATGCGCTCGGCGAAGCGCGGATGCGGCGTGCCGGCGCCGAACCAGCCCTCGTCCTGAAGTTCGCGGCTGGCGCGCACTTCGGCGCGATCGCCCAGCCAGTCCCGCGCCTTCGCCATCAACTCCCGCGCCGAGTGCGCGTGCGCGAAAACGACGCGGCGCTCGCCGCACAGCGGGTAGCGCAGCATCGCCGCCATTTCCGGCGGCAAGGTGAGCGAGCGCTCGGCGGGGCTGTCCATGAAGCCGTGGTCTGCGGTGACGACGACCAGCGTGTCCGTGCCCGCGAGCTGCCCGAGCAGCGAGGCGAAGGCCAGGTCCACTTCCGCGTAGTGGCGGCGCACCGGGTCGCTCGCCACGCCGTGCTCGTGCGACAGCTTGTCGAACAGCGGCCAGTACGAGTAGATGAACTTGCGCTCCGGACCGGACCTCGCCGCGGTGGCGATTTCCGCCATCAGCTCGTCCAGCCGGCCGTAGGGGCGGCGCTCGGCGCGGCCGCAGTGGTGCACGTTGTAGATGGAATCGATGATGGTGCGCTCGGTCACCACGACCGGTCGCGAGGCGAGCCCGTCGAGCAGCGCCGGCTCGCGGAACAGGCGCGCGCTCGGCGCCGGGATCGGGCGCGCCTCGCCGCGGCGGCGGAAGGGCAGCGGCGCGCCGACGCAACCCGCTTCGCCGAAGAAAGTGAACCAGCCGGTGAGGCCGTGCTCGATGGGCGAGGCGCCGGTGTAGGACGAGGTGATGGCGGTGGCGGTGGTGGAGGGGAACACTGCGCTGATCGGTGCGCGGCGGCGGCTGTCCAGCGCGCCGCCGGGACCAAAGCCGCGCACGTACTCGTCGCCCAGGCCGTCCACGATCAGCAGCACCAGGTTGGTCGCGCCGCGCAGTTCAGCCTGGGAGAGCGAAGCCAGCGGCGCGTGGCGCGGCCGCCCGCCCGAGGCCTCGACCAGCGACGCGATCAGGTTGACGAAGCCGTTGCCGGAATAGTCGGGGACGAACCAGGGATCCTGCATCGCCCCCAATGCTAGCGGAATCCGCTAGTGCAGCGAGACCGGATTCATCAGGAGGGCGTCGTAGTGGGCAAGGAACTCGTCCACGGATTCCTGCGTCGGTTCAGGTTGCGCGCTGGCGAGGTTCGCCATCCGCGCACGGAACCTGGCCTCGACCGCGCCTTCCAGAAACCCTCCGCGACCGGTGGTCTTGTCCACCAGTTCGATCCCGGCGCGGCCGGGAAACTCGACCACGTAGTAGTTCTCGCTGCTGTACATGACGTTCATGGCTACCTCCCGTGATGCCCGGTACGGTTGCGCGACGCCTGCGAGACCATTCTGGCCCCAGACCCATGAACGCGCCCTGCCGCAGGTCCGTTGACGCGTGCCGGCGGTCGGTTTCCCGCAGGGGGTGCGTGATAAAATCCACGTCCCGTTCCCCCTCCCTTTGCCGGGCAATCCCCCATGCGCATGGAAGTGCACCTGCACGCCGACATCCCGATCCTCGAGGGCGTGTCGCGCAAGCGGATCGAGGAGGCGCTCACGCCGCTGCTGGAGTACCTGGACGCGGAGGGCCTCGCCGACGTCAAGAGCCTGGAGCAGGACGAGCCGGGCCTGCGCTTCGACGACAAGGAGCTGATTCTGGTCCTGTGCTGGACCGGCGAGATCGGCCGCAGCTTCCATGCCGCGCTGGACGGCGCGCTGGAGAACCTGGGACCGCTGTGCTACGAGGCGGTGGAGGTGGAACTGACCCTCTACCTGCAGAATGGAGAGCAGGAATCGCGGCTGCTGTTCGTCGGCCCGACCGCGCAGGCAATCCACGAGGCGCAGCGCCGCTGCATGGTGGAGGATGTCACTGCCGTGCTCGCGCGCCAGTTCGACAAGTCGCGCGTCGGCGAGGTCCTCGCGCTGGTGAACCGGTTCTTCGACGAGGACTGGAAGAACCGCGCGGCGCAGCCGGCCAAGCCCGAGCGCGCATTCGAGACCGCGACGCGGCCTTCCCGGAAGCACCTGCACTGAGCTTTCGCCGCAGTGGCCGGTCCTAAGTTTCCCGGTTTCGACACGCTGGCCCTGCACGCGGGCCAGTCGCCGGACCCGGCGACCGGCTCGCGCGCGGTCCCGATCTACCAGACCACCTCCTACGTGTTCCGCGACAGCGAGCACGCCGCGTCGCTGTTCAACATGGAGCGCGCGGGCCACGTCTATTCGCGCATCTCCAACCCGACGGTGGCGGTGCTCGAGGAGCGCATGGCGGCGCTCGAGGGCGGCGTGGGCTCGATCGCCACCGCCAGCGGCCAGGCCGCGCTCCACCTGGCGGTCGCCACGATCATGGACGCGGGCTCGCACATTGTCGCCTCCGGCTCGCTCTACGGCGGCTCGCACAACCTGCTCGGCTACACGCTCAAGCGCTTCGGCATCGAGACCACCTTCGTTTCCCCGCGCGACCTTGACGCCTGGCGCCAGGCGATCCGCCCGAGTACCAGGCTGCTTTTTGGCGAGACGCTGGGCAACCCGGGGCTTGACGTCCTGGACATTCCGGAGGTGTCCGCGATTGCGCACGTGGCGGGCGTCCCGCTGCTCGTGGACGCCACCTTCACCACGCCGGTCCTGATGAAGCCCTTCGAGCTGGGCGCCGACCTGCTGTACCACTCGGCGACCAAGTTCCTCGGCGGCCACGGCGTCGCCATCGGCGGCGTCATCGTCGACTCGGGCCGATTCGACTGGGAAAGGAGCGGGAAATTCCCGCAGCTCACCGCGCCCTATTCCGGATTCCACAACATGGACTTCGAGGAGGAGTCGGGCACGCGGGCGTTCCTGCTGCGCGCGCGGCGCGAGGGCCTGCGCGATTTCGGCGCCTGCATGGCGCCCATGACCGCATTCCAGATCCTGCAGGGCATAGAGACGCTGCACCTGCGCATGCCGCGCCATGTGGAGAGTACGCGCAAGGTGGTGGCTTTCCTCTCCGGCCATGCGGCGGTTGGCAAGGTGCTTTACCCGGAGATGCCGGACCATCCCGACCATGCCCTGGCGAAGAAGCTGCTGCCGCGCGGCTGCGGCGCGGTGTTCTCGTTCGACATCCGGGGCGGACGGGAAGCCGGCCGCCGGTTCATCGAGTCGCTGCGCGTGTTCTCGCACCTGGCGAATGTCGGCGACGCAAAATCGCTCGTCATCCACCCGGCGACGACGACGCACTACCGGATGTCTGACGAGGACCTGGTGAAGGCGGGCATCGGACCGGGCACGGTGCGCCTGTCCATCGGCCTGGAGGATCCTCAGGACCTGATGGAAGATCTGGACCGCGGCTTGAAGGCCGCGTCGCGGAACTGATGGAAGCGGTCCTCGCCGGCGGGAAAGCCTTCGCTTACACCGCCGCGCACGCCATCGACCCGGCGAAGCCGGCGATCGTGTTCGTGCACGGCGCGGGCCTGGACCACAGCTGGTGGGGCCTGCAGAGCCGCTACTTCGGCTACCACGGCCGCAACGTGCTCGCGGTGGACCTGCCGGGGCACGGCCGCTCCGAGGGGCCGCCGCTCGGGAGCATCGAGGCCATGGCCGACTGGGTCATGGCTCTGATGGACGCCGCCGGCGTGGCCAAGGCCGCGGTGGTCGGGCATTCCATGGGCGCGCTGATTGCCCTGGAGTGCGCCGCGCGGCACGCAAGCCGGGTGACCGGCATCGCGCTCATCGGCGTCGCCTATCCGATGAAAGTGTCGGACGCGTTCCTCGACGCCGCAAAGGCGAACGACCAGGCCGCCTACGACATGGAAACCATCTGGGGCCATGCGGCGCAGGTGCCGCTTGCGGGCAACCCGAGTCCCGGCATGTGGATGTACGGCGACACGCTGGCGCGGCTGTCGCGGCTCGCGCCCGGGGTGCTGCACAACGACCTTGCCGCCTGCAATGCCTATTCGACCGGACTGGAGAGCGCGGCGAAGGTGAAGTGCCCTGCGCAGTTCGTGCTGGGTTCGCGCGACGTCATGACCCCGCCAAAGGCGGCGCAGGCCCTCGCCGCCGCAGTCGCGGGGGCGCGCACCACGCTCATCCCGCCTTCGGGCCATTCGCTCATGGCCGAAGCGCCGGACGCGACGCTCGATGCCCTGATCGCGTGGGCAAAGCCGCTTTCCTGACCGGCGCCAGCGGCTTCGTCGGCACGGTGCTGGCACGGCAGCTGGCCGCGGCGGGCTGGCGCATCACCGCGATCCATCGTCCCGGATCGAACCTGAAGTACCTGCAGGGCATGCCGATCGAATGGCGTCCGGGCGATGTCACCGACCGGAATTCGCTCATCGCGGCGCTGCCCGAAGGCGTGGATGCGGTGTACCACCTCGCCGGCGACACCAGCCTGTGGTCGCGCAACAACGCGCGCCAGACCCGGATCAACGTAGAGGGCACGCGCAACATGGTCGAGGCCGCGCTGGCCCGCAATGCCGGGCGCTTCGTGCACACCTCCAGCATCTCCGTCTACGGCCTGCAGGCCGGCGTCATCGACGAGCGCGCGCAGCAGCTGGGGCGCGTGTCGCCGGTGAACTACCAGAAGAGCAAGTACCTCGCGGAGGAAGAGGTGCGCAAGGGCATTGCGCGGGGCCTGGACGCGGTGATCCTCAATCCGGCGGCGATCATGGGACCCTACGACACGGTGAACTGGGTGCGCATGATCCGGCTGGTGTGCGCGGGCAAGCTGCCTGGCGTGCCGCCGGGGCGGATGAGCTTCTGCCACGTCGACGAGGTGGCGCGGGCGCACATTGCCGCTTTCGATCGCGGGCGCAAGGGCGAGAACTACCTGCTGGGCGGGACCGATGCGCCGCTGGCGGAACTGGTGCGCGAGATCGGCGAGGTGGCCGGCGTGGCGCCGCCCACGCGCGTGACGCCCGCCTGGCTGCTGCGCGCGGTGGGGCAGGCAAGCGAATGGGCGTCGCTCGTCACCGGGCGCGAGCCGCGCTTTACCCCCGAGAGCGCGCGCATGGCGACGCGGCACCTGCATTGCGACTGCGGCAAGGCCGTGCGGGAGCTCGGCTTCCAGCCGGTCCCGCTGCGCAAGCTGGTCGAGGACAGCTACGCCTGGCTCGAGGCCGAGCGGCTAATATAGCGGCCAGGGAGATCGCGCATGGATGCCAACTCGAAGATCAACGAACCCGAAACCGGCAGCGGCATGACCGGGCTGCTGCGTGCATCTGCCGCGCTCGCGGTGGTGGTGCTCGCGCTCATCGGCGTGCTCGCGGTGCTGGACGTGATCCCCTCCGAGGTGCTGAAGGAATGGGCGACGAAGATCGGCCTCGTCATCCTGATCCTGGTCGCGGCGGCGGTGGCGATTGCCGCCCTGGTGCGCGGCGGCAAATCCTAGGCGGTCCTGGACAACCCTAGACCGGCGCCACCTGCGCCAGCGCCGGCGAGCGCGCGGCGGGCAGATTGTCGTAGAGGTCCGCGACCAGGTCGCCCTTGAGGCTGGCGCGCGCAGGGTCGCTCCACAGGTTCTCCCACTGCCGCGGATCGTTGGCGAGGTCGTAGAGCTCGCCCTCGGTCCCCTCGTGCGTATTGCTCGGCTCGCAGACCGTGCACAGGAAGCCGTCGCGGAAGATGGAGCGCAAGCGGATCTCGCGGCCGCCGAAGCCGCCATCCCATTCCGTGAGCACGCGCTCGCGCCCGCCGGCGCCAGATACCGGCAGCGGCGCGCCCTGCATGCGCGCCTCCGGCGCGATGCCGGCGATGGCGCAGAAAGTGCGCGCGAGGTCGACGTGGCCCACCGGCGCCTCGACCACGGCGGGCGCAATGCCCGCGGAGGGCGCCGGGCGCCAGACCAGGGGCACGCGCATCAGCGAATCGACGTGATAAGGGCCCTTGAACAGCATGCCGAAGTCGCCCTGGAACTCGCCGTGGTCCGTGGTGTAGAGCACATCGGTGTCGGCGCCCCAGCCGCGCCGGTCGATGTGGCCCAGCACCCTGGCCAGCGCCTCGTCGATGAGTTCGTTCTCGATGTGCACCATCGCGTTCACCTCGCGGATCTGGTCGGCGCTGAGCTGGCAGGGCACGAACTCGGGCGGAATTTCGTAGTTGAATTGCGCGCGCCCGAGGTACCAGTCGAGCCAGTGGCGCGGCTTCTTCGCGAGGATGCGCTCGGCCTGGTCGCGGCTTCCAGGGTAGCCCGCAGGCAGCGGCAGGTCGCGCCAGTTGACGCGCTTCAGTTCCGAGGCCGGCGGATCCCAGGGGTGGTGCGGATCCGGGAAGCTCATCCAGACAAACCAGTCCTCGTCGGCGGACAGCGTGTCCAGGAACGCGATGACGCGGTCGGCCACCCAATCGGTGTGGTACAGCTCGCGCGGGATGGCGTTGTGCCAGACCTGGATTGCACCGGTGTCACCGCCGCGGCGGCAGCTGATGGTCTTCTCGGGCGTGACGTACTCGTGGTAGCCGCCCGCCGCGCCAGGGTGGTGCTCGGCCAGCCACTTCGGGTAGTGGTACAGGCTGCGCCCGGCGCGCCCGGTGTGCGCGCACAGTTCCATGCGCTCGAAACCGCGGTGCGGACCGCTCAAGCCACGGCTGGCGGCAAAGTTCTCGTAGTACGGGCCGCCCGGCGCCGAGGAGGGCTCGAAGTGCGCCTTGCCGATGAGCGCGGTGCGGTAGCCCGCCTCATGGAGCAGGCGGGCGACGTCCGGCCCATCTTCCGGCAGCGGGATCCCGTTCATGGTCACGCCGTGGCTGCGCACGTGCTGGCCGGTGAGCATGGTCGAGCGCGCCGGCATGCACACCACGTTCTGGTTGTGCGCGCGCCGGAAGTTGATGCCGGCGGCGGCCAGCGCGTCCACCGCCGGCGTGCGCGCGACGCGCCCGCCGTTGGCTCCGATCGCGTCCCAGCGCTGCTGGTCGGTGGTGACGAACAGGATCTTGCGGCCCATGCGCGCGGCGCCCTATTTCGCCTCGATGCCCGCGGCCTTGGTGAACTTCGCCCAGCGCGCCGAGTCCTCGGCGATCATCTTGTCGGTCTGCGCCACGCTCCAGCCGGCAGCCACGGCGCCGCCGATCTTTTCGACGCGCGCGACGGCCGCGGGGTCTGCGAGCACCTCGTTGATCGCCTTGTTCAGGCGCTCGAGCACCGCGGCCGGCGTTTTCCGGGGCGCGACGAACGCGTACCAGGAGTTGACCTGCGAGTCGGCGAAGCCCTGCTCGGCCATGGTGGGGATATCGGCGAACTGTTTGTCGCGCGCGGGCGCCGCCATGGCGATGCCGACCGCCTTGCCGGCCTTCAGTTGCGCGGCGATCGTGGCGTAGGGGAAGAAGCCGAAGTGCACCGCGCCCGAGAGCAGGTCGGGCACCGCGGGCGGCACGCCCTTGTAATTGATCGAGACCATCTTCGTGCCGGTGTTCTGCAGCAGCAGCTCGGTGCTGACGTGCGGCGAGGAGCCGTTGCCCGGGTTCATGTAGTTGAGCTGGCCGGGCCTGGCCTTGGCGAGCTCGATCAGGCCCTTCATGTCCTTCACGCCCAGCGTGGTCGACACCACCGCGATATTGGCGACCACGCCCACGTGCGCCACGCCCACGAAATCGGCCGGCGCGCTCCAGCGCACCTTGTTCAGATGCGGTGTCACCGTCGTCGCGAGAGTCCCCATCAACAGCACGTGCCCGTCCGGATCGGCGCGCATCACCTCCTCGGTGCCGATGGCGGTGTTGGCGCCGGGCTTGGCCTCGACGATGACCGGCTGGCCCAGCTTGCCCGGCAGGCCGTCGGTCACCGCGCGCGCCATCAGGTCGACGATGCCGCCGGCGGGGTAGGGCACGATGACGCGGATCGGCTTGGTGGGGAAGGCCTGCGCTCCGGCCTGCGGGGCCCAGGCGGCAATGCCGGCGAATGCGAACGCGACTGCGACAACCAGGGTTCTGCGCTTCATGATTCCTCCTTGGAAAATTGTGCTTCAAGATCGTCGAGCGCCCCGAGCGTCTCCCGCGCGAGCCGCCCGATGATGTCCTCCACCGTGGTGAGCGTGTTGAACCAGGCGATGGACTGTCCCGCTGCCTCGTAGACCAGTTCCGGCACCTGGTGTTCCTCGATCGCCGCCAGCAGCTCGCCGGTGAGCGCGTGCTGGTAAGGCATGGGCAGGGGCGCGGGCGCCCCGGGCGCGTCCCATTCGTCCGACCACGCGCTCTTCACCACCCGGCAAGGCTTGCCGCTGTGGGCGCGGGTGATCAGCGTGTCCTCGCTGCGCGCGGCCAGCAGCTTCGCCAGCAGCGCGGGCGGCGTCGCGTACTCGCGCGTGGCGAGCCACGCAGTGCCCAGCCAGACGCCCTGCGCGCCCATGGCGAGGGCCGCCGCCACCTGCCGGCCGCAGCCCACGCCGCCGGCGGCGAGGACAGGCACATTTGCGCCTTCGCGTTCGACCGCCTCTATCACCTGCGGCACCAGGCAGAAGGTGCCGATGGGGCCGGTGTGGCCGCCGGCGTCGTAGCCCTGCGCCACCAGCACGTCGATGCCGGCCTCGAGCGCGGGCCCGACGTGGCGCGGGCTGCCCACGAGCGCAAAAGCAGTCTTGCCGGCCTGCTTCGCCCGCTGCACCACGGCTTTGGGCAAGCCCACGGCGGTTGCGACCGCGTCCACGTCGGAGGCGAGCACCGCATCGGTCTGGGCGCGGAAGAAGGCCTCGTTGCGCACCGTGTTGGCGAAGAAGTTCGGTTTCGTCGGCGCCGGCACGCCGTACTTGGCCTTCAACTGCTCGATGAAGGCCACGTGCGCCGCCGGCAGCTTGGCGCGCGCCGCGGCCACGCTCGGCTCGTCTCCGGCGAGGGCCGGATACATCAGGTCCACGCCATATGGCCGCTTCCCGAGCCGCGCGCGGATCGCGGCCAGTTCCGGGCCGATGCGTTCCGGGGCCTCGCGCGCCGCGCCGAACACCGGGAAGGCACCGGCCTCGGCAATCGCGATGGTGACCTCCACCGAGTGCGAAAAGCCGAAGATCGGCAGCTCGATGCCGAGGCGTTCGCAGAGGCTGTTCTTCAGGCGATTCATGGCCGCTAGATCACCCCGGCGGCAGAGAGCCTTGCCTGTTCGTCCGCTGACAGGCCCAGCGCGCCCCAGACCCGGGCGTTGTCGCAACCGACCGCGCCAGCGGCATGGCGAATGCGGCCGGGATCGCGCGCGAAGCGCGGCACCACGTTCTGCATCGCCACGGTGCCGAAATCGGCGTCCGGCACGCGGGTGATCGCCTCGCGCGCGCGCAGCTGCGGGTCGGCGAACACCTGGTCGATGGAATAGATGGGCGCGATGGTGCCCTGCGCCGCCTCGAAGGCCGCCAGCACTTCCTCGAGCGTGCAGCCGGCGCACCAGGCGGAGAAGATGGTGTTCAGTTCCTCGGCGTGCTCCACGCGCAGGGCATTCGAGGCGAAGCGCGGGTCCGCGATCAGGTCGGCGCGGCCGATGGCGCGGCAGTTGTTCGCCCACAGCGCGTTGGTCGAGCCCGCGAGCGTCACCCAGCGCGCGTCCTTCGTGCGGTACACCGCCGCCGGGGCGGAATACTGGTTGGCGTTGCCCGAGCGCTCGCGCACCGTGCCCAGCTGGTCGTGCTCGATGGCGAGGAAATCCAGCAGCTTCAGCGTCGCCTCGGTGAGCGACAGGTCGATCTCCTCGCCCGGCGCGTCGCGGTCCCGCGCCCGCTTCCAGCACGCGGCCATGATGCCCAGGGCGCCGAAAAGGCCGCCGATGGCGTCGCCGATCGGGTAGCCGGCGTGCATCGGTTCGCCGCCGGGCTCGCCGGTGATGTAGGCCAGGCCACCCATGGCCTCGAAGATGCGCGCAAAGCCAGGCCGGTTGCGATAGGGGCCGTCCTGGCCGAAGCCGGTGGCGCGCAGGATCACGAGCCGCGGCTGGACCGACCACAGTGTCGCCTTGTCCAGGCCCCACTTGTCCAGCGTGCCCGGACGGAAATTCTCGATCAGCACGTCGAAATCCGGCAGCAGCCGCTTGAGCAGCGCCACGCCCTCGGGCTTCCTCAGGTCCAGCGTGGCGAGGGTCTTGCCGCGATTGGTGACCTTCCACCACAGCGGCTTGCCGTCCTTGAAGGGCGGGAAGCCGCGCGCGCCGTCGCCCGCGCCCGGCATCTCCAGCTTGAGCACCTCGGCGCCGTAGTCCGCCAGCAGCGCCGCGGCCGAGGGCGCGGCGACGATGGTGGCGATGTCCAGGACGCGCAGCCCCGCGAGCGGCCCGCTCAAGTCGCCTCCCGCTCGAGCATCATGCGGATGGAGCGCGCCAGTCCCGCCATGCGCGGCGCCCAGTCCTCGCGCACCGACTCGGGCGTGATGCGGAAGGCCGGGATGCCGCAGTTGATCGCGAGGCAATCGCCCTCGGGCGTGCGCAGCAGCGGCGCGGCCACCGCGAATATTTCCGGCCGCCATTCGCCCAGCGCGACGCAGACGCCGTCCTTGCGGCAGGCCTCGATGCCGGCGAGGGCGTTGCGGCGGCCGGCGCGGTACGCCTGTGGCTGCTCCCGCTCGATCGTGGCGAAGGCCGCCTTCAGTTCGTCCGTGTCCATGAGCGACATCGCGGCGCGGCCGATGGCGGAGGTGATGAGCGGCACGGCGAAGCCCACTTCCGGGACGTGCGGGAAGCTCTGCGAGCTGCGCGCGGTTTCCATGTAGACGAGGTCGGCGCCGTCGGCGATGCCGATGGACACCGCGCCGCCCGCCAACTCGGCGAACTCGCGCATCATCGGCCTTGCCTGCTGGCGCACCCGGTATCCGGCGAGCAGCGGGTAGGCGACACCCAGCACCCGCACGCCGAGCCGGAAATGGCCGTCGGCATTGCGCTTCAGGTAACCCAGGGTGAGCAGCGTGTTCACCAGCCGCGACACCGTCGGACGCGAAAGGCCGGTGCGCGCGGCGAGTTCCGCGTTGGACAGCGACGACTCGCCGCCGCGGAAGGCGTCCAGCACGGCGAGACCGCGCGCCAGGGTGGTGGCGAAGAACGGGTCGGGGGTGTCGCTGGCGCGCTGGCGGACGGAGGCGGTCACGGGCTGAACTTAATCAGCAAGGACTGCAATGTCAATATATTGAAATGCTGCATCGCACACGTTCCGGTATATGCAACAAGCTATGCCATACTGGCCCCAGGATCCGCTTCAGCGGGAGGCAGGGATGGACTTCGAACTTTCACCGCGCGCCCGGGAGATGGCCGGCCGGGTCGGCGCCTTCATGGACCGCGAGGTGCTGCCGCGCCATCGCGAATGGACGCAGGCGGTGGTGCGCGAAGGCAGGGCAGGCGCCGCCTTCATGCCCGAGCTGCAGGCGAAGGCGCGCGCCGAAGGCCTGTGGAACCTCGCGCTGCCGGATCTTGCCGCGGACGAGCCCGGCACGCGCCTGGCGAACCTGGAATACGCCGGCTGCTGCGAGCTGATGGGGAGGCTTGCCTGGGCGCCGGAGGCCTTCAACTGCCAGGCGCCCGACGTGCCCAACATGATCACGCTGCACCAGTGCGCCAACCCGGAGCAGAAGCGCGCCTGGCTGGCGCCCCTGCTGGAAGCGAAGACGCGCTCGGCCTTCGGCATGACCGAGCCCGCGGTGGCCTCCTCGGATGCGACCAACATCGCCTGCCGCATAGAGCGCCAGGGCGGCGACTACGTCATCAACGGCCGCAAGTGGTTCTCCACCGGCGCGGCGCACCCGCGCTGCAGCCAGCTGATGGTGATGGGCGTGACCGAGGACAAAAGCGAGCGCACGCGCCGCCACAGCGTGGTCATGGTGCCGATGGACGCGCCCGGCCTGCGCCTGGTGCGCGAATTGGAATGGATGGGCTTGCGCGACCATGTCGCCCCGATCGGCGAGCTGGAACTCGCGGACGTGCGCGTGCCGGTGGAGAACCGACTGGGCGCCGAGGGCGACGGCTTCAAGGTGGCGCAGGTGCGCCTGGGACCGGCGCGCGTGCACCACTGCATGCGCCAGATCGGGCTGGCCGGGCTGATGATCGACCTGATGCTCGCGCGCGCTGCCGAGCGCAGCACCTTCGGCCGGCGGGTCATCGAGTACGACACTGTGCAGCGCTGGATCGCGGAGTCGCGTGTCGAACTGGAGCAGGCCAAGCTGCTGACGCTCAAGTGCGCCTGGCTGCTGGATCGCCAGGGGCATCACGGCGCCTGGCGCGAAGTGTCGCTGGTCAAGCTCGCGGTGCCGGCGATGCTGCAGCGGGTGGCGGACCGCGCCATCCAGGTGTTCGGCGCGATGGGCGGGACGGATGACGTGCCCATCCACCACGCGCTCGCCTACGCGCGCCTGATGCGCATTGGCGACGGACCGGACGAGGTGCACCTGCGGCAGGTGTTCCGGCAGGAGACGCCGCCGGCGTGGACGGTGGCGGAGTCGCCTTACGTGGTGCCGGCGCCGCGTTGACGTCCTAGGATGACCGCGACCAGTCGCTCGCGTAAACCGCCCAGATCGTCGCCGAGCCCCAGATCACAATGCCCAGCGCGATCACCCAGTACAGCGCCGATAGCGGCGCGGCGAACGCCAGCGCGATGAGCCCGCCGCCGATCACGATCACCAGGCGCGCGGTGCCCGCGAGCACCGGCCAGGCCACGCGCGCGGCGCCCTGCGAGGCGAAATACAGCGCGATGCCCGCGCCCATGAACGGATAGAACGGCCCGACGATGCGCAGGTAGGCCGCGCCGGAATCCAGCACCGCGGGATCCGCCGAGAACAGCCCCACCCACAGGCGAGGTAACAGCGCCACGGTCGCGCCGATGGCAAGGCAGATGCCAGCCGCGATCGCCGCGCCGATGAACGCGGTGCGCTTGGCGCGCTCCGGCCGGCCGGCGCCGACATTGGTGCCCACCAGCACCACGAGGGCCTGTCCGATGGCGAACGCGAGGGGCACCTGCAGCAACTCCAGCCGGATGCCCACGCCGTAGCCGGCCAGGGCAGCGGTGCCGAAGCGTCCGACGAGGCCCGTCAGCATCACCGCGGTGAACACGGTCTGCAGCGCGGACACCGACGAGATCAATCCCACGCGCAGGATTTCACGGAACTGCCGGCCGACCAGCTTCCAGTCCTCGCGCCGCGGCCACAGGGGCGAACGCCAGATGTACAGGCCGGTTGCGACCGAGGCGAGGCCGAAGCCGACGCCGTAGGCAAGGCCTGCGCCCGCGATGCCCATCTCGGGAAACGGTCCCCAGCCCAGGATCAGCGCGGCCGACAGCGGGATGTGGACCAGCGACGCGGCGACCAGCGCGAGCGCGGGGACGAGGGTGTTGCCGCTGCCTCGCAGCACGCTGGCGAAGGTGTTGGCGATCCACACCAGCACCGCGCCGCCGAACAGAACGTTGGAGTAGGCAAGGGCGGCGGCGAGCGCGGCGCCTTCGCCGCCGAGGAGGCGGTAGATGAAGCGACCAAATAGAAGGACGAAAAGCGTAAAACCGACGCCCATGGCGAGGGCGATCACCATGCCGTGCACCACCAGCGCGCGCGCGCGCGCCGCATCGCCGGCGCCGAGGGCGCGCGCGATGGCCGAGGAGATGCCCCCGCCCATCGCGCCGGCGGAAGTCATCTGCAGCAGCATCACCAGCGGGAACACCAGCGCGAGGCCGGCGAGCGGTTCGGTGCCCAGGCGCCCGACGAAGTGCGTGTCCGAGATGGAGATCGCGGACTGGAACACCACCAGCATCAGCCCGGGTGCCGAGAGCTTCAGCAGCGTCGGCAGGATGGGCGCGTCCAGCAGCGCCTTCGCCTTGGCGCCGGTCATCGCACTATCGCTTTCCTGTACCTTCTGCTGGCAAGGCCGCGGGAAAGATGAGCGCCGCAGTCCAGCCGATCAGGACGCCGATCGTGTTGGCGGCCATGTCCTGGACCTCGTAGCTGCGGTAGCCGAGCTGGCCCTGGAGGAACTCCAGGCCAATGCCCATCGCGATCCACAAAACGCCGTAGGCCAAGCGCGTCTGTGTTCTTGTGTACAGCAGGCAGAACCAGAACATCAGCGTTCCATAGCCGGCGAAGTGCCCAAGCTTGTCGCCCTGTTCGATGTCGACCTGCGGCGGCGATGGCGAGAGCGACAGCCAGACGATGGCCGCTGCGATCCCCCATCCCGCCGCGATGAGGATGGCGCGCATCAGAACAAGCCCATCTGCCCGCCCGGACTGCGCGGATCCCCGGGAGGCTTGAATGGATTCAGCAGCGTGGGCGGCGTGGGGACGTCCAGCAACGCATTCGCTTTGGCGCTCGTCATGCAATGAGCCTAACGCACGTTTCCTGCTGCCAATGCTCTGGAGCGTCCAATCTCTAGAACCGAGACTCGTACTCGCGAGAGATTCGAACGAGAGAAGAGGCGTAGTAGTCCTCGGTCTTGGACCGATCTACCCAACGGAAATCGAATGGCTTGACGTTGGTGGCTTCGAAGTGCAGGAGTACCAGTTCATCGAACTGACCGCTCACCCTGGCAACCAAATCGCGCTCAGTAGATTGAGCTTCCTGAAACGGATGTTTATGCGCTCTGCCATCAGTGGCGAACTTGCGCCGCCCTTCATATCCGGTGTACGACGACGCCCAGTTCAGCCCAACTATTCCGACGCAGACAGGATTGCCGCCGTGCTTCTTAAATTCCGATACCTGTTTGGCAAGATCAGAACACACCCGGTCCAGTTGCTTGCGCATCGCTTTAGCAAGAATCTTGACTTCGGTGCCGATCTCGATGGTCGCGACCTTTCCGAACGCGACGGCAATTCCGGGCAATTTGTCCGCTTGAGCATGAGGCACACGAGCGCCAAAAGTTGCGTCACCACGACGAGCTTTCTTGCCTACCGTGCGATTCTGGGTATTTAGAACGCTTGTGCCCGAGTTGACTGACGCAACGAATTTCTTCGACCGCCCAAGATCGAAGAGATCCTCATACAGAAACGTCGCTACCCAATCACCTTGGGATGAGTTCCGATGGAGGTATTTCTTGCCTTTGAAAAGGCCCTCGAATTCATTGAGCAGCTTGTACGGCAACGATATCCTCAGCTTAGCTTCTTCTTCGATTGGCGATCTTCTATCACACGTCCTTGAAGTGCGCCAAACAATGGCCGTTCCCTCGCTGCCGCGTCGATGTTCTCAAGTCCAATTCGATAGTAAACCGGGTCAATCTCGTTGCTGATCGAATTCCGCCCGGCCCGATAGGCTGCAACCGCAGTTGCGCACGTGCCGGAGAACGGGTCCAACACTGTATCTCCGGCAAACGAGAACATTCGTACTAGTCGCTCAGCCAAGGACACAGGATACGGTGCCGGATGGCCATTGCGAGTGGATGCGCCGCGGACATCCGTCCATATCGGCTGCCACCAGGTCTGCATCTCCTCCTTTGTGAGCATGGAGAGCGCCTTCTGCAAGGGCTTTGGCTTTCGATACTCGCCGCCTTTGCGAAGGAACAGTATGAATTCAACATCGTTCTTGACCACTGCTCCGGGCTGGTACGGCTTGCCATAGAAGCCGGCACCGTTGCCCTTGGCTTCCGTGGCCCCGTTTGCGATCTTGTTCCAGTAAATCGGTGACAGGCAGTCAAGGCCAAGTTTGCGAGCGCGTACTTGAATGTCTGCGTGTAGCGGCACCACGTGATGCCTACCCTCCTTCTTTCGAGAAAGGCATACGTCCCCGACTACGCAACACACTCGTCCCCCAGGCGCCAGGACTCGCGCGCATTCCCTCCAGACGACATCCAACTGCTCCAGGAAAAGTTCGTAGTCCTTGATGTGTCCCATCTGGCCGCCATGCCTCCGATATTCCTTCAGCGTCCAGTAAGGGGGGGAAGTCACAACCAAATGGACGGATTCGTCCTTTATCCACGAGAGATTGCGGGCATCCCCAAGATGAAGCCGATGGGTAGTCGAATCGTACGGCGCCGGCCACGGCACGGTACGCATGATGGCGTTGATTTCCTGAAACTTCCTGAGGGCCGAGGGAGTGTTGTCGCTGGCAGGCAGGTCTGCCAGGAAGTAGTAGCTGTCCAGAGTCGAGTCGCGCCGCATTGTTTTGTCCTTTTATTGCGTCTGGTCGCGCTATTGAAATCGTAGCACGCCCTTCGGATTCCGAGAAATACCTATAAGAAAAGTTGCAGTTGAGCTTTGCTCCCAGGCGGCCTGAACAGCGCACAATCAAGCTCACCTCTCGAAGCCATATGATTCGATTCGCAATTCAGCCCGAAGCGACGGCAGGCGATGTCGAAGCGCTTGTCGATAAGATCCGCGAAGTTTCCCGAACCGCTCATGCGGGAGCCGAAGTTGGGGTCGTTCTCCCGCCCGCCGCGCACCTGCTTGATGATGCTGATGACGTGGTCTGCGCGTTGCGGCGCGTGGGTGGCGAGCCACTCCTTGAATAGCGGGCGCACTTCGTTCGGCAGCCGCAGCATGATCCAGCCGGCCTTGACGGCGCCGGCGGCAGCGGCGGCTTCGAGGATGGCCTCCAACGACTGGTCTGTAAGCGCCGGGACGACGGGCGCCACCATAACCCCCGTCGGGATTCCGGCCGAGGCGAGGGCGCGAATGGTGTCGATCCTCCTGGAAGGGCTGGCTGCCCTGGGCTCCAGCTTGCGAGCGAGCTTGTGGTTGAGCGTCGTCACGGAAACGAAGCACTTGACGAGGTTCTTCTTTGCCATCGGCGCCAGCAGGTCGATGTCACGCTCGATCAGGGCTGACTTGGTGACGATGGTGAGCGGGTGATCGCATTCCGCGAGCACTTCCAGCAGGCCTCGCATCAGCTTGTTGCGCCGCTCGACGGGCTGGTAGGCGTCGGTGTTGGTGCCAAAGGCGATGGGCTTGGTCACGTAGCCCTTCTTTGACAATTCCTCGCGCAGCAGCTGGACGGCGTTGGTCTTCGCGAACAGTCTGGTCTCGAAATCGAGCCCGGGTGAGAGCTCAAGGTAGGCGTGACTTGGCCGGGCGTAGCAGTAGACGCACCCATGCTCGCATCCCCTGTACGGGTTGATGGACTGGTCAAAAGGTATGTCCGGCGAGTCGTTGCGGGCGATGATGGAGCGGGCGCGCTCCTCGGCGACGCGGGTCTCGATCCCGGGGAGCGATTCATCCGCGTTTCCTTCTCCATTCGTCCAGCCGTCGTCGACGCGCTCGCGCGCGAAGGTTTCGAAACGCCCCGCAATGAACGACCCGGCGCCACGCAGCTTCATTTAGAATGAACCTTCCCTCCCGATACTGTATATATGAACATCTCAGCAGGCAACACCCTCGGCGACGTGCGCCTGAACGTCGGCCTGCTGGTCGCTTGCCAGGCGATGCTGTTCACCGTCAATTCCACGCTGATCGCGATCAACGGTCTCTCCGGCGTCGCGCTGGCGCCGTACGCGTCGCTCGGAACGCTGCCGGTCACCTGCTGGATCATCGGCGCGGCAATCACCACCATGCCGGCGTCGCTCTACATGAAGCGGGTGGGCCGCCGCACCGGCCTCATGCAGGGCGCGGCGATCGCCATCCTGGGCGCGCTCATCTGCGCCGCGGCGCTGTGGACGAAGAGCTTCTGGCTGCTGTGCTTCGGCACGCTCGTATACGGCGCGAGCAACGCCTTCGGCCAGTACTACCGCTTCGCCGCGGCGGACGTGTCGCCGGTGGATTTCCGCGCCACCGCGGTGTCGCTGGTGCTGGCCGGCGGCCTGGTCGGCGGCGTGCTGGGACCCACCACCAGCCGCTTCACAGTGGACCTCGTCGGTCCGCGCTTCGTCGGCGCCTACCTCGCGCTCATCGTCTTCGCGCTGGTCACGATCGCGCTGCTGAGCCGGATCCGGATCCCCGATCCCACCGCCGCCGAGCAGGCCGCCTCGGGCCGGCCGCTGCGCGAGATCGCGAAACAGCCCAAGTTCATCGTCGCGGTGATGTGCGGCGCCATCGGCTACGGCGTGATGAACTTCCTCATGGTATCGACGCCGATCGCGATGGGCGTGTGCGGCCATCCCTATGGCGACGCCGCGTTCGTCATCTCCTCGCACGTGGTGGCGATGTTCGCGCCGTCATTCTTCACCGGCGGCCTGATCAAGCGCCTGGGCGTGGTGCCGGTGCTGTTCGCCGGCGCCGCGCTGAACGTGGTCGCGGTCGGCGTGGCGCTCGCCGGCATCGCGGTGGCCAACTTCTGGTGGTCGCTGGTCCTGCTCGGCGTGGGCTGGAACTTCCTCTACATCGGCGGCACCACGCTGCTGCTGGAGACCTACCGGCCGGAGGAACGGGCGCGCGCGCAGGGCACCAACGAGCAGGCCATTTTCTGCATGATGGCGGTGTCCTCCTTCACCTCCGGGCTGATCGTCACCAACGCAGGCTGGGAGAAAGTGAACTTCGCGGCCCTGCCGCTGATCGGCGTGGTGCTGGCCGCGATCACCTGGCTGTGGATGACGCAGCGCGCGGCGCGGCTGGCGGGAGCCTGACGTGCAATCGCCACCTGCAACCGTCGGCATGCGCCTGGAGGAAGTGGACACCCCGGCGCTGGTCGTGGACCTGGACGCCTTCGAGGCGAACCTGCGCCGCCTGAACGAGGCCGTCACCGGCCGGGTGCGGGTGCGCGCCCACGCCAAGACCCACAAGTGTCCGGAGATCGCCTTGCGCCAGGTCGCCGCGGGCGCGGTGGGCGTATGCTGCCAGAAGGTGGGCGAGGCCGAGGCCATGGTCGAGGGCGGCGTGCGCGACGTGCTGGTGACCAACGAGATCATCGGCGCGCGCAAGATCGCGCGCCTGGCCGCACTGGCGAAGCGCGCGCGCATCGGCGTCTGCGTCGACCAGGCGGCCAACGTGCGTGAACTAGAGGCCGCGGCGGCGAAGGCCGGGGCCACGATCGACGTCTACCTCGAGCTGGAAGTCGGCATGCGCCGCTGCGGCGTCGCGCCGGGCGCGCCGGCCGTGGCGCTGGCGCGGGCGATCGTCGCTTCGAAGAACCTGCGCTTCGCCGGCATGCACGCCTACCACGGCCGCGCGCAGCACATCCGCTCGCATGAAGAGCGGCGCGCGGTCATCGCCAACGCCGCGACGGCGGTGCGCACGACGCGGGCGATGCTGGAGGAGGCGGGCATCGCCTGCCCGATCGTCACCGGCGCGGGCAGCGGCACCTTCATGTTCGAGGTCGAGCTGGGCGCCTGGGACGAGATCCAGCCCGGCTCCTACGTGTTCATGGACTGGGACTACGCGAAGAACGAGTGGGCGCCGCCGCTGCCGCGCTTCGACCATTCTCTGTTCGTGCTGGCCGCGGTGCAGAGTCGCCCGGACGACAAGGTCGCCATCCTGGACGCCGGGCTGAAGGCCTCCAGCGTGGACTCCGGCATGCCGGGCGTCTGGGAACGCCCGGGCCTCGCCTACACGCACGCGTCCGACGAGCACGGCTGGCTGGAGGCGGGGCAAGGGTCGAAGGTGCCTGCGCTGGGCGACAAGGTGCTGCTCGTGCCCGGCCATTGCGATCCGACCGTGAACCTGTACGACTGGTACGTGTGCGTCCGGGGGGGTGTGGTGGAGGCGTTGTGGCCGATCACCGCACGCGGCGCGCTGGCCTAGGACCTGCGGCGGAACATAGGGGGAACGACATGCGCAAGCAGTATCTGAATCCGAAGGAACTGTTCGATCCGCGCTTCTTCACGCACAGCGTGACGGTCACCGGGCCGGTGAAGCTGGTCTATGTCTCGGGCCAGGTGAGCTACGACCGCGACGGCCAGGTCATCGGCGAGGGCGACATGAAAGCCCAGGCCGAGCAGGTGTTCAAGAGCCTGACGCACAACCTCGCCGCCGCGGGCGCGACCTGGGCGGACGTGGTAAAGCTGAACGGCTACATGGTGAACATGAATCCGGACGACGTGAACCTGTATCGCGAGGTTCGCTCGCGCTACATCCGCTTCCCGAAAATGCCGGCCAGCACCCTGGTGGGGGTGAGCCAGCTGGTGCACGAGGACCTGCTGCTGGAGGTGGAGGTGATCGCGGCGCTTCCCGAGGCGCCGGCGAAGCCCGCGGCCAGGAAGAAGGCGAAGAAGAAGCGTTGAGCCGGGCGAACTATGGCTGGGTGGTGGTCGCCGCGGCCTTCACCCTGATGTTCGTGGGCTTCGGCGCGGCGTATTCCTTCGCCGCGTTCTTCAAGGCCTTCCAGGCCGAGTTCAGCGCCTCGCGCGCCCATGTCGCGCTGGTGTTCTCGCTGTGCGCGTTCCTCTACTTCCTGCTGGGCGCGCCCGGGGGCATGCTCGCCGACCGCTACGGCACGCGCAATGTCGCGCTCGCGGGCGTGACCTTCCTCGCCGCGGGCCTGGCCGCGGCAAGCTTCGCCCCCTCGGTAGCGGTGCTGTACCTCACCTATTCCATCGGCCTTGGAATCGGCATCGGCCTCACCTACGTGCCTTCGGTGGGCGCGGTGCAGCCCTGGTTCGAGAAGAACCGCGTGCTTGCCTCGGGCATCGCGGTCTCCGGAATCGGCGCCGGAAACCTGCTCGGGCCGCCGCTGGCGGCGTGGTGGATCGACCTGTTCGGCTGGCGCGGCGCCTACCTTGCGCTCGCGGCGGTGACGCTGGTGCTGGGCGGCATCGCGGCGGCGGCCATCCGCTACCGGCCCGCGGGGCAGGCTCGGGCCGTGACCGGCGTGCCGCTGCGGGATGCGCTGCGCGCGCGCAACTTCTGGGTTCTCTACGTCACCCTCGCGCTGTCGGGCTTCGGCTGCTTCGTGCCACTGGTGCACCTGGCGCCTTACGCAGCGGACGCCGGCCACCCGGAAGCCTTCGGCGTGCTGCTGGTGAGCCTGATCGGGCTGGGCAGCCTCCTCGGGCGCTTCGCGGTCGGCGCGTTCGCCGACCGGGTGGGGCGCATGCGTTCCCTGGCGCTGATGTACCTCGGCATGGCGCTGATGCTGGTCCTGTGGTGGGCGAGCACCGGGAGGATCGGTCTTTCTCTTATGGCGGTGGGATTCGGCATCTGCTACGGCGGCTTCGTCGCCACGTTTCCCTCGGTGGTCATGGACCTGTTCGGCGCGCGGTCGGTCTCGGGGATCATCGGCTGCCTGTACACCGCGGCCGGGCTGGGCACGCTGCTGGGGCCGCCGCTGGCGGGCGCGGCCTACGACGCCACCGGCAGCTACGCCATGCCCATCCTCGGCGCCGCGCTGCTCGCGCTCGCCGCCGCCATCGGCATCGCCTCCCTGCAGCGCCCGCTCGGTGCGCGCACCGCATGACGAAAAGCCGGCCGGCGCTGACGGTGAGCGAATCGCGCGGCGTGCGCGAGCTGCACGTGGGCGGGGAGGCGATCCAGAGCGCGATGCGCCTGGACGACCCCTTCGCGCTGGAACTCGACTACACCCGCTGCATGATGGCGTTCCTGCTGTTCCACCCGGAGCCGCGGCGCGCGCTCATGATCGGGCTGGGTGGCGGGTCGCTCGCCAAGTTCTTCCACCGCCGGCTGCCGCGCCTGCGCACCCGCGTGCTGGAACTGGACGATCGCGTCATCGCCACGGCGCGGGCTCTCTTCCACCTGCCGCCGGACGACGCGCGCCTCAGGGTGGAGCACGGCGATGGCATCGACGCCCTGGCGCCCGAATGCTGCGACCTGCTGGTGGTGGACGGCTTCGAGGACGAGACCACGCCGGCTGCGCTGGTGTCGCAGGCCTTCTTCGACGCCGCCTGGTGCGCGCTGGAGGACCATGGCGTGCTGGTGATGAATTTCATGGACGACGACCGCGACTTCGACCGCAACCTGCGCCGCCTGGAGAACGCCTTCGCCGGCAGCGTGCTGTGCCTGCCGGCGCTGCGCGACCCGAACATCATCGTGCTGGCATTGAAGGGCGCGCCGCCGGCGATGCCGTGGCGCGACCTGCGTGACGACGCCGAGCGGCTGGAAATCCGCTACGGCCTGCCGTTCCCGCGCTATGTCGAGCGCCTGCGCCGCATGAACACCTGGAACGCCGCGGAGTTGCGCCTGCAGCCGGAGCTGAAGCCTTGATCATTGATCCGGTCGAGCTGGCCGCGCTGGTCGCGCTCGCCTTCGCCGGCTCGGTGGTGTTCGGCATCACCGGGTTCGGCGCGGCGCTGATCACGGTCCCGCTGGCGACCCACCTGGTGCCCTTGCCCTTCGCGCTGGCGCTGTTCGTGCTGATGGACCTCGCCAATTCCTATCGCATCGGCTTCGAGAACCCGAAGAACGCGGTGCGCGCGGAGTGGACGCGGCTGGTGCCGACCATCGTCGTCGGGACCGTGGTGGGCGTCACCCTGCTGGTGAACCTGCCGCGCCAGGCGGCGACGCTGGCGCTGGGCGTGTTCGTTTTCCTGTTCGCCATCTACAGCCTGTTCAGCGGCCGCGCGGCGAGCCATCGCATCGGCGCTGGATGGGCCTACGTGGCCGGGTTCAGCGGCGGGATCACCAGCACGGTGTTCGGCGCCGGCGGGCCGCCCTACGCCATGTATCTCTCGCAGCGAGGCCTCACCAAAGAGCAGTTCCGCGCCACGCTCGGCTTCGCCGCGATGACCAGCATCTCGCTTCGCACCATCGCCTTCTTCGCCACCGGGATCCTGCTGGACCTGAAGGTCTGGCTCTACGCCGCCGCGGTCGTGCCGGCGGGGCTGATCGGGCTCTGGGCGGCGAGCCATCTGTTCCGGCGCATCTCCAGGGAAGCGCTGATGCGGGCCGTGGCCCTGATGCTGCTGGCGACCGGGGTGTCGCTGGTGCTGAAGGCGCTTGGCTAGGTTGCACCACCCCGGATGTAACCGATCGGTTACATCCGGGGTGCCAGGCGGGCGCCTACCCCGCCTTCTCCCGCAGGGTCACGAATTCCTCCGCCGCGGTCGGGTGGATGCCGATGGTGGCGTCGAACTGCGCCTTGGTGGCGCCCAGCTTCACCGCGATGGCGATGCCCTGGATGATCTCGCCCGCCTCGGGGCCCATCATGTGGGCGCCGAGCACGCGCTGCGAGGCGCCGTCCACGACCAGCTTCATGAACACCTTCTCCTCGCTCGCGCCCATGGTGTGCTTGAGCGACCGGAACGCGGCCTTGTAGATGTCCACGTTGCCGAAGCGCTCGCGCGCCTGGGCCTCCGACAGCCCGACGGTGGCGATGTTCGGGTGCGAGAACACGGCGGTGGCGACGTTCTCGTGATCCACCGGCGTGGGCTCGTCGCGGAACAGCGTCTTCGCCAGCCACATGGCCTCGGCGGTGGCCACCGGCGTCAGGTTGATGCGGTTGGTGACGTCGCCGATGGCGTGGATGGACGGGACCGAGCTGGCGGAGTACTTGTCCACGACGATGGCGCCGTCGGCGGCGAGCTTGACGCCCGCGGCTTCCAGCCCGATTCCCGCAGTGTTGGGCTTCCTGCCGGTGGCGAACATCACCAGGTCGTAGCTGTCGGTGCTGCCGTCCTCGAAGCTGGCCCTGATGCCGGGCTCGAGTTTCGCCGGATTGGACCTGAGCCGGACGTTCACACCCTTCCTCGCCATTTCCTCCGCCAGGCGCGTGCCGAGCTCGGCATCGAAGCCGCGTAGCAGCTGCGCGCCACGGTAGGCGAGCGTGGTCTCCACGCCCAGGCCGTTGAAGATGGAGGCGAACTCGACCGCGATGTAGCCGCCGCCCACCACCAGCACCCGCGAAGGCAGTTCGTCGAGGGAAAAGGCTTCGTTGGAGGTAATGCCCAGTTCCGCGCCCGGGATCGCCGGCTTCTCCGGCCAGGAGCCGGTGCAGACGAGGATATGCTTCGCCGTGTAGCGCTTGGCGTTCACCTCCACCGTATGCGGATCGATCACGGTGGCGCGGCCGCGGTGGATGTCCACCTTGTTGTTGACGAGGATGCGCTCGTAGACGCCGTTCAGGCGCGCGATCTCGCGGTCCTTGTTCGCGAGCAGCGTGGCCCAGTCAAACTCCGGCGCCTGCGTGACCCAGCCGAAATCGGCCGCGTCCTTCACTTCCTCGTTGAAATGGGCGGCATAGGAGAACAGCTTCTTCGGGATGCAGCCGACGTTGACGCAGGTGCCGCCGAAGCGGCCGGATTCCGCGATGCCGACGCGGGCGCCATAGGAGGCGCAGACGCGGCTGGCGCGAACCCCGCCGGAGCCGCCGCCGATGGTGAAGAGGTCGTAATCCAGCGAGCGGCCGTTACTTGAGGTTTTTGAGGTTCATTTCGACCAGGTCGAGCAGCGCGGCGATGTCGCCGTGCTCGGACTTGCCGGCGAGCCACTTCTGCGCGTTGTGCACGCGCTGCTCGATCGCCGCCCTGGGCATGCCCTCGACGCCGGAGAAGAGCTGCGCGAGGTCCGCCAGGCCCTTGCCCTTGGCCGCGGCGTGCAGCTGGCCGAGCTTGCCCTCGATCGCGGGGCGATCGAGGTTGGTGACCAGCTTCATCGTCTTGTCGTCGCTCATGGCGCTCTCCTCGCAATGCGTGGACTTCCGCAGTCCATCTTAGCCAGCGGAGCGTGATTTTACCAGCGCGTAGCGCCCTGCCTCGGCATGCACCGCGCCGTCGAACGTGAGTTTCTCGAGGTGCGCGGTCAGGGAGCGCGCTGCGACCGGGTGGATGCGCGGGTGGACGTCGTCGTAGACCGCGGGCACCAGCTCCTCCAGTGTCGCCGCGCCCAGGCGCGCAAGCGCCGCCGTCACCTTTGCCTCGCGCGCCAGGCGGTGCGCGACCAGGCGCCGGATTTCCTTCTCCGGCGCGCCGACCAGGTAGCCGTGGCCGGGCGCAAGGATCGCCGCATCTTCCTGCACCAGCGCCTCCAGCGCCGCCAGGTAGGCGCGCATGTTGCCGTCGGGCGGATTGATCACCACCGTCGAGCCCTGCATCACCTGGTCGCCGGTGAACAGCATCTTCGTCTCCTCCAGCAGGTAGCAAAGATGATTGGAGGCGTGGCCGGGGGTGTGGATGGCGCGCAGCGTCGCTCCGGGAATGGCGAGGCGCTCGCCGTGCTCCAGCACGCGATCCGGGGAGAAGCTCGCGTCCTGGTTGCCGTGCGCCGGGCGCGGACGGCCGAGCACCTGCGCGCCGGTGAGCTGCTTCAGCAGCGCGGCCGCCGGCGAATGGTCGACATGGGTGTGCGTCACGAGAATCCAGCGGATGCGCCCGGCGCCCAGCTGCGCGATGCGCTTCACGTGTTCGTCGATCGGCGGTCCGGGGTCGATCACCGCCAGCGCGTCGCCGTCGCCGACCAGGTAGCAGTTGGTGCCCGGTCCGGTCATGACGCCGGGGTTGGGCGCGGTGAGGCGCGTGACGCGCGCATCGAGGCGCTTGGGCAAGCCAGGCTCGATGACGAAGCAGGTCTTGCCGGATTCCTCCGGATCGCTCCAGTGGATCTCGTGGTAGGGCGGGTCGGCGCGGCGGAACAGGCGCGCCGAGCCCTCGTGGTCCAGCGCCCAGACCGCGGCGTCCACCTGGATGTCGCCCAGGCTGCGGGCATGGTCCACCGCCGCCGCCGAGGTGGTGAAGCGCGCGAGGTCGGACAAGGACACGCGCGTCGGGAAGATGATTTCGATCTCGCCGCGCTCCTGGCGTGCGAGCGCCTCGCGCGGGCTGATCCAGAAACTGTGCACGGTTTCGCTGTCGTCGTGCGCGCCGGCCTGGTCCTGCGGGGCGCGGGCGACGAAGAAGCGGGTGTTGAAGCGCCGGGGACGCCCGGCCGCGGTGATCCAGTGGCTGAAGTAGACGATGTCCTGGGCCGGGACGTACAGGTCCTCGGCCTCGAGCAGGTCCGCGAACTTTGCCGTGCCCGCGTTCATCGGCTCGCGCAGTGGTTCCAGCGCCGCGACCCGCGCCGGGTCGACGGGCGCGCCGGCCGCGTCCACCGCGAGCAGGATGCCCGCTTCCTCGAAGCATTCGCGCGCGGCGGCGATCCAGTAGGCGAGGCCGCCCGAGGCGAGCCCCAGCTTCGCGCTTGCCTCGGCGTCGGTCAGGCCGCGCACGCGCCGCGCGGCGCGCTCGTCGCCGTCGCTCGCATCGAGCGCGCCGCCGGGGAATACGTAGGCTCCCGGCAGGAAGGCCGAGCCCTTGTTGCGCTGGAGCATGAACACTTCCGGCCCGTGCTGGTCGTCGCGCAGCAGCAGGATCGTGGCCGCGGGACGAGGCTCCATTTTTTTGTGCGCCGGGGTCGTCACGCGGTGCGGCCGGCGCGGTCTTTCTCGTTCTGCGCCTTGATCATGGCGCGCATGTTCTCCCAATCCGCGTCCGAGAGCTTGTCCAGGCCGGTGAAACCGGCGCCGTTGGCGAGGTAGCCCGCGCCGTCGATGGCAATCGTTTCGCCGGAGAGCCACTCGCAGCCATCCGCCATCAGGAAGGTGGCGAGGTTCTGCAACTCGGGCATCTCGCCCACGCGGCGCATCGGATTGAGGTCGTTCGCCTCTTCAAAGCTGCCGCCGGGGCGCAGGCGCTTCGAGGCGCCTTCAGTGGGGAAGGGCCCCGGCGCGATGGCATTCAGCCGTATGCCATGGCGGCCCCATTCGACGGCCAGCGACTTGGTCATGATGTGCAGCCCGGCCTTGGACATGGCCGAGGGAACGACATAGGGCGAGCCGGTGTGCACCCAGGTGACCAGGATCGAGATCACCGAGCCCTTGAGCTTGTCCGCGATCCAGCGCTTGCCCACGGCGTGGGTGACGTAGAACGAGCCGTGGAACACGATGTTGGCGATGGCGTTGAAGCCGTTGGGCGTGAGGTCTTTGGTCGGGCTGATGAAGTTGCCGGCGGCGTTGTTGACCAATCCGGTGAGCGGGCCGGCTTCGTCCCAGATCCGCTGCACCATGGCGTCCACCGCCTGCGCGTCGCGGATGTCCACTGCGTGCGTGCCGACCTTGCCGCCGTGCGCGGCCATCAGTTCCTTCGCGGTGGCATCGAGCACCGCGCCGCGCCGGCCGGCGAGCCAGACTTCGGCGCCGAGTTTCAGGTACTGCGACGCGATTTCCTTGCCCAGGCCGGTGCCGCCGCCGGTGATGAGGATGCGTTTGCCTTTGAGCAGGCCGTCCTGGAACATTGGGGGAATCCGAATAGGGGAAGTGGAAGCCCCGATTCTACTCAGTCGTACAACCTGCGGTCAGTCGTTCGGACGGCCCTGCGCCAGCCAACGTCGCGCCCGCTCCACGATCGGCAGGTCGAGCATGCGGCCCTCCAGTGCGATCGCCCCGAGTCCGCGGGCGCGCGCGTCTGCATCGGCGGCCAGGACCTTGCGCGCCCATTCCAGCTCCTCGGCCGTGGGGCCGAAGCCGGTGTTGGCGACACCGACCTGGCGCGGATGGATGCAGACGGTGCCCGTGAAGCCCAGGGCCCGGGCTTCGGCCACCAGGTCTGCAAACTCCAGCAGGTTGTCGATGCCGGCGATGCTCCCGGGCAGGCCCCAGCATGCCAGCTGCCAGGCGCGCGCGCAGGTTGCGACTTGCTGCGCAGGCCAGCGCATTGACGGCGGCCGGGGCGCGACCGACATCTCGGCCGCATAGTCTTCCGCGCCGAAGCCGAGCGCGACGAGGCTCGGATGGGCCTGCGCGATATCCGCTGCCCGCACGACGCCCAATGCCGTTTCGATCAGCGCAACGATGGGAACCGGCGCGGCCCGCGGCGGCGCCAGCCGCGCCAGTGCGGCCGCCAGCGCCTGCACCTGCTGCGCCGATTCGACCTTGGGCAGCATCACCGCGGCCAGACGGTCCAGTGGTGCAGAGGCGATGTCCTGCGCCATCAGCGCGGGCGCGGCGTTCACGCGCAGCAGGACCGGTGCCTGGCCGGCGAGGGCGGCCACCGCCTGGGCCGCCATTGCGCGCGCTTCCTCCTTGCGCGCGGGTGGCACCGCGTCCTCCAGGTCCACCACCAGCGCGTCGGCGCCGCGTTGCGCAGCCTTGGCGAGCAGATGCCCGGAAGTCGCAGGCACGAACAGCAGGGAGCGCAACTGATTCAGCTGCACCGCGCCGCCCCCCTGGCCACCATGGCCTGGAGCTCGGCCTCCGGCAGGCCCAACTCCCGGGCGAGCGCACGCGTGTGCTCTCCCAGGGCCGGCGCTTCGCGCCGGATGCCGCCAGGCGTGCCAGAGAGGCGTGGCGTCACTGCGTGCATCACCGTGCCCTGCGCCCCGACCTCTACGTAGCAGCCGCGCTCGATCACATGGTCGTCACCCAGCAGTTGCGGCACGTCGTGGATTGGTCCGATGGTCACGCCCTTGGCGCGGAACAGCGCCAGGCAGTCGGCCAGGTCGTAACCGCCGATGAACCGCGCCACCATGCCGTCGAGTTCTTCGTCGTTGCGCAGGCGCGCCGCATTGGTCGCGAAGCGCGGGTCATCGGCCAGGGCGCCGCAGCCGATCGCCTCCATCACCCGGCGCGCCATGGCGTCGGTGGAGCCGGACATCGCCACCCAGCGGCCGTCGCGGCAGCGGTAGACGCCGCGCGGCGAGGCGATCTTGCGCGTCGGATCCTGCGCTTGCCTGGTGCGGGCGAACTGGCTGGCGTCGGGGCCCATGATGGCCAGCATCGGGTCGAGCAGCGCGAGGTCGACGACCTGCCCACGGCCGTGCTGCACTTCCACCTCGCGCAGCGCGGCCAGCGTGGCGAAAGCGCCCGTCAGGCCCGCGACCATGTCAGCCAGGGCCATGTTGGGCAAGCGTGGCGTACCGTTTTCGGTGTGCTTGTGTGCGTAGCCGCTGAAGCCTTCGACCAGGCTGCCAAAGCCGGGCAATGCGCGGTAGGGCCCGCTCTGGCCCCAGCCGGAAATGCGCACGATCACCAGGCCCGGGTACTCCGCCAGCAGCCCATCCGGCCCCAGGCCCATGGCTTCCAAGGTGCCGGGCCGAAAACTCTCGACCAGCACCTGAGCCGAGGCGAGCAGCTTTCGCAGCAGCGCCATGGCCTGCGGGTCGCGCAGGTCCAGCGCCATGCTGCGCTTGTTGCGCGCATAGGTCTGCCACCAGCCGTCGAAGGGCGCGCCGCCCCGCGGGTCCGGTTCGCACCACTGGCGCAGGGTGTCGCCCTCCACCGATTCGATCTTGATGACGTCGGCACCGAAATCGGCCAGTTGCAGCGACAGCATGTTGCCGGCCACCAGGCGCGACAGGTCGACCACGCGCAAGCCCACCAGCGGTCCCCGCTGCGCCGGATCGGGCGTCAAATGCGGCAGCATCGGCCGGATCCGGGTTTAGTCGACCTTCAGACCGAGTTGGCGCACCAGCGCCTGCCAACCCGGCGCTTCCTTGCGCAGCTGTGCACCGAAGTCCTCGTTGCTCACGCGCAGCATGTCGGTCCCCATGGCGGCGAAGCGCTTCACCACTTCGGCGTCGCGCATGGCCACATCGACGGCCTTGGCAATCCTGTCGGCCACCAGGGACGGGACGCCCTTGGGCGCGAAGATGCCGCCGATTACGGCAATCGGGTCCCCGGGAAATCCCGCGTCGGCCAGCGTGGGAACATCCGGCAGCGAGGGCTCTCGCTGCATGCCGGTGACGGCCAGCACGCGCAGCTTGCCGGAGCGCACATGGGTGAGTGCGGCGGTGAGCGAGTCGGTGGCGAACAGCACCTGGCCGCCCATCAGGTCGGTCAGCGCCGCGCCGCTTCCCTTGTAGGGGACGTGCGTGGCCTTGAGGTTCGCGCGGCGCAGGAAGACCTCCGATCCAAGGTGCGTCATCGTACCGGTGCCCGCGGACGCAAAGGCGGCGGGCTGCCTGCGCACCTGGTCGACCAGGTCCTTCAACGTTCCGGGCGCCGCAGGCGTATTGGCCACGAGGATGGCGAACGGCGCGCGCACCACCGGAGCGACCGCCGAGAAATCCTCCAGCGTGTACTTGGCCGACGCGTACATGGCGGGAACAACCAGCAGTTGCGCGGTGGAGCTCAGCAACACGGTATAGCCATCGGGCTGCGCGCGGGCCACGGCCTGGTGCGCGATGATGCCGCCGGCACCGGCGCGGTTGTCCACCACCACCGGCTGGCCCAAGGCGCCTCCCATGGGCGCGGCCAGCAGGCGCGCCACGACGTCGCTGCCCGATCCCGGGCCCTGCGGCACCACCAGCGTGACGGGCTTGGTCGGCCAGTCGGCGGCGGGTGCTCCGGCAGGCAGGGCGAAGGCCAGCGTTCCGGCTAAAGTGATGGACAACGATCGGATTGCGTTCCAGCGGGTTTCACGGCGCATGCTCGTCTCCGGTTGGATCAGTCCGGAGGAGGCTACCATATATGTGCTATGGCAACTATTGATAGAGCAATGAAAAAGGCCGGGATGCTCAGCGCGGCACGGGTCCGCGCACATGCGCCGGAGGACCTGGTCACGTTCCGCGTGTCGGTGCTCTCGAACCTGCTGGCGCGGCTGGTGGATGCGTCGGTGCGGGAGGCGCTTGACCTCACCAGCCGGCAGTGGCGGGTGCTGGTGATCCTGAACCGCATGGGGTCTTCGAACTCCGGCGAGGTGGCGCGGATGTGCAGCTTCGACCACAGCCAGGTCAGCCGCGTGGCATTCGAACTGGTGGAAAAGGGACTGGTCGTCCAGGCTGGCGACGCTGCAGACCGGCGCCGGCAGGTTCTGTCCCTGACCTCGGCAGGCCTCGCGGTGTTGCGCCAGGGCGTGCCCGCTTCGCTGGAGCGACAGCGGCGCCTGCGCGCACGGCTGGGCGAGGAGGACTACGCGGTTTTCAGCCGCGCGCTTGAGGCATTGACGGACGAGGCCCGCCGGATGCTGGACAAGGCTTCCGACGGGAAGTGAATCGGAACTGCGACATCTGTGTCAGTTCACGCGGGAATATTGTCCTGGGTACTACCTGCGCTCGGGCGGAGCCGTTGGAGGAGGAGGAGGGTGCTGCAGAAGCAGCACGACTCCGCCCGATCGCAGTCTTGATTTCAGGTCAGTTCAGCACCGTCAGTTCAACACGACCGCGCTGTCGGCAAAGGCCTGCACCACGGTGAGCCCCGGCGTCTCGACGCGGTAGCAGCCGCCGCGCTGCAGGATCACGTCCTGGCGGCCGTTCTCTTCGGTGATCCACACCGCGCCTTCGCTGGCGCAGATGGTGTGGCCGGCGCTGTCGCGCAGCTTCAGCGTCTGGCCGCGGACGAGCCGCAGGGCGGCATTGGCGAGTTCGAGGGTCATGGCGGATCCTCCCTCAGCCCATGCGGCCGATGAGGTTGCCCAGGCCCGGCTTGTGCGCGAAGCGCTGACGCAGGCCCTCGATCAGGGCTACGATCAGGTTGCCCATGGCTTCGGCGCGGGCGCGGCGGGCGTTGGCTTCCAGCAGGCTCATTGCGTCAGGGTGGATGCGGATCTCTTGGATGGTCGGTGTCGTCATGGTCATGTCCTTTCGTTTGACATGCGCATGGTGCATCCTTGCTGCAGCGCACTCAAACGGGAAATTCTCAGGATATGCATGAGAAACGGTAATGCGAGCCCGGCCCGCCCTTCCCCCCGCCCTTCTCCTGGATCCCCCCAGCAGAGGCTGCCCTCGCTGGACCTGCTGAAGGCCTTCGAGGCCGCCGCGCGGCTGCTGTCCTTCACCAAGGCGGGCGAGGAACTGCACCTGACGCAGTCCGCGGTCAGCCGCCAGATGAAGGAGCTCGAAGACCAGTTGGGCGTGGCGCTGTTCCAGCGCCGCCACCGCGCGTTGTCGCTCACCGACGCGGGCCAGGCGTTCTACCCTTCGGTGGCGCAGGTGCTCGCCACCATGCGCGCCGCCACCGACCGCCTGCGCGCGCAGTCCGGCCGGCGCATGCTGTCGGTGACCACCACGCAGTCACTGGCCTCGCTGTGGCTCATCCCGCGCCTGGGCAGTTTTACGCGCACGCACCCGGACGTGGACGTGCGCATCAGCGCTGACACTCGCGTGCTGGACCTCGAGCGCGATGGCCTGGACATCGCCATCCGCCACGGGCCGCCGGCGATGGCGGGCAGCGGCGCGGTGAAACTGTTCGGCGAGCGCGTGTTCCCGGTGTGCAGCCCGGCGCTGCTGAAGGACCCGAAGCGGCCGCTGCGCGTGCCCGCAGACCTGCGCCACCACGTGCTGCTGCAGTACGACGACCCGGACGGCCGGCACCCGTGGGTGCACTGGCGCACCTGGCTGGAAGTGGAGCGCCTGGCGGAGCTCAAACCCGCCGGCAGCCTGCTCTTTTCCGGCTACGACCAGATCATCCCGGCGGCGATCGCGGGACACGGCGTGGCGCTGGGCCGCACGCCGCTGGTGCAGGGCGCGATCGAGGCGGGCGAGCTGGTGGAACCTTTCGAGCGCCGCGCCGATCCGGCGCGGGCCTACTTTGCCATTGTGTCGAGCAATTCTGGAGGGCGCCCTGAGGTAGCCGACTTTGTTGCCTGGCTGCGGAAAGAGGCGAAGAAGGAAACGCGCTAGCCTAGTCACTTGCGCCGCGTAACGCTACGCTATACACTGCGTTCGTGATCAAGCAGTTCCTGCACAAGGGCTTGCGGACATTCTTCGAGCGGGGAAGCAAGGCCGGGATCCAGCCGCATCACGCCGCGAGGATTTCCCGGCAGTTGGCCCGCTTGAACGATGCCAAGGGTCCGGACGACATGAATGTTCCGGGCTGGGGCCTGCATCCGCTGCAGGGCAAGCCGCCGGGACGCTACGCGATTGTCGTGAACGGCAATTGGCGGATCACCTTCAAGTTTGAAGGAGTTGATGCCGTGCTGGTGGACTATGTCGATTACCACTAAGGGGAATATGACCATGAGCCAAATGCACAACCCGCCACACCCTGGCGCCACCCTTCGTGAAGATGTACTCCCTGCGCTGGGCCTATCTGTGACCGAGGCCGCGCTGCAGTTGGGTGTTACCCGCGCTGCCTTGTCGCGTGTGCTGAATGAGCGAGCGGCGATTTCGCCCGCGATGGCGCTTCGGCTCGAAGGCTGGCTAGGGGTTGCGCGTGGTGGGCGGGCGGACCTTTGGGTCGCCCAGCAGGCTGCCTACGACCTGTGGCAGGCGCGGAAGGCGGGGGCGCCGAAAGTGATACATGCACCGGGGGCGCGTGAGGCGGCTTGATGGATGGTTCGAATACCTATTCGAAAAGAAGCCGGTCTACTTCAAGCCATATCCGGAGAAGTCGATGACCTCAATTGCCAGCCCTGCAGGAATTGCACTCACCGGTATCGCGGCAACCATCAAGGCGCTTTACGGCACCGCGAAAGATATCAACACATTCATAGACGAGCATATTGAGGCGCTCAAGGCTTCCGACAATCACACTATCTCGCGGACGGGCAGGGTAATTGAAGCAGCCAAGTACGGATTCGGAATCGGATACTCCGTTCCAATACTGATTATTTCGGCGGGCCAGTTAATCTTGGGCAATCCCCTTTCGGCCGCCACGGCCATTGCTTCCGCAGCCACCTTTACCAATCCACTCGCCATGACTTGCGCTGCAGTTGGAGCGATTTATTACGGGTGGGGAGCACTTTCGGAGATTGAGCGAACAGAAATTTGCGAAAAGCTCCACAAAGGTCTGGAAGTTGGCGTGGAGCTGACAAAGGCCGTAGTTCAATTTGTAATTGCCAAGACAAAGGAATTTCTAAGTCCTGAGAACTTCAAGGAATTCAAGCGGTTTGTTGGCGACGCAGCTGCGACTTTTGGGAGGACGCTGGGGGATATCACGGGGGCGATAAGAGATCGCGTGACCGATGCCTATGAGACGGTCAAAGAGAAGTCTGAGGATGCTGTTGATTTTGTGGCAGGCAAAGTCAGAAAGAAAACCAAGAAGAGCGTTGGTTCAGGCGAAGGAAAAGAATAGATCTTCGACGTCGAGTTGCGTGGCACCCGCGTTCGTGAGGGCGACTCGCATCAGCTTGAAGCCGCTTAGACCGAAAGCACGATCTTTCCGATGTGCTGCGAAGTCTCCATCAGCCGGTGCGCCTCGCGCGCCTCCGCGAGCGGGAAGGTCTTGTAGATCACCGGCGTGATTTTCCCGGCCTCGATGAGGGGCCAGACTTTCTCGCGCAGGTTCTTCGCGATAGCGCCCTTGAACGCGATGGTCCGCGGCCGCAACGTTGAGCCGGTAAGCGTGAGGCGCTTGGCCATCACCGCGCTGATGTCCAGTTCGGTCTTCCAGCCGCCCAGCACCGCGATGAACGCGAGGCGCCCCTCGTCGGCGAGGCATTTGAGCTCGCGCGGCACGTAGTCCCCGCCCACCATGTCCAGGATCACGTCGACGCCCTTGCCGCCGGTGGCGGCCATCACCTCGGCGACGAAGTCCTGCGTGCGGTAGTTGATCGCCTTCTCCGCGCCGAGCTTCACGCAGGCGGCGCACTTTTCCTCCGAACCCGCGGTGGCGAAGACGCGGTTGCCCATGGCCACGGCCATCTGGATCGCGGTGGTGCCGATCCCGGAGCTGCCGCCCTGCACCAGCAGGGTCTCGCCCGGGGCCAGATGTGCACGATCGTACACATTTGACCAGACCGTGAAGAAAGTCTCCGGCAGTGCCGCGGCCTCGGTCGCGGTCAATCCTTTC
Organism: Betaproteobacteria bacterium; assembly: GCA_052386675.1. Taxonomy (GTDB): domain Bacteria; phylum Pseudomonadota; class Gammaproteobacteria; order Burkholderiales; family SG8-39; genus RBG-16-66-20. The sequence continues at coordinate 54,657 of JBQTJX010000021.1, forward strand.
GGGATCGGCAGCGCCTGCACTTCCGGGGTGACGCAGTATTCGGCGTAGCCGCCGCCATGGACGAGGGCGCAGACCTTGTCGCCGGGCTTCCACATCGTCACCGACGAGCCGCAGGCCGCGACTTCGCCGGCGATCTCCAGGCCTGGAAGTTCGGACGCGTCCGCGGGCACCTTGTACTTGCCCATGCGCTGCAGCACATCCGGGCGGTTGACGCCGGCGGCGGCGACCTTCACCAGGATCTCGTGGGGTTTGGGGACCGGCGCGGCGCGCTCGGCGAGGACCAGGACTTCAGGCCCGCCGGGCTTGGAAATTTCGATGCATTTCATGGGGTCCGGATCATAGCAAAGCGCAGACTGCTTTCACATCGACGTTGCCCCCGGAGATGATGACGCCGACCCGCTTGCCCCGGGCATCGATCTTCTTCTCCAGCAGCGCCGCCGCCCCCAGCACGCCGGTAGGTTCGCAGATGAACTTCATCCGCTCCCAGAGGAAGAACATCGTCTTCAGCAGATCGGCGTCCGAGACCGTCATCATGTCGTCCACGTATTCCAGCATGAGCGGGAAGGTGACATCCCCCATGGACTCGGTGCGCGCGCCGTCGGCGATGGTCTGCGGCGCCTTCACCGTCTGCAGCGTCCTCGACTTGAACGAGCGCGTGGCGTCGTCGCCGGCCTCGGGCTCGATGCCGATGACCTTGATCCCGGGCGCGAGGTGCTTGGCCGCCACCGCGCAGCCGGTAAGCAGCCCGCCGCCGCCGCAGGGCACGAGCAGGACGTCGAGCGGCCCGGTTTCCTCCAGCAGTTCCTTGGCCGCGGTGCCCTGGCCGGCGGCGATGTGCGGGTGGTTGAAGGGAGGAATGAGGGTCATGCCCTTTTCTTCGGCGAGGCGCTTCGCGATGGCCTCGCGCGAGTCACCCGGGCCGTAGGTGACCACCTGCGCGCCGTAGCCGCGTGTCGCCTCCAGCTTCACGCGCGGCGCGTCCTGCGGCATGACGATGACGCGCGGGATGCCGAGCATCCGCCCGGCGAGCGCCACCGCCTGCGCATGGTTGCCCGAGGAGAAGGCCACCACGCCGCGCTCCTGCGCCTGCGGCGACAGGCGCGACAGCGCGTTGTAGGCGCCGCGGAACTTGAACGCGCCCATCCTCTGGAAGTTCTCGCACTTGAAGAACACCGTCGCGCCGGTCAGGGCGTTGACCGTCGCCGAGTCGAGCACCGGCGTCTTGCGCGCGTGCGCCTTGATGCGCTCGTGCGCGGAGGCCACGTCGTCCCAGGAAACCTTCAGGCTCATGTCCATCGCGACAATGCCTCCCGTGCCACGTCTTCGCCCCACTCCTGCAGGAAATGCCCGCCCTCGGCGTGCAGCCACGGCTCGGGGCAGTTGCGGATGATCTTTTGAAGCGCGCTCATCACGGGCGGGCCAAGCACCGGGTCCTTTGCGCCCACAGCCATGAAGGCTTCGCCCTTCCAGGCGTTCGTCCACCAGTCGCGCGCCCGGCGCGAAATCGCGGCGCCCGGTGCATCTGGATGGTCGGGCACGAGGTTCGGGAAACGGCGCACGCCTGCCTTGGAAGCAGTGTCCGGGTAGGGTGCTTCGTATGCGGCGGCTTCCGCAGGCGTGAGGTGCGGGCAGGCGCGCCCGAGCAGCTTGCCGCAGTCCATGCCCGGATTCTTGTTCACGTATGCTCGCCAGGCGAGGAAACCCTCGGTGAGCGGGGCGTCGCCCGTGCCCAGAGCGGTGTTCATGATGAGAAGCCGCGAATAGCGCGACGGCGCTTCCATGGGCGCGGTGAGTCCCAGCAGGCCGCCCCAGTCCTGCACCGCAATGGCGACGTTCTTCAGGTCGAGCTTCTCGACGAAATCGAGCAGGAACTGCCGGTGCATGTCGAAGGTGTAGAAGGCATCCTCCACAGGCTTGTCCGAGCGCCCGAAGCCGATGAAGTCTGGCGCCACCACGCGCCAGCCGGCGGCCAGGAACGGCGGGATCATCCGTCGGTACAGGTAGCTCCAGGTCGGCTCGCCGTGCAGCGCGAGCAGCACCGGCGCGGCCTTGTCGCCTTCATCCAGGTAATGCGCGCGCAGGCCGCGCCATTCGAGGTAGTTCGGCTGCCAGGGGAATCCGGGCAGGGCGGCGAAGCGTTCGTCAGGAGTACGCATGGACGAATTGTAGAATGCCGGCCATGGACTACTCCAAGTACAGTGAACTGAAAATCCGGCGCCTGGAGCCGGGCATCCTGGAAATCGCCATGGGCACCGATCCGGCGAAGCTGCCCACGGCGAACGCGCGCATGCACTGGGAGCTGGCCGAGGTCTGGCTGGACGTGGACCGCGACCCGGAGACGCGCGTGGCGATCCTGAAGGGCTCGGCGAAGGGCTTCTCGGGCGGCGGCGACTTCGCCATGATCGAGAACATCATCCAGGACTTCGAGGTGCGCGCGCGCACCTGGCGCGAGGCGCGCGACATCGTCTACAACATCATCAACTGCTCGAAGATGGTCGTCTCGGCGATGAACGGCCCGGCGGTGGGCGCGGGGCTGGTGGCGGGGCTGCTGGCGGACGTGTCCATCGCGGCGAAGAACGCGCGCATCATCGACGGCCACACGCGCCTGGGCGTCGCGGCGGGCGACCACGCCGCCATCGTGTGGCCGCTCTTGTGCGGCATGGCGAAGGCGAAGTACTACCTGTTGCTATGCGAAACGGTATCCGGGGAAGAGGCCGAGAGGATCGGGCTCGTGTCGCTGGCGGTCGAGGAAACCGAGCTGCAGGCGAAGGCGCTGGAGGTGGCGCGCAAGCTCGCCGGCGGGGCGCAGACCGCGCTGCGCTGGACCAAGTACAGCCTGAACAACTGGCTGCGCATGGCGGGGCCGTCGTTCGACGCCTCGATGGCGCTGGAGATGCTGGGCTTCACCGGGCCGGAGGCGAAGGAAGGACTCGCCTCGCACCGCGAGAAGCGGCCGCCCGCCTTCCCGCCGCCGCCGAAGGATTTCTGATCAGCCCGGCTTGCTGAAATCCAGCGCGTCGCCAACGGCGGGCGCGGCGGCCGCGGCGGCCTCGTCCTTCGTCGCCGGTGCCGTCACCGCGCCGTTGATGAGGCGCTCGAGGTCGCGGGCGATCACCGCGGGATCCGGCGGGACGCGCCCCATGCTGTTCAGCAGCACCCGCACCGGCAGGTCCACCAGCGTGGGTTCGGGATGGTCGCGCAGGTGCGCGGCATTCTGCACCGCCGGGATGACGCGGCCGCTGCGCACGCCGGCGAACTCGCTTTCGAGTCCGTTGACGATCGCGGCCTGGGCGCGGCCGATGCCGGCGAGCAGTTCGGCGAGCTGGATGGCGGAAATCTGCAGCATGGCGCGTCCCTCCGAAAATGTGCGGCGATGTTAGCATTCCAGGCGTGTTCTCCTGGAAGCGTCCCGGCAATCTCGGCGTGAAGGATGGGCGACTCGCCCCCTGCCGGCGCACGCCCAACTGCGTCTCCAGCCAGGCCGATTCCTCGGATCTTGAGCATTTCGTTGCGCCCATCCCATTCACGGGCGATGCCGCCGCGGCCATCGCCGTGGCGCGCGGGGCGGTCGAAGGCATGCGGCGCACCACGGTGATCCGCGAGGAGCCGGGTTACCTGTACGCCGAATTCCGCTCGAAGCTGCTCGGTTTCGTGGACGACGTGGAGTTTGCATTCGACGCCAAGGCGGGCGTGCTGCACGTGCGCTCGTCCTCGCGCCTCGGGCGGCGCGACTTCGGGGTCAATCGCGCCCGCGTCGAGTCGCTGCGGCGGCGGATCGGGACGGCGGCGAAGGCCTAGAATGACGCTCAGTCTGCGGCCCTTCCGGAGGTTGCCATGATCGTCCGCCCGCTCGCACTGATCGCACTGATCGCACTTATCGCCATGTTCTGCCTGCCCGCGCAGGCACAGGACAAGGGCGCCGGAACGGGAACGGACGCCGCCGAGATCCTGTCCGCGGTGGTCCGCGTGCGCGCGAAGATCCTGCCCGACGCGCGTAGTGCGGAAACACTCGGACTGCAGCGCGAAGGCACCGGCGTGATCGTGCGCGAGGGCTACGTCGCCACCATCGGCTACCTGGTGATCGAGTCCGAGTCCATTGAGGTGACCGGCGCCGATGGCAGGTCGGTGCCGGCGACGCTTGCGGGCTACGACCACGCCAGCGGATTCGGCCTGGTCCGGCTGCTCGCGCCGCTGGCCGGAAAGCCGCTTCCCTTCGGCGATGCGGCCAGTGTCGCCGAGCGCGATCCGGTGCTGGTGGCGGGTCATGGCGGCCGCGATGGCGTGGGCGTGGTGCAGGTGGTGTCGCGCCGCCCGTTCTCCGGCAGCTGGGAGTACCTGCTCGATTCGGCGATCTGGACCTATCCCGCGGTGCCAAACTGGTCAGGCGCGCCCCTGATCGGCCCGAAGGGGGACTTTCTCGGCATCGGCTCGCTGATCGTGGCCGACGCCACCGGCGAAGGCGTGCAGGCGCCGGGGAACATGTTCGTGCCCTCCAACCTGCTGCAGCCGATCCTGGAGGACCTGATCGCGCAGGGCAGGGCGAAGGGACCGGTGCGGCCCTGGCTGGGCATGAGTACCGAGGAATTGCGCGGGCGCCTGTTCGTGTCGCGCGTCTCGCCCGGCGGGCCGGCGGAATCCGCCGGCGTGCGCGCCGGCGACATGCTGGTGGGCGTCGGCGAGGAGCAAGTCTCCTCGCTGGCCGATTTCTATCGAAAGCTCTGGGCTCGCGGCGCGGCCGGGGTCGACGTGCCGCTGCGCCTGCTGCAGGGAGCGCAGGTGAAGGACCTGCAGCTGCGCTCGATCGACCGGGTGGACTACTTCCGGCAGAAGCGCAGCTACTGAAGCCCCGGCCAGGCGTCGGCTAGCGGATGAACATGTCCTTCGGATAGGGCTCCACGCCCTCGTTCAGCGTCGAGGGCGGCGCCCGGCGCAGCATGTCGGTGTCCGGCGCATGCGACACCGTCTGCGCGTAGCGCACGTTCTTCTGCATTTCCTCGACGTACAGGTTCTGTCCCTTGAAGTGCTCCCCGGCATACTCGTAGGCGCGCGCGAGCTGCAGGTCCAGCCGCTTGGCGGCGTTCATGTAGAAGGAGGGTGTCTTGCGCACCAGGTCGTCGCCGGAGCGGAACAGGACCTGCTTGCGGCCGCCGGGCAGCGTCTTCTGCGCCAGGCCGCCCAGCACGAACTCCGGGTAGAGGCGGTCGCGGCATTTCTCCAGGTAACAGCGGTCCGACATCTGCGCGATGATGTCCGCGGTGCCGAGCATGTGGCCGACGCGGCGCAGCAGGGTGTCGTTGATCGGAATGGTCTCCGCCGGGCGCTCGTAGCCTGTGTAGTGCACCAGCGTGGCCGCGGCGTTCGCCAGGCGCTTCAAGCCCAGCCTGGGCAGGTACGCGCCCAGGTGCTTCGAGCCGCGGGTGACATGGCTCTGGGTGTACTCGGCGCCATAGCGGTGGCGCCGGTCGGAACGCTTCTTGAGATAGCCGAAATCGTGGTACAGCGCGGTGACCACGCCCAGCGCGAAATACTCGGGGGGAAGGTGCGGCGAGTCGCCCGCGCGCGAGCGCGATGTTTCGCGGCTGCGCTCGTAGCCGTCCATCAGGCGCGCCATGGCGAGGGTTACGTCCAGCACGTGCTGGATGTCGTGGTACTCGGTGTCGCAGGCCTGGTAGTCGTCGTCCTCGCCGCGGTAGGCGCGCAGGAGGTCGTCGAAGGCGCGCTCGATCGCCGCGGGCGTGGCGCGGGGCGGCTTGCCGTCGTAGAGGCCGCGGAACACGCGCATGACTTCGCCGCGGACCTGGTCCGCGTCGGTGGTCCGGATACTGTCGGTTACGTCGTGGTCGTTGCGGCGCATCGATGCTGCACCCGGCGCCGCCTGCCGCCGGGCTTTCTCCCCTTGTAGTGGATTCTATGGTGCCAGGCCTGCCGCCGGAGCCCTTTCCCACGGGTTCCGGACGGGATAGGATGCGCAAACGGCGGCTGCAGGGCGGTGACGTAGTTCACGCGCAGCCGCGGGGACGGGAATTCTTTCCTTTTTTTTCTTTTTTGTCCTTTGCCGGCAACCAGGAGGGTGGCGTTGGGCATCCTCACGCTCACCGAAGAGGAACGCATCCAGATCGAGGCTCGGATCCTCGCCCTGGAGACCGAGCATCAGGACCTGGACGACGTGATCCTGCGCCTCGCCGAGCACCCGACCCAGGACCAGCTGCTGTTGCGGCGCCTGAAGAAGCGCAAGCTCCTGATCAAGGACTCCCTCGAGCGCCTGCGCGCGCGACTGGTGCCCGATATCCCCGCCTAGGCGGCGCCGCGTCCTCGGTGCGGAAATCCGCCGGCGCCACCACCTCGATCATCTCCAGGTCCTGCGAGTGGCGGATTTCGCGGTGGCGGATGCCCGGCGGCTGGTAGAAGCAGGTCCCGGCCTTCATGCGCACTTCGCCGACACCCTCATACTCGAACACCGCCCAGCCTTTCAGCACGTAGACGAACTGTACCCTGCAGTCGTGCCGGTGCCACTGGCCGTGCGGCGCCTTGCCCTTGCGCGCGCGGATGACGTGCGCGACCACCTTGCCGCGCGTGGCGCGCCTGATGCCGAGGTCGCGGTACTCGAAGTAGCTGCGCAGGCCGCGGCGGACGAACTTCGAGCCGGCGCGGTGGCTGACGGCAAAGCGGGATTTCATCGAGGGTTCCTCATTTGTCGAGCATGGGCGCGTCGCGGAAAATGCGAGCGTCCATGGTTTTCAGGTCCGGCGCAACCGGTACCGGCGCGCCCAGCTGCGCGAGCACGTCGCGCGCAAGGTCCACGCCAGGTGCAATCTCGGCCAGCGTGAGGCGCCCGCCGCGCAGGTCGAACACCGCGCGCTCGGTCACGTAGAGCACCCTGGTGCCGCGGCCCGCGGTGTAGGGGCCGTTGAAGGACAGGTGCTCGACGCGCGGCAGGACCTTCTTCACCGCGCCTTCGCGGACGATCGAGAGGCGCCCCTGCGCCGCGCGCACCTCCAGCCCTTTCGCGGTGAGCGAGCCCATGAACACCACTTCCTTCGCGGTCTGGGTGATGTTGACGAAGCCGCCGACGCCGGCGACGCGGTCGCCGAACTTCGATACGTTGACGTTGCCTTCCACGTCCATCTGCGCGAGGCCTAGGAAAGCGAGGTCCAGCCCGCCGCCATCGTAGAAGTCGAACTGCTCGGCGTGGGTGATGATCGCGTCAGGGTTGGCCGAGGCGCCGAACGAGGGGAAGGAGGCCGGGATGCCGCCGATCGGGCCGGATTCCACGGTCATGACGAAATCCTGCACGCCTTCCTCCCGCGCCACTTCGCCCACGCCCGAGGGCATGCCGACGCCGAGGTTCACGATCGGCTTCTTCCACTTCAGGAGTTCCAGCACCGCGCGGCGCTGGATGATCTTTCGAAGATCCAGGGGCGTGGGAGCGAGTTTGGCCGGCTGCGCGCCGCCTTCGATTCGCGGGCTTGCTCTCACATCCCCTGTATACGCGGGGTTGAATACCTCGCCATAGGTCTGCCAATGGTGCTCGGGGTCATCCGCCACCACGACGTAATCCACCAGGATGCCGGGCACCTTCACCTGCATCGGGTGGATCGCACCCTTCTCCTTCAGGTGCTTCACCTGGGCGATGACGATGCCGCCGGAATTGTGCGCCGCCTGCGCCAGCGGCAGGACATCGTTGAAATGCGGCTCCTCTTCCATGGAGAGGTTGCCATCCTCGTCCGCTGAGGTGGCGCGCAGGATGGCGCAATGGATCGGCATGGACGGGTAGAACAGGTACTCGCGTCCGCGCAGCGTCACCAGTTCCACCAGTTCCTCGGTGGTGACGCTGTTCAGCTTCCCGCCGTCGCGGCGGGGATCGATGAAGGTGTGCAGGCCGATGGGCGACACCACGCCGGGCTTGCCCCCGGCGATGGCGCGATACAGTTGCGCGATCACGCCCTGCGGCCAGTTGTAGGCCTCGACCTTGTTCGCCACCGCGAGCGCGCCCAGCCGCGGCGCCGCGCCCCAGTGGCCGCCGATGATGCGCGTCACCAGCCCTTCGTGGCCATAGCGCCCGGTGCCGCGCGTGGCGCGGTCGCCCTGGCCGGCGGCGTAGACGAGCGTCAGGCCGCGCGGCCGGCCGGTGTCCAGGAAGCGCTTCTCCACCGCGGCGGAGACGCCCTCCGCGTGGCCCGAGCCGGTAAAGCCGGAGGTGGACACGGTCCAGCCGTCCTCAAGGAGTTGCGCGGCGTCGGCGCAGGTGATTCGCTTCATTGCGGGTTCGACAGCATAAATTCGATTATCCTTCACGCTCCCATGTCCGACCAGTTCACCGGGGCAAAACCCGTCGAAGAACGCCATCGCTTCGACCTCGCGCGCCTTCAGGCCTGGCTGAGCGGCCGCGTGGATGGATTCGGCGGTCCGGTCGAAGTCGAGCAGTTCAAGGGCGGCCAGTCCAATCCCACCTACCGCATCACCGCGGGCGGCAAGCGTTATGCGCTGCGGCGCAAGCCCCCGGGCAAGCTGCTGCCCTCGGCGCATGCGGTCGATCGAGAGTTCAAGGTCATCTCCGCCCTGCACAAGCAGGGTTTTCCGGTGGCCAGGCCCTACGTGCTGTGCGAGGACGATGCGGTCATCGGCACGGCCTTTTACCTCATGGACTGCGTCGAGGGCCGCGTGATGTGGGACCAGTCGCTGCCCGGCATGGACCAGGCCGGCCGCGCCGCAGTCTGGGACGAACTGAACCGCGTCATCGCGCTGCTGCATTCCATCGACTACAAGGCCGCCGGGCTGGAGGATTTCGGCAAGGCGGGCAGCTACATCGAGCGCCAGGTCGGGCGCTGGACCAAGCAGTACCTCGCCTCGGAGACGGTGAAGATCCAGGCCATGGACGATCTCATCGCCTGGCTGCCGAAGAACATCCCGGCTGCCGCCGAGACCACCGTGGTGCACGGCGACTACCGCCTGGACAACACCGTGTTCCACCCGACCGAGCCGCGGATCCTCGCGGTGCTGGACTGGGAGTTGTCCACGCTCGGCGATCCGCTGGCGGACTTCTCCTACCATTGCATGAGCTGGCACATCCCGCCGGGAAAGTTCCGCGGCATTGCCGGGCTGGACCTGGCGGCGCTCGGCATCCCGGGCGAGCGCGAGTACGTGGCGCGCTACTTCCAGCGCACCGGGCGCACCCGGCCGGACGATTCGACCTGGGACTACTACATGGCGTACAACCTGTTCCGCATCGCCGCCATCCTGCAGGGAATCGCCAAGCGCGTCGTGGACGGCACCGCCGCCTCGACCCACGCGGCCGAGGCGGGCGGGCGGGCGCCGATCATGGCCGAGCTGGGCTGGCAGCAGGTGGAGAAAATTCTGAAAAGGAGTCAGTGATGGATTTCGAGTACAGCGCGAGGACGAAGGAACTGCAGAAGAAGCTGCTCGCCTTCATGGACGAGCACATCTACCCCAACGAGGACAGGTACTACGCCCATGTGAGGAGCGACAAGCGCTGGGAGCCGGTGCCCATCATCGAGGAATTGAAGCCCAGGGCGAAGGCCGCCGGCCTGTGGAACCTGTTCCTGCCGCGCTCGCCGCGCGCCCCCGGCGGCGGCCTGTCCAACCTGGACTACGCGCCGTTGTGCGAAATCATGGGCCGCGCCTCCTGGGCGCCGGAAGTGTTCAATTGCTCGGCGCCGGACACCGGCAACATGGAAACCATCGAGCGCTACGGCACCGAAGAACAGAAGAAACAGTGGCTCGACCCGCTGCTGGAGGGCAAGATCCGCTCAGCGTTCCTGATGACCGAGCCGGCGGTGGCGAGTTCGGACGCCACCAACATCCAGATGCGGATCGAGAAAAAGGGAGATGACTACGTCATCAACGGCCGCAAGTGGTGGTCCTCGGGCGCCGGCGACCCGCGCTGCAAGATCTACATCGTCATGGGCAAGACCAACCCGGACCACGCCTCGCGCCACAGCCAGCAGTCCATGATCCTGGTCCCGGCGGGCACGCCGGGGGTGAAGATCCTGCGCCACCTGAACGTGTTCGGCTACGACGATGCGCCGCACGGCCACATGGAAATCGACTTCAAGGATGTGCGCGTGCCGGCCTCGAGCATCCTGCTGGGCGAAGGGCGCGGCTTCGAGATCGCGCAAGGGCGCCTGGGACCGGGCCGCATCCACCACTGCATGCGCTCCATCGGCCAGGCCGAGCGGGCGCTGGAGAAAATGTGCAAGCGCGCCACCCAGCGCGTCGCCTTCGGCCGCAGCGTGGCCGAGCAGGGCGTGACGCGGGAACGGATTGCCGAGGCGCGCATCATGATCGACAGCGCGCGCTTCATGGTGCTGCACGCCGCCTGGCGCATGGACACCGCGGGCAACAAGGTGGCGCGGAAGGAAATCGCCATGATCAAGGTGCTCGCGCCCAACATGGCGCTGCAGGTGATCGACTGGGCGATGCAGGTGCATGGCGCCGCGGGCGTGTCGGATGATTTCGGCCTCGCCAATGCCTACGCGCACCAGAGGACGCTGCGCTTCGCCGACGGCCCGGACGAAGTGCACCGCAACGCCATCGCCAAGCAGGAAATCGCCGACCAGACCACGATCGCGGAGGCGCTCGCGAAGGGAAACAGGTGATTCGCGCTGTTGCCGCAGCCGCTTTCGCCTTCTTCAGTGCTGCTGTATCGGGCCAGGAAGTTGAAGTGCTTGCTCCGGCGACCGGAACCGAGTTCGCCATTCAATGCGGAGAGACCGGCGTTTCCCGTTGGTTGGTTGCCAGCAACGATGGAAAGACGATCAAGGTGGAGCGGGTTGGACAGCCCGGCGTGTTCCGGCAAAGCCCTGTTTGGGCCTACATACTGGGAGATATCTACGACGAACTCGGTCTCGGGACGGGTCGCGGTTCGATGAAGATGTCACAGCTTGAAGGACCACGCGAAGGCCTGACGAGGATCGCGCCGGGTGCGAAGTTCCGCGCCAGGTACAACTGGGTTTCTCCGAAGGAGCAGGCCGAACGCATCCATGTGGTCACAGTCAGAGGAAGAACCAGGATCAACACGCAGGCGTTCGGAGAGCAGGACGTCTATGAGATCAGGGATGAGATTTCCGGGACCTTGCACGACAACCGGCGTACCGTGATGTACGCGCCCGCGCTCCGGATGTACGTCGCGTTCTCGATGAAGAACAACCGGTCGGACTACGAACTGAAGTGCCACCTGGCCTCGCTGAAGGCGCCCTGAGGGGCGCTGCAGGCGGATGGATGTAACCGATCGGTTACATTGGGCGATGCCTCAGGCCGCCGCCACCACTGCTCCCACCACCTGCGCCGCCGCCTGCAGTTCTTCGTCCGGATTCAGGACGTCCGGGCACAGGCGCAGATACTCGCCGCGCGCGTCGGACTTGACGCCGCGACGCATCAACTCCTCGGCAATCGCCGCCGCCCGTTCGTGGCGCACGGTGAGGTAGGCGCCGTAGGCCTCGCCTTCGCCCTCGGGCGCCACACCCTGCGCCCGCAGCAGTTCCGCCAGCCGCGCCTTCTGCGCCAGGTTGTAGTCCCGCAGCCGCTCCACGCCCAGTTCCAGCGTCAGCTCCAGCCCCGCCAGCGCCTGAGCCGGCCCGAGCACCGGCGGCGTGGATTCCAGCCAGGCGTCGCCGCCGGCGCCGAAGCGCGGCGGATCCGGCCGCTCGTAGGCGAAGGGCATTTCCTTGGCGAACCAGCCGGTATCGAGCGTGCGCAGCGTGTCGACCAGCCCGGGCCGCACATAGAGCCAGCATGCGCCGGGGCCGCCGCGCAGGTACTTGTAGGACCCGCCCACCGCGAAGTCCACCTCCAGCGCGCCGAGGTCCAGCGGCAGCGCGCCGGCGTGGTGGTAGACATCGAGCAGCACATAGGCGCCGGCGGCGCGCGCCGCGCGCACCAGCTTGGGCAGGTTGTCCACCACTTCGCCGGTGCGGAACTGGACGCTGGAGAGCACCACGAGGTTGGCGTTCGACAGGGATACTCCGCGCCAGGGCGAGAGGCGCAGCTCGATGCGGCCCTTCTCGCGGTAGACGCGCAGGATGAAATCCAGCGAATCGAACTCGCCGTCCGAAGCGACGACGCGAGGCTTGTCGGGCAGCGCATTGAGCACCGCGCGCAGTCCTTGCCCGGCGCTCGTTTTGGGAATGATGCAGTCGGCGCGCGGCGCGCCGACCAGCTTGGCCGTGAGCGCGCGGTGGCGCTCGCGCAGCGCGTTCCAGGCCTGCCAGGCTTCGCCCATGTCGCGGTACCAGGCGTCGATTGCCGCCTGGACATCCTGCGCCATCCGGTCCGGCGGCCGGCCCAGGGAATGGTTGGCGAGGTAGATGGCCTTCTGCTCCCGCACCCGGGAAAACAGCGGCCAGACCTTCTCGCGCAGGCTTTGCTCGGTGAGCGCGCCGGTGATCATGCGCCCAGCTCCGTCCTGACGTCGATCAATTCCGGGAACAGCGTGCGCTCGAGCGTCTTCCTCAGGAAGGCCACGCCCGAGGTGCCGCCAGTGCCGCGCTTGAAGCCGATGACGCGCTCCACGGTCTTGACGTGGCGGAAGCGCCAGAGCTGGAAGTTCTCCTCCACGTCCACCAGTTTCTCGCACATGTCGTAGGCGTCCCAGTGCGCCTTCGGGTCCTGGTAGATGGCGCGGAAGACCGCGACCACGCCGGGGTGCGCCGCATAGGGTTGCGTCCAGTCGCGCTCGGTCACCTCCTTGGGAACCGGCATGCCACGCCGGGCAAGGTGGCGCAGGAACTCGTCGTACAGGCTGGGCGATTCCAGCAGGCCGGTGAGCCAGCCGTGGATCGCGGCATCGTGGCGGTGGACCTCCAGCAGGCGCGCGTTCTTGTTGCCGAGCATGAATTCGATGGCGCGGAACTGGTAGGACTGCAGGCCGGAGGCTGGCCCCAGGTCCGGGCGGAACTGCGCGTACTCCGAGGGTGTGAGGGTCTCCAGTACCGCCCATTGCTCGAACAGCTGGCGCTGCACCTGCTTCACGCGCGCCAGGATCTTGAAGCAGGGCGGCAGCTCGCCGGCGCGGATGTGGGCGATCGCGGCGCCAAGTTCGTGAACCATCAGCTTCATCCACAGCTCGGAGGTCTGGTGCTGGATGATGAACAGCATCTCGTCGTGGTGCGAAGAGCGCGGTTTCTGGGCCGCCAGCAGCTGCGGCAGGGCGAGGTAGCCGCCGTAGGAGGTGTCGGCGGCGAGCTCGGTGATGAATTCCGGCGTGTCGGGGGCTTTGGCGCTCATGCCCCGAATATAATCCCTGCAACCCCACCGAGGAGGCGCAATGCTGAAGTTGCACGGATTCCGCGTCAGCAACTACCACAACAAGGTGCTGATCGCGCTGCTGGAGAAGGGCGTGCCCTACGAGGAGGACGCCTCGGTCAAGCCATCGCAGGACGCGGCCTACCTCGCGCTGAGCCCGATGGGCAAGGTGCCCTACGCCGAGATCGACGGCGTGCGCCTGTGCGAGTCCTCCGCGATCCTGGAATACCTCGAGGATGCCTTTCCTGCGAAACCGCTGCTGCCCAAGGCGCCGCTCGCGCGCGCCAAGGTGCGCGAGCTCACGATCGTGATCGAGCTGCACCTGGAGCTGGTAGTGCGGCGCCTGTACGGCGGGGTGTTCTTCGGCGGCACGCTGTCGGATTCCACCAAGGCGGGGGTGGAGAAGGATCTCGCCAAGGGCGTGCGCGCCTTCGCCGCGCTGGCGAAGTTCGAGCCCTTCGTGGCCGGCGCGGAATTGTCCATCGCCGACTGCGCCGCGGCCTGCCACCTGCCGCTGGTGTCCCTGGCGACCAAGCTCGCCTATGGCCGCGATGTGCTCGAAGGCATCCCGCAGGTGAAGCCCTACCTGAAGATGCTGAACGAGCGGCCGGCGTTCGCGCAGGTGAGCGCCTGGCGCAAGGAAGCGACGGCGAAAAAGTAGCGCCGTGGAAGGCCTGCTGCCGCTGTCGGGCTACCTGCGTTTCTTCGTCACGCTGGCGGCGGTGCTCGACCCGTTCCTGGCGGTGCCGATTTTCCTTGCGCTGACCGCGGCCCGCAGCGAGGCCGAGCGCCGCAACCTGGTGCGGGTGGTCACGATCACGGTGTTCTCGGTGCTCGCCGTCTCGGCGGTGGTGGGTGAGCAGGTGCTGACGCTGATCGGCGCCAGCCTGCCGGCGTTTCGCGTCGGCGGCGGCTTGGTGCTGCTGCTGATGGCGCTGTCGATGCTGAACGCGCAGGCGGGCGGGGTGCGCCAGTCCAAGGACGAGGAGCAGGCGCTGAAGAGCGGTGAACTTTCGGGCGTGGTGCCCATCGCGGTGCCGTTGCTGGCCGGGCCCGGCGCCATCAGCACCACCATCCTGGCCGCGCAGGCGGGCGGGGCGCTGCACATGGTCGCCGTGATCGGTTGCATCCTGCTGGTGTGCGCGATGACCTGGATCGTCCTCAGCCTGGCGCATCCGATCGGCGCGCGCCTGGGTACCACCGGGCTCAACATCGCGACCAGGCTGCTCGGCCTGCTGCTCGCCGCGCTCGCCATCCAGACGATGGCGGAAGGCCTGCGGCAACTGTTTCCCGGCCTGGCCTGAGGCTCGTCGCCGCTACTGGCGCCCCAGCCAGTCCGCGGCGTCGCGCCAGAGCGAGTCGCGGAAGCGCTCGCGGAAGAAGCCGAAGTGGCCGATGCCGCCGCCGTGGGCATCGGAGTCCACTTCCACCAGTTCCTTCGCCGCTGCGTTCGGATAGAGCTCGAACAGCGCCTCGGCCGCGGCGCGCGGCGCGTAGCGGTCGTCGCTCACCCAGTAGCTGCGGATCGGCGCGGTGAGGCGCGCGTAGCCCTCGCCGCCGACGGCGCCCGCGGCATAGCGCGGATTGCGGCACCAGCCGGCCCATTCGCTGGCGACGCCGCCGGGCAGGTCTTCGCCCTGGCCCAGCAGCTTCATCGGGAAGTAGCCCATCGCGGCGGAGACCGACGGCAGCATGAGGTGCGTAAGCAGCCACATCGCCGGCTTGCCAATCCCGGGCCAGTGCCGCCAGTAGCCGCTTTGCGTGCCGACGAACAGCGCCGCCGAGTAGCGCTCGATGCCGGGCACGACGCCCAGGCCGTTGCCGCCGAAGCTGTGGCCGACGCACAGCAGCTTCGCGTTGCCTGACTTCTCCGCCAGGAAATCGAGCGCGCCCGCGGCATCCTGCTCCGCCCAGTCGCTCATGCTTGCCTTGAAGCCCCGCAGCGAGCCGTTGCGCGAGTCGCCGATGCCGCGGTAGTCGAAGGTGAGGACGGTGAAGCCCGACTCGGCAAGGCGGGCGGCGAACCTGGCGTAGTAGCCGCGCCTGACGCCGGTGGCGGCGTGGACCAGGACCGAGCGGCCATTGGCTTGAGTCGGGCGGAACAGGGTGCCGGCAAGCGACCGGCCGTCGCGGGCGGCGAACCGGATGTCGTCGATCACTTCCGCTTCTGGATCGCCCGCGGCCGCCCCTTGAGGTCGATGGCGACGTAGGTCAGCGTGGCCTCGGTCACCTTCACCACCTTCGCCTCGGCGCGACCGCGCTCGGCGAAGACTTCGACGTTGATGGTGACCGAAGTGTTGCCGACGCGGACGACGTCGGCATAGAGAGAAAGGATGTCGCCGATCTGCACCGGCTGCTTGAAGACGAAGGAATTCACCGCCACGGTGGCGACGCGGCCGCGCGCCACGCGTCCGGCGACAATGCCGCCGGCAACGTCCACTTGCGCCATGATCCAGCCGCCGAAGATGTCGCCGTTGTGGTTCGAATCGGCCGGCATCGGCACCACGCGCAGCGCGGGAACCTTGCCGCGCGGCAGCGTCAGGCCGGGAGGCTGGTGCGAGGCCTTGCCGCTGCGCTTCGCCATCGGGCTGCTACTTGCCGCCGGCGAGGTAGTTCATCGGCCCGCCGCGGAACGGCGCGAAGCCGGTGCCGAAGATGAGGCCCGCGTCCGCGAGATCGGCGTCGGCGACCACGCCCTCGGCGAGCACCGCCTTCGCCTCGGCAAGGTAGGGTTCCACCAGCGAGTCGATCAGGTTCTTCTTCCAGGCGCCGGGCTGGCCCTTCACCGCCTTGCCCTCATTCCATTGGTAGATGCCCTGGCCCGTCTTGCGCCCGAGCTGCCCGAGCGCGACCTTGTTCGTGAGCACATGCGGCGCCTCTATCTCGCCACCCGCGCCTTTCTTCGCCAGCTCCTTGCCCGCGTGCAGGCAGATGTCCAGGCCCACGGTATCCGCGAGTTCGATCGGGCCCATGGGCATGCCGAATGCCTCCATGGCCGCGTCCATGGTCTCGGGTTTCATGCCTTCGTCCAGCATGCGAAAGGCGTTCTGCATGTACGGCCCGAGGACGCGGTTGACGAGGAACCCGGGCGAGTCCTTCACCGGCAGCGGCAGCTTGTCGATCTGGCGCACGAAGGCGGCCGCGCGCCTCGCGTGCTCCGCATTGGTGTTCGCGCCCGATACGATTTCGACCAGCATCATCTGCGGCACCGGGTTGAAGAAGTGGATGCCCACCAGCCTCGACGGATCCTTGAACCCGGCGGCGATGTCGGCCAGCTTCAGGCTCGAGGTGTTGCTCGCGATCACCGCGTCGGGCTTGGCCACCGCCTCGATCTTCGCGAACAGCGCCCGCTTGGCCTCCAGGTTCTCGAAGATGGCCTCGATGATGACGTCGGCGCGCGCGGCGCCCGCCCCGCTGACGTCCGGGATCAGTCGGTCGAGCGCGTCGCGCTCGCGGCGCGGGTCGCGCAGGCGGCGCGAGAACAGTTTCGCGGCGCGTTGCACCGCCGGCGCCAGTCGATCCGGCGCGGTGTCCTGAAGCGTCACCGTGATGCCGCGCATGGCGCACAGCGCGGCGATGTCCCCGCCCATGACGCCGGCGCCGACCACGTGCACGTGCTTCGCCTCGAAGTCCGTGCCCTTGCCCAGGGACTTCAGCCGCTCCTGCAGGAAGAAGATCCGGATCAGGTTCTTGGTCGTCGGATGCTCGAACAGCATGTTGATGGAGCAGGCCGGGTCCGTCGGGTTGATGAACGGATCGCCGTCGTACTTCTGCCACAGATCCAGGATGGCGTAGGGCGCGGGGTAGTGCTCGCGCCGGGCGCGCTTTGCCACCTGCTTGCGCGCCTGCGAGGCCACGATGCCCTTGAGTGGTCCGAGCATGAGCTTGTTCATGAAGCTCAACTTGCGCGACGCCGGTGATTCGAGGGTCACCATGCGCGCGGTGTTCTCCAGGATCCGCAGCGGTACGGCCTGGTCCACCAGGCCCATGCGCTTCGCGCGCTTCGCGTCCACCGCCTTGCCCGAGAGCAGCAGGTCCATTGCCGCGGCCGGGCCGACGAGCTTCGGCAGCCACTGCACGCCGTGCCAGGCCGGCATGATGCCCAGCATGACCTCCGGGAACGCAAAGCGGGTCTTCGGATCATCCAGCGCGACGCGGTAGCGGCAGGCCAGGGCCAGCTCGAAGCCCCCGCCCATGCAGTAGCCGTTCACCAGCGCGGTGGTGGGGAAGGGCAATTCGCGCAGCTTGGCGAACACGTCCCAGCCCAGGCGCACGAAGGAGAGTGCTTCCTCGGGTGACTTGAAGCGGGTGAATTCCTCGACGTCGGCGCCGGCGATGAAACTGTCCTTGGCCGAGCGGATGACGAGGCCTTTCGGATTGCCGGCGCGGATTTCCTCCAGCGCGGCGTCCAGCTCGAGGAGCGCATCGCGCGAAAACGTGTTGGCCGACTCGCCCTGCTTGTCGAAGGTGAGCCAGGCCAGGCCCTGCGCGTCCTTCTCTTGGCGCCAGTGCTTCATCTAGAGCGCCTCCACCAGCATGGCGCCGCCCAGGCCGCCGCCGATGCAGATCGAGGCCATGCCGCGCTTCGCGTTCTTGCGTTTCAGGAGCTTCAGCATGTGCAGCACGATGCGCGCGCCGGAGGCCCCGACCGGGTGGCCGAGGGCGATGGCGCCGCCGTCCACGTTCAGCTTCTCCTCATCCATCACGCCCATCGCGCCATCCAGCCCGAGTTGCTCCCGGCAGTAGGTTTCGTCCTTCCATGCCGCCAGGCAACCCAGCACCTGCGCCGCGAAGGCTTCGTTGATTTCCCAGTAGTCCAGGCTGTCCAGCTTCAGGTTGTGGCGCTTCAGGATCGGCGTTGCCGCGTGCACCGGCCCCAGGCCCATCTGTGCCGGGTCCAGGCCCGCCCATTGCGCGTCCACGATGCGGCCGATTGGCGAAAGGCCATGCTGCTTCACCGCCTCCTCGGAGGCGAGGATCAGCCACGCCGCCCCGTCGGTGATCTGCGAGCTGTTGCCCGGGGTCACGTTGCCGTACTTGCGATCGAAGAAGGGCTTGAGCTTCGCCAGGTTCTCCATGGACGAATCACGCCGCACGCCGTCGTCCAGCGCGTAGGCATTGCCCTTGGCGTCATAGACCGCCTCCACCTCGCCGCCAGCGGCCGCGAGCGCGCCCTCGTCCTGCGCCCGCACCACGCGCTGGTGGCTGCGCACCGAGAAGGCGTCCATCTGCGCGCGCGTGATGCCGAAGCGGTGCGCGACGTTCTCCGCGGTCTGGCCCATGAGCAGGCCCACCATCGGGTCGGTGAGGCCTTTCATGATCCCGATCACCGGCGAGAGCATGGCCTTGAAGGGCAGCCGGGCGAACAGCGCCGCGCGCTGGCCCGCGCTGCGGGCGCCCGCCATGTCCGCGAACCACAGCACCATCTTGTTGGAATACAGGAGCGGCGCGCGCGACAGCGCGTCGACGCCGCCGGCGAGCACGAGGTTCGAGCGGCCCGAGAGGATGTTGCTGATGCCGGAATCGAGCGCCTGCATGCCCGAGGCGCAGTTGCGCATCACGGTCCAGCCCGGGACCTTCTGCCCGCAGCCCATGCGCAGCGCCACCACGCGGCCGATGTTCACCTCGTCCACCGAGGGCGCGGCGCAGCCCAGGATCACCTCGTCCAGCTGCGTGGGCTCGAACTTCTGCCGCACCAGCAGCGTCTTGCCGGCCTGCGTGGCGAGGTCGCCCGCGGAGAACACGCCCGGGCGGTTCCTGGCCTTGAGGAACGGCGTGCGTGCGCCGTCCACGACGTATACAGGTCTGCTGAGCGCTTTGCTGGACATATCAGGCTGCCTTTGCGGCCGGAGCGGCCTTGGATTGGGTTTGCGCGAGCTTCGCGAGGACCTCGGCGCGGCCGAAGTCCTGCGGGAAATCATCCACCTTGATGACGTTGCGGCGCAGGGCTTCCTTGCGCTGCCACAGCGCGCATTCCTCGGCGCTGATCAGGCCGGCGTCCTTCGCCAGCTCGCCCAGGTCCGCGCCGGGACGGGCGATGACCTTGCCCTTCTTCACCGCCTTCCTCAGCTTTTCATCAATCGGCTCGCAGGCGATTGCCGCGAGGAATGCCGCCTCCAGCACGCCGGTCGGGTCGGACTCGTTCTTCGGCACGAAAATGCCGGCGGTGAGGCGGTCGCGCGCCTCGCCGGGCTCGAGGACGAGCTGCGCGCACTCGCGGTTGCGCGAATCCAGCGGCGGGCGGAAGGACATGCCCAGCGGGAAAATGGTCCATCGCAGCAGGGTGGCGACCGACTTGACCGGGAAGTTGGACAGGATCTGGTCGATCGCTTCCTGCGCGTGATAGAGCAGGTCGCGCACCACCCAGCGGATGAGCGGGATGTCTTCCTTGTGGCGTCCCTGGTCCTCGTAATGCTTCAGCGTCGCCGAGACGAGGTACAGCATGGACAGCACGTCGCCCAGGCGTCCGGAGATTTTCTCCTTCCGCTTCAGCGCGCCGCCCATCGCCAGCATGGAGACATCCGCGAGGAAAGCGAAGGCCGCCGCGAGGCGCGAGGTGAAGCGATAGTAGTGCGCCGTTTCCGGGGCGCCCGAGCGCGGGACTTGTCCCAGGCGGGAGCTGGTGATGCCGTGGATGAAGGTGCGCACGCCGTTGGACAGCGTATGTCCGATGTGCGAGGTGAAGGCGTCGTCGAACTCGATGGATGCCGCGGCGCCGCTCATTTCCTTGGCGGCGCGCATCTCGCGCAGCACGTAGGGATGGCAGCGGATCGCGCCCTGGCCGAAGATGATGAGCGTGCGCGTCAGGATGTTTGCGCCTTCCACCGTGATGCCCACGGGCATGACCTGGTAGCCGCGGCCGACCCAGTTGTTGGGCCCCAGGCAAATGCCCTTGCCGCCATGGATATCCATCGCGTCGTTGACGCACAGGCGCGCGCGCTCGGTCATGTGGTACTTGGCGATCGCGGAAATCACCGCGGGCTTCTCGCCCAGGTCCACCGCGCCCGCGGTCATGATGCGCACCGCGTCCATCATGTAGCAGTTGGCGGCGATGCGGCCGAGGGCTTCCTCCACCCCCTCCAGCTTGCCGATGGGCGTCTTGAACTGGCTGCGCACGCGCGAATACGCGCCGGTGACGCGCGCGAGGCCCTTGGCGCCGCCTACCGACGAGGTCGGCAGCGAAATGGAACGGCCTGCAGCGAGGCAGCCCATGAGCATCATCCAGCCCTTGCCCGCGTAGTCCTTGCCGCCGATGATCCAGTCGATCGGCATGAACACGTCCTTGCCGGAATTCGGGCCGTTCTGGAACGCGGCGTTGAGCGGCAGGTGGCGCCGGCCGATGTTCACGCCGGGGTGGTTCGTCGGCACCAGCGCACAGGTGATGCCCAGGTCCTCCTTGCCACCAAACTGAGCGCCCAGCAGCTTTTCCGGGTCGTAGAGGCGGAACGCGAGGCCGAGCAGCGTGGCGACAGGGCCGAGGGTGATGTAGCGCTTGTCCCAGGTGACGCGCATGCCCAGCACTTCCTTGCCCTGCCAGGTTCCCTTGCACACCACGCCGAAGTCGGGAATGGAGGCCGCGTCCGAGCCCGCCTCGGGACTGGTGAGCGCAAAGCAGGGGATCTCGAGGCCCTTGGCGAGGCGCGGCAGGTAGTGGTCCTTCTGCGCGTCCGTCCCGTAGTGCAGCAGCAGTTCGGCCGGCCCGAGCGAATTGGGCACCATCACCGAGACGCCGAGCGCGTTGGAGCGCGTCGAGAGCTTCATCACCACCGCCGAGTGCGCGATGGCGGAGAAGCCCAGGCCGCCGTACTTCTTCGGGATGATCATGCCGAAGAAGCCCTTGTCCTTCAGGTACTGCCAGACCTGCGGCGAGAGGTCGAGGCGCTCGTGCGTAACCTCCCAGTCGTCGGTCATCGCGCAGACTTCCTCGCAGGGGCCGTCGACGAAAGCCTGTTCCTCGGCGGTGAGCTGCGGCGCGGGAATGGCGAGCATCTTGTCCCAGTCGGGCTTGCCCGAAAAAAGGTCCGCGTCCCACCACACCGTGCCGGCGTCGATGGCCTCCTTCTCGGTCTGCGACATGTCCGGGAGGATGCGGCGGTAGATGCCCAGCACCGGATTGCTGATGACCAGCCGGCGCAGGGTGGGAATGTTCAGCACCGCGGCGACGGCGACGAACAGCACGCCGAGGACGATATTCGCGGCGGGGCCGAAGCCGAGCACGACGGACTTGGTCGCAAGCAGGATGCCCGCGCCCGTGGTCCAGACCAGGACCGGCGCCTGGAAGTAGGCGAGCAAGAGCAGGACGACTACGGACACAACGGCGAAAACGGCGATGTCGAACATCGGGACCCCCCCCTGGAACTGCGGATGCGTGCTGTTACGTTACGCGGCCTTCTTCACGTCCTTGGCGCCCGGCTGGGGCGCGAGCAGGCCGGCGACGAGGAAGGAGGCCAGGCGCTCTTCGAGCAGGCGGGCGTCGTAGCGGTCCTCGGGCTTGCAGCCGGCAATGAGTTGCACGGTATCGGTGGCCGCGAGCGTGTAGGCCAGCGTGCCGAACATGAAATGCATGCGCCACACCAGTTCGTCGCGCGGCATCTGCGGCAGCGCGCGTTCGAAGGCGGCCTTGAAGCGCTCCATCGCGGGCGCGTACAGGCCGCCGATCAGGGCGCGGATCTCCCTGGACGGGTCGGTGTAGGTGCGGCCCAGCAGCCGGATGAAGTTGCGCCCGCCGCTCCTGGAATCCTCGATCATGCGCAGGCTGGCGCCGACGAAGGCGCGGATGATCTGCTCCGGGGACAGCGGCTGGCCGCCGGCGTCCTTCTCCATGCGGTCGATTTCGGCGATGCGCGCGGTGTTCATCGGGTCCAGCCTGCGGCGGAACACAGCCTCGATCAACGCATCCTTTGAGCCGAAGTGGTAGTTCACCGCGGCGAGGTTGACCCCGGCCTTGGCGGTGAGCAGGCGCATCGAGGTGCCCTCGAAGCCGTGCTGCATGAACAACTCCTCGGCGGCATCGAGGATGCGGATCTGGGTTTCGTGGTGGGGCTTGACGGCGCGCAGGGTCATGACGGGGCTCGGCAGGATTCAAACAAACGTTTGAATGTTAGCGACCCAGTCCTGTGGCGTCAAGGGCATCAAGGGCTTCCAGACCCGCCCTTGAAATAGAATGCGCGCCTTTCCATGTCTGCCCACGCCCACCACGCCGCCGCGCCCAAGGAGTCCCTGAAGGGCGATGAATGGCGCGTGCTCGGCCAGTTGCTGCCCTACCTGTGGGAATACCGCGGCCGCGTGGCGATCGCGCTCGCGTTCCTGGTGATCGCCAAGCTCACCAACGTCGGCGTGCCGCTGGTGATGAAGGAAGTGGTGGATGGGCTCGACCCGAAGCTGGCGATGGTCGCCGTCCCCGCCGCGCTGCTGGCGGCCTACGGACTGCTGCGTTTTTCCACCACGCTGTTCGCCGAGCTTCGCGACGTGGTGTTCGTGCGCGTCACCCAGCGCGCCATCCGGCGCGTGGCGCTGGGCGTGTTCCGCCACCTGCACAGCCTGTCCCTGCGCTTCCACCTGGATCGCCAGACCGGCGGCATGACGCGCGACATCGAGCGCGGCACGCGCGGCATCTCGACGCTGCTGTCCTACCTGCTGTTCTCCATCCTCCCCGTGATACTCGAGTTCGTGCTGGTGGCCGTGGTGCTGCTCAAGCGCTTCGACTGGCGCTTCGCCGCGGTGACCTTCGGCGCGGTCGTGGCGTACATCACCTTCACCATCATCGTGACGGAATGGCGCATTGACATCCGCCGCCGCGCCAACGAGCTGGATTCCCGCGCCAACACGCGCGCCATCGACAGCCTGCTCAACTACGAGACGGTGAAGTATTTCGGCAACGAAGAGTTCGAGGCCGGGCGCTACGACGCCAACCTGCGCAAGTACGAGGACGCGGCGGTGCGCTTCGAGTCGTCCCTGGGCCTGCTCAACATCGGCCAGAGCCTGGTGATCGCCGCGGCGGTGACCGCGCTCATGTTCCTCGCCGCCGAGGGCGTGGTGGACGGGACGCTGACGCTGGGGGACCTGGTGCTGGTGAACGCGCTGCTGATCCAGCTCTACATCCCGCTCAATTTCCTCGGCATGGTGTACCGCGAGATCAAGCAGTCGCTGCTCGACATCAACCGCATGTTCACGCTGATGGGCGAGAACCGCGAGGTCGAGGACCGGCCCGGCGCGCCGGAGCTCGATGCCGGGCCGGCAACGGTGGAATTCCGCGACGTCGATTTCTCCTACGAGCCGGCGCGCCGGATCCTTCGCCAGGTGAGCTTCACCATCCCGGCCGGCCAGCGCGTCGCGGTGGTGGGCCCCTCGGGCTCGGGCAAGTCGACGCTCGCGCGGCTGCTGTACCGGTTCTACGACGTCGGCGGCGGGGCGATCCTGGTCAACGGCCGCGACATCCGCGAGCTCCAGCAGGCGAGCCTGCGCGGCGCCATCGGCATCGTGCCGCAGGACACGGTGCTGTTCAACGACACGGTGCGCTACAACATCCACTACGGGCGCACCGGCGCGAGCGAGGCCGAGGTGGTGGAGGCGGCGCGAGCGGCGCACATCCACGACTTCATCGAGTCGCTGCCGCTGAAGTACGAGACCAAGGTGGGCGAGCGCGGCCTCAAGTTGTCGGGGGGCGAGAAGCAGCGCGTGGCGATCGCGCGCGCGGTGCTCAAGGACCCCCGGATCCTCATTTTCGACGAGGCCACCTCGGCGCTCGACTCCACTTCCGAGAAGGCGATCCAGGCCGAGCTGGAGCGGATATCCGTGGGCCGGACCACGCTGGTGATCGCGCACCGCCTGTCCACCGTGATGGACGCGGACCTGATCCTGGTGCTCGCGCAGGGCGCGATCGTCGAGCGCGGCAGCCATCGCGAGCTCACTGACGCCGGCGGCGAATACGCCCGCATGTGGGCGCTGCAGCAACAGGCAGCGGCGGCCGAAGCGGCCCTGGCGAAAGCCAAGGGAGCTTGAATCAGCGTGAGGAATATTCCCTAGAAGGCTAATTTCATTTGCTTTTTTACGGGCCTAAGGCGTAGACTCCCGGCTGGACTGGCAAAACACCAATAAAAACACGAACATGCATACCGACGCGGGCAAAGAGGAGCGGCACCTGCACCACCTGGAGAAAATCGTCGCGATTGCCGCGCTGGTCGCCGTCTTCGCCCTGGGCATCGGCTTCGCGCAGGCGAAGGGCCCGGCCAAGGACAACGACCAGCTGCTGCTGCGCTCCTCGGTCGCGCTGGTGAAGGACGCCGCGAGCGGCGAGACGCTGTACGCCAAGAATCAGGATGCGCCGGTGCCCATCGCCTCGATCACCAAGCTGATGACCGCGCTGGTGATCCTCGAGCACAAGCTGGACCTCGCTCAGCGCGTGGTCATCAGCGACGAGGACTACGACCTGGTGAAGGGCACGCGCTCGCGCCTGCGCCCCGGTTCGGTGTTCACGCGCGACGACCTGATGCTGCTCGCGCTCATGTCCTCCGAGAACCGTGCCGCGGCCGCTCTGGGGCGCACCTTTCCCGGGGGCACCGCCGTGTTCGTCGAGGCCATGAACGAAAAGGCGCGCGCCCTTGGCATGGCGGACTCCCGCTTCGTCGACGCCAGCGGCCTGTCACCGGGCAACGTCTCCAGCGCCATGGACCTGGCGCGCCTGATCGAGGCCGCGCACCGGCACCCCGTGATCCGCGAATACTCGACGCGCGAAAGCGCGAAGGTCAGCGTGCTCGGGCGCGAGCAGGGCTTTCGCAACACCAACGGGCTGGTGCGCAGCGTGAACTGGGACATCGGCCTGTCCAAGACCGGCTACATCAGCGAGGCCGGACGCTGCCTCGTGATGCGCGTGCGCGTCGCCTCGCGCGAACTGATCGTCGTCCTGCTCGATTCCTGGGGCAAGCATTCCCGGATCGGCGATGCCAACCGCATCCGCAAGTGGCTCGAACACCACGCCGCGAAGGCGCCGGGCGGCCGG
This sequence comes from Betaproteobacteria bacterium, assembly GCA_052386675.1. Classification (GTDB taxonomy): domain Bacteria; phylum Pseudomonadota; class Gammaproteobacteria; order Burkholderiales; family SG8-39; genus RBG-16-66-20. The sequence goes on from JBQTJX010000021.1 coordinate 79,915, forward strand.
CCGGGTTAGCGCCGGCGGCGGGCGTGGCGGCTGACCGATTTCGCGACGATGTCGTCGCGGGCCTTTCCCTGCCACAGAAGGCGCTGCCGCCCAAGTACTTCTACGACGCGCGCGGCAGCGCGCTGTTCGAGGCCATCTGCCGCCTGCCCGAGTACTACCCGACCCGGGCCGAACTCTCGCTGACGCGCGCCCACCTCGCCGGCATCGCCCGCTTCGCGCGCCGCGGCTGCACCCTGATCGAGTATGGCAGCGGCGAGAGCCTGAAATCGCGCCTGCTGATCCGCGCGCTGCGCCCGGCAGCGTACATCCCGGTGGACATTTCCGAGGCTGCGCTGCGCGGCGCCTGCGCGCGCCTCGCGCGCGAATTCCCCTGGCTGCGCCTCGCGCCGGTGGCGGGGGACTTCTCGCGCCCTCTGGAGATTCCCGGCATCGAGGGCCCGGGGCGGCGCGTGGTCTATTTCCCCGGCTCCACCATCGGCAACCTGACCCCGGAGGAGGCGCTCGGCTTCCTGCGCATGACGCGCGGCCAGGTAGGGCCGCGGGGCGCGATGCTGGTGGGCGTGGACCTGAAAAAGGACGCCGGGGTCCTGCACGCCGCGTACAACGACGCCGCGGGCGTCACCGCCGCGTTCAACCTCAACCTGCTCACCCGCATCAACCGCGAGCTGGGCGCGAACTTCGACCTGCGCCGCTTCCGCCACTACGCCTTCTACAACGCGACGCCGGGGCGCATCGAGATGCACCTGGTGTCGCTGGCGCGGCAGGCGGTGAAACTCGGCCGCCACCGCTTCGCGTTCGAGCCGGGCGAGACCATCCACACCGAGAATTCCTGCAAGTACTCGGTGGCCGGGTTCCAGGCGCTGGCGTCGCAGGCCGGGTTCCGGGGGCGGCGGGCCTGGACCGACCGGCGCGGCCTGTTCGCCCTGCACGGGCTGGTGGCGGCGTAGGCTGCGGCCAGCGCGGCCGCCCGATGTAACCGATCGGTTACATCGGGCGCCTCAGGTGGCGCTGATCCGCGCGCCGTCGCGGCGGTGGCCGATGGCGTGGGCCACGCGCTCGGCCGCTTCCTTGATGAGCGGCCCCCACTGCGGCTTCATGCGGTCGGCGGGCGAGGAGATCGACAGCGCGGCGACCAGGGCGCCAGCGTCGTCGCGCACCGCGGCGGCGACGCAGCGCACGCCGACCTCGGCTTCCTCCGCGTCCGTGGCCCAGCCCTGGCGCTGGATGCGTTCCAGTTCGCGCTCCAGCTGCGCGACCGTGGTCAGCGTCGCCTTGGTATGGGACCGCAGCCCGGTGCGGCGCGCGTATTCGCGCAGGCGCGCAAATCCCTCCTCCAGCAGGAACAGCTTCCCGGCGGCGGTGATATGCAGCGGCGCGCGCGCGCCGACCACGTGCACCACGCGCATCGCCGAGCGGCCCGAGGAGGTGCGCTCCACGTACACGATCTCGTCGTCGTGGCGCACCGAGAGGTTCACGGTCTCGCCCGTCTGCGCGTGCAGCTCGCGCATCACCGGCAGGGCCAGTTCGCGCACATTGATGCGCGACTTCACCATGTTGCCCAGCTCCAGCAGCCGCATGCCCAGGCGGTAGGCGCCGGGCTCGACGCGGTCCACGATGCGGTCGGCGGTCATGGCCGACAGGATGCGGTGCGCGGTGGAGGGATGCAGGCCGGTGATCTGCGAGACCTGCTTCAGGCCGATGGGCTCGGGGTGCTGGGCGAGCACGTCGAGCAGCTTCATCATCCGGTCGATGACCTGGATCGGGCTTTTCTGCTCGTTCTTGGCGGCCATGGGGCGCTGATTCTATCCCACGATGTAAAATTGCCCCCTATGCCTGTCGTCACCAACATCGCCGACCTGCGCGAGCTGTCGCGCCAGCGGATCGCCAAGGCCATCTTCGACTACGTCGACCGCGGCGCCTATGACGAGGCCACGCTGCGCGCCAATCGCGAGGACCTCGAGGCGCTCAAGTTCCGCCAGCGGGTGGCGATCGACGTCGACAACCGGTCCCTGGGCTCCACCATGCTCGGGGAACCGGTGGCGATGCCGGTGGCGCTCGCGCCGGTGGGATTGACGGGCCTGAACTGGGCCGACGGCGAAATCCTGGCCGCGCGCGCCGCCGGGCGCTTCGGCATTCCCTACACGCTGTCCACCATGTCCATCTGCTCCATCGAGGACGTGGCCGGCGCGGTGTCCACGCCCTTCTGGTTCCAGCTCTACGTGATGCGCGACCGCGGCTTCGCGGCCTCGCTCATCGAGCGCGCGAAAGCGGCGAAATGCTCGGCACTGGTGCTGACCCTGGACCTGCAGATCCAGGGCCAGCGACACATGGACCTGAAGAACGGGCTTGCGGTGCCCCCGAAGCTCACGCTCGGGACGATGCTGGACGTGATGACCAAGCCGGGCTGGGCGCTCAACGTGCTGACCGGCCGGCGCAAGTCCTTCGGCAACCTGGAAGGGCGCATTCCGGACGCGAAGAGCCTCTCCACGCTGTCGCAATGGATCGCGGGCCAGTTCGACCCGACGCTGTCCTGGAAGGACGTGGCCTGGGTGAAGAGCCTGTGGCCGGGCAAGCTGATCCTGAAGGGCATCCTCGACGTGGAAGACGCGAAGATCGCGGCCGACAGCGGCGCCGACGCCATCGTGGTGTCCAACCACGGCGGCCGCCAGCTGGATGGCACCGTGTCCTCCATCCGCGGCCTGCCGGAAATCGCGCAGGCGGTCGGTTCGAAGACCGAGGTCCTGTTCGACGGCGGCGTGCGCTCCGGGCAGGACGTGCTGCGCGCGCTCGCGCTGGGCGCGCGCGGCGTCATGATCGGCCGCGCCTACGCCTACGGCCTGGGCGCGCTGGGCGAGACGGGCGTGACGCAGGCGCTGGAGATCATCCGCAAGGAACTGGATGTCACCATGGCCTTGTGCGGGATCAGGGATGTGAAGGACGCCAGCCCGGCCATACTGCGGCCGGCCTGAATTTTCCAATCCCGTGGGGAACAACCTGGAGCGCTATGCCTGGCTGTCGGTCGCCGCGGCGCTCGCGACCATCGGCCTGAAGACCTGGGCCTGGCAGGCCACCGGCTCGGTCGGCCTGCTCTCGGATGCGCTGGAATCGCTGGTCAACCTCGCCGCGGCGCTGCTTGCGCTGTCCATGCTGCGCCTCGCGGCCTCGCCGCCGGACGCGGCGCACCCCTACGGGCGCTTCAAGGCCGAGTATTTCGCCAGCGGCATCGAGGGCGCGCTGATCGTGCTCGCCGCCGCGAGCATCGCCTGGGCCGCGGTGCCGCGCCTCGCCGCACCGCAGCCCATCGAGGCGCCATGGCTCGGCATCGCCATCTCGGTGGTGGCCTCCGCGGTGAACCTGGCTTGCGGGCTCCTGCTCATCTCCACCGGCAAGCGCATGCACAGCATCGCGCTGGAGGCCGACGGGCACCACCTCATGAGCGACGTCTGGACCTCGGCCGGGGTCGTGGCGGGCGTGGCGCTGGTCGCGCTCACCGGCTGGCTGGTGCTCGACCCGCTGATCGCGATCGCGGTGGCGGTGCATATCGTCTGGACCGGGTTCCGCCTGATGCGCCGCTCCTTCACCGGCCTGCTCGATGCGGCGATCCCCGAGGCCGAACGGGCGGAAATCGAGAAAATCTTCGCCGAGTACCGGCCGCGCTACGGCGTCGAGTTCCACGCCCTGCTCACGCGCCAGGCCGGGGCGCGGCGCTTCATCTCCTTCCACCTGCTGGTGCCCGATGCCTGGCCGGTGGACCGCGCGCACCAGCTGTCCGAGGAAGTCGAGGAGCGCATCCGCTCGCTGGTGCCCAACGCCATCACGCTGAGTCACATCGAGCCGATTTCGCAGCCTTCGTCGTACGACGACATCAAGCTGGAGCGCTGGTAGGCCCGGGCAGGGCGGCGCCCGCGCCGCGCCGGCTCGCCCGCAGCGCGAAGCGCCCCGGGTCCAGCGCCGCGACGAGTTTGCGTTCCAGCGGCAGCGGCTCGCCCTCGAGCATCGAGGCCAGGAGTTCTCCCGCGATGCCGGACCAGATGAGGCCTCGCGAGCCGTAGGCGAATGCGCCAAATAATCCGGTGCCGCGCGCGTCATCGAGCGGGCCCACCAGCGGCAGCCGGTCGCGCACCGTGGCGCGGAACGCGACGCGGCCCTCGAGCCTCTCCGGATCCAGCCCGGCTCCGGCGCCCGGCAGCATGCGTTCCAGCCGCTCGAGGTTCCCCTCGTGGCTGTCCACGCGCGGCACGGGATCCTCGTCGTCGATGTCGTAGCTCGCACCGACCACCGAAATCCCCTCCACCGCGGGCAGCGCCATGCCCCCGCGCAGGACCACCGCCTTGAGCCCGGTGATACCGGGAACCAGGCTCAACTGCCCGCGCACGCGGCGAAGCGGAATCGACGGCTGCGGCGACAGGCGCAGCGCGTCGGCAGCGTTGGCGAGGATCACCACCGGCGCCTCGCCCAGCGTCGCGCCGCGCGCATCCTTCGCGATCCAATCCGTGCCTTCGCGGGAGAGTGAAACCACTTCGCGCTGCAAGCGCGGCCGCAGCCGCTCGCCGCAGGCCGCGAGCAGGGCGTTCACCAGCGAGCGCGGCTGGATCCAGCCCGATTCCGGAAACCATAGACCGCCGGTGGAGAGGGAAACCCCGGCGACCGTCCCGGCCTGCGCGGCGTCCAGCAGCTGGGCGAAGCCGGGCGGCGGGGCGAGCGCCTCAAGCGCGCGGCGTTGCGCCGATGCCTCGTCGCCATCGCGCGAGAGCTGCAGCAGCCCGCACTGGCTCCACGACAGGCCCTCGAGCGCGCGCCATTGCCTCAGCGCGTACAGGTACGCGGCGCGCGTCAGGCGCGCGAACAGGCTGTCGTCGGGGGTCATCACCGGATGGAAGGCGCCGGCATGGTTGCCGGAGGCTTCCGCCGCCGTGACCGGGTGGCGCTCCAGCAGCGTCACTTCCCAGCCGCGCGCAGCGAGGCGTTCGCAAGCGGCAGCACCTGCGACGCCGGCTCCGACCACGAGGACGCGGCGCTCGACGGGCGCGACGGCCTCCCGCTCGACGCGCCGCGGCGCAAGTTGCGCCACCAGCATCTCGCTCTTGCGCGCGAAGCCGCGGCGCTTTTCGGCGATGAAGCCGGCCTCGCGCAGTCCCTCGCGCACCACCGAGGCCACGCTCCAGGTCGCGGCGATCGCGCCCGGCGCGGCCAGCCGCGCGAGTTGCCGCATCACCGGCTGCGACCACATCGCCGGATTCTTCGCTGGCGCGAAGCCGTCCAGGTACAGGGCATCGGCGGCGAGGCTCAACTGCGGCAGCGTGTCGGCCACGTCGCCCAGCGCGAGCGTGAGGAAGACGCGGCCGCCGTCGAAGGCAATGCGATGCAAGCCCGGCACCAGCGTCGGCCAGTTCGAGCGCAGTTCCTCCGCGAGCGGCGCCAGCGCCGGGTAGGCCGCATGCAGGACCGCGAGGTCCTGCTCGGTGAACGGATGCTTCTCCACCGAGGCGAAATGCAGCCGCGCGCAGCGCGCCGGGTCGTCGCGCCAGGCCTGCCAGGTGGCGAGGAACGCGAGGCCAAAGCCGAAGCCGAGTTCGAGCACCGTGAACCGCGGCTTCTCCTGCCAGCGTTCCGGCAGCCCGGTGCCGCGGAGGAAGACGTGCTCCGCCTGCGCCGCGCCGCCCTCGGCGCTGTGATACAGGTCATCGTAGGTTTCCGAGCGCGGCGTGCCATCGGGCCCGAAGGCGAGGCGAGCTGGAACCAGGGGGCCGGGCATGCCGGCGTTCCGGATCAGGCGCGCGCCGGGAGCATCCGCACTTCGCGCTGCGGCACCGGCGCGGGAATGCTGCGGCGGCGGAACGCCTCCAGGATGGCCTGGTTCACTTCGCTGGTGGCCAGGCCATAGTCGGGCACGTTCACCCAGGGCCCGACCGCGATCGCGATGCGGCCCTCGGCGAGGCGCTTCACCAGCACCACCGGCGCCGGGTCCTTCAGCACCCGCGCGTTGGCCTGCAGCACCTCCTGGATCGCCGCCTGCGCGGCGGCAAGGTCCGCGTCCCCGGCGATGCTCACCTCGACCCCGAGCTGCCGGATCTTGCCGAAATTGTGCAGGATCTCGCCGACGATGCGCCGGTTAGGGATGACGATGCGCGAGAGGTCCGGATGCCCCAGCGTGGTGTTGAACAGGCTGATGTCCAGCACCTCGCCTTCCTCGCTGGCGATCGAGATGTAGTCGCCGACGCGGAACGGCCGGGTGAAGATGATGGTCAGGCCGGCGGCGATGTTCGAGAGCACGCCCTGCATGGCGAGCGCGACCCCCGCGCCGGCGATCCCGAGGCCCGCGATCAGCGGCAGCAGCTCGACGCCCAGGTTCTGCAGCGCCACGATGCCGAACAGCGCCAGCACGAAGATGCGCACCAGGCGCTCGATCAGCTGGCGCACCGGGGGCTCGAGCTGCAGGCGCGCCAGCAGCCGGATCGTGGCGCGGCCGGCCCAGCGGCCGGCGAAGTAGCCGGCGACCAGGATCGCGATCGCCACCACCAGTTTCGGGCCGAACTTCATCGCCAGGTCGATGGCGGTAACGCGGACCTGGTCCAGTGCCTGCAGCGGTTCTCCCATGGGGCTTCCTTTCAGGTGGGTTTCGGCAGCGTCAGCCGGAGCAGAGCATAGCCGCCCAGCGCCGCGGCGAGCGAACCGGCAAGGATGCCCAGGCGCGTCTGCACCACGTATTCGGCGCCGGTGGACTCGAATGCCAGGCCGGCGATGAACAGGCTCATGGTGAAGCCGATGCCGCACAGGACGGCGATCCCGAGCAGCGAGCCCCAGTTCGCGCCGGCGGGCATGGCGGCGAGGCGCAGGCGGATGGCAAGCGCGCTGACGCCGAACACGCCCAGCGTCTTGCCGGCGAGCAAGCCGGCGGCGATGCCAAGCGGAACCGGCTCGAGGAACGAGGCCGGCGACACGCCCGAGAGCGCGACGCCGGCGTTGGCGAAGGCGAACAGCGGCAGGATGGCGTAGGCGACCGGCGGATGCAGGTCGTGCTCCAGCATGCGCGCCGGCCGCTTCGGGATGAAGAGGGCAAGCGCGACCCCGGCCAGCGTGGCGTGCACGCCGGACTTGAGCACCGACACCCACAGCACCAGTCCCACCAGCAGGTAGGGCGCGGCGCGCTTGACCCCGGCGCGATTGAGCACCGCGAGGCCGGCCAGCGCGAGCGCCGCGGTGCCCAGGGACACGCCGGAGAGGTCCGCGGTGTAGAAGAGGGCAATGATCACGATGGCGCCGACATCGTCCAGGATCGCGAGCGTGAGCAGGAACACCTTGAGGCCCACCGGCACGCGATTGCCCAGCAGCGACAGCACGCCCAGGGCGAAGGCGATATCCGTGGCCGCGGGAATCGCCCAGCCATGCAGCGTCACCGGATCGCCCCAGTTGATCCACGCATAGATCGCGGCGGGCGCGGCCATGCCCCCGGCGGCGGCAAGCGCGGGCAGCACCACCTGCGAAGGCGTCGAGAGCTCGCCCTCCTGTGCTTCGCGCTTCAGTTCCAGCCCGACCAGGAAGAAGAACACCGCCATCAGGCCGTCGTTGATCCACAGCAGCAGCGGCTTGGCGATCTGCAGCGCGCCGACGCGAACCTCGACAGGCGTGTCGAGGAATCCGGCGTAATACCCCTCCAGCGGCGAATTGGCCAGGCCCATCGCCAGCGCGGCGGCGAGCGCGAGCAGGATGCCACCAGCCGACTCGAGCGCGAGGAAGTCCTTCATGGCGACGATGACCCGCATATGGCTTACAGTAGCGCAATCACCGCACGGAGAGTTGCCGCATGAACAAGCCCGCCGACCTGAAGCTCGCCACCGTCCCCGCCTGGATCAACGGCAAGGCCGTCCTGCCGGCGGGACGCATGGGGAACGTCTACAACCCCGCCACCGGCCAGGTGACCAAGCAGGTGCCGTACTGCGACGCCGCCGCGATCGACGCCGCGGTCAAGGCCGCCGCCGCCGCGCTGCCGGAGTGGCGCGATGCCTCCATCCTGCGCCGCGCGCGCGTGATGCAGAAGTACCTGCAGCTGCTGCAGGCGAACCAGAAGGACATCGCCCGGCTCATCACGGAGGAACACGGGAAGACCCTGCCCGACGCCATGGGGTCGGTGCAGCGCGGTATCGAGGTGGTGGAATTCGCCTGCGGCATCCCGCAACTGCTCAAGGGGGAGTATTCCGAAAACGTCGGCACCGCGGTGGATACCCACACCGTGCGCCAGCCGGTGGGCGTTTGCGCCGGCATCACGCCGTTCAACTTCCCTGCCATGGTGCCGCTGTGGATGTTCCCGATGGCCATCGCCTGCGGCAACACCTTCATCCTGAAGCCCTCGGAGAAGGTGCCCTCGGCTTCGATCCGCATGGCCGAGTTGTTCAAGGAAGCCGGCCTGCCCGACGGCGTGTTCAACGTGGTGCACGGGGACAAGTCGGCGGTGGAGGCGATTCTCGCGCATCCGGGCATCGCCGCGGTGAGCTTCGTGGGCTCGACGCCGATCGCGAAATTCATCTACGAGACCTGTGCGCGCAACGGCAAGCGGGTGCAGGCGCTGGGCGGAGCGAAGAACCACGCCGTGGTGCTGCCCGATGCGGACCTGGAGTTCGCCGCCGATGCCTTGATCGGCGCGGGCTACGGCTCGGCAGGCGAGCGCTGCATGGCGATTTCTGCCGTGGTGGCGGTGGGCGCGGCCGCCGATCCGCTGGTGGCGCTGATCAAGAAGAAGGCGCAGGCGATCAAGGTCGGCCCGGGCGACCAGGACGGCATGGACATGGGGCCGCTGGTGAGCGCCGAGCACCGCGACAAGGTCGCCGGCTTCATCACGCAGGGCAAGAAGGAGGGCGCCACGCCGGTGCTGGACGGCAGCACGCCGCCGGTGAAGGAGGGCTACTTCCTCGGCGCCACGCTGTTCGACAACGTGAAGCCGGGCATGGAGGTCTACAAGAACGAGATCTTCGGCCCGGTGCTGGCGGTGCTGCGCGTGGAGACGCTGGACGAGGCGATCGCGCTGGTGAACGCCAATCCCTACGCCAACGGCACCGCCATCTTCACCGAGTCCGGCGGCGCGGCGCGGCGCTTCGAGAACGAAGTCCAGGTCGGCATGGTCGGCATCAACGTGCCCATTCCGGTGCCGGTGGCGTTCTACTCCTTCGGCGGCTGGAAGAACTCCCTGTTCGGCGACCTGCATGTGCACGGCATGGAGGGGGTGAAGTTCTACACCCGCACCAAAGTCGTCACGACGCGGTGGCCACATCAGGACACGCCCGCTCCCGGGCTCAACATGCCGACACTGGGATAGCCATGGCGTCGCGGCGCGGGTTCCTGGGTTTCGCCGCCGCGATGGGCGCGGGCGCCCTTGCCTGGGCTCCCGGCGCGGCGGCGATCGGGGAAGGGCGACCCAGCAGGACGGCGCTTGGGGCTGCGCGCCATCGGGCAGTCCACCAGATCCTCGAGTATCCGCGCGTGTTCGACGACCCCCTCGCCCTGCGTATCATCGGCGCGGATGAGGCGCTCGCGGTGCGCGCGTTCCTCGAACTGGAGCAATCGCCCCGCGCTCGCGCCATGCGCGCCTTCCTCGCCATGCGCAGCCGCTATGCGGAGGACGGCCTTGCGGAGGCGGTCGATCGCGGCGTGCGCCAGTACGTGGTGCTGGGAGCGGGTTTGGATACCTTCGGCTATCGCAACCCGCACGACTGGCGCGGATTGACCGTGTACGAGGTGGATTTCCCGGCCACGCAGGAGTGGAAGCGTCGCCGGCTCGCGGAGGCGTCGATCGATGTCCCCGGTTCGCTGCGCTTCGCGGCGGTGGATTTCGAGCGGCAGACCATTGCGGAGGGCCTGCGTGCCGCCGGCTTCCGGGCCGACCGGCCGGCCTTCGTTTCGATGCTCGGCGTGGTGATGTACCTCAGCCGTGCGGCGGCGATGGAAACGCTGGGCTGGGCGGGCCGGCTCGCCCTGGGCAGCGAAATGGTGTTCGACTTCATGCTGCCGGCAGAATCGCTGGGCGCCGCGGAGCGGCGCTCCCGCGCGCGCTCGGCTGCCGGCGTGGCGCGCATCGGCGAGCCCTGGGTGACCGCATTCGATCCGGGCGGCCTCGCGGCCGAGCTGCGCGGCCTCGGGTACGGGCGCACCGCCGTGCTGGACACCGACCAGGGCAACGCCCGCTACTTCGGGAAGCGGGACGACGGCTTCCGGCTCCGGGGCTCGGGCCGTATGATGGCGGCGCAGGTCTGAACCCACCCTGGGAGGGAAATTCATGAAATCGGTCGCGATTGCGCTGGGCGCAGCGTTCCTTCTGTGCGCCTGCGCCGGTACCACGGAACGCCCGCCCGCCGTCGAGCGCATGTACGTCATCGACTGCGGCGAGAACCACGTCAAGGACGTGTCGCGCTGGACCCCGGGCCTGAACGCCGGCATCCCGCATGTGTTCGGCAACCACTGCTACCTGATCCGGCACGCAAAGGGCTGGATGCTGTGGGACAGCGGCAACCCGGACCGCCTCGCCGCGCTGCCCAAGGGGCTCACGAACCCCCAGGGCACGATCACCGCGTTCATGAAAAAGCCGCTCGCCGAGTCGCTGAAGCAACTGGGCGTGGCGCCGGCGCAGATCCAGCACTTCGCGCTGTCGCACTACCACGGCGACCATTCCGGCAACGCCAACCTGTTCGCGGCCTCCACGCACTACATGCAGGCGGCGGACCACGACGTCGTATTCGGCAAGGAACCGCAGAAGTTCGGCGTCGCGGTGGCCAATTTCGAGAAGCTGCGCGGCGCGAAGACGGTGAAGCTCAACGGCGACCACGACGTCTTCGGCGACGGCTCGGTCCTGATCAAGTCCGCGCCCGGCCACACCCCGGGCCACCAGGTGCTGGTGGTGCGCCTGCCCAAGTCCGGCCCGGTGATGCTGTCCGGAGATATGGTCCACCTGGGCTACAGCTGGGCGAACCGCATCGTGCCTTCATTCAACTATGACATCGCGCAAAGCGGCCGCACCATCGACGCCATGAAGGACTACGCGCAGAAGACCGGCACGAAGCTGTGGATCAACCACGACAAGGAGCAGCACGCCTCGATTCCCAAGGCGCCTGCGTTCGTCGAATGATGGGAACCATATTCCTGCTTGTGCTCGGCACCGCGACCCCTGGCGGGGGCTTCCCGGTGTTCGGCGCCGCCTACGCCGAGATGCTGAACGCGCAGGAGCCGCGCATGCGCATCGAGCCGCGCAACACCAAGGGCAGCACCGAGAACGTGCCGCTGCTCGAGGCGGGCAAGCTGGACCTGGGCCTGGTGGCGGGGGAACTCGCCACCGCGGCGCTGGCCAAGCCCGACACCCGGTTGCGCATCGTCGCGGCGATGTACTCCTCTCCCGGCATGTTCATCGTCAAGTCGGACAGCCCGGTGCGCGGCATCGCCGACCTGAAGGGCCAGCCGGTGGTGCTGGGCACCAAGGGCTCCGGCATCACGGTGCTGGGGCGCTCGGTGCTAGATGCGCTCGGCATACCGGTGCAAGCCATCACGCTGGAGAAGGCCGCCGACGGCCCGCCGATGCTGCTGGACGGCCGTGCCGCCGCGCTGTGGGGCGCGGGCGTGGGCTGGCCGGCGTTCACCGCGCTCGCGAAGCAGGGCGGGCGCTTCGTGGTGCCCAGCGCGGACGAGATACGCACGATCCTCGGCAAGAATGCGTCGCTGCAGGCGGTGACCCTGCCCGCGAAGAGCTATCCGGGGCAGGATGCCGCGTTGAATTCAGTGGGCTCGTGGAGCTACGTCCTCGCCCGTCCCGGATTGCCCGAAGAGCAGGCCTACCTGCTGGCGCGCGCGCTGCACCTCGCGGAGGCGCCGCTGGCGGCGCGCCTGGACCAGGCGCGCGAAACCACGGCGGCGAATCTGGCCGCGGCCGCGCCGAGGCGCGAACTCATCCATCCCGGTGCGCTGCGCTACCTGCGCGAAGCCGGACTGCTGCGCTGAACGGAGAAGCGAATATGGGCTTTCCGCAGTACCAGACCCTGAAGGTGGATTCCCGCGGCGAGCACGTGCTGCTGGTGACGCTGAACCGCCCCGAGGCGATGAACTCCCTCAACACGCAGATGGGGCACGACCAGGTCGACCTCTGGCGCCGGCTCACCGAGGCGCCGGGTGCGGTGCGCTGCGTGGTGCTCACCGGATCCGGCGAGCGCGCCTTCTGCGCCGGCGCGGACCTGAAGGAGCGCGACGGCATGGGCGTGGAGGTCTGGCGCGTGCAGCACGAACTGTTCGAGCGCGCCTTCGCCGGGCTGGTCGAGTGCCCGGTGCCGGTGATCGCCGCGGTGAACGGCCACGCCTACGGCGGCGGGCTGGAAATGGCGCTGTGCTGCGATTTCATGTTCGCCTCGCAGACCGCGCGCGTCGCGCTGCCCGAAACCGCGCGCGGCCTGATGCCCGGCGGCATGGGCACGCAGAATCTTGCCCGCGCCATCGGCGAGCGCCGCGCCAAGGAACTGGTGCTGTCCGCGCGCGCCCTGACCGCGGACGAGGCGCTCGCCTGGGGCCTGGTCAACCGCGTTTGCGCGCCGGCAAAGCTGGTCGAGGAAGCGCTCGCGGTGGCCGAGGCCATCGCCGGCAACGGGCCGCTCGCGGTGCGCCAGGCGAAGAAGTCCATCCACTACGGCCTGGGCATGGACCTGCTGACGGGGTATCGCTTCGAGATCGAGGCCTACAACCGGCTGGTGGACACCGACGACCGCCGCGAGGGCGTGAAGGCCTTCGTCGAGAAGCGCAAGCCCCGCTTCACCGGCAAGTAGGCCGTGAAGCTGCGCGGCTGGACGCTGGACTTCTACCGCCTGCCCTACCACCGCGAGGTGGTGTGGGCCAACGCGGTGGAGCGTTCGGGGCTGTACGCGCTGCTGACGCTGGTGTCGGAGGATGGCGCCAGCGGCATCGCCGAGGGCACCATCAAGGACACCTGGAGCGGCGTATCGCCGAAGTCGCTCGCCGCGGTGCTCGAGGATCTCCTGCTGCCGAAACTGAAGCAGCTGGACCTTGCGGACGACAAGGCAGTCTCGGCGGCGTTCGCGGGCATCCCCGAGAACCGCATGGCCAAGGGCATGGTCGAGAGCGCGTGCTGGACGATGCGCGCCGCCGTCGCGGGCAAGCCGCTGTGGAAATTGTGGGGCGCATCAGGATCGGTGGAGGTCGCCTGGACCGTGACGCGGCAGAAGCCCGCGCTCATGGCGAAGGAGTCCGCCGAGGTCTGCGGCAAGTACGGTTTTCGCACGCTAAAGGTGAAGGGCGGGCAGGGCGTGGACACCGACTTGCAGGCGCTGAAAGATATTCGCGCCGCGGTCGGGCCGGGCGTGGAACTCTACGTGGACGCCAACGGCCACTACTCACGAGTGGAGGCGGCGGGCTATGTTGACGCGCTCGCCGCGGCCGGCGTGACCGTGGCGGAGGATCCCTGCCGGCTCGCGCCGGACGAGCATTTCGCGAAACTGCAGGCGGGCAGCCCGATTCCGATCCTGGTGGATCGCAGCTGCGCCTCGCAGGAGGACGCCGCGCTGTACCTGGAACGCGGCGCGAAGGCGCTGTCGACCAAGCCAGGGCGCGTCGGCCTGCAGGAGACACGCGGCATCGCGACGATGGCGGCGGCGAAGGGCGCGAGGACCGCGGTCGGGATCTACGCCGAGAGCGCGCTGGGCACGCTGATCAATCTGCAACAGGAAGGGCCGATGGCCGCAGAGCAGACCTTCTTCCTGACGCACACCGCGCAGGTATCGAAGTTGATGCCGGAGATCCGCGGCGGGCGGATTGCATTGCCGGGCGAAGCCGACCTGTCGCGGCTGGTGGACCGCGACGCGGTGCGAAAGTACATGATTTAGCAGGTGGATTCGCTGCCGTCGGGGCGACGGACTACAATACCTAGTGTTTCGGCGGTAAAGGACCACTAGATTCATGGCAAAGCAGCAGGCCTATGACGCCTCCGCGATCCAGGCCCTCAAGGGTTTGGAGCCGGTGCGGCGCATGCCGGGGATGTACACCCACACCATCCATCCCCTGCACATCCTCCAGGAAGCGATCGACAACGCGGTGGACGAGGCCCTGGCCGGGTTCGGCCGCCGCATCACCGTGAGCCTTTACCAGGACGGCTCGGCCGAGGTCGAGGACGAGGGCCGCGGCGTCCCCGTGGACCTGCACAAGGAGGAAAAAAAGCCCGCGGTGGAGGTTGCCTTCACCATGTTGCATGCCGGGGGCAAGTTCTCCAAGTCGGGCGAAGGCGTGTACCACATCTCCGGCGGCCTGCACGGCGTGGGCGTGGCGGTCTCCAACGCGCTCTCGAAGCGTTGCGAGGTCACCGTCTACCGCGACGGGCACAGGCACAGCATCGCCTTCGAGGGGGGCGAGCTCAAGCAGAAGTTGAAGAGCGAGAAGATCAAGGACAAGCGCACGGGAACCGTGGTGCGCATCTGGCCCGACCCGAAGTACTTCGACTCGCCCAACATCCCGCTCGGGGAGCTCGAGCACCTGGTGCGCTCCAAGGCCTACCTGCTGCCGGGACTGACCACCGTGCTTCGTATCGAGGGCAAACCCGAGCAAAGCTGGAAGTTCGAGCGCGGCATGGCGCAGTACTTCGAGCGCCGGCTGGAGGGCCGCGAGATGGTCGCCCCCATCTTCACCGGCGAGAAGAACTTCGACGACAAGGCCGCTGCGGACTTCTCGGAGATTGAAACGGGCGAGGGCGCGGCCTGGGCGGTGGGCTGGGTGTCCGATGGCGAGGTGTTCGCCGACAGCCACGTCAACCTGATCCCGACGCGCTCGGGCGGCACGCACGAGGCCGGCTTCCGGAACGGCATCTTCGACGCGCTGGCGGCGTTCATGGACACGCGCTCGCTGGCGCCCAAGGGCGTGAAGCTGATCGCGGATGACCTCTGGCAGCGCGCCTGCTTCACGCTCTCGGCGCGCATCGTGCGCACGCAGTTCCATGGCCAGACCAAGGAGAAGCTCACCACGCGGCACGCCAGCAAGCTGCTGGAACTGTGCGTGCGCGATCCGTTCGAGCTGTGGCTAAACCAGCACCCGGACGAGGGCAGGAAAATCGTCGAGCTCGCCATCGAGCAGGCCATGGCGCGCCTCGCGCGCGGCAAGAAATTCGAGCGCAAGAAGTCATCGGGCGTGGCCACGCTGCCGGGCAAGCTGGTGGACTGCGCCTCGGAGGACACCTCGCGCAATGAGCTGTTCATGGTGGAGGGCGACTCCGCCGGCGGCTCGGCCAAGGAGGCGCGCAACAAGGAGAACCAGGCGGTGCTGCCGCTGCGCGGCAAGGTGCTCAACACCATGTCCAAGGACGCGCGCACGGTGCTTGCCAACAAGGAACTGCAGGCCATCGCCACCGCCATCGGCGTCGACCCGCACGGCGCGGCGGATACGCCGGACCTGGGCGGCATCCGCTACGGCAAGATCATCATCATGACCGACGCCGACGTGGACGGCGGCCACATCCAGGCGCTGCTGCTCACCTTCTTTTTCATGCACGCGCCCAAGCTGGTCGAGAGCGGCCACGTCTACGTCGCCCAGCCGCCGCTGTTCAAGATCGAGGTGCCCTCGCAGGGCAAGGGCAAGCCTGCCCGCAGGGTGTACTGCCTGGACGACGACGAACTGGAAGAGGCCCTGTCGCAGCTGAAGAAGGAGAAGGTGAAGGAAGGCAGCTGGGAAATCTCGCGCTTCAAGGGCCTGGGCGAGATGAGCCCGGAGCAGCTGTGGGAAACCACCATGAACCCGGACACCCGGCGCCTGGTGCGCATGCAGCTGGACTCGCGGGAAATCGCGAAGGTGCGCACCGCCTTCGAGCTCCTGATGGATTCCGGCGAAGCCGAAGGCCGCCGCAACTGGATGCGCGAACACTGGAAAACCGTCGAGGCCGATGTCTAGAACCGGTAAATCAGGGACGGACCACGTTTTTTCGCTGTGCGGAATATCGTGGTCCGTCCCTGATTTTCGTTGCTGGGGGGAGCATGGCTAGGAAGGCGAAGCCTGCCTGGGAGCGGGCGTACAAGGGGCACGTGTTGTGGCTGGGCAAGAAGAAGCTGGGCAAGGTGACCCTGGCGGGCGACGGTCGCTACACATGGGAAGCCGCCGGTCGCGGTGGCGGTGCGAACGACCTCGCCAAGGCGAGGAAGGCCGTCGAGGCAGCGGTGGCGATGGCGGACAAGCAGTTGGACCTGTTCGGTTGAACGAGCGGGTATGCGGGCAGGTTTGAGGCCCAGTTTCGCCTGAATCGCACAAGGCGCGACTCAGGCGATCGGAGAAAAGCATATGGACGATAGAACGGGCGATCTGTTCACGGCGGAGAACGGGGACGATTCCTCGCCCATCGAGAACCACGCCTCCAAGGCCTACCTGGGCTACGCGGTCTCGACGGTCAAGTCGCGGGCGCTGCCCGAGATCGCGGATGGCCTGAAGCCGGTGCAGCGCCGGATCCTGTACGCCATGGGCGACACCGGGGCGCAGGGTTTTGCCAAATGCGCGCGCTACGTCGGCGAAGTGCTGGGCAAGTACCACCCGCACGGGGATTCCTCGACCTACGAGGCGATGGTGCACCTGGCGCAGCCCTTCTCCATGCGCTACCCGCTCATCGACGGCCAGGGCAATTTCGGCAGCCGCGACGGCGACGGCGCCGCAGCCTACCGGTATACGGAAGCGAAGCTCTCGCGTATCGCCGAGCTGATGTTGTCGGAAATCGCCGAGGGCACGGTCGATTTCCAGAAGAACTACGACGGCAAGTTCGACGAGCCGGTGCTGCTGCCCGCACGCGTGCCCTTCGGCCTGCTGAACGGTTCCTTCGGCATCCCGGTCGGGTTCTCGACGCGCATTCCGTCGCACAACCTGAAGGAAGTCGCCGCCGCCGCGGCGCTGGTGATCCGGCACCCGAAGGCGAAGCTGGATGAAGTCATGGAAAAGCTGCCCGGGCCGGACTTCCCCGGCGGCGGCCAGATCATCTCGCCGGCGGAGGAACTGCGCGCGGCCTACGAAACCGGCCGGGGGTCGATTGCGCTGCGCGCGCGCTGGTCGATCGAGCCCCTCGCACGCGGCCAGTGGCGCATCGTCATCAACGAGCTGCCGCACGGGGTGTCCTGCCGCCAGGTGCTGGAGGAAATCGAGGCGCTGGTGAACCCGAAGGCGGCCACCGGCAAGAAGGAAGTGAGCCAGGAGCAGAAGCGCCTGAAGCAGTTCATGCTGGACATGGTCGAGACGGTGCGCGACGAATCCGACCGCAAGGCGAAGCTGCGCCTGGTGATCGAGCCGCGCAGCTCGCGCCAGGACGCGGGCGAGATGATGAAGGCGCTGCTGGTGCACACCTCGCTCGAGGTGCGCTACCCGGTGAACATGACCTGGATCGGCCTGGATGGCCTGCCCGAGACCAAGGGCATCGTGGACATCCTGCGCGAGTGGGGCGAGTTCCGCGTCACCACGGTGCGCCGCCGCACCGAACATCGCCTGAAGAAGTGCGAGGACCGACTGCACATCGTGCTCGGGCGCCTGCTCGCCTTCGTGCGCATCGACGAAATCATCAAGCTCATCCGCGCGGCCGAGGACCAGGCCCAGGCCAAGGCGCAGATGCAGGCGAAGTGGAAGTTCAGCGAACGCCAGGCCGAGGACATCGTCAACATTCGCCTGGGCCAGTTGACGAAGCTGGACGGGGTGAAGCTGAACGACGATAGGAAGGCCCTGGAAGCCGAGCGCAAGGGCCTGAAGGACATCCTGGGCGACGAGAAGGAGCTGAAAAGGCTCGTCGTGAAGGAACTGGAGGCCGATGCCAAGGCCTACGGCGACGAGCGCCGCACCGTCATCAAGCCCGAGGAGCGCGCCGCCATCGAGCGCACCGTGCTGGAGGAGCCGCTCACTGTGATCCTGTCGAAGAAAGGCTGGGTGCGGGCGCGCACCGGTCACGGCGTGGACATGGGCGCGGTGAACTTCAAGGACGGCGACGGCCGCTACCTGGAACTGGAGTGCAAGACCACGGACACGTTGACGGTGCTCGCCTCCGGGGGCAAGGCCTTCAGCGTCGATGCCGCCGCGCTGCCCTCCGGGCGCGGCGACGGCTCGCCCATGAACACTTTGGTCAATTCCGGCTCGGACGACATCGTCTGGGTCGGCCTGGGCGACCCCGCGACGCCGCTCCTCATGGCCAACACCGCAGGCAACGGGTTCCTCTGCAAGCTCGGGGACCTCGCATCCAAGACGCGCCAGGGCAAGGACTTCATGACCGTGCCCGAGGGCGCCAAGGCCCTCGCGCCGGCGCTGGCAGCGGGTGGCAAGGCCATCGCCGCGTTGTCTTCGGATGCGCGCCTGCTGGTGTTCCCGATCGATGAAGTGCCGGCGCGGCCCAATGGCGGCGTCGGCGTGCAGTTGATCGCGCTGCCGGACAAAGTGACCCTTGCCGCGGCGGCGGCGTTCGATGGCAAGTCGCTCGCCGTCTCCGGCGTGAAGCGCAAGAACCGCGCGGTGGAGGCGATCGAGGGCAAGGCGCTGAAGGAGTACGAGGGCAAGCGCGCGCAGCGCGGGCGGGTGTGCGACGTGGGGTTCAGGCCGGACCGGCTGGGGGGCTGAGTTCTCCCACGATTCCCGTGATAGCATATGTGCTGTCATGAAGATCGTGGTGCTCGATACCAACGTTTTCGTGTCAGCGTGCCTTCGGGACGGAGGATTCAGCCGGGAGGTCCTGCGCGGATGCCTTCGTGGCGAGTGGCAGCCCCTGATGGGTAACGCGCTCTACGTTGAGCATGAGGCAGTCCTGGGCAGGCAAGCGACGTTCGTGGATTGTCCGTTGTCGGCAGCTGAACGCGTGCAGTTGCTGGACGCCTACTTGAGCGTGTGCCGCTGGACCCGCATCTACTACGGTTGGCGCCCGAATCTGCCGGATGAGGCCGACAACCACGTCGTGGAACTTGCCGTGGCCGGCGGTGCGGAGGCGATCGTGACGCGCAACCTGCGTGATTTCGGGCGCATGGAACTGCGCTTCCGCCAGATCGAGGTTCTCGATCCGGCCCGATTCCTGAAAGGAGCATGACCATGGGAACCCTGACCATTCGCGTACCGGACGACACCCACGAGCGACTCAAGCAACTCGCGCGCGCGCGCGGCGTCAGCATCAACAAGCTGATCGAGGAGATGTCGACTGCCGCGCTGGCGGAGTTCGACGCCGAGACGCGATTCCGGATCCGCGCCTCCAGGGGCGCCGCCGCCACGGGATTGCGCCTGCTGGGCAAGCTGGATCGCGCGTATGGAGTGGCCGCGGAGGGCAACGCGGCACGGCAGCCGAAGGGTCGCTACGCTGTCCGTCGGCCGGGCGCGAAGGGAAAGCAACCCGGGCGCGGCGGATAGCGTCGGCGAAATGTAGTCATAAGTGGTACGATTGTAGCCACGATGAGTACGGAACCGGGGCTGGATACAGGGGGTGGCGAAGCGATCGCCAACCTGCTATTCGGCACCCACCGGCACCGCGTTCTATCCCTGCTCCTGCTCCGCCCCGGCGAGGCTTTTCACGTTCGCCGGATCGCCCGCCTGACCGGCGTTTCGGCGGGCTCGCTGCACCGGGAACTGCGACAGCTGGCTGAGGCGGGCTTGCTGAAGCGCGCGGCCTCGGGCAACCAGGTCCTCTACAGCGCCAATCCCGATTCGCCCGTATTCCACGAGCTTTCCAGCATCCTCGACAAGACCGCCGGCGCGCCGCCGACGCTGCACAGCCCGCTGGCGGCGTACGCGCCCGATCCGGATCGCGTGCTGCCGGAGATTTCGCGCAAGGCCCTGGCGGCCGTCTGCAGGCGATACAAGGTAAGGAAGATGTCGCTATTCGGATCGGCCGCGAGGGGCGAGATGAGGCCGGACAGCGACGTCGACCTCCTGGTTGAGTTCAAGCCGATGGAGGGACCCAGCCTGTGGGGGCTGGTGGACATGCAGGACGAACTGAGTCCGCTGTTCGGCAATCGCAGGGTCGAGATCGCCAGCCCGGAGATCCTGACCAACCCGCACCGCCGCAGGACTATCGAACGGGATCTCAAGGTGCTGTATGAATCGCGATGACCCCGACGTCGCGTTGCTCGAAGACATGCTGCGGTTTGCTCGCGAGGCCATCGCTCTGGTGGATGGGATAGGGTTCGAGGACTATTCCGGCGACGCGATGCGGCGGCGCGCGCTGGAACGGGTCCTGGAGCTGATGGGCGAGGTCGCTCGCAAGGTAAGCGACGTTCGACAGGGGCGCCATGCCGAGGTGCCTTGGAGAAAGCTGGTAGGCCAGAGAAACATCCTCGCCCATATGTACGGTCGCGTGGACCAATTCCAGTTGTACAGAACCGCGACCGAGGATCTGCAGGCTCTGGTGGAGACCGTGATCAGGATTCTCGAGGAACCGGACGATGCCGCTCGCTGAGCTGCGCGCCTCCCTGCGCATCCTCGCCGCCCCGGCCGCGATTTTCGCGCTCACCGCGCTCCTCGCCGCGTTCGCGCCGCCTCTGCCGGCGTCCCTCGCCGGCCTGTACGCCCTCGGTCCCTACGCCGCGCTCGGTGCCGCCTGCGCGGTGTGCCTGTGGTTCAACCGCGGCCGCGATTTCGTGCTGGCGCTGTCCATCCTCGTTGCCTTCGCCGGCTGGCGCTTCGCGCTCGGCTGGGGCGCGGGCGAGGTGCCGGCGAAGGCCGCCTACGCGGCGATGGTGCTGCTGGTGCCGCTGAACGCGCTGCTCGCCTTCGCGTTCCCGGAGCGCGGCGTGCGCTACCACGGCAGCTGGCGCTGGCTGGTGCTGATCGCGGCCGAGGCGCTGCTGGTGCTGTGGATCGGTTCATCGGGGCGCAGCTCGATGTCGGGCGCGGCCTGGCAGGGGATCCTGAACCACTGGCTGGTCAACGGACCCCCGGTGCCCCTCGCCGGGCGCATCCTGCTCGGCGCCGCGTTCGCGCTCGCCGCGTGGCGCTGCTTCCCGGACTACCGGCCGCTGCAGGTGGGCACCGCGGGCGCGGTGCTGATCTATTTCGCGGGCTGCCACTGGGCGGCCAGCGACGCCACGGCGGCGCTGTTCGTCTCCGCCGCCGGCATCGCGATCGTGGTCGCGGTGATCCAGGAATCGCACAGCATGGCCTTCCGCGACGGCCTCACCGGGCTGCCCAACCGGCGGGCGCTGGAAGACGCCCTGAAAGCGCTCGGGCCGCAGTACACGCTCGCCATGGCCGATGTGGACCACTTCAAGGGCTTCAACGACACCCATGGCCACGACATCGGCGACCAGGTGCTGCGGCTGGTGGCCTCGCGGCTGGCCGAAGTGCAGGGCGGCGGCAAGGCCTTCCGCTACGGCGGCGAGGAGTTCACCGTGCTCTTCCCGGACACGGCGGTGGAGGACGCGCTGCCGCACCTCGAGGCGATTCGCGAATCAGTCGAGCACTACCGCATGGCCATGCGCGGCGAGGACCGGCCCAAGGATGTGAAGAAGGGCAGCCAGAAGCGGGGCGCGGCGGAGGTGGAGAAGACGCTGTCGGTCACCATTTCCATCGGCGCCGCGGGCCCGAAGGAAGGCGAGAAGCCGGAACTGGTGCTCAAGGCCGCGGACGAAGCGCTGTACCGCGCCAAAGAGGGCGGCCGGAACCGGGTCAGCCTGTGAGCGTGCCCATCCGCATCCCCGAGAGCGAGATGGACTTCACCGCGGTGCGCGCGCAGGGCGCGGGCGGCCAGAACGTGAACAAGGTGTCCAACGCGGTGCACCTGCGCTTCGATGTCCGGGCCTCGTCCCTGCCCGAAGGCGTGAAGGCGCGCCTGCTCGCGCGCGGCGACCAGCGCATCACGCGCGAGGGCGTGGTGGTGATCAAGTCGCAGCAGCATCGCAGCCTGGAGATGAACCGGGCGGACGCCATCGTGCGCCTGCACGCGCTGGTGCAGGCGGCGGCGCACGTGCCGAAGAAGCGGCGCGCGACGAAACCGAGTCGCGGTGCGCGGGAACGGCGCATGGAAGGCAAGCGCATCCGCGGCCAGGTGAAGGCGCAGCGCAAGAAGGTGTACGACTAGGCCCTCAGCGCCGCGGCGCGCGGCACTTTTCCATGTCCTCTTCGGTCATCACCGGCTTGTAGACGCACTGCGAGTCGGACTGCTGGCCCAGTTTCGCGGGCGGCGAGGCGGCCGGGGCCTGGACCGGCCGCGACGGGGCTTTCGCCTGCGGCCTGGAGGGTGAAACGGCGGGCGCGGCCGGCGGCGGTGCGGCCATCGGTCCGGCCGGCGGCGTGCCGGTCCACTCCCAGGTGTCCACTTTCCAGGCGTTGCCTTCCATCTGGAACTTCACCTCGGCGTACATCTGCTGCCGGCCCATGAACTCGCCCGTGCCGGTGGCGCGCAGCACGGCGCTTTTTCCGCCGGGCGCGACCCGCTTGCCGGTGACGGTGTAGGTCCGCGGCATCAGGCCGCTCATCATCTTGAAGAACGCGTCCTTCTCGGCCTTGGGCATGCCGGCAAGTTCGGCCTTGCGGGGAGCGGTCGCGTATGCGAGCGCGGCATCGGAATTGGCTGCGAGGGCGGCGGCGTGGAGCTTTGCGTAGACGGATTCGATGGGTTCCTGCGCGGGCGCCGCCAGGGGAAGCCAGAGGACGAGGGCGGCCAGTGCAAGGCGTTTCATCCGCGCAGCTTAGTCCAACTCGCGCACGGTGTACCATCGCGCCCTGCTTTTGCACCCGGGACACCCCATGAGCCTGCCCCCGCCGGCGCCCCGCCGGCACCTGCATACCCGAAGCATCGAGTGCCGCGGCTACGAGCGCGAGGACGGCCTGTTCGACATCGAGGCCAGCATCGTCGACCAGAAGACCTACGACGTGGAGGAGCCCTACCGTGGCCACCGACCCGCGGGCGCGCACGTGCACGACATGGAACTGCGCCTGACGCTGGACCGGACCATGACGGTGCGCGACATCGAGGTCACCACCAACCACGCTCCGTATGACATTTGCCCTTCGGTGGCGCCGGGCTACAAGGCGCTCATTGGCGCCAGGGTGGGCGGCGGCTGGAGGAAGGCGGTGACCGAGGCGGTCGGCCGCACCAAGGGCTGCACCCACATCACCGAGCTGCTCATGCCCGCGGCGACGGTGGCGTTCCAGACCATGGGCAACTGGCGCACCTCGCCTTCCACCGACACGCAGAAGCCCGGCTTCATCGACGGCTGCAAGGCCTGGGACTCCAGCAGCCACGTCGTGAGGCGCCTCTACCCCCTGCACTACAAGGGCCCGGCGTAGAAAACAGGGGCGTAGACTCGCGTCATGAGAACCATCCTCGACGAGCAGCACATCCATCCCGCGGTGCGCGACAAGGTCGCGACGCTGCACGCCGATATCGTGAAGGAAGTGCGGGAGGCGATCGCGGCCAATGCCATCGTGGTCGTCGGCATGGCCGGAAATCCACAGGTGGGAAAGGCCCGCCGGCTGCTGCAGGCCGCGAATCTTCCATTCAAATACCTGGAATACGGCAGCTACCTCTCGCTCTGGCGCCGCCGCAACGCGCTCAAGATGTGGACCGGCTGGCCCACCTTCCCGATGGTATTCGTCAACGGCGTCCTCGTGGGCGGCGCGAGCGACCTGCAGAAACTCCTCGCCAGCGGCGAGCTCAAAAAGTAATCAGAAAAATAATCAGAAATAATCAGGGACAGTCCACGATATTCGGCAGAGCGGAATATCGTGGACTGTCCCTGTTTTTCTGGTTTTGAACTTTCAGGGCTTGGCGGAGTGGAGGGCGCGCCAGACGCGTTCGGGGGTGGCGGGCATGTCGAAGTGGCGGATGCCGCGCTCCGACAGGGCGTCGACGATGGCGTTCATCACCGAGGTGAGGGCGCCGGCGCAACCGGCTTCGCCGCAGCCCTTGGCCCCCAGCGGGTTGGTCTTTGCCGGCACCGGATGGCTGGTGAAGCCGATGTCCGGGGGCGCGTCGTCGGCGCGCGGCATGGCGTAGTCCATGAACGATCCGGTGAGCAGCTGCCCGGTGTCGTCGTAGCGCGCGGTTTCCATCAGCGTCTGGCCGATGCCCTGCACCACGCCGCCGTGGATCTGCCCCGCCACCAGCAGCGGGTTGACCACGGTGCCGAAGTCGTTCACCGAGTGATAGCGCACCACCTGCGTGACGCCGGTCTCCGGGTCGATCTCGACTTCCGCGACGTGGCAGCCGTTGGGGAACGCCGACGGGATGATCTCGGTGACGTGGGTGACATCGAGCATGCCCGGATGCTTCGCCGCCAGATCCGTGAGCGCCACCGCGCGATCGGTGCCCGCGACCACGAAGCGGCCCTCTCCGGCGCGGATCTCGAACTCGATGTCGGCGGGCGCGGCTTCCAGGTCCGTCGCCGCCAGTTCACGGCCCTGCGCGACCACTTTCACCGCGGCCTCGGCGATGGCCGCGCCGCTCATCATCATGGAGCGCGAGCCGCCGGTGCCGCCGCCGTGCACCAGCAGGTCGGAATCGCCCTGCACCAGGCGGATGCGTTCGAAAGGCACGCCCAGGCGCGCCGCCAGCACCTGCGCGAACGGCGCGGCGTGGCCCTGGCCATAGTCCAGCGTGCCGGTGATGATGGTCACGTCGCCCGCATTCTTGTCGCCCGTCTCGAAGCGAACGCCGCCCATTTCCTTGCCCGGCGGCGCGGTGACCTCTAGGTAGCTGCCCACGCCCAGGCCGCGCAATTTGCCGCGCGCACGGCTCCCGGCCTTGCGTGCCGCGAATCCCGCCACGTCCGCCGACGCCAGCGCTTTCTCCAGGACGATGCCGAACTCGCCGCTGTCGTAGACCATGTCCGAGGCGGCCTTGAAGGGCATCTCCTCCGGGCGGATGTGGTTGCGGCGGCGCAGCTCCAGCCGGTCGATGCCCATCGCCGCGGCGGCGTTGTCGATCAGCCGCTCCATGTAGTAATTGGCCTCGGGACGGCCGGCGCCGCGGTAGGGGCCCACCGGCGTGGTGTTGGTGAAGGCGACTTTCGTCGTCACCTGCAAAAGCGGGGTGCGGTACACGCCGGGTGAGTTCTTCACCGCGTTCAAGGACGGCGGCATCGGCGCCACCGGATTGAGCCAGGCGCCGACGTTGCCGGTGCCGGTGATGCGCAGCGCGAGGAAGGCCCCGGATTTGTCCAGCGCCAGTTCCGCGGTCATCTCGTGGTCGCGGCCGTGGTGGTCGGAGACGAAGCTCCCCGAACGCTCGTCGGTCCACTTCACCGGGCGACCCAGGGCACGCGACGCGTGCGCCAGGCACACGTACTCCGGGTAGATGTAGCCCTTCATGCCGAAGGAACCGCCGACGTTGTGGGTGCGGATGCGGACTTTCTCCGGGGCGAGGCCCAGGATGTCGGCCAGCTGCCCCTTCATGCCGAACACGCCCTGGCCCGGCGCGGTGAAGGTGACGCGGCCGGCGGCGTCCCAGGCGCAGATCGCGGCGCGCGGCTCCAGGGCCGCCACCACCAGGCGCGTGTTGCGCAAGGACAGCTTCTCGACATGCGCGGCCGCGGCGAAGGCGGCGGACACCTTCGCCTCGTCGCCGTAGTGGTAGTCGCAGGCCACGTTGTTCGGCACGTCGTCGTAAAGCTGCGGCGCGCCGGGCTTCACCGCCTCGCTGGAGAGCGTCACCGCGGGCAGGGGCTCGATGTCCAGCTCCACCGCTTCCGCGGCGTCGCGCGCCTGCAGCGCGGTTTCGGCGATGACGCAGGCGACCGGGTCGCCGACATAGCGCACGCGGTCCTTCGCCAGCGACTTGCGCTCGGGCTTCTTCATCGGCGAGCCGTCGCGGTTCAGCAGCGGCGCCACGCACTTGTGCGAGCCGTAGGCGGCAAGGTCCGCGGCGGTGATCACCGCCAGCACGCCGGGCATGGCCTTCGCCACGGTCGCATCGATGCCGCGCAGGACGCCGTGCGCGTGGTTGCTGCGCACCATGCAGGCATAGGCCTGGCCGGGCTCGTTCAGGTCGTCGGTATAGCGGCCTTCGCCGCGCAGGAGGACCGGGTCTTCGGTTCGGGTAACGGGCTGGCCGACGCCGTAGCGGGCCAGGGCAAGCGCGTCTGCATCGTTGGGCGAGTTCATGGGGCGATTATCGCAGGCGGGGCCAGTGCTGCGACAATCCCTGTCCATGGCGAGCACGAGAAAGAAGAAACACCACCACAACGTCTACGTCATCGAGCTGGACGGCCGGGTGCTGGACCACGCCCGGTTCCGCAATGCCAACCCGGACCGCGACATGCTGAAGCCCTGCGTCTACGTCGGCTGCACCGGCCTCACGCCCGAGAAGCGCTTCGAGAAGCACAAGGCGGGTATCCGCGCCAACAGCTACGTCGAGCGCTACGGCACCCGCCTGCTGCCCAGGCTCTACGCCTACGCCAACCCGATGCCCTACAACGCGGCGCGGGACATGGAGGTGGAGCTGGCGATCGCGCTGCGCGCCGAGGGCTACGCCGTCTGGCAGGCCTAGATTGGCAAGGACCGGCTGGCGCCGGGCAGGAGGTCGAATTCCTGGAAGCGCAGGTACAGTTCGCGGCAGATCCAGGCGTCCGTTGCGGCGTAGGTGATCTGCTGCTGTGTCAGGCGCGGCGCCGACCAGTTGGTGGTTTTCGCGCCCTTGGTGATCCGCGCCCCCAGGAATATCCCCGCCAGGTTGCGCAAGCCCGTCTGCTTCAGTCCATGGCGCTTGGCCACGAGGCCAAGGTCGGTGACCGACTGCGGCTCGAAGGGAAACTGGTTCTTCAGCAGGCGCAGGTCGTCGGCCAGCGCCACCCCCGAGACCGTGATGCGCGGCTCGGCGAGCACGCGCGCGAGCACCGCCGAGCAATCCAGCCGCAGGAGCGGAAACAGGTACACCGCGCGCGCCGTGGCCACCTGCGCCAGCGCCGGCGGGTAGCTCTCGCCGGGCCGGAACGCGGGCCGCGTCTCGGTATCGAAACCGATCACCGCTTCGTCGTGGATCTCCGCGGCCGCGCGCTCCAGCGCGCGCGCGTCTTCCACCAGCCGCACCTCGCCCTCCCAGCGCCGGATCGGCAGGTTCGCCATCTCCTCCTTCGAGATGCTCCGGGGCAGGTGCGGCGGTAGCGGCATGCCCCAGTGTAGATCAGGTGAAAACAGGGACAGTCCACGTTTTCCCCAGGATCGCAGCCGATGGGACGGTAAGCTTCGCCCCGTGCAGCGCCTCGTCCTGGATACCAACGTCTGGCTGGATTGGCTCGTGTTCGGCGACCCGTCGGCCGCGCCCATTCAGGCCGCCGTCAAGGCGGGGCGCGCCGTGATCCACACCGACCCGGCCTGCGAGGCGGAGTTCGTGCGCGTACTCGCCTACAAGCGCGCCAAACGCACGCTGGACGCCGCCGCGCAGGCGGCCTGCCACGCCAAAATGTGCACGATCGTACACATTCTGGACCCGGCCGAGGCGCACCCGCTGATGCGCCTGCCCCAGTGCCGCGATCCCGATGACCAGAAGTTCCTGGACCTCGCGCGCGCCTGCGGCGCCGATTTCCTCGTCAGCCGCGACCGCGCGTTGCTGGAGATGGGGCGCCGCAAAGGCCGGCCGCTGCCCTTCGCCATCGTGACGCCGGCGGCGCTGGCGCACCGGTTATCCGACCAATAGGCGTCAACCGGATGCCCGGTACAGTCGTTAGGCAGGAAGGTGTCTTCCAGGCTGTATCGTCATGCGTTACACTTCGCCGTGATTCGATCGTTCCGCCACAAGGGGCTGGAGCGATTCTTCCTGCACGGAAGCAAGGCCGGCATCCAGCCGGCGCATGCATCCAGATTGCAGCTGCAGCTCGGTCGACTGGATTCGGCCACGGGGCCGGCGGACATGGGCCTGCCGGGTTGGGGCCTGCATCCGCTGAAGGGCGTACTGGGCGGGAAGTGGGCGGTTTCCGTCAGCGGCAACTGGAGGCTGGTGTTTGCGTTTGTCGGCAAGGATGCCGTACTGGTGGACTACATCGACTATCACTAGAAGGCCCGAGCATGAGCAAGATGCACAACCCGCCTCACCCCGGCGAAATCCTGCGCGACACCGTCCTGGCGGAGATGAGCGTGTCCGAGTTCGCCCGCAGGCTGGGCGTTTCGCGCGTTGCGCTGTCGCGCGTGGTCAACGGGCGCGCCGCCGTCAGCGCCGAGATGGCTATCCGCTTTTCGGCGGCGCTGGGCGGTTCGGCGGAATCGTGGCTGAGCATGCAATCCGCATACGACCTCTGGCAGGCCTCCAAGCGGCGCCGGCCCAGGATCGCTCCGCTGAAGCTGGCGGCCTAGGAATTATCCGATGCGTTGCCCGGCATGGCGCTGAGCCCCGGCCTGCGCGCCGCCTACGAGAAGGCGGATTATGTCGTCCTGTTCGAGCCGGAGCTCGTGTTCCGCGTCGGCAAGGCGAGCGCGATCCACCCATGAAGCTGAAAATGCACGACAAATCCCTGTTCGCGGTGCTGCTGCGCTCGCCTTGGTGGGTGAGCCTGCTGCTCACGCTGGCGATTTTCGCCGGGCTGCGCCTGGTGATCCCGTGGTACTACGCCGCCTTCGGCTCGCTGCCCATCTTCATCATCGGCCTGGTGGCCGCCTGGCGGCAGCTTCGCGCCCCCAGCGTCGAGCGCATCGCCGAATCCATGGACCGGCTGCGCGCGATGAACTGGGACGCGTTCTCCGTTCTGATCGAAGAAGGTTTCCGGCGCGAGGGCTACGTGGTGGCGCGCAGCGGCGATGCGCAAGCCGATTTCGAACTGACCAGGGCCGGCGGCCTGACGCTCGTCGCCGCGCGGCGCTGGAAGGCGGCGCGCACAGGCGTCGAGCCGCTGCGCGAGCTGAAGTCAGCCGGCGAGAAACGCGACGCGGCGGAGTGCCTGTACGTGATGGCGGGCGGCCTCTCCGAGCAGGCGCGCAGCTTCGCCGCGCAGAACCGCATCCGCCTC
Organism: Betaproteobacteria bacterium; assembly: GCA_052386675.1. Classification (GTDB taxonomy): domain Bacteria; phylum Pseudomonadota; class Gammaproteobacteria; order Burkholderiales; family SG8-39; genus RBG-16-66-20. The sequence goes on from JBQTJX010000021.1 coordinate 108,801, forward strand.
ATCGAGGGCGCGGAACTCGCGCAACTGGCCCGCAAGGGCTGAGCTAGTACAGCGCCGAGGAAAGTTTGCGCCGGTACTCCGACACCAGCTCCGGCTGCGCCGCCGCCAGCGTGAACAGCGCCAGCATCTGCTTGCGCGCCTCGCCTTCCTTCCAGTCCTTCGCGCGGCGCACGATTTCCAGCAGCTCGTCCATCGCCTCGCGGTAAAGGCTATTCGCGCCGTACAGCGCGGCCAGCGCGGCACGGGATTCATGGTCGTCCGGATTGGCGACGAGCCGCGCTTTCAGCTCCGCCTCGCCGGGGCCGCCCTTGCCCGCCCTCGCATAGACGATGCCCTGCTTCAGCGCCTCGACTCGCGCATCGGTGTCCAGGTTGGGTTGCACCTTCGCCAGTTCCGCCTCGGCCTCCTCCAGCCGGCCGGCGGCGTAGTGCGCCTCGGCGGCGGCCAGCGCCAGGTCGGCGGCCGTGGGCAGGAGCTTGTCGAAGAAGGCGCGCACCTGGCCCTCGGGCTGCGCGCCCATGAACTGGGCCACGGGCTTCCCGTTGCGGAACGCGATGACGTTGGGAATCGAGCGGATGGCGAAGGCCTGGGACAGGTCCTGGTTATCGTCGGAATTCACCTTCACCAGCTTCACCCGCCCGGCGTATTCCAGCGCAAGCTTCTCCAGCACCGGGGTGAGGGCGCGGCAGGGGCCGCACCAGGGCGCCCAGAAGTCCACGACCACGGGGAGGGTCTTCGAGGCCTCGAGGACCTCGGCTTCGAAGGTGGCGGTGGTGACGTCCATCCTGCGCATATCGGGGCGACCAGGCCCGAATGCAATGCCGATATCGGGTCAGACCCCGTGAAAACAGGGACAGACCACGATTCCCCGGCAAACGGCCGGTTGGCGAAGTGACGCAATAAGCGTACAATCGTACGCATGAAGCGTACAAGTATCGCGCCATCCAGCGCGCCATCCAGCGCGCCTCCCGCCAGCCACGAACGGCTGGCCACGGTTTTGTTCGGCAAGTCCATGCGTGCCATCCTGGCGCTGCTGTACGGGCGCCCGGACAGGCGGTTCTTCCTGCGGGAGATCGCCCGCGCGGCGGAGTCACCGCCGAGCTCTCTGCAGCGCGAACTCGCGGCCCTGGCCGGCGGCGGCGCGCTCATTCGCACCCGGGAGGGCCGGCAGGTGTATTTCCAGGCCAACCCCGCCTGCCCGATCTTCGAGGAGTTGAAGTCCATTTCGACCAAGACCTTCGGCGTGGCCGCCGAGCTGCGCCGGGTGCTCAAGGCCCATGGGGCGCGCCTTAAACTCGCATGCATCTACGGTTCGGTTGCGAAGGGGTCAGCGGCCGCCGCAAGCGACATCGACCTGCTTTGGGTCGGCGAGCTATCCCCTTCCGCGCTGGTGCTTGAACTCGCCCGCGCCGAGCAGCGGTTGGCGCGGAGGATTTCCGTCATCGCTTATTCGGAGGCCGAGTTTGCCGGGCTGTGGAAGGAGCAGAATCACTTCCTCGTCTCGGTCCTGAAGGGGCCGGTGGTATGGCTGATCGGAGATCCCGGAACGCTCGATGACATCAGGCAAACCCAACCTGGAAAACCTCGCGCGCGCGAAGCAGCTAAACGCTGAGCCACCGTCCGCGGAGCAGATCGGCCGCCTGCTGGCGAGCGCCGAGGCACAGTTGCGCGACAGTCGCAATGCGGCATTGAGCGCATCGAGCCGTTTCATGCTGGCCTACAACGCCGCGCACGCGCTCGCGCTGGCCGCGCTGCGCAACGCCGGCTACCGGCCCTCCAGCACCGGGCACCGCAAGATCATTTTCCAAGTGCTTGCCGCAACGGCCGACGCGCCGCCGGAACTGTGGCTGGCGCTCGACAAATACCACGATCGCCGCAATGCGTCGGAGTACGAGGGCGCGCCGCCCGCCAGCGGCATCGAAGCCGGGGACATCGTCCGGCTCTCGGGCGAGCTCCAGCGGCTGGTGCTCACCCGCGTCAAGGCCGGCAAGTAGCCGCATTCCCGGCATCCATGGACCGCAGCGAACGCTTCCACCGCATCGACCGGATGCTGAACACCGGCACCACGACCTTCGCCGCGCTGCAGGAGGCGCTGGGGATTTCGCGCGCGCAGCTGAAGCGCGACCTCGCCTACCTGCGCGAGCGCTTCAACGCCCCCATCGAGTACGACCGCGATGTCGGCGGATATCGGTTTGGCAAGCCGCAGGCCGGGCCGCGCTACGAGCTGCCCGGCCTCTGGTTCTCCGCAGAGGAAGCGCACGCGCTGCTGACCATGCACCAGTTGTTGAAGGGCCTGGACGGCGAGATCCTCGGGCCGCATTTCGAACCGCTGCTCCAGCGTTTGCGCGCCATATTGGGTTCCGGCGACCACGACTGGCAGGAAGTGGAAAACCGCATCCGCGTCATTCCCATCGACCGGCGAGAAGCGAAGGCAGGTCACTTTGGACTCGCCGCCGGCGCGCTGCTGCGCCGCAAGCGCCTGCACATTCGCCACTACAACCGCGCGGAGGACCGTGAGACCGAACGCGAAGTCTCGCCGCAGCGCCTGGTGCACTACCGCGACAACTGGTACCTGGACGCCTGGTGTCATCTGCGCGACGACCTGCGCAGCTTCGCGGTGGACGCCATCCGCGAAGCGCAGATGCTGGAAGCGCGCGCGAAGGAAGTGGCGAAGGCGGAGCTGGACGAGTACCTCGCCGCCGGCTACGGCATCTTCGCCGGGCGCAAGCTTTCGTGGGCGACGCTGAAGTTCACCCCGGTCGCGGCGCGCTGGGTGGCGGCGCAGCGCTGGCATCCGCAGCAGCGTGCACGGGTGGAGAAGGATGGCAGCTACGTGCTGGAACTGCCCTACGCCGATGACCGCGAGCTGGTGATGGACATCCTGCGCTTCGGGCCCGAGGCGGAAGTACTGGCGCCGGCGGCGTTGAGGAAGCGGGTGGCGGAGCAGTTGCGCGCGGCGGCCAAGCGCTACGGCTAGACTCGGCCCGTGAGCAGCGAAAAAGCCTACCGCGAGCAGGCCCTCAAGCTCTTCCCCTGGATCTGCGGCCGCTGCGCGCGCGAATTCTCTGGCGTGCGCCTGCGCGAGCTCACCGTGCACCACAAGGATGGCAACCACGGCAACAATCCGTCCGACGGCTCGAATTGGGAGCTGCTGTGCGTCTATTGCCACGAGAACGAGCACGCGCGCATGGCCGACGCGCAGGCGGGCGGGGACGGAAAGGGACCCGGGACAGCGCCGGCGACGTCCAAATCGCTGGCGGGCCTGGCCGGCCTGCTCAAGCAAAAGCCCAAACCGTAGTTCTACTTCGACAAGACCGCGCGTGAAAATCGGGGTCAGACCCCGGTTTCTCCTGATCCGCCGCCGGAGGTGGGCGGCGGGGGTGTACAATGTCTTACTTTCGTCTTACCACCTGAGCCGCCATGGACACCACCAGACTCTCCAGCAAGGGGCAGGTCGTGCTGCCCAGCGCCATCCGTGCCGCGCGCAACCTGCAGCCGGGGGCGGAGTTCACCGTTGAGGACACCCCCGACGGGGTGCTGTTGCGGCCGCTGAAACCCTTCCCGCCCACCCGTGTCGACGAGGTGTTCGGCAGCGCCGGCTACCGCGGTCAGGCACTGAGCCTCGCGCAGATGGACGCGGCGGTCGCCGACGAGGCGAAGAAGCGCCGCCGGCGGTGATCGCGCTCGACACCAACGTCCTCGTCCGCTTCCTGGTCAACGACGACCCCGCCCAGGCCCGCCGCGCGCGGGCGCTGATCGAGACCAAGCCCGTGTTCGTCCCGGTGACGGTGCTCCTGGAAACCGAGTGGGTGCTGCGCGGCGGCTACCGGCTGCCTCGCGCCGATGTCGTGCGCCTGCTGCGCGGGCTGCTGGGCCTGCCGGAGGTGGCCACGGAAGACCCGCAACGCGTCGCGCGGGCGCTGCAGTGGCACGAGGCCGGCATCGATTTCGCCGATGCCCTGCACCTTGCCGGCAGCGCCTGGGCGGAGCGGTTCGCGACCTTCGACGAAAAGCTGGTCAAGGCGGGGAAGAAGCTGGGGACGGTGCGGGTGGTCGCCGCCTGATCGTGCTCGCGCGGTGGGTCGCAGGCGCGCGCAGCTGAACCAGGATCCCTCTAGTCCACTTCCGCTTCAGGCCACAAATTGGGGAACAGAAACCGCAGCGACTGAAGCGGGTTTCGGCCATGGGCTGGGCCGTTATCTGGACACAATGTTGGACAGTATGCGAATTGCCTATGTATATGACAAATAAAGGAAAATACGATTTGACTAAAATTTCTGGACACTAACATGGACAGTTATAACGAGGTCCTGGAAAACAGGGACAGACCACGTTTTCCGCGAGGGGGCGGAAGGGGTGGGGCGCGCAGGCCACCCAGCTTGCGGCTGCTAACGCAGCGCGTTAGTATCGGCCGTGATCAAGGGCTTCAAGTCTGGCGAGACGCGGGCCCTGTTCGAGGGCGAGCGGGTCGCCCGATTCGCCAACATCTCGAAGGTCGCGATCCGCAAGCTCCAGATGCTGCACGCGGCGCAGCGCGTCGACTCCCTCCGCATCCCGCCCAACAACAGGCTGGAGGCCCTGAAGGGCGACCGCAAGGGCCAGTGGAGCATCCGCATCAACGACCAGTGGCGCGTCTGCTTCGCCTGGCGCGATGGCGCGGCATGGGACGTGGAAATCGTCGACTATCACTGACCAGGAGAGCTGTCATGTCCAGACGCAAAGTGCCGCTCGCGACGCCCGGGGAGATCCTGCTGGAGGAATTCCTCCGGCCGCTGGGCATCACGCAGTACCGGCTGGCGAAGGAGATCGGCGTTCCCCAGCGGCGAATCGGCGAGATCGTCGCCGGCAAGCGCGCGCTCACCGCCGACACCGCGGCGCGCCTGGGCGTGTACTTCGGCATGGAAGCGGAGTTCTGGCTCAACCTGCAGGCGCACTACGACCTTGTCCAGGCCCGCGAGGCGCTTGGGGCGCAGCTCGCCGGCATCCAGCCGCTCAAGCAGGCGGCCTGACAGGCGTTCCGGGCCCCGGGCGCGTGAACGGCGACCCGCCTTACTGCACCGTAGTGACCGGGGAAGGTCGCGGGCCCAGCAGGCGCGCAAGGAAGCCATGCTGGCGCGCCCCGAACACCTCGCCCGTGGGCACGAACGTCCCGCAATCGGGAACCGGCGGGTTGGGCGCATAACCGCTGTATTCCAGCACCGCGTAGCTGCCGATTTCCGGGTGGCCGCGGAGCCATTCGAAAATCTCGACGTGCGACTGGAACTGGTCGCTGCCTTCGATCTCCGGCGTCGCTTCGACGATCCTCGGGGCGATGTCCTCCGAAAAGAGGCGCCTGATCTTCCCGATGGACAGGAATCGCTTCCACTCCCCGGCCGCCACCACCAGCACGTCCTGGAAGTCCGGTTGCCGCAGGAAGTGCTCGAAGGCATCGAGTCCCTCGAGCGCTTCCCCGTCCGGAAGGCGCCGCAGGACCCCGTCGGCGTCGAGAATGATCACGCGCGCGGCGATGAACGGCGAGGGCGATTGGTCAGGCATCGGGAGGTCAGAACTTACCGGAGGGCTGGCTCATCCGATGAGCCTGCCGTCTTCCAGACTGGCTCCTGTGTCCAACCACAGGAGGCTTTCATGATTGGCGTTTCCGTACCGCTCGATGTCCTGATCGTGCTCTCGCCCTGGATTGCGCTCGGGGTGTTCTGGGTCCTGGGCGAGTGAGGCTCGCGCCGTGGGCCGCGGGCTGGAGGTGGCGCTGACCGGGCATGCGCAGGTGCGGATGCGGCAGCGGGGGATCCGGGCGGAGGCGCTGGCGGCGCTGCTGGATTTCGGCAGGGAGCGGCACCTGCGTTCGCAGGGGCGCACCATCGTCTACCTGGACAAGGCCGCGCGCGCGTGGGTGGGCGGGCGCGGGGGGAAGGCGTATGCGATTCTGGGGAGGGATGGGGAGGTGGTGACGGTGGGGCATCGGTATCGGAGGATTGGGCGGGGGTGAGGGGCGCTGGAGGGCGCGAAATGTTACCGATCGTGCACATTTTGGGGGCTGAGCGGCCCAAAGGGAGAAGGTGCCCGCATTGGCGCGAACTCGTAACTGGATCTATTCGAATCTGAGATTGAAGCGCTCGGCAAGTGCGTCGCGCCGTGGCTTGGGGTTCAGCGGCGTGTTCGAACCGAGGTCTCGCTGGAAAAGCTGAACGAGGTGCCGGGGGCGCAAGCAGACGGGGCGCTTCAGCGCGAGGAATGCCGTACGATGGTTCAGGTTCTCGCACCGCAATTCTTGGCAAGGAGCGGAGGTGCAATCACTGCTGAGCAGCATGCAAAGCTGGCTGGAAGCCCCACGACCCGCTTCCTATGGTGGTCGATTCGTTGCGCTGGCAATCGCCAGGCTGAGCCCGTTCGATCCGTCTATTGCTACCTCACTATTGCACCTTGCGGGCTATCGCGGTGACTTGCGTGGCAAGGCCTGGCATATCGATGTGGAGTTTGGATTCCAGCGTCGCGGTCGCAGACGACGAGCCGATCTCGCAATCTTCGAAGTCAACGCACTCGAGCGTCCAGTTTGTCTTGTGGAAATCAAGTATGACGATCAAGAAAGCGATCGGAACGCTGCGCAATTCAGTGACTACGTCGGATACTGCGCCAAGCACGAAGGCACAGCATTTCTCTGCCTCACGCAGTACTACATTCCAAGGGACAAGCGCCCAGAGGAACTTCGGGAGTGCTTGTTCTCCGATTTCGCGGATACGCTCGAGGTTGACGATCAGAAGTTCTCGCCTACAAGCCTGCTTGTCGACTATTTTCGAGAAAGAGGTTTGACTATGGAGCAGATCGATCCCGGTGCGCTGGGTCGCCTGATGCACCGACTATTCAATCCCCGGGGCGGCGGCGGGCGACAGCAAAAGAACCGCTACATGATTCACGACATTCCGGAAGTTTTTCGCACTGTAATGAGTAACGTAAGCGTGTTTGGGAGTGAGATTTCCCGGAACTTGAGAATCAGGCGCGTACCGGTAATCGATTTCGAGACCGCACCTTGGGTACGACCGGACCGCGTACTCAGGAGGAGTGCACGCAGAGGCACTGCCCGAATCGGCAAACCCCTTGAGGTCAGGAATCGCGAACGGGCAGGCGGAGTCCTATATGCGTTTGCGCAGAGCTACTTGCGTGGCGGAGCTCGCAGCCGAGGAACGATCGGCATTGACTATGGCTATCACTTTGATATCGAACCTGGGAAGAAGACGAAGTGCGCGCTCTATGGTTCTGTATGGGGCGAGGGCATTGCCATGGATACCGAATCCGAAAGCAGAATGTTCTTCGAATCGAAGCTGGTTGGGACGAGGGTGTTGAATGATCGGGCGCAGTGCGTCAGTACCATCAGCGATCAACTATGTATTGCGGCTCGATCGGCGATCAAGAGAAAGGAAACGACCAAGTCGACCAAGCAGGTGTTGCGCCGGCTGGTGAGCTCCTTGAAGGACAAGTGATTCTCCTGTGCAATTGCGGTCGAGCTGTCGTGGCAGAATTTGTTCTGGACCCTGGGGGAGAGTCGGTGTCGAGAAGAGCTGAGAAGTCGAGGAGACAGACCGAGAACCCCGGCTGGATCTCCGAATGAGGATCGTCCGCAACTCTGGCTCCGAGCGCGTCCTTGACCTGATTCGACGGGACATAGCGCCTGGTCATCGGCTCGATCTCGCGACCCCGGCATTGTCGTTGTTCGCGTTCGACGCCATGCTTGAGGAGACACTCAGGCTCGAGCATGCGCGTTTGCTTCTGCCTCGTGGCGGCAGCGATCTTGGCGTACTCGGTGGGGATTCCGATCGCGCCCTTCGAAACGCGCTCCGATCGCGATGGTTGGCCAAGCGATTCGCCCAGTGGCTGCGCGACCAAGCGGACATTCGATTCGCCGCAGGAGGGGTTCCGCAAGGGATCTTCGTCCTGCGCGACAAGGAGTCTAAGCCGCAAGCAGCGATTCTTGGTTCGGCCGGATTCAGTACCGAGGGATTGGGCATCGCGCCAGGCAATCCGTTGGGGCTCATACAGGCCTCAGAGACCGCTGAGGAAGCCGCGCTTCTCAGTCAATGGTTCGATACTCAGTGGGCTGGTCTCGCACCGGATGAAGGCGCGGTCGCGACTGCGATCGACGCGTTCCAGGCAATTGCTGGCCACCGCGCCCCGCTTTCTATCTACGCGCTTGTGCTCTACAGCCTGTTTCATTCTCGCGGCGAGCAACTCGACGAAGAGCAGATCGTCAAGTCGGCGACCGGTATCCGCGACACGGTGGTCTGGAAGAAGCTCTACAAGTTCCAGCGTGACGGCGTGGTCGGCGCGATGGACAAGCTCAATCGCTTTGGCGGTTGCATCATCGCCGACAGTGTTGGCCTCGGCAAGACCTTCGAGGCGCTCGCCATCATCAAGTACCACGAGTTGCGCAACGACCGCGTGCTCGTGCTTTGCCCCAAGCGTTTGCGCGACAACTGGACGCTCTACAAGGCGAACGACCGGCGCAACTTCCTCGCGCCCGACCGCTTCAATTACGACGTTCTGAACCATACCGATCTGTCGCGCGACGGCGGGCAGTCTGGCGACATCGACCTCGCGCACGTCAACTGGGGCAACTACGACCTCGTCGTCATCGACGAATCGCACAATTTCCGCAACAAGCAGACGCCGAAGAAGGGCGGCGAGACCCGTTACGACCGGCTGATGCGCAAGATCATCCGCGAAGGCGTGAAGACGCGTGTGCTGATGCTTTCGGCTACCCCGGTCAACAACCGCATGGCGGACCTGCGCAACCAGATTTCCTTCGTCACCGAGGGGGACGATACCGCGTTGCTCGATCACGGCATCGGCAGCGTCGGTGCCACCACGCGCCTTGCTCAGAAGCAGTTCAACCGCTGGCTCGACCTGGCGGACGCGGAGCGCACCGCGTCGAAGCTTGTGGAGATGCTGGGTTTCGACTACTTCACGCTACTGGATCTGCTCACCATAGCCCGGTCGCGCAAGCATATCGAGAAGTATTACGGTCTGACGGAGACGGGGCGCTTCCCTGAAAGGTTGAAGCCCATCAACATCAAGGCCGATGTGGATCGCGCGGGTACCTTCCCGCCGATAGCCGACATCAACCTGGAGATCCGCCGCCTCAATCTCTCTTCCTACGCGCCGTTGCGCTATGTCCTGCCGAACAAGCAGGAGGCCTACGACAAGAAGTACAGCACCGAAGTGAAGGGCGGCACCGGGTTCTTTCGCCAAGTGGACCGCGAGGAGAGCCTGATTCACTTGCTGCGAGTGAACGTGCTCAAGCGCATGGAAAGCTCGGTGCCTTCGTTTGCCCTCACCGTTGAACGCCAGCTCCGTGACGTGCAGGCGACTCTTGCGCGAATAGACGCACATGCCGACGAGGTGGACGAGATCGAGATCGAGGATGTGGACCTGGACGATCCGTCCTTCGAGAGCCTGCTGGTCGGGCGCAAGGTCAGGGTCCTGCTCAAGGACGTGGACCTGGTTCGCTGGCGGCAGGACCTGGTCGAGGATCGCAATCGCCTGGCCACCCTCGCGTCGGCTGCGCGCGAAGTTGGGGCGGAGCGCGACGCCAAGCTGGCCGCCCTGCGCGGAGAGATCGAGCGCAAATGCCGTGCGCCGATCAATCCAGGCAACCGCAAGGTGATTGTCTTTACCGCCTTCGCCGATACCGCGCGCTATCTGTACGAACAACTCGCCCCGTGGGCCAAGGCGACGCTCGGCGTGGAAGCGGCGTTGGTCACGGGCAGCGGTACGAACCAAACCACGCTGACCGGCTTGCGTAGGGATCTCGCGTCGATCCTCACGGCCTTTTCTCCGCGTTCAAAGGAGCGCCCTGAAGAGTTCGCAGGTGAAGGTGAACTGGACCTGCTCATCGCCACCGACTGCATATCCGAAGGCCAGAATCTTCAGGACTGCGACTGGCTCATCAACTACGACATCCATTGGAACCCGGTGCGGATCATCCAGCGTTTCGGCCGCATCGACCGACTCGGTTCGCCCAACGAGTGCATTCAGCTCGTCAACTTCTGGCCCAACATGGAGCTGGAGGAGTACATCAAGCTGGAGCAGCGCGTGAGCGGGCGCATGGTCCTGCTCGACATTTCCGCCACGGGCGAAGAGAACCTGATCGAGCGGCAGTCCGGGGATCCGATGAACGACCTGGAGTACCGCCGCAAGCAGTTGCTTAAGCTGCAGGATGCGGTCATCGACCTGGAAGACCTTTCGACCGGCGTGTCCATCGCCGACCTCACACTGACCGACTTCCGGATTGATCTCGCCGAATACACGAAGGCACACCCTGGCGTACTCGAATCCCTTCCGCTTGGGACCAGCGCCGTCGCTACGTCGAGCGAAGCCGACCTGCCGCCCGGCATCATCTTTTGCCTCCGGGCCGAGGGCGCCGCTGCCGCACGCGCCTTCGAGCCGGGCTATCCCTTGGCGCCGCACTACCTGGTACACGTGGGTGACGATGGCGCGGTGCTGCTGCCGTTCCCTCAGGCGAAGCAGGTCCTCGACTGCCTCAAGCGCCTGTGCGTTGGGCGTAACCTGCCCGATGCGGCGGCCTGTGCCCGCTTCGACAAGGCCACCAAACAGGGTGAGGACATGCGGCAGGCGCAACGGCTGCTCGCCGCTGCGGTCGCTTCTGTGGTTGGCAAGACTGCTGAGCGTGCCGTAGCGAGTCTTTTCACCCCCGGCGGCACCCATGCTCTCAAGGGCGAGTTCGCCGGGATAGACGACTTCGAGGTCGTGGCTTACCTCGTAGTACTGCCGGGCGATGCGGCGTGACTGCTGCGGATCTCGTTGCCGCGCTCGACCTTCCGCCCGCCGCGCGCGTGGACCAGCGGGTGCCGAAGACCCTGCTGACCGAGCACGGCGCGCCCACCACCGGCGACAAGCGCCATATCCAGGAAGGCATTGAGGAAGCCCGCTGGCTGGCGGCGCTCAAGTCGACCACCGTTGGCGTGCCGGTCTGTCGCGACGAGGTGCGGGAGTACCTGGAAATCGCCGTCTTGGGTGTGACGCTGCGGGCCGGTGCCAGGATGGCGCGGATCGTGGAGTTGATTCACCGCGCGATACCCTACCCAGTGCTTCTCGTCGCCACCTTGGGCGACAACGTTGCGCTGTCTATGGCCCACAAGCGCTGGTCGCAGGGCGAAGCCGGTGCAACTGTACTGGATGGCGATGTGGTGTCGGCGGAACTGGACTTCGCACGGGATGACACGCACAAATCTGCGTTCCTTGGCGTCCTGGCTTTGTCGCGCCAGCCTCGCGGTGACTTGTACGGGCTCTATCAAGGCTGGCTGAACGTGCTGGTAGCCTTGCAGGCGGCCCGGGCAACTGGGGCTTTCTCCATGCCTGAGTCCTCTGAGCAGGCAATGGCCCGGCAGGAGGCTCTCCGCGACTGTGGCCGGCTTGATGTGGAAATTGCACGGTTGCGGGCGGCGGCTGCGAAGGAGCGGCAGGTTGCGCGGCAGGTTGCGTTGAATCTTGAGCTCAAGAACCTTGAGCTAGTCCGCCAGCAAGCGTCGGCGAATCTGTAAGGGGCGAGGCTCGACATGAAAAACCAAAAACAGACTATCAGAAAAATTGTCGGCTTCCTGAACAATCCGGACGAAGACGGCGGCTTCTGGCTTCCGAATATCCAACGACCTTTCGTCTGGTCTGAAGACCAGATCTGCAGGCTCTTCGACTCGATTCTGCGGGAGTACCCGATCAGTACGCTTCTGATCTGGAAAACGACGAGCGGCATTCGTCGGCGCTCGTTCATCGACAACTGGAAGGATTCCTTGCGGCTCAGCGATTTTTACAAGCCGCAGGATGAGAAAAAAAAGAACCTCGTCCTGGACGGCCAGCAGCGTCTGCAGAGCCTCTACATCGGGTTGTGCGGCAGCTTCAATGGAAACGAGCTGTATTTCGACGTGCTGAGCGGCGAGGTATCCGCACCGGATGACATCAAGTATCGCTTCAAATTCCTTCCTACCGCCGGCACCACGTTCCCGTGGGTAAAGTTCAAGGGCCTGGTGTTTACGACGCAGAAAAAGCGTGAACTCGTGGACCTGCTCAAAGCCAACGCGGGCAAAGTTCTCGAAGGTTCCGAGCTGAATAAGCTGGACGATCACCTCGATCTGGTCGATCGGACGTTCAAGATGGATGAGGCCGTCACCTATCAGGAACTGGATAGCATCGACAATCCAAAGCTCTATACGGAAGACGATGTCGTCGAAGTCTTCATTCGCGCAAATTCGGGTGGCACGAAGTTGGGAAAGTCCGATCTGCTGTTCTCCCTATTGAGCGCCAGTTGGGAAATTGCCGATGAACAGATGGAGGACTTGCTCGACTCCCTGAACAAACACGGCTTCGCGTTCGACCGCGATTTCGTGTTGAAGTGCTGCCTGGTCCTCCTGGGGCACGGCGCGAGATATGAAGTGGCCAAATTCCGCAAGCCGGGCGTACGCGAGGAGATTGAAAAACAGTGGGACAGGATCGCGAAATCCATCCAGGACGTGCTCGACTTCGTTCGCGGCAAGACTTACCTGCAGTGCGACAAGGCATTGCCGACGTATCTCGTCCTCATTCCCTTGGTCTACGTTCGATACTCATTCCCTGAGGCTTGGAAGACCGCAAAGAGTCTCGATACCTACCTTCTGCGAGCATCGATGGCTGGCGCGTTCAGCGGGGTTCCGGACAACCTGATCGACGGCCTTGTAAGTAAGTTCGCCAAGATCAAGGCGTTTGACGTCGAAGAGGCATTCGGTGTGATCCGTGGCCAGCAGCGCAGCCTTGAACTGACTGAGGACAGGTTCTGGCAGATGGGTTACGGCTCGGACACAGTCCATCTGCTCTTCAACCTCTGGTACCGCGATTTCAACCATACGCCGGCCTATGACAACAACCTGCCGCAGATCGATCACGTCTTTCCGCAAAGCGCGCTTCGCAGGGTTAAGGCCGAGAACCCAAAAACCGGAAGGAAGGATCTGATGAAGTACCGGGAAGCCGACCGCAATCAGCTTGCCAACTGCATGCTGCTCAGCAAAGCGGAGAACGGTGCTGGGGGCAAGTGGGACACACTCCCAGAGGAATGGTTTGCCGGTAAGGACAAGGACTATCTCGACAAACACCTTATTCCGGCTGATCCCGCTCTTTGGAAGCTTGACCGATTTGAGGACTTCGTCGCGGCACGTAAAGACCTGATTCGAGAGAAATTCAAGAGCCTGCTCGTGGCAAGCGTCGGCGCGAAACCTGCATGAGCGATGACATGAAGAAGCTTGATGCCAACGATCCCGCTACTCGCTCCGCCGATGTAGTGGCGAGCAATCTGGACCAGCTGAAGGCGCTCTTTCCCGAGGCTTTCACCGAGGGCAAGGTGGACTTCGAGGTGCTGAAGCAACTGCTTGGCGGTGCGGTGGACGAGCGCGACGAGAAGTACGGCCTTAACTGGCACGGTAAGCGTCGTGCACGTCAACTTGCGCTTACGCCTTCCACTGGAACCCTTCGGCCGTGTCCGGAGGACAGCGTGGATTGGGACACCACGCAGAACCTGATGATCGAGGGCGACAACCTCGAAGTGCTCAAGCTCTTGCAGAAGAGCTACGCGGGGAAGGTGAAGCTTATCTACATCGATCCGCCGTACAACACGGGCAAGGACTTCGTCTATCCCGACGACTTCAAGGACAGCATCAAGAACTACTTGGAGCTGACCGGGCAGGTCGAAGGTGGAAGGAAGATCAGTAGCAATACAGAAGCTAGTGGGCGGTTCCATACAGACTGGTTAAACATGATGTATCCGCGACTTAAACTGGCGCGGATGCTATTGCAACCGGATGGAGTGATCTTTATCTCTATCGACGACAACGAACTGAAGAGTCTCCGCAGCGTGTGCGATGAGATCTTCGGAGAAGAGAATTTTGTCGCTACGGTGATTTGGCAGAAAGTTTTTTCCCCCAAGAACACGGCACGGCATTTCTCAGAGGATCACGACTACATCGTGGTGTATTCGCGCGATGCTGAAAGCTGGACTCCGAGCCTGATGCCGCGAACACCGGAGATGGAAGCGAGATATTCGAATCCGGACAACGATTCTAGAGGACCGTGGACGTCCGGCGACCTTTCGGCGCGCAACTACTACGGCGAGGGCACGTATGCGGTGGCGACGCCTACCGGACGGACAATCTCCGGGCCGCCGCCGGGACGCTATTGGGCCATTTCAAAGTCGAATTTCGAAGCGCTCGACAAAGACAATCGGATTTGGTGGGGGGCCAATGGCGAGAATATGCCTAGACTTAAGCGGTTCTTGTCGGAGGTGAAGGCTGGCAAGGTTCCGCAGACACTGTGGCCGCATACGGAGGTGGGGCACACTCAGGAGTCCAAACAGGAGTTTCTCGACTTGGTCCCAATCACGAACTCCGATGCGGTCTTCGAGACACCAAAGCCGCGTCGCCTTGTGCGGCGAATGCTGCAACTTGCTACAGCAGCTGACGGGCACGACACGGTGCTCGACTTCTTCTCCGGAAGTGGGACGACAGGCGACGCAACGATGGCCGCGAACGCCGACGATAATGGCAACCGTCGCTTTGTGTGCGTACAGCTCCCATGGCCTCTAGACACGAAAGCTCGACTTTCTGACGGTCGCGAACTTGGAACCCTTTCTGAGGTAACCAAGGAACGTCTCCGCCGCGCCGGGAAGAAGATCAGGGACGAGAACCCTAGCCTCGTTGGTGATCTTGGATTCCGCGTCTTCAAACTCGACTCCAGTAACATCCGCGCGTGGGAGCCGGACCGCGAGAATCTCGCGAAGACCCTACTCGACCACCAGGAGCACCTGGAGGCCGACCGAAGCGAGGCGGATGTGCTCTACGAGCTGCTGCTCAAGCTCGGACTCGATCTCTGCGTTCCCATCGAGAAGAAGACCATCGCCGGCAAGGACGTGAGCAGTATTGGAGGTGGGGTGCTGGTAGTTTGCCTCGCGACCAAAATTAGCCGCGACGAGGTTGAGCCGTTGGCGCAAGGAATTGTGGCGTGGCACCAGAAGCTCGCGCCTGCCGGGGACACGACCTGCGTATTCCGCGACAGCGCCTTTACTGATGACGTGGCCAAGACCAACCTCGCCGCGATCCTGAACCAGCACGGGCTTCAGAACGTGCGGAGCCTGTAGGAATGCCGGTTCCGGCGCAGCCGAAGATTTATCACATTGTGCATGTGAACCGGCTGCCCTCGATCGTCGCGGATGAGTCCTTGTGGTCCGATTTCGAGGCAGCCCGGCGCGCTTCACCCGGTACCACAATCGGCATGACGAGCATTAAGCAACGGAGACTTACAGAGTTGACACTCAGTAGTCATCCGGGCCTGCATGTTGGCCAGTGCGTCCCTTTCTACTTCTGCCCGCGGTCGGTGATGCTTTACTTGATGTACCAGGGGAATCACCCAGAGCTTACTTACCGTGGTGGACAAGGCCCGATCGTGCATCTGGAGGCGAATCTCCGGGCTGTGGTTGCCTGGGCCAATCAGAACCGTCGGCGTTGGGCCTTTACACTGTCGAACGCGGGCTCGCGCTTCTTCGAGGATCGTTCGGATCTGGCCAGATTGAATGAAGTTGATTGGAACGCCGTCGAGGCAAGGGACTGGCGCCAATGCAAGGAAGGCAAGCAGGCGGAGTTTCTGGTTGAAACGAGTTTTCCGTGGCACCTGGTGGAACGCATCGGCGTGTATTCCCGGGCGATCCATCAGCAGGCGGCGAATGCGCTACCCGCCAACGGACACCGGCCGCCGGTCGATGTTCTGCCGAACTGGTACTACTGATTGAGGAGAGGCCGATGATCGAATTCAAGAGCGGCGACATACTGAGGGACGAGGCCGAGGCGCTGGTCAACACGGTCAATTGCGTGGGGATCATGGGGCGCGGCATCGCGTTGCAGTTCAAGAATGCCTTCCCGGAGAACTTCAAGGCCTACGCCGAAGCTTGCCGGCGCGACGAAGTGCAGCCGGGCCGGATGTTCGTGTTCGACACCGGGCAACTGACACCGCCGCGCTACATTATCAATTTCCCGACCAAGCGCCACTGGCGCGGCAAGAGCCGTATCGAGGACATCGAAGCGGGGCTTGCGGCGCTGGTCAATCTGATTCGGGAGAAGCGCATCCGCTCTATTGCTGTCCCGCCGCTGGGTAGCGGGCTGGGTGGGCTGGATTGGGACGACGTCAAGCCTCGCGTCGAGGCGGCGCTGGCGCCGCTGGAGGATGTGAGTGTCATCGTCTACGAGCCCAAGGGCGCGCCGACCTCCGACACGATGACGTACGTCCGCAAGGTGCCCAGCATGACCGCCGGCCGGGCAGCGCTGGTGGAACTTATGCACCGGTACCTCGGCGGACTGCTAGACCCCTTCGTGACTTTGCTCGAGGTCCACAAGCTGATGTACTTCATGCAGGAAGCCGGCGAACCGCTGAGGCTGAAGTACACGCAAGCGCCGTACGGGCCCTATGCCGAGAATCTGCGTCACGCCCTGCATGACATCGAAGGGCATCTGATATCGGGCTACGCCGATGGCGGCGATGCGCCGGACAAGCAGTTGAAGCTGGTGCCGGGGGCGGAAGCGGAGGCGGGGCGGTTCTTCGAGGAGCACGGGGAAGCGCGCGCGCGCCTGGACAAGGTGACGGACCTGGTTGAAGGCTTCGAATCGTCGTTCGGGCTGGAGCTGCTGTCCACGGTGCATTGGGTGATGAAGCACGAGGCTGTGCGCAGCGTCGATGAGGTGGTCGCGCGCACCTATGCGTGGAACGACCGAAAGCGGCAGTTCACGCCGCGCCAGATCGGTATCGCGGTGGATGTGCTGGTCCAGAAGCAATGGGCGAAGCCGCTGCCTGCGGCACGCGTCGGATGAAGCTTCACTTCGAACCCAATCTCGACTACCAGCTTCAGGCAATCGAGGCGGTCTGCGATCTGTTCAGAGGGCAGGAGATATGCCGCACCGAATTTACGGTCACGCGCGACGTGGCGGACCCGCAGACGCGCCTTGCGTTTGCGGAGAACGACCTGGGTGTCGGCAATCGGCTGACGCTGCTGGACGATCAGGTGCTCAAGAACCTCGCCGACATCCAGCTCCGCCACGGCCTGCCGCCCTCCGGGACGCTTGCCTCCGGCGACTTCACTGTGGAGATGGAGACTGGCACCGGCAAGACCTACGTCTACCTGCGTACGATCTTCGAGCTGAACAAGCGCTACGGCTTCAGCAAGTTCGTCATCGTGGTGCCCTCGGTGGCGATCAAGGAAGGCGTCTACAAATCTCTGCAGATCACCGAGGAGCATTTCAAAGGCCTTTACGCAGGCGTTCCGTTCGACTACTTCCTCTACGACTCATCCAAGCCCGGCAATGTGCGCAGCTTCGCCACCAGCTCGAACATCCAGGTCATGATCGTGACGGTCGGGGCGATCAACAAGAAGGATGTCAACAACCTCTACAAGGACAGCGAAAAGGCCGGCGGCGAGAAGCCGATCGACCTGATCAAGGCCACGCGGCCCATCGTCATCGTGGACGAGCCGCAAAGCGTGGACGGCGGGCTCGAAGGGCGCGGCAAGGAAGCGCTCGACGCCATGAACCCGCTCTGCACCCTGCGCTACTCCGCCACCCATGTAAACAAGCACCACATGGTGTACCAGTTGAATGCGGTGGATGCCTACGAGAAGCGCTTGGTAAAGCAGATCGAGGTGGCCTCGGCCACTGTGGAGGACGGGCACAACAGGCCCTTTGTACGGCTGTTATCTGTCGCGAATCGGCGCAACGTCATCTCGGCGCGTGTGGAGCTGGACATGCAGGCCGCTGGCGGCGTCCGGCGCCAGGAAGTCACGGTGCAGGACGGCGACAACCTGGAACAGACTACTGGTCGCGCGATCTACGCGGACTGCCGTGTAGGCGAGATTCGCGCGGAGCGCGGCAACCAATACCTGGAACTGCGGGTGCCGGGAGGCGAGCAGTACCTCAAGCCCGGCCAGGCCTGGAGCGACGTTGACGCATTGTCGGTCCAGCGCGAGATGATCCGCCGCACGATCCGTGAGCACCTGGAGAAGGAAAAGCGCCTGCGGCCGCAGGGAATCAAGGTGCTCTCCCTCTTCTTCATCGATGAAGTGGCGAAGTACCGCCAGTACGACGCGGAGGGCAATGTCGCGAAGGGCGACTACGCACGCATCTTCGAGGAGGAGTATCGGCGCGCCGCCAACCAGCCCGCTTACCGCTCACTGTTCGAGGAGGTGGACCTCACGCGCGCGGCGGAAGAGGTGCACGACGGCTACTTCTCGATCGACAAGAAAGGCGGCTGGACCGACACGGCGGAGAATAATCAGGGCAATCGAGACAACGCCGAGCGCGCCTATAACCTGATCATGAAAGAGAAGGAGAAGTTGCTCGGATTCGAAACGCCCCTCAAGTTCATCTTCTCGCACTCCGCGCTCAAGGAGGGCTGGGACAACCCCAACGTGTTCCAGATCTGTACGTTGCGCGACATCCAGACCGAGCGCGAGCGCCGGCAGACCATCGGCCGCGGCCTGCGCTTGTGCGTCAACCAGCAGGGCGAGCGTATCCGTGGCTTCGAGGTCAACACCCTTACCGTGGTGGCGATGGAGAGCTTCGAACAGTTCGCGGAGAACCTGCAGAAGGAAATCGAGCAGGACACCGGCATCCGCTTCGGCATCGTCGAGGCTCACCAGTTCGCGGGGATCGTTGTGGCCGCGCCTGACGGAACCACCAAGCCTCTTGGCGTGGAGCAGTCAAAGGCTCTGTGGGAGCACCTCAGGACGTCGGGCCACATCGACGCGCGCGGCAAGGTGCAGGATTCGCTCAAGCAGGCACTCAAGGACGGCACGCTTACGGTACCGGAGGCCTTTACACCTCAGCTCGACCAGATCGCCGCCGTGCTCAAGAAGCTCGCCGGCCGGCTGGAAATCAAGAACGCCGACGAGCGCCGACAGGTGCGCACGCGCCAGGCGGTGCTGCACAGCGCCGAGTTCAAGGCGCTCTGGGATCGCATCAAGCACAAGACCACGTATCGAGTGAACTTCGATAATGAGCAGTTGATCGAGAAATGCATCGAGGCCTTGCGCGACGCACCCGCCATCCCGAAAACCCGGCTGCAATGGCGAAAAGCTGACATCGCTATTGGCAAGGCCGGCGTCGAGGCTACTGAGCGCGGGGGCGCGGCGACGGTAGTGCTCGATGAGGCTGACATCGAGTTGCCGGACCTGCTTACGGACTTGCAGGACCGTACCCAGCTTACCCGGCGCAGCATTCAGCGCATCCTCAGTGGAAGCCGGCGATTGGAGGATTTCAAGCGCAACCCGCAGGCGTTCATCGAACTGGCCGCCGAGGCGATCAACCGGCGCAAGCGCCTGGCTGTTGTGGACGGGATCAAGTACCAGCGACTGGGTGACGAGCACTACTACGCGCAGGAGCTTTTCGAACGGGAAGAGCTGACCGGCTATCTCAGGAACCTGCTGAACGCCGCGAAGGCGGTCTACGAGCAGATCGTTTACGACTCCGACACCGAGAAGACGTTCGCGGACCAGTTGGAGAAGAACGACGCCATCAAGCTTTACGCGAAGCTACCTGGCTGGTTTACCGTGCCGACGCCGCTGGGTTCCTACAATCCCGACTGGGCGCTATTGGTGGAGAAGGGCGGCGCGGAGAGGTTGTACTTCGTGGTCGAGACCAAAAGCGGATTGTTCGACGACGACCTTAGGCTGAAAGAGCAGGCGAAGAACAAGTGCGGCGAGGCGCACTTCAGCGCGCTTGCGGTAGAGCAAGTGCCTGCGAAGTATGTTGTCGCTAAAACATTGGACGACGTTTTGGCGCGTTGAGGTTGTCTTCTGGAGGTGACGGATGCCGGATAAGAACATGTGGATGGTTCGCGCGGGCGAAGGCGCGTATGCCATTGAGGACTTTCGATCAAAGTCCGTGGTTGCGATTGGCTGGGGCGATACCGACTGGACGATGTTTCCGGGCCGGGATGCAATTAAGGCGGAGATCGCGAAAGACAATCCCGAAAATTCAGAAGGCCAGAATATGGCGGCCGCAAACCAAATTGAAAGGTTCCTGCATGAAATCGAAGTAGGCGACCGGGTAATTTCCTACGATCCGGACAATCGACGCTACCTGGTAGGAACTATCGCTGGCGAGCCGAGGCACTCGCTCGGATCAATTGAGGGCTTGCCCACGTGTCGCGATGTGAAATGGGGTGCCGTCGAGGTAAATCGCGATGAGCTTTCCGTCGAAACGCGAAACTCACTTGGTGCAATTTCTACTCTTTTTCGGATTCCTGAATCGGCAAGCGCAGAAATTGAGGCGAAAGTTTCCGGTGACGCCGTTCCAGCGGTCGTTCAAGAGACAGCCGTTAAAGATGAAGTAGACCTTCTGAAAGATGTGCAGGCGCGCTCCCAGGAATTTATTAAGGACCGAATCTCAAAGCTAACGTGGGACCAAATGCAGGATCTGGTGGCGGGACTATTGCGGGCAATGGGTTACAAGACCCGGATATCACCTGTCGGTCCGGACCGCGGGAAAGATATCGTGGCATCTCCCGACGGTTTCGGTTTCGAGCCCCCGCGAATCGTTGTGGAAGTAAAGCATCGAAAAGGCCAAATGGGGTCGCAGGAGGTCCGGAGCTTTCTCGGTGGGCGGCACAAAGATGACAAGGGGTTGTACGTAAGCACGGGAGGATTCAGCAAAGAAGCGCATTACGAAGCGGAACGCTCGAGCATTCCCGTTACGCTGATGGACATGGACAGTCTTGCGACTGCTGTCGCGGAGTACTATGACCGTATGGATGCAGAATCAAAGGCGCTATTGCCTCTTATACGGATCTACTGGCCCAGATAGCATGGCACTGACCCGCGAATTCAAGGAAACCATAGTGACGCGCGCCCGGCGCGACGCGAAGTTCCGCGACGCCATGTTCGCGGAGGCGATCAACGCCTATCTCGCCGGCGACACGCAATCCGGCAAGGCGATGCTGCGCGACCTGGTGAACGCGACCATCGGATTCGAAGGCCTGTCAGCGGAGATCCGGAAGCCCTCGAAGAGCCTGCACCGCATGCTGGCGGCGCGCGGCAATCCGAGCACCGA
>JBQTJX010000022.1:0-14288 GCA_052386675.1 Betaproteobacteria bacterium
CGCGTCAGGTGGTGCGCCATAACGGCGTCACCGTCAATGGCAAGCGCGTCAACATCCCGTCCTACCAGGTCCGCCCCGGGGACGTCATCGAGGTGAGCCAGAAGGCGAAGGCGCAGCTGCGCATCAAGGCGGCCGCGGAAGCCGCGGAGTCGCGCGGCGTGCCCGAGTGGATGGAAGTGGACGCCAAGGGGCTCAAGGGCACGTTCAAGACCCTGCCCGCCCGCACCGATCTGTCCTCGACCGTGAACGAGAGCCTGATCATCGAACTGTACTCGAAGTAACAAGGTAACCAAATGCCCATGACCGGATTCCTGAAGCCGCGCATTGTCGACGTCCAGAACATGTCCCCTTCGCACGCGAAGGTGACGATGGAGCCCTTCGAGCGCGGCTACGGCCACACCCTTGGCAATGCGCTGCGCCGGGTGCTGCTGTCGTCCATGCCGGGCTACGCGCCGACCGAGGTGCAGATCGCGGGCGTGGTGCACGAGTACTCCATGCTGGACGGCGTGCGCGAGGACATCGTCGACATCCTGCTCAACCTCAAGGGCGTGGTGTTCCGCCTGCACAACCGCAGCGAGGCGATCCTGACCCTGAAGAAGAAGGGCGAGGGCGCCGTCACCGCCGGAGACATCGAGCCGTCGCACGACGTCGAGATCGTCAACCCGGACCACGTCATTGCCAACCTTTCGGCCGGCGGCAAGCTGGAGCTGCAGCTGAAGGTGGAGGCGGGCCGCGGCTACGCGCCGGGCAACATGCGCTACCTGCCGGAGGAGACCAAGGGCATCGGCCGCATCGTCCTGGATGCTTCCTTCAGCCCGGTGCGGCGCGTTTCCTACGCGGTGGATTCCGCCCGCGTCGAGCAGCGCACCGACCTGGACAAGCTGATCCTGGACATCGAGACCAACGGCGCCATCGAGCCGGAAGAGGCGGTGCGCTACGCCGCCCGCATCCTGGTGGACCAGCTGTCGGTGTTCGCGCAGCTCGAGGGCACCGCGCTGCCGACCGAGGAGAAGAAGGCCGTCGCGGTGGATCCGATCCTGCTGCGCCCGGTCGACGATCTGGAACTCACGGTGCGCTCGGCCAACTGCCTCAAGGCCGAGAACATCTATTACATCGGCGACCTGATCCAGAGGAGCGAAACCGAGCTCCTCAAGACGCCGAACCTGGGCCGCAAGTCGCTCAACGAGATCAAGGAAGTGCTGGCCTCGCGCGGCCTCACGCTGGGCATGAAGCTGGAGAACTGGCCGCCGGCCGGCCTCGAGCATCACAGGGTATAGCAGGGTATAAGCGGCAAGGAACCCGAAGGAAAAGAAAATGCGCCACGGCCACGGACTTCGCAAGCTCAACCGCACCACGAGCCACCGGCTCGCCATGCTTCGCAACATGACGAACTCTCTGCTCGCGCACGAGGAAATCACCACCACGCTGCCCAAGGCGAAGGAACTGCGCCGCGTGGTCGAGCCGATGATCACCCTTGGCAAGAAGCCGACCCTCGCCAATCGCCGCCTGGCCTACAACCGGCTGCGGGACCGCGACACGGTGGCGAAGCTGTTCGGCGAGCTCGGCCCGCGCTTCGCCAAGCGCAACGGCGGCTATCTGCGCATCCTGAAGTGCGGCTTCCGCAAGGGCGACAACGCCCCGCTCGCCCTGGTCACGCTGCTGGACCGCCCTGAGCCGTCGGCTGCGGAACCGGAGAAGAAGAAGGCCGGGAAGAAGGAAGCGGAGCAGGCGTCCTAGGGCAGCCATGACGGCACCCTCGCACAGCCGCCGCAGGGCGGCTGTTGCATTTCTGGCGGTTCTTTTCGCGCCCCGATTCGCCCGTTCCCAGACGCCGCCCCTGTTCGGGCCAGTGGACGGCGGGCCCTACGTGCCGACGCCGCAACTGGTGGTCGAACGCATGCTCGAGCTGGCGAAGGTTGGCCCGGGCGACACCGTCTTCGACCTCGGCTCCGGGGACGGCCGGCTGGTGATCGAGGCCGCGAAGCGCCACGGCGCGCGCGGCATCGGGGTCGAGCGGGACGCCGAGCTGGTGGAGCGGTCCCGGGCCGCGGCCAAGGAGGCGCGCGTGGCGGACCGCGTCCAGTTCGTGCGCGGCGACATCTTCGAGGCCGATTTGCGCCGCGCCACCGTCGTGACCCTCTACCTCCTGCCCGCCATGATGCTGCGCCTGTCGCCGAAGCTGCGCGCCGAGTTGCCCGCCGGCGCCCGCATCGTGTCGCACGATTTCCCGCTGGAGGACTGGCCGCAGGAACGGATGGTGCAATTCGAATCCGAGGAAAAGGAGCGCAACCTCGGCACCGGCGCGACGCAGCTGTTCCTGTACCGGTCGCCCGGCCCGGCGCCGGCCGCGCCTAGGTGATCAGGATCGCCCGGTAGTCATTCACGTTGGTGAGCGTCGGGCCGGTGACCACGACGTCGCCCAGGGCGCTGAAAAAGGCATAGCTGTCGTTCCCGGCAAGGAGCTTGCGCGCGTCGAAGCCGAGCGCGCGGCCGCGGGCGATCGAATCCGGGCCGAACAGCGCGCCAGCGTTGTGCTCCGAGCCGTCGATGCCGTCGGTGTCCGCCGCGATGGCGTGCACATCGGCCACGCCTTCCAGTTCGATCGCCAGCGACAGCAGGAACTCGCTGCAGCGCCCGCCCCGTCCGCCCGCCGCCTTGACCGTGACGGTGCATTCGCCGCCCGAGATCAGCGCCACCGGCGGCTTGAACGGCGCCGAGCGCGCGCGGATCTCGCGCACCATGGCCGCCATCACCTTGGCCACCTCGCTCGCCTCGCCGGTGATGGAGTCACCCAGGATCGCGGGCTCGATGCCCTGCGCACGGAACACCTGGGCTGCAGCCTCGAGCGACTGGTGCGCGCTGGCGATGACGCGGTTCTCGACCGTTCGCTCGGGGCTGCGAAAGACCGCCGAGTCCGGCTTCGGCGTCTCCTCGCGCTCGCCGCGCACGCCTGCGATCAGGTGCTGCAGCACCGCGCGCGGCGGCCTGATGTCGTAGCGGTTGAGCACGTCCACCGCGTCCTGGAACGTGGTCGGGTCGGGCGCGCAGGGCCCGGATGCAATGTGCGTCGGGTCGTCACCCGTGACGTCCGATACGATCAGCGCCAGCAGGTTCGTCTTGCACGCCGCCGCGAGCCGCCCGCCCTGGATGGCGGACAGGTGCTTGCGCACCGCATTGATCTCCTGGATGGGGGCGCCGCAACGCAGCAGGTCGCGGGTGACCCGCCGCAGGTCCTCGATGGCGATGCCGGGCGCGGGCAGCGACAACAGCGCCGAGCCGCCGCCGGAGATCAGCGCGAGCAGCAGGTCCGAGGATCTCAGCGCGCCCGCGGCGCTCAGCATTTCGCGCGCCGTTTCCTCGCCGGCGCCGTCGGGCACCGGGTGCGCCGCCTCGACCACGCGCACGCGCTCCAGCGGCAGGGCATGGCCGTATCGGGTGAGCGCGATGCCGCTGATCGGCTTGCGATCCGGCCAGTTCTGCTCCACGACGCGGGCCATGGACGCCGCCGCCTTTCCGACGGCGAGCACCAGCGTATGGCCATGATCCGGCGGCACGGGCAAGTGCCGCGGGATGATCTGCATCGGGTCCGCCGCCGCCACCGCGGCGCGAAAGCTCGCCTCGAGCAGTTCGCCCGGATTCAGCCGGCGTCCTCCACGAACGCATCCCTGGCCGATTCGCCGCGCAGCGCGTAAAGGACGGGGTAGGCCTCGCGGAACGCCCGCGTGATCTCCTCCACCGGGACATCGGCGTGGCTGCCGCGGTCCCGCAGGTACTCCATGTGGCGGCGCTCGTCGGCGTCGAAGGGGTGGAAGATGGAGTCCCCGCGGCCGTCGAACGCCAGCGGCTTGACGCGGAAGCGGTCGCACAACGCGCGGTTGAACGCCGGGGTTGCCTTGACCCAGCGGCCCTCCAGGTGGAACTCGGTGTAGCCGTGGTAGATGAACAGGTCCGACCCCATGCGCTCGCGCAGGGCAGGGGTGGTGAGGTGGTTCTTGACGTCCGCGAAGCCGACGCGCGACGGGATCCCGGCGGCGCGCCCGCAGGCCGCCAGCAACGCCGCCTTGCCGATGCAGAAGCCCTGGCCGGTCTCCAGGCAGGCCGAGCCACGGAACACAGCGTCGTCCGAGAAATCGAGGAACGGGTTGTAGCGGATTTCGTCGCGCACCGCGTAGTAGAGCGCCACCGCGCGCTCGCGGTCGTCACCTGCGCCGACGTGCGCAGCGACGAACGCCGCAACCTTTGGGTGCGCGCTGTCGATGTAGCGCGCCGAATCCAGGTACTGCTTCACCGGTCCAGCTTCATCAGGCGGCGCGCCCCCGCGAACAGTGGGCTCGCCTGCACCCCCAGCCCATCCACCACGGAGAAATGATTGCAACCCGGCATCGCGATATCCCCGGCGTAGGCACCGCGCCAGCGCGCGCCGAGCAGCGCGTTCTGGCGCCGGAACTCCGAGCTCTCGTCGCCGCCCACCGAGGTCATCACCGGCGCACGCGACGCGGGCGGCAGGAACAGCGGCGACAGGCGCCAGGCCGAGGCCTCGTCCAGGCGCAAGTCCGGCTGCAGCCAGTCCACCTGCAGCAGGGGCCGCATGTCGTAGATGCCGCTGATGGCGAGGCCGCCCTTGAAAAGGTCGCGCGGCAGCCGCGCGTCGAATACCGGCCAAAGCGCCGCCATCATCATGGCGGTGAGGTGGCCGCCGGCGGAGTGCCCCGCCACGTACAGGCGGTCCTCGTCCATCCCGAAGTCCTCGGCGTGCAGCCAGAGCCAGCGCGAGGCCCGCAGCATCTGCCGCACGATCTCTTCCACGCTTACCTTCGGGCACAGGTCGTAGTTCACCACCGCGAGCGAGACCCCCGCGTCCACCCAGGCCGGGGCGAGGAAGGAGAAATCGGCCTTGTCGAGGGACCGCCAGTAGCCGCCGTGGATGAACATCATGCAGCTGCCGTCGCCCTTGCGCGCCGGGAAGATGTCGATGGTCTCGCCGGGCGCGTCGCCGTAGCGCTGGTCGAGCGAGCAGGTCATGGTGGCGCGGGCGCGCGCCGAAGCCGCGGCCCAGCGCTCGAAATAACGCGCATGGTCCGGCACCAGCTCGCGATTGTTGTACTCGCGCGAATAGAACGCACTGTCCGCCGCCACCGGCATCGCAGCTTTCATTCTCTAAGCTCCCGCCACAGGCCAAGCGCGATCTGCGCCGGGCGGTCCGAGTACGAGAACAGAACGCACTCATCCGTCGCGGCAAAGCTCGCCGGCTGCCAGCCGGGCACGACGAAGGTGTCGCGCGGCTCGAACTCGAACGCCTGGCCGCCGATCGTCACCCTGCCGCTGCCTTCGATCACGGAGTAGATCGTTGCGTCGCTGGAGCGGTAGGGCGCGGTGCGCAGGCGCGCGGGGAGCAACTGGATGAAGGCGCCGATGGTCGGCATCGCCGGCCCGCCCGTGGCAGGATTGATGAACTGCATCTTGTAGCCATGGCACGGGTCCGGGTCGCCGGCCCCGGCAAGCGTGGCGAGCGCCTCGCGGCTCTTCACGTACGGATAGCTGAACACCGGCGAGGTCTTGCCGAAGGGGGCCGTCCCCGAGAGCGGGGCGAGGTTGCAGCCGTAGCGCGCCCAGGAATCACCCTCGCGGCGCGTCACCGGCTGCACTTCCTCCGGGTAGTTCTCGGCGAAGGTGGCGTCGAACAGCTGCGTGATCGGGATGTCCAGGCCGTCCATCCACACCACCGGCTCGCTCGCCTCGTTGCCATGGTCGTGCCAGGTCCAGGACGGGGTGATGATGAAGTCGCCCTGGCGCATGGTGACGCGCTCGCCGTCCACCGCGGTATAGGCGCCGGCGCCTTCCACGATCAGGCGCAGCGCCGACTGCGTATGGCGGTGGCTGGGCGCGATCTCGCCGGGCAGGATCAGCTGCAGCCCGCAATACAGGCTGCGCGTGATCTGCGATTGCCCGCGCATCCCGGGGTTCTCCAGGATCAGGACGCGACGCACCGCCTCGCGCGCGGTTATGACGCGCCCGGACTCCTCGATATAGGGGCGGATCTCGCGGTACTTCCACAGCGCCGGCCGGCACGGGCTCTGCGGCTGGGGCGGGACCAGGGCGTGCAGGACCTCCCAAAGCGGCGCCAGGTTGTCCTTGTCCATGCGCCGGTAGAGGTCCTGGCGGGCATTGCCGACGCCAGGCTGCAGAACGCTCGCCATCCGGGTCTCCACTCCAGTAAGGGGGGGATTCTCGCCCTTCCGCCTGCCAGCCGCAATCCGGCGCCGGGCCGGGTTTCGCTGCCCGCGCCTGCCAACGCTACTCCTGGGCGATGCCAGCCTGCTCCCGGACCTTGCCCCAGCGGGCGATCTCGGACTTGATGTGTGCGCCAAGGGCCTCTGGCGTGCCGCCGTCGCTGGGCTCGAACGCCGTGTTGGCCATCTGGCGGCGCACGTCCTCCCGGGCCAGGACGGCCTTCAGGGCCCGGTTGGCCTTCTCCACGACCGCCACGGGTGTCTTCGCCGGGAACACCATGGCGTACCAGGTGGTGACGTCATAGCCTGGTATCCCGGCCTGCGCGACCGTGGGAACGTCCGGCAGCCCGGAGAAGCGGGCCGCGGAGGTCACCGCCAGCGCCTTGAGCGTCCCACCCTTGACCTGCCCGAGGACGGAGCCCGCGACTTCGACCAGCAACTGGGCCTCGTTGGAGAGCGTGGCGGCCACGGCGTTTGGCGTGCCCTTGTACGGCACCGGCAGCAACTGGATGCCCGCCTGCTGCAAAAGCAGGACCCCCGCGAAATGCTGCGTGCTGCCCAGCCCGACATTGGCGAAGTTCAGCTTGCCCGGTGCTGCCTTGGCCGCCTCGACTAGGCCCTTCAGGTCGGAGAAGCCCGACTGCGGTCCGCTGAGGACCAGCAAGGGCATGGTGGCCACCATGCCCACCGGCTGGAAATCGGCGATTGCGTCGTAGGGCAGCGCCTTGCGCATCACGGCGGCGACCGCGAAGCCGTTATTGGCCATGAACGCTGTGTAGCCGTCGGGCGCCGCTTTTGCGACCTGCCCCGCGGCAACCGCGCCGCCGGCGCCAGGCCGGTTCTCGATCACCACGGACTGGCCCAGGGCCTCGCCCAGCGGCTGCGCAATGATGCGCGCGACGATGTCCGTGCCGCCGCCGGGGCCGAACCCGACCAGGACACGGACCGGACGCTGGGGCCAGTCCTGCTGCGCTGCGGCGAAGGATGACGCAGAGGCCAATGCGACAATGACGATTGTTTTTTTCATGGTGGGGCAAGCTAGCAACGCATCCCCACGGTGTCAACGAAAAGCGAGGACACGACGTGCAAGGAGCGTGGGACGACAAGCTGGCCGTCACGGAGACAGTGAACAACTGGGCGCTGTGGCGCGACGCCGGCGACTGGGAGCGCTTCGCCACCGTGTGGCACGAGGACGGCTGGATGAGCGCGACCTGGTTCCAGGGCCCGGCGCCGAAATTCATCGAGGTGAGCCGCGCCGGGTTCGACAAGGGCGTCAACATCCTGCATTTCCTCGGCGGCACCAGCATCGACCTCGCCGGCGAGCGCGCCATCGCGCAGACCAAGATGACCATCAGCCAGCGCGGCAGCGTCGATGGGGTCGCGGTGGACGTGGTCTGCACCGGACGCTTCTACGATTTTTTCGCGAAGCGGGCCGGGCGCTGGGGCATCGTGCGCCGCCAGCCGATCTACGAGAAGGACCGCATGGACCCGCTCGATCCCGCGGCGAAACTGGCGCTCGACGCGGCGCTGCTCGCGCGCTTTCCCGAGGGCTACCGCCACCTCGCCTACCTGCAGACCCGGCTGGGATTCACGATTAAGATGGACATGCCGCAATTGAAGGGGCCGGAGGTCCGGGCGCTCTACGCGCATGGCAAGGCTTGGCTCGCGGGCGCGCCCTCGGCGTTCCCGGATTGAACAACCTGAGGAGGAGAGGAACCATGCATCGCCTTGCAATCGTCCTGCTTGCCGCATTCGCCGCGGCCGCCGCGTCCCCGGCCTGGTCCCAGGCCTGGCCGTCGAAGCCGGTCCGCGTCGTGGTGAATTTCCCGCCCGGCGGCGCCGCCGACCAGCTTATGCGCGCGCTCGCGCCCCGGTTGCAGGAGGCCGTCGGCCAGCCCTTCGTGGTGGAGAACCGGCCCGGCGCCAATGGCTCCATCGGTGCAGGCGAGATCGCGAAAGCGGCGCCGGACGGCCACAGCATCCTGATGTCCTCGGGCGGCGCCATCGCCTTGAACGGCCTCATCTACAGCAACCTGGGCTACGACCCGATGAAGTCGCTGGATCCGGTGGCGCCGGTGGCCGTGGTGTCGGTGTTCCTGGAGATCCAGCCCTCGATTCCGGCGGCAAACCTCACCGAGTTCATCGCCCATGCGCGCGCCAATCCCGGCAAGTTGAACTACGGCTCGCCCGGCAACGGCAGCTCGCCGCACCTGGCCGGCGAGTTGTTCAACCGGGCGGCGAAAATCCAGACCACGCACGTGGCCTACAAGGGCGCCGGCCCCGCGATGACCGACCTGCTGGGCGGCCAGCTGCAGTTCATGTTCGACCCGGGCATCGGCCTGCAGCACGTGCGCTCGGGCAAGCTGAAGCTCCTTGCGGTGGGCAGCCCGAAGCGCCATCCCGCCTGGCCCGACGTGCCGACGGTCGCGGAGGTGGTGGGCGGCGAGTTCGACACCGACACCGTGTTCGGGCTCTATGCGCCGGCCGGCACGCCGAAGGACGTCGTCGCCCGGCTTAACCAGGAGGTGACGCGCCAGATGCAGGGTGGGCCGATGGCGGAGCGGGTCTCGGCGATCGGCGCCACCGGACTGCAACTGACGCCCGATGCCTTCGTCGCCCGCGTGCGCGCGGAGCACGCGCGCATGGCCGGGCTGGTGAAGGAGATCGGCCTGAAGGCGAACTAGATGTAACCGATCGGTTACATCGGGCGGATGCTGGCGCGCTAGCCGCCGCTCTTCACCGGCTTCAGCCAGGTCACCGGCCTGCCCAGCGCGCCGCCCAGGGCCTTGCCCTCGGGATCGGCCAGCGCGGCCTCGCGGGCCTTGCGGATCGCCTTCGCCTGCTCGGCGGGATCCGCGGTGGCGGGGTTCTCCACCAGGGCGTCGAAGATGGCGAGGAAGTTGGCCTTGCCGCGGCGGTGCGTCTCGCCGTAGCCCTTGATCAGGCGCGCGCACTCGGCCACTTCCAGTGCCAGCGGCACGCTGCGCGCAGCCGCTTCCTGCACGCGCGCGAGCCAGCGCTCGATCAGCAGCTGCTCTTCCTGGTAGCGGAACGAATGCGGCCGCCAGGGCTTGAGCCAGGCGAGCGACCGTACCAGCAGGTAGCCGAATACGCCCGAGGTCTTGATGTGCATGCCGACGTTGTACGCGTTCAGCTTGCCGTTCTTCTCCGCCCAGCGCGTCAGTGACCGGCCCATGGAGGGCGGCAGCAGCGAGGCGAACTCCTCCACGCCGGGCTTGAGGAAATCGATCACCACCACCGGTTCGCTGTCTTTCGCGCCGACCTCCCTGCGTACCCGTTCAAAGCGCGAGGCCCGGGTCTTCAGGTCCGCGACGCGGACGATGTCCTCGTAGCTCATCCACAGCGCAAGCTGGCGCGCCGTCTCGGCGGCGAGATTGTCGTCCAGTTTCAGGAACGGCTTCATCCGCTCCCTGAAAAGGGCCGCGTAGCCCTTGCCCTGGTAATCCTCGAGGCGCGACACGCCGAGGTCCATCACCTCCTGCAATCCGGAGGCGCGCTTGACCGGCGCCGGCGGCTGCGGCGCGGCCTTCGTGCCCGCCGCGATCTCGAATCCCGCGGAGAAACCGCGCAGGCTCGCCTCGGCGCCTCGCCCGCCGCCGCGGATCGCCTGCTCGCAGGCATCCCGGGACAGGGGCAGGGCCCCGCTTCCCGCCATGGCGCCAAACAGTACGGCGTTGATCACGGTGCCGTTCTCCTGCGCCAGCTTGCGCATGTCGAACATCAGCGCCTGCTTCGCCAGCTGCTTGCCGGCCTCGACGACGCGCTCGCTGTCGAAGCGGCCATCGCCCATCTGCATTTTCTCCACGGTGGCGTAGATGCGGTGGGTGGAGGCGACCAGCGTGGTGCGCTCCGGGTTGACATAGCCGTTCTGCATCGCGCGCCCGGCCTCGACCAGCTCGGAGGCCACCATGATGTCCACGTTGCCCGGGCTCGGCGTGAGCGACAGCACCGGCGAGCGTCCGCCCAGACGGTCCTCGCGCGCCGGGAGAATCTCGAGGTAGTAGGTGGTGGCGCCGGTGCGCTGCGCGACGCCAGGGATGGAAGTGCTCTGCGACGGAAAGCCGCACCGGGCGGAGGCATCGATCAGCCAGTCGGCCATGACGCCGCCGCCTTCGCCTCCCAGTGCGGCGATGAGGACGGTGACCGGGCGATCGGGCAGGCTCATGCGTGCTGGCTCATGGGAACAGGCTCCGCACTCTGGCGAGGGCCTTGTCGAGGAAGCCGGGGTTCTGGATCACCTCGGCGCGATAGAACGAAGGGCACAGCACCGCGGCGTGGGCGTTCTCGCCGCACAGCCCGCAGCCGACGCAGCCGTCGATTACGGTGGCCACCGGGTCGCGCCGCAGCGGGTCCGGGTTGTCCTTGACCGTCAGGGTGGGACAGCCCGAGAGCCGGATGCAGGAATGGTCGCCGGTGCAGGTGTCTTCGTCCACGCCGTACTTCACGCGCACGGTGCGCTTGCCGTCGGCCAGGTCCTTCGCCACCACGGGCCGCAGGCGGCGCTGGCGCTCGAGCTGGCATTCGCCCTCGGCGACGATGACCTTGAGGCCCTTCTCCGTCGTCGTCATCGCCTCGCGGTAGGTCTTCGACATCGTGCCGACGTCGTAGTTGTTGATGGTGCGCAGCCAGTTGACGCCCAGGCCCGAGAGCGTGTTCTCGATGGTGCGGTCGGCGTGCGCGGCGCTCTTGCCGACCGCGCGCGCGCGCGATTCCTCATCCGGCGTCGAAATCAGCTCCTGCGTGCCGGTGGCCGAGGCGTAGCCGTTCTTCATCACGATCAGCACGCCGTCGCCCTTGTTCATCAGGTTGGAGGCGACCCCGGACAGCAGGCCGTTGTGCCAGAAGCCGCCGTCGCCCATCACCGCCACCGGGCGCCTGGTCTGCATCGGGCCCACGCCGGCGGCGCTCGCCAGGCTCATGCCGTAGCCGAGCAGGGTGTTGCCCTGCGAGAACGGCTCGAACGAGGCGAACGCATGGCAGCCGACGTCCATGGACACGTGCGGTCGGCCGATGTCCTGCGCCACCAGCTTCATCGCGGAGAACACAGGGCGCTCGGGGCAACCGACGCAGAAAGTCGGGGGGCGCTGGGGCATGGCGCCCAGCAGTTCCGCGGCCTTGCGCCGCACCCTGTCGTTGTTCTCGATCCACGCGGCACCGGCGCCGGCATCGAGCTGCGGCGCGTGCTGCGCGAGGAACTTCGCCAGCCCGCGCACCATCAGCTCGGTGGTGTAGTCGCCGGCCATCTGCAGCAGGTCCTTGCCGTGCAGCTTCGCCTGGACGTCGGCGCGCCGCAGGTGCGTCGCGATCTCCTGCTCGATGAACTCGGGCTGGCCCTCCTCGATGACGAGGACCGCCTTCTTTCCCAGGGCGAAGGCGGTCATCTCCTCCGGCACGATCGGGTAAACCACGTTGAGGACCAGGAGCGGGATCCGGCTGCGGCCGAAATCGTCCGCCAAGCCGAGCAGGCGCAGCGCGCGCATCAGGCCATTGAA
The DNA here is from genome assembly GCA_052386675.1 of Betaproteobacteria bacterium. Classification (GTDB taxonomy): domain Bacteria; phylum Pseudomonadota; class Gammaproteobacteria; order Burkholderiales; family SG8-39; genus RBG-16-66-20. Next base: position 11,744 of record JBQTJX010000022.1, read on the forward strand.
GAGGCCGCCCTGGACCACGATGCCGACATCGCCGACGTCGCCGTCGAACACCTCATTCAGCTTGTGCTCCGCGATGTATTTGCGCGCGGCCGGCAGGCGCACGTCATTCTTCAGCTTCTCCTGGCGGAAGATGGCCGGCGGGTGGGCCAGGCGGTCGTAGATGAACTCCTTGGGCGGGCCATCGAGCCGGTGGCGCATGGAGACTTTCGGCGCGACGTTGTCCCTGGCGGTGAAGCTGCCGTGCACGTGGCAGGCGCGGATGCGCAGTTCCAGCATCACCGGCGTGCTGGATGCCTCTGAAAGGGCGAAGCCGTGCTCCACCATGTGCACGATCGTGCACAAATCCGGCCGCGGATCGAGCAGCCACATGAGCGACTTCATGGCGAAGGCGTGGCTGCGCTCCTGGGCCACCACGCCGCCCTCGCCGTAGTCTTCTCCCAGCACGATGAGGGTGCCGCCCATGACGCCGGCGCTGGCGAGGTACGAGAGCGCGTCCGCCGCGACATTGGTGCCGACCACCGATTTCCAGGTCACTGCGCCGCGAGCCGGGTAATTGATCGAGGCGCCCAGCATCGCCGCCGCCGAGGCCTCGCTGGTGCAGGGCTCGACGTGCACGCCCAGTTCGTCCAGGTAGTCGCGTGCCTGCACCATGACGTCCAGCAGGTGCGAAACCGGCGCGCCCTGGTAGCCGCCGACGTAGGACACGCCCGATTGCAGCAGGGCCTTGGTTACGGCGAGGATGCCCTCGCCATGGAAGGTCTCGCCGGCGCCGAGGCGGAGCGATTCGATCTCTTTAGTGAACTGTCTTTCCACGGAACAGGGTTCCCAGGGAGGCAAGCATGCGGTCGAGCGGGGACGGATTCTGCACCACTTCGGCCCGGTAGAACGAGGGGCAAAGGACTGCGGCGTGGGCATTCTCGCCGCACAGGCCGCAACCGACGCAGCCGTCGATCACGGTCGCGACCGGGTCGCGCCGAAGCGGGTCCGGGTTGTCCTTGACGGTGAGCGTCGGGCAGCCCGACAGGCGGATGCAGGAATGATCGCCGGTGCAGGTGTCCTCGTCCACGCCGTACTTGACGCGAACATGGCGCTCGCCTTTCGAGAGCTTTTCCGCCACCACCGGGCGGAGCTTGCGCTGGCGCTCCAGCTGGCATTCACCCTCGGCGATGATCACCTTGAGCCCCTTGTAGTCGGTGGACATGGCATCCTTGAGCACCTTCGCCACGTCGCCGACGCGGTAGTTGTCCACCGTTTTCACCCAGCCGACGCCCACGCCTTCCAGCGCGCGCTCGATCGCCATGTCATCTGACTTGGATTCGCTGTGTTGCGGGCTGGAGGGCAGCTCCTGCGTGCCGGTGGCGGAACTGTAGCCGTTCTTCATGATGACGAGGATGCCGTCGTCCCTGTTGAACACCGAGTTCGCGATGCCCGAGGTGAGGCCGTTGTGCCAGAAGCCGCCGTCGCCCATGATCGTGAGCGTGCGTGTGCCGAACATCGGGTTCACCGCGGAGTTGGACGCCAGGCCCAGTCCGTAGCCCAGCACCGTGTTGCCGATGTTGAACGGCGGCAGCGAGGAGAACAGGTGGCAGCCGATGTCGGCCGAGACGTGCACCGGCCCGGTCTCCCGTTCGGCGACCTTCATCGCGGAGAATACCGGGCGCTCGGGGCAGCCGACGCAGAACCCCGGCGGGCGCGCCGGCGCCGGGCCGCCCAGCAGTTCGAGCGCCTTCGCCTTCAGCGCGCGGATCGGCTCGAGGCTGGGCTCCGACTCGAGGAATCGCGCCAGGCCGGTGAGAACGACCTCGCCGGTGTACTCCCCCGCCAGCGGCAGGAGTCCCTTGCCGGCAATCACGACTTCGTTCGCCCCCGCGCGGCGCAATGCCGCCAGGATCGCGTCCTCGATGTATGCCGGCTGGCCTTCCTCCACCACCAGCACCCGCTTTTTCCCTGCGCAGAACGCGACGATCTCCTCCGGGATCATCGGGTAGGCCACGTTCATGCAATAGATGGGAATGCGCGTGGCGCCGAATGCGTCCGCGAGGCCCAGCAGCTGCAGGGCGCGAATGACGGCGTTGTACAGCCCGCCCTGGCAGATGATCCCGAGATCCTCGCGTTCGCCCGGAAAAACCTCGTTCAGGCCCTGCTCGCGGATGAACCGGACCGCCGCGGGCCAGCGCACGTCGATCTTGTGCTTCTCCTGCGCGTAGGTGGCGGGCGGCAGGCAGATGCGGCCATAGTCGAAATCCGGGTTCGCCATCACCTGCCGGCGCGAGATCGCGGGAGCGCGGTTGGGCTTGGTGCGAAAGCTGCCGGTGACGTGGCAGGCGCGGATGCGCAGCTGCAGCATCACCGGCGTGCTGGACGCCTCCGACAGTTCGAAACCCTTCTCGACGGCATCGACGATCGCCGGCAGGTTGGGGCGCGGATCGAGCAGCCACATCTGCGACTTCATCGCAAAGGCGTGGGTGCGCTCCTGGATGATGGAAGAGCCTTCGCCGTAGTCCTCCCCCAGCACCAGCAACGCGCCGCCCTTGACGCCCGCCGA
>JBQTJX010000023.1:0-46290 GCA_052386675.1 Betaproteobacteria bacterium
GGGCGTGGTGGAGGCGGTGGGCTCCGGCGTCACCGACCTCAAGGCGGGCGACCGGGTCACGTACACCGGGCTCGTCGGCGCCTATTGCGAGAGCCGCGTCGTCCCGGCCGACCGGCTGGTCAAGCTGCCCAAGGAGATCAGCGACGAGCAGGCCGCCTCGATGCTGCTCAAGGGGCTCACGGTGCACTACCTGATCTTCACCACCTACAAGGTGCAGAAGGGCGACACCGTCCTGTGGCACGCCGCCGCCGGCGGCGTCGGCCTCATCGCCTGCCAGTGGTTGAAGGCGCTCGGGGTGACGGTGATCGGCACCGCCGGATCGGACGAGAAGTGCGCCCTCGCCAAGGCCCACGGCGCCACGCACGTCATCAATTACTCGAAGGAGAACTTCGTCGAGAAGGTGAAGGCGCTCACCGGCGGCAAGGGCGTGCCGGTGGTGTACGACTCGGTGGGCAAGTCCACCTGGGAAGGAACGCTGGACTGCCTGCAGCCGCGCGGCCTGATCGCCTCTTTCGGCAATGCCTCGGGCGCGGTGCCGCCGGTGAACCTGGGCATCCTGTCCGCCAAGGGCTCGCTCTACGTCACCCGGCCGACGCTGGCGACGCACATCGCGACGCGCGCCGACCTGGTCGCGCGCTCCAGCGCGCTGTTCGAGATCGTGCAGTCGGGCAAGGTGAAGATCGAGACCACCGGCAAGTACAAGCTCGCCGACGCGGCGAAGTGCCACACCGACCTGGAGTCGCGCAGGACCACGGGGTCGGTGATCCTGGTTCCCTGAGCGCCGGAGCGACCGGGGCGGGCGGCACCTTGGATCCTGTGGTGGATCCCGGCTGGCTGCGCCGCCACTTCGCCACCGTGGTGCCGCCGGCGACGGCCATCTATGGCGACCACGGCACCCGGCCCGCGGCGGCCACGCCGGCCTCGGTGCTGGTGCCCATCGTGCCGCGCGAGGCCGGCCTTGCGGTGCTGTTCACGCTGCGCACCGCGCACCTCAAGTCCCATTCCGGGCAGGTGGCCTTCCCCGGCGGGCGCGCAGAGCCGCAGGACGAGGGCCCGGAGGCCACCGCGCTGCGGGAGACGCTCGAAGAGATCGGCCTGCATCCGCGTCACGTCGAACTGCTGGGGCGGCTGCCCGAGTACCACACCGGCACCGGGTTCCGCGTCACGCCAGTGGTGGGTCTGGTGGCGCCGCCGTTCGAGCTCGCGCCCGACGCCAACGAGGTGGAACGGATTTTCGAGGTGCCGCTCGCCTTCCTGATGGACCCGGCGAACCATCGCCGCAGCTCGCGCGAGTGGCAGGGTGAGACGCGCTGGTTCTACACCATGGATTACGGAGGACACACCATCTGGGGCGCCACCGCCGCCATGGTGGTCAACCTTTCGCGCTACCTCGCTGCCGTTCCCGGCGCTGCTGCTCCTCCCGGCGATAAAGCCGGCTGAAGTTCTCCAGCGAGTGCAGGTGGGCGTAGACGCGGCCCATGAAGCCCTTGGTCACCAGCGCCTTGTGCGCCGCCGGCTTCAGCGCGGCGAGCTTCGCCTCGTCGACCCGGAACATGTCCTTCAGCCGGGTCGCCTTGCGGCCATTCTCGACCACCTCCATGCTGAAGGGCACGAACAGGTCCAGGCGCTGCAGCGCCGCGCAAATCTCGGCGGTGCGGTCGAGGTCGGCCTCGTACTCCGAGAGCAGGCGCTCGATCCCCTGCCACTGCGCGCCGGGCTTGCCCGCGGCGTCGAACAGCGCCACGCCCCCCGGGTCGAGGTAGGTCTTCGCGATGTACACCACGCGCTCGCTGCCGGGCTTGCCCTCGGCGTCGTAGACCTTGGAGATGCAGAACGGATAGCGGCGCACGTAGGCGGGCAGGTAGCAGGCAGGGTCCCAGTCTCCGGCGGCGTTGACGAACAGGTTGCTCCGGTCGGCCAGGCCCAGCACGATCACCGGGACGTATCCAACGCTCCCACGGTCCCCGCCGCCCGTCGCGGCGAACACGATCGGGTAGTCGCGCGCCGCGACCACGAATTCGGCGAACGACAGCGCCAGCGCGTTGGTGGCGCGGCAGAACACCGGCGTGCCGCCGCCGCGCAGCAGCACCTTGTCGGTCCTTTGCAGCGGCGCGATCTCGTCGTAGCCCCAGGGAACGGTGATTTTCACGGCGCATCCATTGTATAGAATGCCCCCAGATGGGCGTACTCGCGATCATCGCCGCGCTGGTCCTGGAGCAGTGGCGCCCGCTGGGCGACCGCAAGGCGTACTTTTCCCTCCTCGCGGCCTGGGCCGACTGGCTGGAGCGCAGCTTCAACGCCGGCGAGCACCGCCACGGCACCATCGCCTGGCTGGTCGCGGCGCTGGTCCCGGTGGCCGCGGCGCTGGCGTTGTACTACGCCGCGTGGTGGCTCAGCCCCGCGCTGGGCGTGGCGGTGAACATCGCCGCGCTGTACCTGACGCTCGGCTTCCGCCAGTTCAGCCACTGGTTCACCGGCATCCAGACCGCGCTCAAGGACGGCGACGCGGACCGGGCGCGCGAACTGATCGGCGCCTGGCGCGGCGAGCCCGCGCAACACCGCAGCCGCGAGGAAGTGGCGCGCCTGTCCATCGAGGAGGCGATCTCTGCCTCGCACCGGCACGTGTTCGCGGTGCTGTTCTGGTTCATCGTCCTGCCCGGACCCTCCGGGGCGATCCTGTACCGCGTGGCTTCGTTCCTGCAGCGGCGCTGGGGCGCGACCGGAAACGGCGGGCCCTTCGGCCATCTCGCCAACCGCGCCCTCCACGTGCTCGAGTGGCCCACCGCGCGCCTCACCGCGGCCGCGTTCGCGGTGGTGGGCGATTTCGAGGACGCGATCTACTGCTGGCGCACGCAGGCGCCGGCATGGCCGGAGGCAAATGTCGGCATCGTGCTCGCCGCCGGCGCCGGCGCCATGGGCGTCAGGCTGGGCATGCCGCTCACCGAGGTGGAGGGCTTGCAGCCGCGCCCGGAACTGGGGATCGGCGAGGCCGCGGAGGTCGCGTTCCTGGACAGCACGGTAGGCCTGCTGTGGCGCGCGGTGGTGGTCTGGGTATTCGTGCTCGGGCTGGTCGCGCTGGCGCGGGTGTTCTAGCCGCGGCTGCCGTCGCGGCTGCCGCCGCAGCGCCAGCACTGCTGGAACTGGCCTTCCAGCGCCTCCCCGCAGGCGCAGCGCCAGGGCGCGCCGGCCGGCGCGGTGCCCTCGCGCAGGATCCGCTCGGCGAGTGCTGCGTCCGCCTCGTTCGCCACCCACACCTCGGCCTGGCATTCCGCCGGCGGCAGCTCGCCCATGACCGAGGACAACATCTCGTTCCTGACCGTGGCGCGAATGCCCTCGGCCTCCAGCAGGTTGCGGGCGTGGAACACCGCGATCCGGTCGAAGGAGCTGAAGACGCGCTTCATGCCTGGCACCTCATGGTGCGGCAATGATGCGCCGGTAGAGTTCCAGTCGCCGCGAGGAGAGCGCGCCGGATGCCGCCGCCGCGCTCACCGCGCAGCCGGGTTCGCTGAGATGGCGGCAGTCGCGGAAGCGGCATTGCGCGGCGAGCGGCGCAAGGTCGGCGAATCCCGCCGCGATCTCCCGCGGATCGAGGCCCGCGAGCCCGAATTCGGACAGGCCCGGGGTGTCGATGAGTTCGGATTCGGCGTCCACGGCGTACAGGCGCGATGCGGTGGTGGACTGCTTGCCCGCCGACAGGAAGGCCGATATCTCGCGGATGCGGACCTCGGCCTCCGGCACCAGCGCCTTCAGCAGCGTGGACTTGCCCATGCCGGACTGGCCGATGAGCACGCTGCGCCGGCCGCGCAGGCGCGCCGCCAGCGGCGAGGGATCGAGCTTCGCCGCCAGCTCGATCACCTCGATCCCGGCGGCGCGAAACGGCGCCAGGCGCGCCCGGGCGTCCTCCAGCCCGGCCGGATTCGTTGCCGCCAGGTCGATCTTGTTGAGCGCGATCAGCGCTTCGGCCCCGGCGTGGTGCGCGGCGACCAGGGCGCGGCACAGCAGCTCGTCGGAGAACGGCGGCTCGCAGGCCACCACCAGCACCACCTGCGCGACATTGGCCGCGATCAGCTTGGCGCGAAACGCGCTGGTGCGCGCGATGAGGTTGCGGCGCGGGGCCACCGCGCCGATGAATCCGCCCGCGAGCAGCTCGACCCGGTCGCCGGCGACGGCGACCACGCGGCGGCTGCGGGCGCGCGCCTGCACCAGTTCGCCTTCGGGCATGCGCACCAGCGAGACGCGGCCGAAGCCGGCGACGACGAGGCCCGAGCTGGCCGTCAATCGGGGCCGTTCAATCAGGATTGTTCAAGCAGCGCGTCGCAGCGCGCGGCGCAGGCGAAATCGAACTCCGTCAGCCCGCCGGCATCGTGCGTGGACCAGACCACGCGGCAGCGGTTGTAGCCCACCGCGAGGTCGGGATGGTGGTCGGCGCGGTGCGCGATCCAGGCCACCGCGTTCACGAATGCCATGGTCCGGTGATAGTCCTTGAACGCGTAGGTCCGTACCAGCGTGTCGCCCTCGATCGCCCAGCCCTTCAGTGCGCCGAGCCGCTCCTGCGCCTCGCTCGCGCCCAGGCGCGCGGGCCGGCTCATGCGGCGCCCGGCAGGGCCGACAGGCGGGCGATGCGCGTCGCCGCCGGCGGGTGGGAGTCGTAGAAGGCCGAGTGCAGCGGGTCCGGGGTCAGGGTCGCGGCGTTGTCCTGGTACAGCTTCACCAGCGCCTTCACCAGTTCCGGGGCGCTCGCGTGCGCCGCGGCATAGGCGTCGGCCTCGAACTCGTGCTTGCGCGAGTACAGGCTCGACAGCGGCTGCAGGAAGAAGGTGAACACCGGCATCGCGAGGAAGAACAGCATCAGCGCCGCCGCCGTGCCCTGCGTGCGCACTCCCAGCCCGGCATAGAACCAGTCCTGCCGGATCAGCTCGCCCAGCACCCAGAGCAGGCCGAAGGAGGCGGCGAACAGCAGCACCACCCGCTTCCAGACATGGTGGCGCTTGTAGTGGCCCAGCTCGTGCGCCAGCACCGCCTCGATCTCCGCCGGCGCCAGGCGCGCGAGCAGGGTGTCGAAGAACACGATGCGCTTGGCGGCGCCGAAGCCGGTGAAGTAGGCGTTGCCGTGGCTCGAGCGCTTCGAGCCGTCCATCACGTACAGGCCGCTGGAGCGAAAGCCGCAGCGCTCGAGCAGCGCGCCCACCCGGTCGGCCAGCGCCGCGTCCTCCAGCGGACTGAAGCGGTTGAAGATCGGCGCGATGAAGGTGGGGTAGGCGAGCAGGATCAGCAGGTTGAACGTGGTCCAGGCGCCCCAGACCCAGATCCACCAGTGCTCGCCCATCTGCGCCATCAGCCACAGCACCAGCGCAAGCAGCGGCACGCCCAACGCGGCGCCGACGGCGGTTTGCTTGGCCAGGTCCGCCAGGAAGAGCATTGGCGTCATCCGGTTGAATCCGAAGCGGGCCTCCACCACGAAAGTGCGGTAGATCGCGAAAGGCAGGTCCACGGCCGAGAGCAGCACCACGACCGACAGGATCAGCGCCGCGCCGTGCGCGATGCCGCCGGGCTCGAGCCAATGCGTCCAGGCCTGCGCCAGCCGTTCCAGCAGGCCGCCCAGCGTGAGCGCGAGCAGCATCGCCACGCCCACCAGCAGCTCGACCACGCCGAGCCGGCCCTTGGCGACGCTGTAGTCGGCGGCCTTCTGGTGCGCCTCGAGCGGGATCGCGCCGGCGAAGGATTCCGGCACCGCTTCGCGATGCGCGCGCACGTGGCGCATCTGGCGCGCCGCCAGCCACAGCCGCGTGCCGGTGGCGGCCGCAAGCGCGGCGAGGAAGGCCCAGGTGAAGGCGGTGCCGTCAGTGTCGTTCATGCGTCGTGAGAGAATAAAGCATGGCCGTGGATAGCAACAACCTTATCTGGCTCGACATGGAAATGTCCGGCCTCGCGCCCGATTCCGACCGCATCCTGGAGATGGCGTTCATCGTCACCGACTCGGAGCTGAACCTGGTCGCCGAGGGCCCGGTGCTGGTGCTGCACCAGCCCGACGAGGTGCTGGCGGCGATGGATTCCTGGAACCGCAGCGTGCACGCCAAGTCCGGGCTGGTGGAGAAGGTGAGGGCCTCGACGCTGGCGGAAGCCGAGGCCGAGCGCCAGGCGCTCGCGTTCCTCGAGCAGCACGTGGCCAGGGGCGTGTCGCCGATGTGCGGCAACTCCATCTGCCAGGACCGGCGCTTCCTCGCGCGCTGGATGCCGAAGCTGGAAGCGCACTTCCTGTACCGGAACCTCGATGTCTCCACGCTCAAGGAGCTGGTGCGGCGCTGGAAGCCGGAAATCGCCCGGGCGCTGAAGAAGGAAGGCAAGCACGAGGCCCTGGCCGACATCCTCGAGTCCATCGAGGAGCTGAAGTACTACCGCAGGACGGTGATGACCATCTGAAAACAGGGACAGTCCACGTTTTCCACCCCGGAAAACGTGGACTGTCCCTGTTTTTCTCCCGCCATGTAACCGATCGGTTACATCCGTCCGTTGCTATTCCACTTCCACGATGCATTCGATCTCGACCGGGATGCCCATGGGCAGCGAGCCCATGCCGACCGCCGAGCGCGCGTGCTTGCCGCGCTCGCCCAGCACCTGCACGAACAGGTCCGAGCAGCCGTTGATCACCCTGGGCTGGTCCTCGAACTCCGGGGTCGCGTTGACCATGCCCAGCACCTTCACCACGCGCTTGACGCGGTCCAGGCTTCCCAGCTCGGACTGCATCACCGCCAGCAGGTCCATCCCCACCGTGCGCGCGTGCTGGTAGCCCTGCTCGACGGTGTACTCGCGTCCGAGCTTGCCCTTCGGGCGGGCGCCATTCACCTCGCGCGGGCCCTTGCCAGACAGGTACAAAAGGTTTCCGGTGCGCACGGCATTGACGTAGTTGGCGACCGGCGAGGACACCTTGCCCAGGTCGATGCCCAGTTCCTTCAGTTTCCTCTCGGCGCTCATGGCAGCGGCACCACTTTGCCGGGGTTCATCAGGTTCTCGGGATCGAACACCTTCTTGATGTCCACCATCAGCGAGACCACGTCCTCGCCCAGCTCGCGGGTCATGGAGCCGATCTTGCCCAGGCCGACGCCGTGCTCGCCGGTGCAGGTGCCTTCCATGCGCAGGGCGCGGTCCACCACGCGCTTGTTGAAGACCTTCGCCTGCTCGGCTTCCTCGGGCCTGGCCGGGTCCATGAACAGCATCAGGTGGAAATTGCCGTCGCCGATGTGGCCCAGCAGGGGCACCGGCGCGAAGTAGCTCTTGGCGTCCTCCATGGTCTCGGCCACGCACTCGGCGAGGCGCGAGATCGGCACGCAGACGTCGGTGGACACCGCGCGCGAGCCCGGGCGCGACTGGATGCAGGCGAAGTACGCGTTGTGGCGCGCGTCCCAGAGCTGGGTGCGCTCCTCGGCCTTGGTGGCCCAGACGAAATCCATGCCGCCGTTGTCCTTGGCGATAGACTGCACGATTTCGGCCTGCTCGACCACGCTCGCCGCGGAGCCGTGGAACTCGAAGAACACCGTCGGCGCGACGCGGTAGCTGGTCTTCTTGTACTTGTTGATGGCATCCACCGTCTTCTCGCAGACGATGTCGCAGCGCGCGATGGGCACGCCGGCCTGGATGGTCTGGATCACGGTGTTGGTGCAGCCGTCCACCGTTTCGAAGGCGCAGACCGCGGCCGACATCGCCTCCTGCACCGGGTACAGGCGCACCGTGACCTCGGTGATGATGCCCAGCGTTCCCTCGGAGCCGACGAACAGGCGCGTCAGGTCGTAGCCGGCGGCGGACTTCTTGGCGCGGCGCGCGGTCTGCACGATGCGCCCGTCGGCCAGCACCACCTTCAGGGAAATCACGTTCTCGCGCATGGTGCCGTAGCGCACCGCGTTCGTGCCCGAGGCGCGCGTGGCCGCCATGCCGCCCAGGGTCGCGTCCGCGCCCGGGTCCACCGGGAAGAACAGGCCCGTGTGTTTGATGTGCTCGTTCAACTGCTTGCGCGTGACCCCGGCCTGCACCACGGCGTCCAGGTCCGATTCGTGCACCTCGATCACCTGGTTCATCTGCGACAGGTCGATGCACACGCCGCCCTTCACCGCCAGGATGTGGCCCTCGAGAGAGGTGCCGACGCCGAAGGGAATCATGGGCACGCGGTGGCGGCGGCAGATGTTCACCACGTCGCGCACTTCCTCGGTCGTGTGCGGGAACACCACCGCGTCGGGCGGCGCGTAGGGGAAGTAGGACTCGTCCTTGCCGTGGTGCTCGCGCACCGCGGCGGAGGTGGAGACGCGCTCGCCCAGCAGCGTCTTCAGCTCGACGACGACGGTCTGGTCGAATTCACGCGCCTTGTTCATGCCGCCCTCCGCAAAGAATCATTTTAGTCTGATTTCCGCGTTGAACGGCACCTTCACCCCGAGCGCCGGGATCTCGAGTGTCATCGTCGCGGCGAGGCTCTCGTCGCCCTTGAGGCGGGCCGCCTCCAGCGCCTTGTTCACCGCCTGCTCGATCTCGCGCTGCGAATTCACGCCCACCATCTTGAGGAACTTGCGGATGCTGAGGTTGAAGGTTTCCTGGTCCACTAGCGGCCTCCCTTGAGCAGATCGTTGGCGAGTTTCTTCCCGAGCTCGACGCCCCACTGGTCGAAGCTGTTGACGTTCCAGAGCACGCCCTGGGTGAATACCTTGTGCTCCCAGGCCGCAAGCAGCGCGCCCAGCGAACGGGCGCCCAGTCCCGGCATGGAAAGGATGCTGGAAGGGCGGTTGCCCGGATACTGGCGGTGCGGCGGCAGCGACGGATCCGCGGTGCCCAGGGCGAGGGCGTCGGCCTGGGCGCGGGCGTTCGCCGACAGTAGCGCGCTGACCCCCGGGTCGATGAAGTCGGCCGGCACGATCTGCGTGCCCTGGTGCAGCAGCTGGTGGAAGGAATGCTGGCTGGGCGTGCCCTCGGCGCCCCAGACCACCGGCGCAGTGGCGTAGGCGAGCTCGTTGCCGCGGTGGTCCACGCGCTTGCCGTTGGATTCCATCTCCAGCTGCTGCAGGTGCGCCGGCAGCAGGCGCAGCGCATGCGCGTAGGGCAGCACCGCGTGCGTGCCGCAGTCCAGGAAATTCACGTTCCAGGCGCCGATCAGCGCCATCAGCACCGGCAGGTTCTTCTGCGGCGGCGCCGAGGCGAAGTGCCAGTCCATGTCGCGCGCCCCGGCGAGCAGCTCGCCGAAGCGTTCCGCGCCCAGCGCGGCGAAGGCGGCGAATCCGGCGGTGGACCACAGCGAGTAGCGTCCGCCGACCCACTCCGGCATCGGCAACACCTCGGCCGCGCCGAAGCGCCTGGCCGCGTCGGTGTTGTTCGACACCGCGATGAAATGCTTCGCGCCCCAGCGCTTCGCCGCCTCGGCATTGGCCAGGGTCTCGGCGGTGGTGAAGGTCTTGGACACCACCACGAAAAGCGTCGAATCCGGTTCGGCGCCCTCCAGCGCGCCGGCCAGCGCCGCCGGGTCGGGACTGGCCACGAAGCGCGCCTCGCGGATGCGCTGCGCGCGCAGCGCGCCGTAGGCGAGGCGCGGGCCGAAATCCGAGCCGCCGATGCCCAGGTTGACGACGCGGCGGATGCCCGGAAGCCCCGCGCCGATTTTTTCCATCGCTGCGAGCGCCGCCTTCACCTCGTCGGGCGCGGTTTCGCCCGCGCGCAGCGCCGTGTGCCAGGCCGCGCGGTTCTCGGTGAGGTTCACGATCGCGCCTTCCAGCAGGGCTGCGCGCCACTGGTCGAAGCCTCGCTCCTCCAGCAATTGCGCCAGCAGCCCGATGGTCAGTCCGCCGAGCCGCTGGCGCGAGTAATCGAGCTTCAGGCCCGCGCCCTCGGCGACCATTGCGGTCGCGCGCCCTGGGTCGTGCGCCAGCAGTTCATCGATGCGCGCGTGCTTCCAGGTCTCCGCATGGGCGGCGATCCGGGCCCAGGCGCGGCAATCGACGGGTGGGGTGGTGTTCAAGGCGCTCCTGTCAATCAATCGATCTATCGTTTCCGGTACAGGCGGTAGCGCTCGGACTTGTCCCCGGGGCGGCCGACGTCGGCCAGCTTCTCCCAGCGTCCGCGCGGCGCATCCAGTTCGTGCAGCGCCTGTCCCTGGACGAGGAAATACCTGCATTCGTCCCTGGGCGCAACCGTGCGGATGCCGGCGTGGTAGCTGAGGGCGGCGCGTTGCGGCAGGCCGAAGCCGCTGCCGGAGATGCAGCCCGGCGCCGCCGGCAGGCGGGATTTCAGCTGCAGCGCGACCCCAAGGTAGCTTTTCTGGTAGTCGGTCCACGGCATCCACAGCATCGCGAACGTGCCCCAGAGCAGCGCCACCCCGGCCGCCCAGCGCAGCACGCCGCGCGTGGGCGAGGGGGCGGTGAGGAACGCGCAATAAAGCCAGCCCAGCGTGATCGCGGCGGCGACGGCGAAGGGCAGCCACTCGAACTGCGGCAGGAAGCCGGGCGCGGTCTTGGCGAAGTTGTTCGCGATCTTCGGCGGCAGGCCGGTCATCATGGCCGCGTAGCCCAGCCACACCAGCGCGGCGAAAAAGCCGAAGGTCATGACCCCGAACCAGTCCAGCGCGTTGGCCGCGCCGCGGCGTAGGCGCCCGACGCCGTGTGCGCCCAGCAGCGCGAGCGGGGCGAGCAGCAGCGTGGCGTTGATGTCCTGCGTCTGGCCGCCCCAGGCGATCACCGGCAGCGCGAGCAGCGCGGCGGCAAGCGGCACGAACACGCGCGTGGTGCGCCACTGCGCGCGCAGCGTCCACGCCGCCCACAGCGCGAGCGGCCAGGCCGGCCAGGCGTACCAGCTGGCGGTGACCAGGTAATAGCGCAGCGCCGGGCCGAAGGGGCCGCGCCCTTCGGCCGCGGTGGCCCACCAGCCGGCGGCGAGTTCCGGTGCGCGCAGCTTCAGCGCGAGCGCCCAGCCGGCGGCGGCAAGCAGCGGCAGCGCGAACGCCGGCATGAGGAAACCCGGCGCGCGCCGCGTGCGCAGCTCGTCGCAGGCGAGGTGGGCGGCGAGCGCCACGGGCAGCAGCACCACCGGCACGACGATGCCGGTGGAAAGGAACGCGACCGCCAGCGCGGCGCCGAAGGCGAAGCCCGCGGCGAGCGGCCGGCGCGCGGCGCGCGACAGGAACAGGAGCGCGGCGCAGGCGGCCGCGAGCGCGGCGAGGTCGGGCGCCGCCTCGTGCGCGTGCACGATGAGGCCGGTGGACCCGGCCAGCAGCAGCGTCGCGGAGGCGCCCACGGCGCGCGCACTGTAGCGCGCCTTGGCCGCGCCCATCACGTCCTGCGGCGCGGGCTCGGTGGCGAGGGAGGCATGCGCGCCATGGCGCGCCGCGAGGTACACGAACCAGAACGCCGCCAGCATGCACAGCCCGCTCGCCAGGCGCGCGGCGTTGTGGAACGGCAGCGCCCAGCCCAGCGCGCCGCCGAAGGCGAGCGCGAGCCAGTGGTAGAAAGGCGGGTCCTCCGGCCAGGGCTCGCCCGCCACCCTGGGCAGCAGCCAGTCGCCGGTCACGCGCATCTGGTGCGCGATCTCGAGTGCGACCACGTCATAGGTCTTCCAGGGGTCGTGCCCGGCGAGGCCCGGGAGGACGAACGCGAGCGCGAGCAGCACCAGCACCGCGTGCGAGGGCGGGAGGGCGAGCCGCGGAATCATGGGCCGCTATTGTCCGGCAGGATGGCCGGGGCGGGCGCAAAAAAAGGGCAGCCTCGGCTGCCCTTTTCGATGGTGTTCCGGTGCCTCAGGCGGCGGCTTTTTTCGTATAGCGGCGCTTGAATTTCTCGATCCGGCCGGCGGTGTCCATCACCTTCTGCTTGCCGGTGTAGTGCGGATGCGATTCGGAGGAAATCTCCACCTTGACCACCGGGTACTCCTTGCCGTCGGTCCACTTCATGGTCTCGCGGCCCTTGGCGTCGATCGCCGACCGGGTCAGGAAGGAGTGGTTGGAGGAGGTGTCGAGGAAGATCACCGGCTGGTACTGAGGATGGATTCCGGATTTCATGGCGGGCTCGAAAATGGATGGTCGGAAAAGGGCGCGAAGTATACGTAAATCAGCGGCTTAGCGCAAGGGCGGCGGGTCAGCTCCGGCGCGCGGTCATGGAGTCGAAGAACTCCCCGTTCGACTTGGTGGCGCGCACCTTGTCGATCAGGAATTCGGCCGCCTCGAGCTCGTCCATCGGGTAGAGGAGCTTGCGCAGCACCCAGATCTTCTGCAGCAGGTCCTTGGCGATCAGGAGCTCCTCGCGCCGGGTGCCGGAGCGGTTGACGTTGATGGCCGGGAAGATGCGCTTCTCGTGCATGCGGCGGTCAAGGTGGATTTCCAGATTCCCGGTGCCCTTGAACTCCTCGTAGATGACGTCGTCCATGCGCGAGCCCGTATCGATCAGCGCGGTGGCGATGATGGTCAGGGACCCGCCTTCCTCGACGTTCCTTGCGGCGCCGAAGAAGCGCTTGGGCTTTTGCAAGGCGTTGGCGTCCACGCCGCCGGTCAGCACCTTGCCCGAGGCCGGCTGCACGGTGTTGTAGGCCCGGGCAAGCCTCGTGATCGAATCGAGCAATATGACGACGTCCTTCTTGTGCTCCACCAGGCGCTTGGCTTTCTCGATCACCATCTCGGCGACCTGCACGTGGCGCGAGGCCGGCTCGTCGAAGGTGGAGGCGACCACTTCGCCGCGCACCGAGCGCGACATCTCGGTCACTTCCTCCGGGCGCTCGTCGATGAGCAGCACGATCATGGAGACATCGGGGTGGTTGGCGACGATGGCGTGCGCGATGTGCTGCAGCATCACCGTCTTGCCGGCCTTCGGGGGCGACACGATCAGGCCGCGCTGGCCTTTCCCGATCGGGGCGATGATGTCGATGATGCGGCCGGTAAGGTTTTCCTCGGCCTTCATCTCGCGCTCGAGCTTGAACGCCTTGTCCGGATGCAGCGGCGTCAGGTTCTCGAAAAGGATCTTGGACTTGGCCGCCTCGGGCAGTTCGCCGTTGACCTTGTCCACCTTGACCAGGGCGAAGTAGCGCTCGCCGTCCTTCGGGGTGCGGATCTCGCCCTCGATGGTGTCGCCGGTGTGCAGGTTGAAGCGGCGGATCTGCGAGGGGCTGACGTAGATGTCGTCGGTGCTCGCCAGGTAGGAGGTGTCAGGCGAGCGCAGGAAGCCGAAGCCGTCGGGCAGCACCTCCAGGGTGCCGTCGCCGAAGATGGATTCGCCCTTCTTCGCCTGGTTCTTCAGCATGGCGAAGATCAGGTCCTGCTTGCGCATCCGGTTGGCGCCCTCGACGCCGGCCGTGGTGGCCGTCTCGAGCAGCTCGGATACGTGAAGGGTCTTCAGTTCTGAGAGATACATGGAAGCTGCATGTGCCGGTGGAGACGGCTTGGCCGTCGAAAAGACTGCGAAATGATTGTGCGGGGGCCCGGCGCGTGAACTGCTGCGATCTGGAAGATGCGCCGGGAACCGGCGCCGGGAATCCTGAATCCTGTTACTGCTGTTGTTGCTGGTGCTGCTGTTTTTCGCCGCGCCGTCGTCCAAGCCGGCGCGGGTACGGCTCAAAGGGTAGGGTGTTTAGATATTGCTGTCAAGGAAGGCGGTGAGCTGGGACTTGGTGAGCGCCCCCACCCGGGTGGCCTCGACGTTGCCGTTCTTGAACAGCATCAGGGTCGGGATGCCCCGGATGCCGAACTTGGCCGGGGTCGACTGGTTCTCGTCGACGTTGATCTTGGCGATCTTCAGGCGCCCGCCATACTCCTTGGCCACGTCCTCCAGGATCGGGGCGATGGACTTGCACGGTCCGCACCATTCCGCCCAGTAGTCGACCAGCACCGGGACGTCGCTTTTCAGGACCTCGGGCTCGAAGCTGGCGTCGGTGATCTGCTGGATGTTCGGACTGGCCATGGTTCCTCTGGGATGAATGTAGGGGGGGTGGTGCGGAATGAAGCAGGGACGGGACGTATTATGCGGCCCGCGGGTCCGGAACCCAAATATCGATGCTAAACTGTTGATTATCATGGCCTACGTCGTCACCGAATCCTGCATCAAGTGCAAGTACACCGACTGCGTGGACGTCTGCCCGGTGGACTGTTTCCGGGAAGGCCCCAACATGCTGGTGATCGATCCGGAGGAGTGCATCGACTGCACCCTGTGTGTCCCGGAGTGCCCGGTGGAGGCCATCTTCGCCGAGGACGACGTCCCGGACGGCCAGCGCGAGTGGATCGCCCTCAACAAGGAACTTGCCGCGGGCTGGAAGCCCATCATCGAGCGCAAGCCCGCGCCGGCCGACGCCGACGAGTGGACCAAGGTCCAGGACAAGAAAAAGCTGCTCGAGCGCTGAGCTTCGTGCCTGGATTCACCGGCGCGTAACACCCGGCGCCTAGTCTGGCCGCCTCTCCAGGAGGCAGCAATGGAACAACCCGAAATGTCGTTCACGGCCGTGTACCTGAAGTCCCGGAACGGCTACATCGGCTTCGTCGAGGAACTCCCCGGGGTCAATTCGCAGGGCCAGACGATCGACGAGGCGCGCGCCAACCTGCGGCGCCTCGCCGCGGTGGTGTTCGAGGAAGAACGCGCGCAGTCGGCCGAGCTGCTGGCCGGCAAGGACGTGGTGCGCGAGGCGTTCCGGGTGGCCGTCGCGCGCTAGCGGCGAGCGGGCTACCAGATCGCGCTCAGGCCCTTCAGGCTCCGCAGTTCTGCATCGGCGGTGAGAAGAGGGGCGCCGTGCTCGATCGCGGTGGCGGCGATGAGCCGATCCGCCGGATCGCCATGCACGAATATGTCGGACTGGGCCATGGTGGCGATGGCCGGCGTGATCGGCAGCACGCGCACCGAGCGCAGTTGCAGCACGCTCTCGATGAATGCCGCAACGTCCGGACCGGAATCGATCCTGCGTCGTGCGGCGAGGAGGGCGATTTCCCAGAGGCTGATATCGCAGCAGGCGAGCGCGCCGGCCGCCATGCCATCCTCAAGCGTGGCGCGCGCCTTGCGCGAAAGCCGCTTCGGATCGAGCGCGTCGTAAAGCAGCACCTGGGTATCGAGCAGGATCACAGGCCTAGCGTTCCGCGTCCCAGGTTTGCCTGGGCATGCGGATCACGTCGCCGACAATGCGCGCGCCGTTGCGCCGCAGTTCGGACAAGTGCCGGCGCGCGGCTTCGCGCCGGTCGGCTTCGGGGACGAGCCTGGCCACGACCTTGCCATGGACCATGACTTCGAACTCCTCGCCGCGCCGGACCCGGGCGAGGTACGCGGGGAGGTTCTGCCGCAGTTCAGTGACCTTGACTTTGGACATCGCCGGTTCCGGATATGTACAGAAAAAGTGTACAGACAAGGACAACCACCGTCAAGCCGTCCGGCTCACGCGGGGAGCCGGCGCCACACACCGCAACCGCGTGACTTCCTCGCGCCGTGCGCGTGCGAAGGCATCGCGAGCGCCGCCTGCAGCCCGGCGTCGCTATACTCGGCGGGCTGTCTCACCGGAGCCTGCCCATGCGTCATGCCGCCATTCCCGCCGCGTTCCTTGCCGTCGTCGCGCCGGTTGCCCTGGCGCAGCAGCAGGTCGTGAAGCCGCCGCTCGCGGTGTACTGGATGAGCGCGGAGACCGCCGCCGGCACGAGCATGCCGGGAATGCCGGCGATGGCCGCCGGCATGATGGGCGGACGCGGCAGCAGCGGGCGCAACCTCGTCCTGCAGCTGGGATCGCAGCTGTCGCCCAATGGCGCGCCCCAGGCCGGGCACGATATTCCGCCGGGAATGGACATGGGACCGACACTGCCGCTGCTGACGCCGCGGCGCGAGCCGGCCGCGCGCGGCGAGCGCGACATGCCCGAGGGCATGGAAAGGCCGCGCGGCCGCATGCTCATCTACTGGGGTTGCGGCGAAAACCTGCGCGCCGGCCAGCCGGTGGTGATCGATTTTGCCGGCCTCGCCGACGGGCGCACGC
The DNA here is from genome assembly GCA_052386675.1 of Betaproteobacteria bacterium. Classification (GTDB taxonomy): domain Bacteria; phylum Pseudomonadota; class Gammaproteobacteria; order Burkholderiales; family SG8-39; genus RBG-16-66-20. Next base: position 15,946 of record JBQTJX010000023.1, read on the forward strand.
CGCCGAACATGGTGTCGCGGAGAGTGACGCGGCCCTCCGGGCCCGCCTCCGGGCGCAGCCGCACCTACGGCGACTGGCCCAACGCCGGGGAGCCCCGGCCGGTTCCCGCCGGTGCGTCGCTGCGCGGTGAGCACGTGGTGAAGGGCAACTACTCGCCGGAGATCCGCTTCGCGCTGGAGCGGGATTTCCTGCCGCGCGTCGAACTCGAGGCCAACGGAGCCAGCCTGCGCTGGAACGCGGTCGCCGGCGCCACCGGCTATTTCGCCACCGCGATGGGCGCGCAGAACGAGAACGAGATCGTGTTCTGGTCCTCCAGCGAGCTCCAGGAAATGGGCGGCTCGCTGATGGACTACCTGCCGCCGGCTGAAGTGGCGCGCCTGGTGCGCGAGCGGGTGGTGATGGCGCCCTCGACACAGGAGTGCACGCTGCCGGCCGAGGTGATGAAGAAGGCCGGCACGCCGATGGTCGCCTTCATCGCCTACGGCGACGAAGCCAACTTCGCACAGCCGCCGCGGCCGCAGGACCCGAAGCTGGCCTGGGAACCGCAGTGGGCGGTGAAGGTGCGCTTCAAGTCCACCGCGTCGGTGCTGATGGGCGAGGGCGGCGAGAGCCGGCGCGCGCGCCAGGAGCAGCGACAGGCGCCGCAGGCGCAGCCGGAGCCGGGGCAGGAGCAGCGTCAGCCCGCGCCCCAGGCCAAGCCGGCGCCGGATCCGGTCAAGGAAGGCATCCGCGAAGGTGTCAACGTCCTGCGCGGAATCTTCGGCCGCTGAACCCTCCGCGCGGCGCAGGAAATCACGCTGGAAATCAGGGAAATCAGGGAAATCAGGGACAGTCCACGATTTCGCCGCGCCCGCGGGCTCATGGCCTGAGCCTGCGGGCGTCTAAACTCGCGCCATGTCCCTGGCTGCGATAACCAAGACCGACCTGCTCGCTCGCCTTGCCGAAGGCCGCGCTGCCGGCGTCACCGTCATCACCCCCAACCGACGCCTCGCGCAGGTGCTGCGCGCCGAATTCGACGCCTGGCAGTCCGGCCGGGGATTGGCGGTCTGGGAAGACGCCGACATCCTGCCGCTGGAGAGCTTCGTCACCCGCTGCCACGACGACGCGTCCTACGCCGAGGGCGCCAGTGCGCTGCCGGTGCTGCTCTCTGATGCGCAATCGCGACTGCTGTGGGAAGAGGCCATTCGCGCCTCGCGCTGGAACGGGGCGCTGCTGGATGTGCCGCGGACCGCGGCGCACGCGCTGGAGGCCTGGCGCCTGGCGCACGATTGGGGCATTGCCGGCGGGCTGGAGAAGGGGTTGGAGAAATTCGGCGTCACCGAAGACACGCTCGCATTCGCGGACTGGGCCAGGGCCTACGCGCGCCGCCTGAAGAAGGAAGGCCTGACCGACGCCGCGCTGCTGCCGGGACTCGGACTTCGGGGACGCGGCACGAAACTGCTGGTCGCCTACGCCTTCGACGTCCTGAAGCCGCAGGCGCGCGACGTGCTCGGCGGCTGTGAATGGGTGGCCTGCGCGCCGGAGCGCAAGCCGGCGAAGGCGGTGCGGACATCGTTCGCCTCGCCGCGCGAGGAACTGGAATGCGCCGCGCGCTGGGCGCGCGCCCGACTGGAGCAGGGCAATCCGCGCATCGGCGTCGTCGTTCCCGACCTGCAGCTTCGCCGGCGCGAAGTGGCGCGGGTGTTCACGCGGGTGATGGGTTCGGCGCAGCCATTCGAGTTGTCCATCGGCGAGCCGCTTGCGGACCATCCGCCGGTCGCTTTCGCACTTGGCCTGCTGGAACTCTCGGTCCGGGAAGTGAAATACGAGACGGCGAGCCGACTCATCCGCTCGCCGTTCCTGGGCGGCGCCACGGGCGAAGCCGCTGCGCGCGCGCGGCTGGACACGGAGATGCGGAGGAAAGCGGATGCGGAAATTTCCCTGCCCAGGCTGATCTCGCTCATCGAGGGCTGCCCGGAACTGCGCCAGCGCCTGGAACAGGTGTACGCGATCAAGCACCAGCGCCAGTCGCCGCACCACTGGGCGCAGCATTTCACCGCGCTGCTGGAGGCGGCCGGCTTCCTGCGCGACCGCGCGCCAGATTCGGCCGAGTTCCAGGCGCGGGCGAAATTCAACGAGACGCTGGGCGAGTTCGCGCGCCTGTCGCTTGTATCCGGAACAATGTCCGCCACCGAGGCGCTGGGCGCCTTGCGCCGGCTGTGCGCGGAAACCCTGTTCCAGCCCGAAGGTCCCGGCGCGCCGGTGCAGGTGCTGGGCCTGCTTGAATCCGCCGGCATCGAGTTCGACGCGCTGTGGGTGAGCGGGCTCACCGACGGGAAATGGCCGCAGCGGGTGCGGCCGGAACCTTTCCTGCCGGCGGCGCTGCAGAAGAAGGCAGGGATTCCGGAGGCGAGCGCCGAGGCCTCGCTGGCGCTGGACCGGCGCCGCACCGAGGGCTGGTTGTCCGCGGCTGGCGAAGTGGTGTTGTCCTGGGCAAGGCGCGAAGAGGACCGCGAACTGGTGCCCAGCCCGCTCATCGCGCAGGTGCCCGAGGGCGAGGTGGCGCTGCCGGCGATCGCCTCGTGGCGCGACCTGATATTCCAGGCGCGGATGGCCGAGCCCTACGAAGACGAGATTGCGCCCGCGCTTGCTGGCGATGCGGCCCGCGGTGGCACGCGCGTGCTCGCCGACCAGGCGGCCTGCCCGTTCCGCGCTTTCGCCAGCCACCGCCTGCGCGCGAAGTCCCTGGAATCGCCCGAGCCTGGGCTGGACGCCATGGCGCGCGGCAGCCTGCTGCACGTGCTGATGGCGGAAATCTGGAAGGAAGTGAAGACGCGCGACGGGCTGGACCAGCCCGGCCTCGCGGCCATCATTGCGCGCGCCGCGAAGACGGCGGTGGCGAGCCAGGACATCGACGGCCCGTTCGCGGCGCTGGAGCACAAGCGGCTCGTCGGTCTGGCGGGCGAATGGCTGGACCTGGAGCGCGAGCGCACGCCGTTCGAGGTGCTGCACACGGAAGAGCGGCGCACACTGGAAATCGGTGGCCTGGTGCTCACGGGCCAGATCGACCGCATGGACCGGCTGCAAGACGGCACGCACGCGATCATCGACTACAAGACCGGCAGCCGCGCAAGCGCCAACGACTGGATGGGCGAGCGTCCCGCGGAACCGCAGTTGCCGCTGTACGCGGTGACGGCGATGGAACCAGTCAGCGCGGTCGCGTTCGCAAAGCTGCGCGCCGGCGACATGAAGTTCTCGGGCTTTTCCTCGAAGGACGGGGACCTGCCTGGCGTCAAGGTGGCGAAGTCCTGGAGTGGACTGGTTGAGGGCTGGCGGGCGGAACTGGAAAGCCTGGCGGTGGGGCATGCGCAGGGGGATGCGCGGGTCGAGCCGAAGAAGGGGCTGGCGACCTGTCGCAACTGTGATTTGCAGACCCTGTGCAGGGTGCATGAAAAGCTTTCGCCTTTTTCATCCGATGAAGAAGGGGCCGGATGAAAAAGGCGATCTGTCCAAACGCGACCGGGCTAGGCCGATCCTCTGGGTTCTGGCAATCCCTTGGCGACGAAGTTGTCCACCGCGGTGAGGATTTCCGCGATGTGCACGCGGGCGTAGGGCGTGGACTGGATCCACGCCGCGTAGAGCTCGCCCCCGGGCTTCACCAGCAGCAGCGCCGGCTCGGCGAACAGCATCGGTTCCTTCTGCCCGGTGGCCGGGTTGAGGCCGCGGCCCTCGGAGATGTACAGGCCCGCCTTGCGCGCGTCCTCCACCTCCAGTTTGTAGCCGACACGCAGGTGCCTGAGGCCCCAGTCCTTCACCGCCTTCTGGGCGCCTTCCTTCTTGTCGCAGGAGAGTGCGATTACCGACACGCCGCGCTTGGTGAAGTAGGGCACCAGGCGGTCCAGGTCCATCATCCAGACGCGGCAGATGGGGCAGAAAATGCCGCGATAGAACGCGAGCAGCGCGAGCTTCTCGGGTTTTTCATCGGCGAGCGCCCAGCGGGTTCCGCCGACCAGTCGCGCATCGATCGCCGGCATGGTGTCACCGGGAATGACTCTCATGGCTGATGCCTCCAAGCCGATGATAGCCGACCAGCGGGAGAGACCAAAGGACGACGCGGAGCGTCGTGGCGCCCTCGACCCCACGCGCTCATTCATCGTGCAGGCGCCCGCCGGTTCGGGAAAGACCACGTTGCTGGTGGACCGCTACCTAAAGCTGCTCGCGCTTGCGAAATCTCCGGAAGAGATCGTCGCCATCACCTTCACGAAAAAAGCCGCGGCCGAGATGCGCAAGCGGGTGCTGGAGCAGCTGCCCCACGCGGGGGACATCGCCCATCGCCTGCGCATCGAGACCATCGACGCGTTCTGCCTGTCCATCGCGCGCCAGTTGCCGGTGCCGGCGCGCTTCGGCATCGCGCCGGGCATCGCCGAGGATCCGCTGCCGCTGTACCAGGACGCGGCCTGGCAGGTGGCCTCGGATTTTTCCAATCCCGCGGTCGCGCGCCTGCTCGCGCACCTGGACAACAACGTCGGCACCGCGGTGTCGCTGCTCGCGAGCATGCTGGCCCGGCGCGACCAGTGGCTGCGCAAGGCCGGGCGCGCGCCGACGCGCGACGAGCTGGAAGCGGGATTCAAGGCGGAACGCGAGCGCCTGCTCGCGGCGGCGAGGAAGCTCGACAAACGGGCATCGGTTGAGTTCGCCGAGAGCGTGCTCACCAAGAACGGCGAGTGGCGCAAGCGTTCCAGGGAGGCGCAGGCGCTGGAGGGCAACGAAGCGCTGCGTCTCGCGCTGGAAGCGCTCACCAGCCTGCCCCCGGAGCGTTATGCGGAGGCGCAGTGGGAGGCGCTCGAGGCGATGCTCGCACTGCTGCCGCTCGCCGTGGCGCGCCTGCAGCTGGTGTTCGCCGCGCGCGGCGAGGCCGATTTCACCGAGGTGGCGCAAGGCGCGGTGCGCGCGCTGGGCAGCGTGGACGATCCCAGCGACCTGCTGCTGAAGCTGGACCAGGCCATTTCCCACCTGCTGGTGGACGAATTCCAGGACACCTCCATCAGCCAGTGGGAGCTGCTGGTGAAGCTGACCGCCGGCTGGCAGCGCGGCGACGGCCGCACGCTGTTCGTGGTCGGCGACCCGATGCAGTCCATCTACCGCTTTCGCGAGGCCGAGGTGGGCCTCTACCTGCGCGCGCGGCGCGAGGGCCTGCCCAACGTGAAGCTGGAGCCGCTGGCGCTGAAGACCAATTTCCGCTCCCAGTCCGGGATCGTGGACTGGGTCAACGCGTCGTTCAGCCGCATCCTGCCCGCGGCGGAGGACGAAACCTCGGGCGCGGTGCCGTACTCGGCGTCGACCTCGAACCATCCGGCGCTGCCCGGCGAAGCGGTGGCCTGGCACACGCCCGGGACCCACGAAGCCGAGGCGGCGCGGGTGGTGGAACTGGTGCGGGGCGCGGAGGGCAACTGCGCCCTGCTGGTGCGAAACCGCAGCGCGCTCGCGGACATCGTGCCCGCGCTCAAGGCTGCGGGCATTCGCTTCCGCGCCATCGAGATCGACCGCCTGGGCGAGAAGCAGGTGGTGCAGGACCTGTTCGCGCTCACGCGCGCGCTGACGCACCTTGGCGATCGCGTCGCCTGGCTCGCCCTGCTGCGCGCGCCCTGGTGCGGCATGACGCTGGCGGAGATGAGCGCGCTGTTCGAAAACCGCGAGGAGACGGTGTGGGCGCTGCTGGCAAATGTGCACGATCGTGCACATTTGCGCGCGGTCCTGGGCGCCGCGCTGGACCAGCGCCTGCGCGGCACGCTGCGCGACCGGGTCGAGGGCGCCTGGCTCGCGCTGGGCGGGCCGGCCTGCGTGTCCGATCCCTCCGAGCTGGAGGACGCCGAGACCTACCTCGATGCGCTGGAGGCGCTGGAGCAATCGGGCGAAGTGGACTTCGCGCGCCTGGCGGAGCTGCTGGACGAACTCCATGCGCCGCCCGATCCCGCGGCCACTGAGGCGGACCTGCAGATCATGACCATCCACAAGGCCAAGGGCCTGGAATTCGGCACCGTCATCGTGCCGGGCCTGGAGCGCGCGCCGCGCAGCGGCGATTCGCCGCTCATGCGCTGGAAGGAATTGCCCGACCGTTCCCTGCTGCTGGCGCCGATCAAGCAGGCCGGCGGCGACAAGGAGCCCGCCTACGAGTACCTGAAGTCGCTGGATGCCGAGGCCGAAGACATCGAGGCCGCGCGCCTGCTGTACGTTGCCGCGACGCGGGCCAGGCACCGGCTGCACCTGCTGGCTTGTCCCAGGAAGAACATGCCCCCGAAGCGCAGCCTGCTCGCCTGCGCCTGGCCGGTGGCGCAGCCCTTGTTCGACGGATTGGCGCCGCCGGAGGCGGACGATGAAGCCTTCGAGGAGCCCACGCCCTTCGTCCTCAAGCGCCTGCCAGCCGCCTGGACGCCGCCCGCGCCGCCGCCGGCCGTGGAGTGGAAGGCGCCGCCCGAGGGTCGCGAGGAAGAGCAGATCGAGTTTTCCTGGGCCGGCGAGACCGCGCGGCACGTGGGCACCGTGGTGCACCGCTGGCTGGAGCGCATGGGCGAGGACCAGTTGCGGGGCTGGGACGCGAAGCGGGTCGAGTCGCTGCGCGCGGCGTTCGGCAAGGATCTGGCGCGGCGCGGGGTGGAGGAATCCGGGGCGGCGGCGGAACTGGTGGTCGCCGCGCTCAGCAACGTGCTGGCGGACGAGCGCGGGCGCTGGCTGTTGGGGCCGCACGCGGTGGCGATCAACGAACACCGCTTGCGCGCGCCGGGGCGCAGCTTGCGCATCGACCGCTACATCGAGGACGCGCAGGGCGTGAAGTGGGTGGTGGACTACAAGAGCTCCGGCCACAAGGGCGGCGGCGTCGAGGCGTTCCTGGACCAGCAGCGCGAGCGCTACGCGGCGCAGCTCGATGCCTATGCGGAATTGCTGGGCGGCGTAGCGGGAGAAGTACGGGGAGAAGTACGGCGCGGGCTGTATTTCCCGCTGCTGAAGGGCTGGCGGGAGTGGTAGCTCAGGCCAGCTTTTTCTTCATCCGGCCCATCACGCCGTCCATGATGCGCTCGAAGAACGGCACCTCGGGTTCTTCCTCCATCAACTCCGCTTCGCCGGCGCGCAGGCGGCGGCCGATTTCCGCGCGCGTGCACTCGATGTAGTCCTTCTCGCCGCGGTCGCAGAAGACGTAGCGCGTGCGGCGCGGGGTCATGAAGATGAGGCGGGCGGGACGCGGCGGCGTCGCCTCCTCGCCCTCGACCGCGGGCGCCTTGAACATCAGCCAGTCGCCGACCTTGAGGTTGTCCGGGTTGGACGCGTCCCAGCGGCGGCGACCGCCCCCCTGGCCTTCGTCCGCGGTGTCCGCCTCGACGCCGCTCACCTTCACCTCGCCCTGGCCGAAGGGGTTGCGCATGGTGATCGGCGCGGCGAAGTCGAGCGACCGGCCCGATTCGGCCGGCACGTAGGCCGGTTGCGCCGCGCCCTTGGTCGGGCCGGCCAGGATGGCGGTGTGCAGGCGCATCAGGTCGGCGAAGAACTGCTGCCTTGCCTCGTCCTCGATGCCCGCGGCCTGGATGCCGGCGGTGAGGCCTTTGAGCAGCGGAGGGACGCCGACCGCCAGCTTGCGCCGCTCCTCCACGCTGTCCCTGGGCTGCACGCTCCAGATCAGCTTGTCCATCACCTCCAGCGCGCGCTGCCAGGGTTCGCTTTCGGTTCCGCGCCTGACGTGGATCAGCATCATCAGGCGCAGCCAGTGCTCGATCAGGAACTCGATCACCGCCCCGGGCAGGTTGGGGGCGGCCTGCAGCCGCGTGCTCATCTCGGCCTGCGCGGCGCTCTTGGCCACCGCCAGCGCCTCCTCCTGGAGCACGCGTTCGCCCGCCGCGCGCGACTCGTCCTCGATGCGCTTGTCCTCGCGCGCCATCAGCGCGAGCAGTTGCTCGCGCACGATGGTGAAGATCTCGACGTCGTCCTTGTACTCGCCGACCAGCCCCTGGATGATCGTCTCCAGGTGGCCGAACAGCGCGCTGCCGGTGTTGAAGTCCGCCGGCAGGCGGATGGCGATCTCCCCCAGCGTGTCCAGCAGCAGGCGGGCGGGGTGGTCCTTCTTCTGGAACACGCTCTTGTCGGCGATCGCGACCTTGAGCACCGGAATCTGCATCCGGCCGATGAGGCCCTTGGCGCCCAGCGGGATTTTCGGGTCGTCGAACAGCTGGTCGAACAGCATCGCCACGACGTCCAGCGTCATGGCGTCCACCTGGCCCATGGCCGCGCCGACCTGCGAGGCCTTCAGCTCGTGCAGCACGTTGGTGGTGGCCGTGACCGGCGCCCCGGAGGGCAGCACGCCGCCGCTCGCCGCGAAGGCGGCCAGTCCGTCCAGCTGCAGCTGGGTGAGGGAATTGAGCAGCTCCACGCCCTGCACCAGGGGGACACCGCCCACGCCGCTGCCGCCGCCCGCGCCGCCGCCCGCGCCCCCTGCCTGGTTCGCGGCCAGCTTCTGCAGCATGGCCATGAGGTCGGGCTCCTCGCCATCGGCGGCGGCGTCGCCCTCCTTGCGGCGGGGCTTCTTCGCCTCCTTCTTCGGCGCGCCGTAGCGGATCTTGGGCAGGATCGCGTTCTGCACCAGCAGGTCGTTCAGCGCCTCGTACAGCGGCACCACCGCCTCCAGCACCAGCGTGTCGAAGAGTTCGAGGAACAGCGCGCGCATCTCGGTGCCCTCGATGACCAGCTTGCAGGCGAGCTTGTAGGCGGTGCAGATCGCCTGCGGGCTCAAGGGGCTCGCGTCCGATTCCAGCTCCGCGTCGCCCACCAGCACGCCCACGCGCTGGTCGAGCGCGTTCACCTCGTCCTCGCACTTGCGCCGCAGCCTGGCGGCGAGCTCGTTGAACCTGAGCGTTTCCTCCAGGTCGTCGTCGGCGACCAGCGAGAGCTCGAGCGAGGACAGGTCCGCGTCGGCGAAGCTGCCGCCGATCTGGCGCGCCTGGTTGCTGCGCTTCTGGAACTCGGCCAGGAACTGGGCGTGGAACTGCTTCTCCAGCTCGGCGCCCTTCGCGCGCACGATGTCGCGCGCCGCCTGCAGGCGTTGCTGCAGCTCGCGGTCCTGCGCCTTGCCGATCCGTTCGGCGAGCACCTCGTCCGCCTTCGCCAGCATGGCGGCGAGGGCGTCGTCGAGCTGCCCGGACGCAAGCTCGCGGCACTTCGCCAGAAGCGCGTCGAACGCCGAGGTTCCTTGCATCACCGAGGCCAAGGCCGCTGAACCCATGTCAGGGAATGTAAGCATTCTAGTGCACCGCACGCGTGACGAATGTCACGGCGGGACGGGATTGCCCGCGGAATCCGGCCGTTCTGCTAGCCTGCGTCGCGATGCCGGGCGCAGCGAAGGGGGGTCTTCTGGAGGCGGCGGGTCGCTGGCTGGCGGCCTTCGAGGCCGCCGTCGGCGCCCGGGACACGGCCGCCCTGGGCCGGCTGTTCCGCCCCGATGCGCACTGGCGCGACCTGCTCGCCTTCGGCTGGGAAATCCGCACCGCCAGCGGCGCGGACAAGGTCATCGACGCGCTCCTGCGCCACGGCGCCGGTTCCGCCGCGCACGGCTTCGCGATCGAGACCCGGCGCACGCCGCCGCGCCGCGTTGTGCGCGCGGGCGTGGAAGTCACCGAGGCCATCTTCAGGTTCGAGACTACGCTCGGGCGCGGGCAGGGCGTCTTGCGCCTGTTCGATGACGGCAAAGCCTGGACGCTGCTCACGGCCCTCGACGAAATCAAGGGCCACGAGGAACGCATCGGCAGCCGCCGGCCGCATGGCGAGGCGTATTCGCGCGATTTCCGCGGCCCCAACTGGCTGGACAAGCGCAACGCGGCCTCTGCGTACGCGGATCGCGACCCGGTGGCGCTCATCGTTGGCGGCGGGCACGCGGGCCTGTCCATCGCCGCGCGCCTCAGGCAGCTGGGCGTGGAGGCCTTGATCGTCGATCGCCATCCGCGCGTCGGCGACAACTGGCGCCGGCGCTACCACGCGCTCACGCTGCACAACCAGGTGCACGTCAACCACCTGCCGTACCTGCCGTTCCCGGCCAACTGGCCCACCTACATCCCGAAGGACAAGCTCGCCGGGTGGTTCGAGGCCTACGCGCAAATCATGGAACTGGACTACTGGACCGGCACCGAATTCCTGGGCGGAAGCTACGACGAGACCTCCAAACGCTGGACCGTCGAAGTGAAGCGCGACGGCGCCACGCGCGTGATGCAGCCGAAGCACGTCATCCTCGCCACCGGCGTCAGCACCATCCCGAGGAAGCCCGACCTTCCCGGCCTCAACAATTTCTGCGGCGCGGTGCTGCATTCGCACGAATACGACGAGGCCGGCTCCTGGGCCGGGCGCGACGCCATCGTCGTCGGCACCGGCAACAGCGGGCACGACATCGCGCAGGATTTGCATTCCAACGGCGCGCGCGTGACCCTTGTGCAGCGCAGCCCGACGCTGATCCTCAACATCGAGCCCAGCGCGCAGCTGGTCTATGCGCTCTACGGCGAAGGCATCCCCACGGAGGATTGCGATCTCATCACCACCGCCAATCCGCTCGCGCTGCTGCGCGAGTACCACCGGCAGACGGCGGCGCGCAGCCGGGAGCTCGACAAGCCCTTGAGCGACGCGCTCACCCGGGTCGGGTTCCGGATCGACACCGAGGACCGGACCGGGTGGCAGTTCAAGTACCTCGACCGCGGCGGGGGCTACTACTTCAACGTCGGCTGCTCGGATTTGATCGTAGAGAGGAAGATTCGCCTCGCGCAGTTCTCCGACCTGGAGGGATTCGTCGCCGGCGGCGCGAAGACAAAGTCAGGCGAAGTCATTCCCGCGGACCTGGTGGTGCTCGCCACCGGCTACCTTGGGCAGGAGCACCTGGTGCGGCGGCTGTTCGGCGACGCGGTGGCCGATCGCGTCGGGCCCATCTGGGGCTATGACGAAGCCACCCAGGAGCTGCGCAACATGTGGACCCCCACCGGGCAGCCGGGGCTGTGGTTCATCGCGGGGAGCTTCGCGCAGTGCCGGATCTATTCGAAGTACCTGGCGATGCAGGTGAAGGCGCGGGAGGCGGGGTTGGCTTGACCCGGTCCGGCGCGGCGGGTATCGTCTTACCTCCGTATCTTACTTTCGCGCTGGCGGCGCCATGGACCACACCCGGGTATCGAGCAAGGGCCAGATGATCATCCCCAAGCGGGTGCGGGAGGCGCTCGGCCTGAAGCAGGGGACCGAACTCTCCGTCGAACTGCTCCCCGGGGGCGGCTTCACCGCGCGGACTAAGGCGGCCGACCCTGCGGCCGAGGTCAGGAACATCGCCGGGATGCTCGCCCACCGTGGCAAGCCGCTGTCCGCGGCGCGGGAGAAGGCCGCGATCCTGGCCGCCTTGCTTGCCGAGGATGAGCGCAGCAAGGGCAAGGCGCGGAGGCGGCCGTGATCAGCGTGGACACGAACGTGCTCGCGCGGTTCGTGCTGGCCGACGATGCCGTGCAGCACCGGCGGGCGATTGCCGCGCTCGAGGCGGACGAAGACCTGTTTATCCCGGTCACCGTGTTGCTCGAACTGGCCTGGGTGCTGGGCGCCCGCGACGCGACGCGCGCCGAGATCGCGTCGGCGCTGCGCCGGATCGTTGGCCTGCCGCGCGTGCGCGCGCAGCACCCGGAGGCGGTGCGCCGGGCGTTGGACTGGATGGATGCCGGACTGGACAGCGCAGATGCGTTCCACCTGGCGCTGAGCGAGCGCAGCGAGCGGTTCCTGAGCTTCGACGCCAAGCTGTCGCGCAGCGCGGCCCGGCTCGGAGCCCGTCCGGCGGTGACGGCGCCCTGAGCGCGACGCTCGCCTGGATCGCCGCCATTGCGCTGCTCCTGTGCGCCGGCGGCGCGCGGGCGATCGTGGTGCTGGAGGAGATCCGCGTCCCCGTGAAGGTCGCCGACCGCGGCGGCAAGGCGGTGGAGCAGGACATCGTGGTCGGCCTGTTCCGGGAATCCTCCGCGCCCAGGCCCTATCCGCTGCTGGTCCTCAACCATGGCCGCTCGACCACGCCTGCGGGCTTCGCTCGCGTCCGGGTCGCGGACTACGAGGCCGCCGCGCGCTGGCTGACGAATTTCGGTTTCCTGGTGGCGGTGCCCGTTCGCGTCGGCTACGGCGCCAGCGGCGGGCCCGATGTCGAGAATTCCGGCAGCTGCCGCTCGCGCGACTATGCGCCGGTGTATCACGCCGGCGCGGTGCAGACCCTCGCGGTGCTTGCGCAGCTGCGCCAGCGCCCGGATGCGTCGAAGGATCGCGCCGTGGTCGCCGGCCAGTCCTTCGGCGGCACCACCGCGATCACGCTCGCGGGGATGAATCCGGAGGGCGTGCAGGCGGCGATCAATTTCGCCGGCGGCGGCGGGGGCAGTCCCGACAAGCATCCCCGCCAGCCCTGCAGCGCGGCCGCCTTGCGCTCGCTATTTGCGTCCTACGGCAAGACCGCGCGCGTGCCGACGCTGTGGCTGTATTCGGAGAACGACCTGTACTGGGGCGCGGAATTGCCGCGCAAGTGGTTCGAGGCCTTCAGGGCGGCGGGCGGGGTGGGGGAGTTCCAGGGCTTTCCGCCGGTGAGCGACGATGGGCACCGGTTGTTCTCGCGCGGGCCGCAGCTGTGGCAGCCGCGGGTTCGGGAATTCCTGGGGACGATGGGGTACAAGCCGCTGTACTAGGCGTCCTGGACGAAGCCGATGCGGCGCTTGGGCGCGGCGGGCGGCGTCATCAGTTCGCGGATGGCGTCGAACACGGCCTTGAACTGCCGGTCGTATTTCGATTCGAGGTCGTTCAGGCGCCGGGTGAGGTCTCGGTTCTGGCCGGCGAGGTCGCGCAGGCGGACGAAGGCGCGCATGATTTCCACGTTCACCTGAACCGCCTGCTTGCTCTTCAGGACCGAGGACAGCATGGCGACGCCTTGTTCGGTGAAGGCGTGGGGCACGTACTTCGAGTGGCTGCCTCGCCCCTTCGGTGATTCGTTTAAGGTCACAATTTGTGACCTTAAAGACTTAACTTCCTGATCCGTAAGCGGAAAGGCGAAGTCGGGCGGGAAGCGATCCATGTTCCGCCTCACGGCCTGCATGAGCACCTTGGTCTGTACGCCGTAGAGCGTTGCAAGGTCCGAGGCCAGAAGGACCTTGTGCCCGCGGATCGTGCGGATGCGCGTGGTGAGTACTGTGCTTGCTGGACTCATGGTGTGTATCGAGAAACGCCTCGCCCCCGCGACGCGTTGACCCGTCTACGATAGCCCTCCATGCCCCCGCACCTTTCACTCAAGGCCCGCCTCGGCTACGGCTGCGCGCTGCCGCTGGCGCTGCTCGTGGCCTGGCAATTCCTGCTGGCGGCGTACATCGGCGGGCTGGGCGGGTTCGGCGGCATGCTCGCGGTGATCGCCTCGTTCGTCGTCGTGCCCGCGGCGGCAGTGCTCAACCTGTGGGTGCTCGCGCCGCGCTGGCTCAGTCCGTGGGGCGCGTTCTGCGCCGGCCTCGCGCTGCCGGTGGTGGCGGGGGTGGCGGAGCTGCTGGTGTTCCAGGGCATGGTGCGCAACAGCCGGTGGGTGGAGCAGGCGGCGGGCCAGCCCGCCGTGGTCCTGCTGCTCGCTTCGTTCGCGCTGCCGCTGGTCGCCTCGATAGTGTTCGCCCTGTTGCGCCGTCGGCGCGAGCGAGTCCTTCCTACTCCTGCGGAGAACTGAGATGGCGTTGAAGCGACCCAAATGGCCCGCCGGCACCCTTGTAGTGCTGGAACACGTCTCTTCCATACTTCGGGGGAATCCGCTCGGCGATCCGCATGTGCGCAAAGTCGGCGTCTGGCTCCCTCCCCAGTACGACTACTCCGGCAACCAGCGCTTCCCCGTCCTCTACGACTTCGTCGGCTTCACCGGCTCCGGTTTGGCGCACACCAACTGGAAGCCTTTCGGCGACAACGTGCCCGAGCGCGCGGCGCGGTTGATCCATGAGAAAAAAATGGGGCCGTGCATCATCGTCTTTCCCGACTGCTTCACCGCCCTGGGCGGTAACCAGTACATCAACTCCTCCGCCCTGGGTGCCTACGCCGACTACCTCACCCAGGAAATCGTGCCCTTCGTCGACCGCGAGTTCCGTACTTTGGCTTCGCGGGACCATCGCGGCTGCTTCGGCAAGTCCTCCGGCGGCTACGGGGCCATCCTCCATGGCATGAAGTATCCGAAGACCTGGGGCGCCATCGCCTGCCACTCCGGCGATGCCTACTTCGACTTCGTTTACTGGGCCGACTGGCCCAACACCTTGAATGAGATTGCCAAGTACCGCTTGCCCCGGCGTCGGCCTGGGGTGCAGAAGGTTGTGCGTTCCCGGAAGCTGGAGGTTGGTTTGGATGATGGGCGCATCCGGCGGTTCTTGAAGGCTGTCTGGGGGAAGGAGAAGCTCTCCGGGAAGGAGGGGCATGCCTTGATGAACCTGTGCATGGCGGCGACCTATGACCCGGATCCGCGGGCGCCGCTGGGGTTCAGGATTCCTTTTAATGCGGAGACGGGGGAGGTGATTCGGGAGCGGTGGGAGCGGTGGCGGGGGAATGATCCGATTAATCTCGTTTCACGATATAGGAAGAATTTGAAGACGCTGCGCGGGATTTACATAGACTGCGGGTGGCGGGACCAGTATCACATTCAGTACGGCTCAAGAATTCTGGCGCGCCGGCTAGCGAAAATTGAGGCAAAGCATCGATATGAGGAATTCAATGACGACCATTCCGACATTGACTTTCGAATGAATGTTAGTCTGCCTTTACTATCCCGTGCGCTGACAAATTAACACCGTAGATGGACCATTGCTCGATAGCACTTTGTCTCTGGCAATCTAGTGACTACAGCAAAACAAAAAGAGGCGTTTCGTCGCATCTCGGAGTTGTGCGAGAAGTTCGATTGGCTTCAGGAGAAAGAGGCCGAACTTGGGAGCCTTCTCGCAGAATGCAGCAATACCGCGCAAGTGGAGTTGATCCATCAACTTATAACGCGGTTCCAGTTTCTGCATGCGGAAGATATTGAGAATTGCTTCAAGAAAGTTGCTGATCAGATTGCTAGTGGTTGGGCGTTGCCGGAAGCCGAAACGCAAGTTGTGGCGATGTCATTCGACGATGAGCCTGACAGCGGGCAATTGGTGCTACAAATTCTTAAGCCAATATTCGCCCGCAAGAAATGGAAGCCGCGTCTAACAATTACTGTGCCAAGAGCATTGAAATACCTGCGCGAACGAGCCAATTTAATCTTGGTAGATGAGTTCTCTGGCACAGGCAGAACCGTCACAAACCGCATCACTTACATTCGAAACGAGGCCGCCTCTCGGGGCGCTCCAGTTCCGGAGATTCGCGTTTGTTTGTTTGCCGCGATTGAGGAGGCCATTAGTACTATCCTGGCTCAAGGTGTCGAGTGCTTTGTAGTGCATCCTCTGAAAAAGGGAATATCTGGATATCTTGACGGTGAAGAAGCTGAAGCCGCGAAGCACACAATGAGGTCGCTCGAAACTACTCTCGCGCCCGTTATTCGAGGGGAGCCACTTCCATCGCTCGGATATGGAGGGGCAGAAGCTTTGTATGGCGCAGAATCTTACAATGCACCCAACTCTGTTTTCCCAGTCTTCTGGTGGCCTCAAAGCCGGAATGGGTCCGAGCGGGATACCTTGCTGTCGCGATTTTAGATGTCGCCTCGTAAATTGAACTGATGCCACTTTCCTATTTGTCAGGTCAAATAATTCGGAATCTAGCTTCGTCTGCTAGACCAGTTCACGTTTACACAGTTGCGCGCAAGTTATCGATTCAGCCAAGTGAAATTGCTCAGGAGATTCGCGCTCTAAAGTTGCAAGAGCTGATCGAGTATAAAGAGGGCGTCCTCCAATTAACTGAGCGAGGACGCGCACTCGCGATAAGGCACGTAATGAACGTGAGTACAGAAAATAGCGTGAGAGGCGCGCACATTCCTGAGGAGTTTGTGCAATCCCAGTTGCCTATTAATTCTCCGTATGTCCCGCGACTAAGTCGCGCGGGGAAGACACGTAGGCGAGCGCGGTGAGTGATATAGTTCTCCGGGGGGGCAGTGTTGGCTAGTACGAGGAGTCGAGTCGCTCCTGGGCTAAGGTCCGCATATGCCAGTAGGCTATCCGGCGATTTGCCGGATAGCCTATGGCGAGGATGGCTAACGCCATCCTCGCCATACCCCGGCCGGCGTCTCGGCTTCGTGTTCGAATCCGAGCCGCCGGCCGGGGGACTGCGTGCTACGCACGATGTAGTTAGGTAGCCAACACTGCCCCGTTTTTCTTTTCTATGCCCTCCACGCTTCAAACTACTAAGGATTGGCGCAACTATTTCGCCGATATTGGGCTTGCTGAGAATGTATTGGAGATGCATCTCCAATATGTCGAGAAGCTACTCTCGAACAACGTTCCCGTAATTTTCGACTTTCAGCACTTTGCAAAGTTGCTTGGTCGTACTGAAGAGTATTTGGCATCTGCGGTACACGGAACGACCGCTCATTACCGCCTATTTGCGATTCCAAAGCGTCGAGGTGGCACGAGGGTGATCTCGGCGCCATATCCTGCATTGCTTCAGTGTCAGCAATGGATTTTGCTCAACATTACTTCCAGGCTAACAGTTCATTCTGCGGCGCATGGGTTCTTGTCGAGACGAAGCATCTTGACGAACGCTGCTCGGCATCTCGGGAATGGAATGGTACTGAAGATGGATCTAGAGGAGTTTTTTCCTAGTGTCGTATTTGAGCGTGTTATCTCGGTGTTCAATCGGCTTGGCTACTCTCCGTACGTCGCGTTTCTGCTGGCGAGAATGTGTACTTTGAAGGGAAGCTTGCCGCAAGGCGGTGCGACAAGTCCAAGCTTGTCAAATATCGTTGCAACTAGGCTGGACAGAAGACTTTCCGCATTGGGGAAAAAGGTGGGGTTCGTTTACTCTAGATACGCTGACGACTTGGTATTCTCGGGTGATGTGATTCACTTTTCTTTGGTCAAAATTGTGACGAGAATTTGTACGGAAGAAGGCTTCAAGGTCAATGAGAGAAAAACGAAGTTGATTGATGTTGGGGCGAGGAAGATAGTCACTGGAATTGACATTTCTTCCGGCAAATTGCGAGTACCTAGACCATTTAGGCGCGCTGTGCAAAGGGATGTGTACTACATTCTGAAGTTTGGCATCAAGAGTCATGCTGCTAAGAGGAAGTTGCCAATTGTGCGCACTGTTCTTGCAACTATTGGAAAGTTGTCGTTTTGGCGATCTGTGGAGCCAGAGAATGAGTTCGTGCGCAATGCGATGGTGCAATTAGAGGAAGTGAAGAGAGCTATGACTGCGCGAATTCAGCGCGATTCCTTGCGTAACTAGGCGATTGTCGTTGTTACGTGAACGATCAGGCTGCCCTCTCACAATCGATTGCGGTATGTATTGGGGCGGTACATTCGTCTTTAGCGTGTCCTGCGTTCGCGTAGGCCATCGTCGAGTTGGGTTGCGCTAGTTCGCCTTATTCGCAGGAACTTAGCAAATGGGGTTGGCGTGATAGGTTTAGTCGAGTTCTGCGCGTGGTTCCGTAGATCGCATGAATGAGCTTGATAGCGCATCAGGCCTGAGCCGGAGGACGGCTCCCAGTCAAAAAGCCGGTATTCGCGATCCCCTTATGTGGCCTCGTGCATTTCGCGAACGGTGCAGGCAAACAGGTTAGGGAAAAAGCAGATCCTTGCCGTAGCTGAACACGCCAGGAATTTGCTGGATGGCGTACTGCCGCGCCGTGTCTTCCACCCTCTTCGCGGCAGTCCGCGCGATGTGGATTAGAGAACGACTGCGGGCGTTCGCTTCACGTGGTTTGTTGAGACCTTCTAGCAGAAAGTGCGAGAACATGGTCGAGTTAGAGAAGGCGCCAACCGCCCGCTCCTCTGCGCTTGCGGACATCATTACGTGCACACCCGCGCTGCCGGCGAAAGCAGCGAAGCGCTCTTGATAAATCGCGGCCACCTTGTCCGTCATTGCACCAGAGCGACAGATGTCAAGCACCAGTATCTGTGTCAGAGCTTTTGTCCTGTTGACTGCCTGGAGCAGTCGCGACGACGTCAGGCTGTTCGAGCCATCGTTCCTTGAATCCCCAAGCAATGCGTAGAGTTCGCCTTCTGGCGACACTTCTCCGTGTGTGACGACGACGAACGCAACCAAGTCATCGGGCTGAGCTGCGGTCTCCAACCGGCGCAGCCCCTGTTCGACCCGATCAGCTCTGCTATTGGAGCCGACGAAATCTACTACTTCAACATTTTCCGCGCCGAGCATAGTCGCGAAAATGCCGCGGAAGGCTGCTGCCACACGATTTGCGCTGACCTCGGCGAAGCGCAGATCTTTGATGTCGGCTCTCTCGAAGGAGTTGGTGCCCACAACTAGTACCCAGCCCTTCCGGACCGGGGCCACTGCCGGGCCATTGGTGCCGCGAACCCTCTCGAAGCGACTCTGCAATGAGCGCTCGCTGTTCAGCGAAGTCACCAAGTACTCGTTGGCGCCAGCGGCGACTGGCACTTCGATGTCTAGGCTTATTACCGATGGGTTACTAGCCACGACATTCGCTACCTGCCACAGTTCGGCCGCACTTGGGTCGTAACTTAGCTTACCGTTGTGAAATATACGCAGACCGCCGATTCCCCCACCACTATCCTTCAGGGATATTGCTAGCTTCGCCGTCGCGACCGGTCCCGTTTCCCACTTGGCAACCAAATCGGGAGGCGGCTTCGACAGAGCGATTCGAATGCCAGCGTTTGATGGTGCCGCTGCCGCCTGCCCAATTAGCCGCTTCTTCAGGATGTCTGGACGAAAGTAGAGATCAAATAGCTGATCGATACCGACAGCTGACGTCTTTGTCGAAACTGTCACACCCGACACTCCACCTACCGAAGATGCGAAGACACCGTCAGGCGCAAATATGATCCATTCCCCACTGTGAAAACTCAGGAGATCCGCTGCGCGACCGCCCAGCTTGAGAGACCAAATTGCGAGTCCGCCATTCCGTATCGCTCCTACAAATCCTCCTGGATCGGTTGCACCTATGAACGAGAGATACTCGACGTCTTCTCCGTAGTGGAAAGCCCTCACGAGTCGCTCGCCACCTGTAACGTGAAATACCTCCGATATCGCGTTGCTGCGCGCGACGACCATGAAGGTACCCTGTGCATCCACGGCAATTGCTGAAATCGCGTGATTCGGCGCATCGGATCTCAAAGGCACTACGGAAACCTTGCCTCCGCCATCGACGCGTCGAAGCTCGCCACCAACAGCCACCAACACCTGATTGGTGCCAGGAACAATTGCTATTCGCTGGCCCTCCGCTTCCTGAGGTAAAGCCACCTCTGACGTCACTTTGCCTGTGCGCGCATCCGCGACAAGCAACGCGTGCGTCGAAGCGAAGGGTTGCAGGACATTCCCTGGCTGCCGGTGCACTTTACTGGCCATTATCGCTACAACTGAACCATCTTTCGACAGCTCAATGTGCTTAGGCGTCCCCTCGAAGCGCACACGTGCAGCGCGCCCAGCGTTACGTCCACCAAGCGCAAGTGTGAGCACGTCATAGGTATCGTGCACAATGGAGTCCGGGGACGGCTTCTCCTTGTGCAGAACCATGCACGCAATCGCCACAACATTTCCATCGGCGGACAACCGAGCCCGCTCGAAATCGCCGCCAATGTTGCAATTATTTCCACCGTACTTGGACTCTCGTGCGCTTCTGCGGAATCCGGTCTTCAGTAGTCCCTTGTCCCCATCGAGCGAAAAAACTCGTCGCGTCACGCTGGTCGAGTCGTTGTCCAGAGACACGCGCGCAAGCGCAAAGCTGGATTGCTCTAGCGGTGATGCCATCATTGATGGAAGAGTTTCGATCGCGAGCAACACAGATCTCCCCTCAGTCTGCACTATGGCTATGTCCTTGACAGGGCCGATAAACTCGCTATCGATCGTCCTCGAAGTCACGCTATCAGTATCGAAAACTTTCAGCGTGCGCGACGGAAATTCAAATGGGGCGTCGAAACCCTCGACAAAAATGCGGCGCAGTTCGTCTCCCGGCACGTCCAGCCGCGCCGTCAAAGAGAGTATCCGCGCGAACTCGAGTCTTTCGATCGTTCTTTTCGATGCCGCCGTGCCTGTCTTCTCCAATTCAGAGGGCAGGACGACCAGATGACGTGCATTCGGCGAGATTGCGAACCGCCCTACCTTTGTGGGACTGGGCGCGAGTCGACGCACCTTTAGAGATTCATTGCCAGGCGGCGATACAACGTAGAGACCGCCATCGCCAGTCGACACGAGGACGTTATTTCCAAGCGGAAGGGTGGCAACGCCGGCTTGCGCGACCGGCATGTACGGGCTGAAGGCTCCATCGAAGGTGAAGCGGACTGGCGTGGACGAGCCATCATCGGTTCGCCAGCGCATAAAACTCGTCGAGGGCAACGTGATGCCCTTAAGCGCGTCAAATATGCTCGGATTGCAAATAGCAAATCCTTGATGGTCCGAAAGCGCGTTCACCTGGACGACAGTGCAGGGATCAGTACTGAATCCGTGCAATAGCCTGCCGTCCCTAAGGTCGAAGTGGTCGATCCTTTTAAGGATTCCCCCCCAGGATAGATCGTAGGCACCGATAAGCAACGGTGCCCGTGGAGCAATGCTAATACTCCGTAGCGGCTCCTCCGTTGTCTGCTGCCAGACCGTTTTTCCTGAATCGACCTCGATGAGGCGAACGGTCTTGTCAAGCGCTGCCACGGCCACGTAGGTACCGTCCGGAGAGATCGCCATCGTCGTCCACTTCTCGGCGGGTCTCGTCAAAAGAAGGCGAGGTTCTTCTGTCAGGCTGACCTCAAGTACCCGAAGGTCCGTGCTATTGCCGACGACAGCGCGGATCTTTCCGGATCGCATCTCACCTGAAAAGCCCAATACGTCTCCTCCGCTTCTGCCTAACACTCGCATGCCTTCCTGCCGATCGAGATCAATGGCGCCAATGACATCGAGGTGGCGAAATCCTCCGCCAATCAATGTAGCTCTTCCAATCACGCCGGCAGCGGCAACCATGAATTGGAAATTTCGAACGTCGGCGATTTGCCGCAGGGTCTTTGCATCCCACAGATGCAGGAAACCCGCAAAGTCGACGCTGGCAACCCGCTCTCCATCGTTAAGCATGCCCACGAAGATCGGCTGAACAGAGTGTTCACGCTCGCGGGCTACGCGCGGCACATCCTCTGCAACCTGCGCCACGCTGTTTTCGGAGACCCATAGGCAACCGTAAGCGGCCGCGCAGATTAGAGCTCTCGCTGCGATGCGAACGAATTGCTCCATCTATGTTCTGGGCGTACGGACGCCGAAGTAGTAAATGCTTGCTGGCGCGGCAAGAAACGACAGCCAGCCGACAACAAGGCGTGATTCCTTGATGTCGTCCAAACTCACGCCGTCACCCCAAAATCCCACTCCTAGCCAGACTGCAAACGCCAAGTTGATCGTCGCGGCACCCACGAGCGCGACCCAGAATCGAATTTGCGCCCTGCCGGAGTCGGCCTTAACGGCAAACGGTTTCGTGAACCACGAGGCAAGGATCGCGCCCAAGTACGCCGCATAGATTGCAACGACGCTTTGCAAAACTTCGAGCACATCTCGCCATGAAAGCAGCGGATTGCCGAGCGCATCTTTGTTGAACATGTATCCACTTACCACTGCGATGCAACCGGCGAAACCCGCTGTCCAAACGAGCGTAAGGACAACTCTCTGCTGTTCCGCGCTCATTTGCGCACGCTCACGAGTTGTGCCTTCACCGATTGCTCCAGTCGGTCCTTGAAGAATCCCCTGGAGTACGGGAACGTTGTTTCGCGAAAGGGGCCGAGCCGGCTGCGTTCCATGAGATTAACGGATAGGATGATTCGTAGCGCACCCTCGGCGTATGCGTACCGCCCGGAGTACTGAACCGCATAGATTCTCCCAGATGGCAATGGAATCGTCGGCGCCGCCTTTCCGTATGCTGCCAATTCCGGCGCACTCAGTTCCACGATGCTGGTATGCCATTGTTGCTCTGGCATAAGAAATACTCTCAGATCTAACTTCGGCGACACAATTGCGAATCCCATGCTTTGCAGTGCCTGAAGCAGCAGATTGGAAACCTGTTTGTTCGCATTCGCCAGATCAGGGACGATGATCGCCACCCCCAACTCCGGCTTCGGGTTCGCGCTAAGTGTCTCGACGACCAGCGGGATACGAAACTCAAGCGCAGCGTCGGCGCGCTTGTCATGGCCCATCCCAGATACGCCGGTTACTACCAATGACACGCAGGAGACGACGACCCCCCAAGTTCTTACTACACGCCGAGTTTCCTTGAATGGATCCCAACGCATTTGCCCCCCTTAGGCTGCGCAGTCGCGTAGATCATAGCTCGCGCGGCTTGGAGTTGTCTTGCTATCGGAAACGACGATACATCCGAGGGAGGAATGGACAAGTCAACTTAAGCGATCGTCAATATTGTTCGACCCTAAACCCTGCTGACGGACGACGCGCTTAAGGAATGGAGGTCAGGGAAAGTGTATAAATAGAAAGGTATTGGCTCGCAGGCGCTACGCGTAGTTGACCTGGCCGTGAGGGTGTATGCGGTGATCCCGTTCGCAATCCATTTGGCTCCGCCTACCATGCCCCTAACCCTCCACCACGCCTGGCGCTCCTCCGCCTCCCGCCGCGTCCGCCTCTGCCTCGAGGAAAAGCACCTCCCCTACGAAAGCAAAGTGGTGAACATGGAAGCCATGGAACACCACTCCCCCGACTACCTGAAGATCAACCCCAACGGCGTGGTCCCGACCCTGATCCACGACGGCAAGCCGCTCCACGAAAGCGGCACGATCTGCGAATACCTGGACGAATGTTTCCCCGAGCCGCCGCTCAGACCACGAGACAACTATGAACGCGCAAGAATGCGCAACTGGATCCGCCACGCCGACGAGCGCATCGGCAACCTGATCATTTTCAACTGGGTGCACGGCCTGGCGAAGACGGCACAGAAGTGGTCGGACGAGGAGCTGGCGCAAAGGTTGAAAAGCATCCCCAGCAAGGAGCGCCAGGAGGCGTGGATCCGCGCCGCCCGCAAGCCGTACACGGAGGAGGAACGCCAGGCGGCCCGCGCGAAGCTGGTGCAGATGCTGGACAAGATGGAACAAGAGCTGGCGGCAACCGGCTGGCTGGCGGGCGACAGCTACTCAATAGCGGACATCGCGCTGGTGCCCTTCGTGAAGCGGATCGAGGAGGAGATCGCGCCGGATGAGGTGACCGAGGCGCGGCACCCCAGGGTCGCGAAGTGGTGGACCACTATCCAGGCCCGGCCGGCGTACGAAAGGGCGAGGATCGGCCCGTTCGTCGGCCCCTTGACCCACAACTTGACCCACACTTGACCGACGACTAGCTCCAAGCAGGGCGCGATGGACCTGATCCGGCCGCTGGTAAAGGCGAAGCTCATCCAGCGCGTCGGCACGCTCAAGAATGGACGCTACGTGCTGCGGTAAGCGCAGCGGGCGCCGGGGTGGCCCAGATGTAACCGATCGGTTACATTCCAGGCGCCCGTCAGCGCCCCCCGCGGCGGAACGGCGCCGCCAGCGGCTCGCCGACGAAGATCCCCTGGCCCGGCATGGCAACGCTTTTCCAGTACGCCTCCACCAGGGTATCTCCGGCGAGATAGTTGCCGATCGCAAGCGCCGGATGCGGGAACTTCTCCGGCAGGTTGCAGGGTTCCACGACCGTGCCATAGCTGCCGGTCGCGCCGGCCTCGAGCCAGCGCAGCGCGCTCATCTGGCTGCTGTCGGTCAGCTGGCCGCCAAACGAAGTCAGGTGGTCGGCGATGGCGCCCGGCGCGAAGCGCAGCGTGTCGAGCCCCTCCACGCGGTCCTTGCCGGTGAAATAGAACAGCACGTCTTTCGCGTCCTTGAGCGCATCCTGCTCGAGCACCCGCGCGCGCGCGCCGGGGATCCTCTGCGCCAGCGGATACGATGCGGCGCGGACATTGCGGGCGGGATCCGACGTGGAAAGCAGATAGGCCGCAGCGGCCGGACGAGCGCCATCGGACTGCACGCCGCGATCGATCAGGGCCTTGGCCTCCTCCAGGGAGAGCGCGGCGATCGCCATGGTCGGCCGGACATTGAGCTGCGTGAAGGGCAGCCTGGCGAGCGAATTGAAGTAGGGGCTTTGCCGCGTCGCCCTGCAATCATCGGCGCAGTACGCGGGATCGAATCCGAACGCGAACGCGGAGGTGATCGACATGCACTCCACGCGGTACGGTGCGGCCCAGGTCAGCGCGTAGGCCTGGATGTGCGGCAGCGCCTGCTCGTCTGCCGAGGCCTTGAGGGCGGCGAACTCATCGGCGGCGAGCACGGCCCGGCCGGGCGCAAACCCGATCCGGATGACGTTCTGGAACGGGATCCCTCGCCGCGCTGCGTAATATTTGCCGATCTTGACGCTGAGCGCATCCGAGGTATTGACCACGATCCCCAGCTGGCGGCCATCCAGCGCGCGCGTGGGCGGCGAAACCGCCGCGAACGGCAATGCCATCAGGCAGGCAACCGCGCACGCACGCCAGGCCGTGGACGGAACATTCGCCGGGATCGTCGCGGTCGCCAAGCACCTAGCCTGACGCAAGCCGTCAATCCTTCCCGAACGAAACCAGGATCTTCCCCGACCGCCCGCCGCGCGCAGCGTGCGCCACCGCGTCCTTGATCCTGCGGATCGGATAAACGGCCTCGACTTTCACCGCAAGCGTCCCATCGGCCAACCAGGCCGCAAGCTCGCGATACAGCGCCGCGATCTGCGCGGGCGGCGTGTCCACGAACCACTTGCGCAGCCAGAAGCCCTGCAGCCGCACGTCGCGGAACACGGTGTCGCGCCCATCCACCATGCACGGCTCGCCGCTCAGCACGCCGTAGTTGACCACGGTGCCGCCGTCGCTCAGGCAACGAGCCAACCGCTGCGTGCCCGAGCCGCCCACCGCGTCGATCGCGAGCGGCAGGGCGGCCTCGCCGATCGCGCCGCGCACCCGCGCCTCCAGGTCGGGGCCGTCCGTGACCACGACGTCGCCACCGGACTCGCGCAGCGGCTTCACCAGTTCTTCCCGGCGCACGACGTTGACGGTCTTCACCCCGGCGAGCCGCGCGAGCCGGATCAGGCAATGCCCGACGCCGGAGTTGGCGGCGTTCTGGATCACCCACTGGCCGGGCTTGGGCGCGACCACCTGGTGCAGCATCAGGTATGCAGTCGGCGGGTTCACCCGCAGCATGGCGAGCTGCTTCGGATCCACGCCCTCCGGCAGCGCGAAGAGAACTTTGCCGGGAGCCTTGAAGCGCTCGCGCCAGCATCCCGGGCCGGGCAGCAATACGCGGTCGCCCGGCTTCAGGTGCCGGACGGCCGATCCGGCCCTGGTGATCCGCCCCACGCCTTCGGCGCCCGGGATCATCGGCAGCGCGGGCGGCGCCGCGCCGTACTTTCCTTCGAGGTTCAGGACGTCGG
The DNA here is from genome assembly GCA_052386675.1 of Betaproteobacteria bacterium. Taxonomy (GTDB): domain Bacteria; phylum Pseudomonadota; class Gammaproteobacteria; order Burkholderiales; family SG8-39; genus RBG-16-66-20. The sequence continues at coordinate 41,464 of JBQTJX010000023.1, forward strand.
CCGGGTTGATGGGCACGTACTCGGCGTCGATGGTCACTTCGTCCACGCCGGGCTCGCCCGGATCGGCCTGCTCCACGACCTCGACCGCCGTTTCGGGCCGGCCAAATGCGCTGACTTGTGCAACAAGCATGGGGGTCATCCTCCGCGATGGACCAACCATACGCCGGCGGAGGCGATCGCGAAACCCAGGATCGCCGGTACCGGCCCGCCGGAAACCCTAACTCTAGAATACCCACCCCATGCGCCTCGCCACCCCGCGCCACTGGCAGAACTACGCAAGCGCCCTGCGCTTCGGCGCGATCCTCAGCGCCTTCTTCGGCGCCCTGGCCGGCGCGGCGACCTTCAAGCCTCCGCTCCTCGGCGCCGCGATGGTGGGCGTGAGCGGCCTGGTGGACGGCACGACGGTGATGGCGCTCATCGGGGCCACGGAGATCTTCCTGCCGCGCACGCGACTGGGCCAGTGGCTGCAGCAGCGCCCGTTCCTCGCCGCGCTCGGATTGAAGACGGTGCTCTACTCCGCGATCCTCGCGGGAATGCTCTACGGCCAGCTGGGCCCGAGGGTCGCGGTGAGCTTCCTGGAAGGCGAGCAGGCGGCCGCGATCCAGGCGCAGTTCGACGCGCTCCAGATCGGGCTGCTGGCCTCCCTGGCTGGCTACATCACGCTGCTCCTCATCATGCTGCGCCAGACGACGCAACTCGTGGGCGAGCGCACCGCCAGGGCCGTCATCCTGGGCCGCTACCACCGGCCGCGCATGGAGGAGCGGTTCTTCCTGTTCATCGACATCGTGGGCTCGACGCCGGTGGCGGAGAAGCTGGGGGCGCTGTCGGTACACCGGTACCTGAACCGCATCTTCCAGGAGGCGGCCGACCCGATCGACGACAGCCACGGGGAGGTGTACCAGTACGTGGGCGACGAGATCGTGGTCACCTGGCTGGTGGAGGAAGGGCGAGCGGGCGCGAAGCCGCTCGCCTGCCTGTTCGGAATCGTGGCGGCGCTGGCGCGGGCGGAGAAGGAATTCGAGAAGGAATTCGGCACGGTGCCGAAGTTGCGCGCCGCGCTGCACGCGGGCGAGGTGGTGACCGGCGAGGCGGGCGGACCGAGGCGCGCCATCGTGTTCCACGGCGACGTGATGAACGCCACCTCGCGAATAGAGAACCTCACCCGGGAGCTTGGCCATCCGTTCCTGGTATCGGAGGACGCGCTCGCGCGCATGGAGGGCAGGGAGGCCTACGCGCTGGAGGACCTGGGCATGCAGGCGCTGCGGGGGAAGGACTCGGGGGTGAGGGTGTATGCGGTGGCGAGGGGAGGAGCCTCGCTACCGGGGTAAATGTTACCGATCGGTAACATTTTGGACCGACCGGCGCCCTGGACGGGCCGGACCCATGGAAACCAGGGACAGCCCCCGGGCTTACTTCGCGGCCGAGGCCACCGCGGATGCTTCAGGCGCCGCCGACGAGTCGGCCACTGCGTCGATGAACAGGAGGCGCCCCTCGAGCTTGGCGCCCGCCTTCTCGCTCTGCGTGACGCGGCCATCCACCGCCTTACGCACGAACTGCCACATGCGCGTGCCGGCGGATTTGAGATCGGCATCCGCAGGCTTGCCTGAAGCAGCGGTATCCGCCTCCGCGAGCTGCTTCAACTTTTCGCGCGCCGCCTTGAAGTAGCCCACCATGCCCGAGAGCAACTTTTCGAGTTCCGCGCCGAGCTTGTCGACCTCCTTCTTCTCGTCGTCTGCGGCATCCAGCGGCAAGCCGGCCGGGTCCTTGAAGATCTCGGCTTTCCTCGCGTCGCTGAGCCACGACTTGGTCCCGCCCAGCCCCTCCTTCGCCTCCTCGGGCAGCCGGTCCTTGAGTTCCCTTACGGTGTCGCGGGCGGCCTGCACCACTTTCAGGAGCTCGGCGCGATAGTCCTTGTTCGCGGTCGCCAGCTGCTTGCCGAGAATCGAGCGTTCAGTCGGTGTGGCGGCGCCGCTGGCGCCCGAGGCGTCTCCGCCCAGCCGCTTGTTGAGCAGGTTTGACTGCAGCTTGTCGCCCAGCGAGTAGAGGGCGAGCCCCTTCATCGTTTTCGCCACTGAGGTCACGTCGTTCGCGTAGCTGCGCACGTACCAGTTGCCGATGTCGTCCTTTACCACGACATAGTTGCTGATGCCGCCGCCGCTCAGTCGGATCTGGTTGACCGTCTGCCAGAACTGCTTGTCGATCTGCACGCGCACCGCGAGATCCTCCTCGGGAGTCTCGTTCTTGAATGCATTGATGAACTTGCGCCACAGCAGGTTGGGGACGCTGTCCGAGTCGACCGGCGTGCGCTGCAGCACCGTGGCCGGATAGCTGTCGCGCAGATAGAGCGACGCCGGCCGTATGTACTGCATGCCGGCGCGGCGCTCGTGGATGAATGCGATCGCGTTGTCGATCTGCGTGACCAGCGCGCTCAGACCGGCCCGCGCAGCGATCACCTTCTGGTACTCGAGCTCGCCGCGCACGGCGTCTAGCACTTCCAGCGCTGAGTCGCTCTTTGATGAGCTGGGCCCCTTGAGCTGTGTCGCCATCGCCGCTTCGGTCCTCCCGAGCCAGTTGAGCAGTACCTTCAGGTGGGCGTCGGCGACGCTGTGCGCCTTCACGGCCTCGGTTCTCGCCTCCTCAAGCCCGCCCTGCCAGGCCTTGGCCGCCTCCGCGGCCGACATGCCCGGCTTCAGTGGATTCTTCCTGGCAAAGACCTCCGTCACCGCAACCTTCGCGGCCGCATATTCCCAGGTGCGCCCTCCGTCCGCCTTCGGCTTCTCCTCAGCGATTCGCGATTCGACGTAAGCGAGGAGCGCCTCCTGTGCCGCCTTGGCATACGCATCATCCTTCTTGTCTTTCACCGCCGCGGCCAGCTTGTCGAGGAGCGCGGCGTCCGCGAGCGCCTTGCCGGCGAGCCCCCATTGGGCCTGCTCGGCGATCTTGTCGGCGGAGGTCTTGCGCAGAGTGGCGACCTCGCGACGCATGATCCCGGCCGCGTCGCGCAGCTTGAGGTCGCCTTCGTTGAGCGCCCTGCTGATGTCCGTCTTGCCCGGCACGGCGCCCGTTTCTTTGTCGATCTCGCGCACCAGGTCGGCAAGGATCGCTCCCGAGAGCGATGCGCCCGCGGCCCGCAGCGCTTCCAGTTCCGCCGGCGCCGCCTTCTTCAGGAATTCCTTGCGGTTCTCCATGCGCAGAAGGTCGTCGGTCTGGTTGATGATCGAATTGCCGATCGCCTGCAGCAGCTGGATGCGCTTGCCTTTCTCGTCGCGGTTCTCCGGCAGCAGCGCCTGCAGGTTCGCCAGCTGCGCCACGACCGGTCCAAGGTTGCTCATCGCGTTCAATACTTCGGTCCGCGCGCTCTGCCGGAGCGCCTCGCGTGCCTTCCGCCGCCTTTCCGTCGCTTTCTCGAGATCCTCCAGGGACTTGTCCGTCAACCTATGCTGATTCAATCCCCGCCATTCCTCGTCAGAGACCGCAGACAGCGACGCATAGCGCTGCATGATCTCCTCTATTCCCCTGCCGCCGCGGGCGCCCCGGAACGAGGTGTCGATGACGCCTTGAAGGCCGCTCGACAGTTGGCGAAGCAAGTCTTCGAGCTTGGGTGGAAAGTGCTGGATCGCGAGCCCGGTCGGCGCGCCCCCCGCCGCAAGCAGTTGACCCTGCAGTGCCTGCAACTCCTGCGCCACAACGGCACCCTGATCTCCGCGCAGAACCGTCGCCAGTGACTGCAGGAACTGATCAAGCCTGCTGTTGCCCTGCCCATCGGTAACCGGATCAATGCGCGTTCTCAGTACCGAATCAGAGGCTGCCGCTTTGGCAGTCACCGGTGCGATCCTGGAAATCCCCGGGCCCATCAGCTCGGCGAACTCGCTGGCATCCGTCAAGGTCGCCGCAAGCCGCGCAAGGATGTCGAGCGTATTCTTCGTGCTCTCCTGCCTGTTCATGAAGCTGCGATCAGACAAGGCATCGAACGCGTTTGCCCATAGCATGCGCGACCGCTCGCGAAGCCGCTCCAGGATCGTACGGTTCTCCTCACTGGACAGGTAGATTCTGGCGAACTCAGCGCGTCCGCGCCGCCATCCGTCCTTCTCCGGGGGGGCGCTCCTGCCAGCGCACACCGCATCTAGGGACTGCTTTGCGACGGGATCCGTCACCAGGCCTCTCTTGAACGCGGAACAGGCCATCTTGATCTGCAAGTCCCGATAATCGTCAATGGAGCCCAGCGGATCGCGCTTCGGGTTCTCCGGCAAATTGAGCTTGCGGCCTTCCGCGATGATCGCTTCGCGGAGCTCCTGCTCGCTGTGAATAAGCAGGTCGGTCATGTGCTTGAGTGCGAACAACCGTTCGCTGCCCGGCGTCATGTCCGAGTAGAGCGCGAGAATGACGTTCGCCCGCCGCGCTTGCCAGCTGCTCAAGCATCCCTCGGGGACGGCGGAGGTCGTTCCGTCGACTCGTGCCGGACACTCCGGCGGCTGCTTCCAGTTCGGAATGCAGTCGGGATCGGGCGATTGCTTCGTCGACCAGGAGGCGTTCTGCGGCTGCTTGGCAATGCACTCGTTCTCGAACACGGCGCGCAGGTTGAGCAGCAGCGGCTTGGCGGCGAGCGCCATGCCCAGGATCTGCTCGAGCTTCATGTCGTCGTGATTGATCAGCGGGCCCTTGTAGACGTCGACATCGATGGTGAGCACCGAGCAGGCGGTAAGGTTTGCGGCCGCCGCGGCGACCGCGGGCGACTGCTACCGCTTCTGCCTCTCCAACCCGAGCGTAGACGTGGTCCTGTGCGGGCCGCGCACGGTCGAGGAGCTGCGCGAGAACCTGGACGCGCTC
>JBQTJX010000024.1:0-31221 GCA_052386675.1 Betaproteobacteria bacterium
ACCACGCTCGCATTGCGGCTCGCGCTGCTGCGCGAGCTGTCGGACGTGGTGATGGTGGAAACGGTGGTCAATCCGGTGTTCGACCGCGGCTACTTCCGCGAAATCAGCGTGCTCTCGTCCGATGGGCGCACGCTGCTGCGCAAGGTCCTGCCGCCGGCGCCGGGCGACGTTCCCGAGTGGTTTATCGCCCTGCTGCCGATCGAGGCGCCAGGGGCGCAGTCGCTCATCAGTTCGGGCTGGCGCGAACTGGGACGGGTCCTCGTGCGCGGCCAGCCGAATTTCGCCTACCAGCAGCTCTGGCACGCTGGCCTGCAGGCGCTCGTGCTGCTGCTCGGCGCCTACCTGCTCGCCATCGCGGCGACGGTGGCGTTCCTCGCCATGCTGCTGCGGCCGCTGAGGGAAATCGAACAGGCCGCGGTCGCCATCGGCGAGCGCAATTTCCGCACGATCACGTTCATGCCGCGCGCGCGCGAGCTCGCGCGCGTGGTGACGGCAATGAACGACATGTCGGGCCGGATCCGGCTGATGCTCGCGGAGGAATCGGCGCGCGCCGAAACCCTGCGGCGCGATGCGTTCATCGACCCGGTGACCGGGCTCTACAACCGCCGCGGCTTCCAGCGCCAGCTCCAGTCGCTGATCAAATCCAAGGGGGACGTGTATTCGGGCGCGCTCGTGCTGCTGGAAATCGGCAAGTTCGGCGAATTCAATGCCGCTGCCGGCTACCAGCGCGGCGACGAGGTGCTTGCCGTGCTCGGCGGCACGCTCGCCAAGGCCTGCGAAGGCCGGCTCGCCGTGTGCGGTCGCCTGGGCGGCGCGGGCTTCTCGTTTGCGGTGCTGAATATCGGCGGCCCCGACCTGCACGCGCTGGTCGCGGAGGTATGCCGGCAGTTCGAATCGGCGCTTGCGGACCAGGGCGCCGCCGACAAGCTGCACTACCAGTGCGGCGGGACGCGCAGCGACGGGGCCCTGCCCGAATTTTCGGCGCTGATGTCGGCGGCGGACCATGCGCTGCAGCGGGCGCGCGAGCAGGGCGAAAACAGGCACGAGATCGAGGCATTCGATCCGGCGGTGGCCGAGGGGTCGCAGACCTGGCGCGTGCGCATCGAGCAGGCCCTGGGCGAGCGCCGGTTCGCGCTCTTCGCGCAAAGCGCATTCGGCCTTCCCGGCCGGGCGCCGGTGCACAGCGAGGTGACCGTGCGCATGCTCGCCGGCGACGGCGAGCCGATCGCCGCGGCGCAGTTCCTGCCGATGGCGGCGCGCCACGGGCTGATCGCGCGCCTTGACTGCGTGGTCGTCGAGAAACTCCTCGATTTCATGTCCGGCGGCGCGGCGGCGGCGCCGGTCATGGCGCTCAACATTTCCGCGCACACGGTCGCCGACCCGGAGGCGACGCGCCGGATCCTCGGCCTGCTCGACGCGCGGAAGAACCTCGCGGGCCGGCTGGTGTTCGAGATGACCGAGTTCGGCGCCATGCACGAGTGGAAGCTGGCGCAGCGTTTCAGCGAGGACGTGCGGCGGCGCGGCGCGCGCTTCGCGCTGGACAATTTCGGGCTGCTGCAGGAATCGCTGATGCTGGTGAATGCATTGCGGCCGAATTACATCAAGCTCTCGGCGGGCTACTCGCGGGAGCTGGCGCGCAGCGCGGACTGCCGCTTCCTGGTGGCCTCGCTCGTGAAAATCGCGCGCACGCTCGATATCGCCATTTTTGCGCAGGCCGTCGAGGACGAGGCGCTGCTGCCGCTGCTGCTGGAACTGGAATTCGCCGGTTACCAGGGTTATGCCACCGAACTGCCGGTGCGGATCGCATGAGGGCCATAAAGAAAGCACCCGGCTCGCTGGCGGCCCGGGAGTTCGCCCGTTATCTCGACGCAATCGTCGAACTCACGCGGCAGCGCGACTCGCAGGAGCTGTTGCAGGCGCTGATGCGCACGCTGAGCAGCAGCATCGAAACGCAGCGCGCGCGCATGTACGTGCTCTCCAACCCTGAGCACGACAACGAATTCAACGAGGGCAACATCCAGCATGCCGCGATCCAAGACGTGTTCGACGCCGATTGCGGCGATCCGCGGCCGCTGGGGGCGGATCCGGACCTGGTGGCCTGCGTTTGCAGCGGGAAGCTGGTCAGCCGGGACACGCCCGAAGGCCGCCGCCTGGTGTTTCCGGTGTCGGGAAGGCGCCACGTGCGCGCGCTGCTGGTCATCGAGGAACTGCGCGGCGAAGCCGTGCCGCGTGAATTGCTCGCCAAGCTGCTGCAGGTCTACGGCAACCAGAGCCTGACGCTGGCGCGCTCGGAGCTCGACCCGCTCACCGGCCTCTACAATCGCCAGACTTTCGACGACCGCATGCGGCGCGTGGCGCAAAGTGCCGCGCGGCAGCGGCGCGCCGCCGACGGACAAGCGGGCCTGGGCACCTGTTTCGCGATACTCGACGTCGACCACTTCAAGCGGGTCAACGACGAGTACGGACACCTGTATGGCGACGAAGTGCTGACGCTGCTCGCCCGGATCATGCGCCAGTCGTTTCGCCACGAGGACATGCTGTTTCGCTATGGCGGCGAGGAATTCGCCGTGGTGCTCGCGAGCGCCGACCTGGCGGTCTCAGCCGCGGTGAAGGAGCGATGACGGCGCAAAGTCGAGGCCTATGCGTTTCCGCAGATCGGGCACAAGACAGTGAGCATCGGTTTCACTGCATTCGGCCCGGAACTGGGCGTGGACACGGTGATGATGAGTGCCGACAAGGCGCTGTATTACGCCAAGAACAACGGCCGCAACCAGAGCTGCTGCTACGAATCGCTGGTCGCGGAGGGCAAGATCGAGCCGGTCACCCAGCCCAAGGGCGACGTCGAATTGTTCTAGCGTTGCGCTACGGCGCGGGCAGCGCGCGCGGCGACTTCCGCGCCTGGAGCACGTGGCGCATTTTTTCCATCGCCTTCGCCTCGAGCTGGCGGATGCGCTCGGCCGAAACCTTGAACTCGGCGGCCAGCTCGTGCAGCGTCGCGCCGTCCTTTTCCTTCAGCCAGCGCGCTTCCACGATGCGCCGGCTGCGCGGGTCGAGCGCCGCGAGCGCGCTCTGCAGGCCCGCCGACTCGACCTTCCCGTCCTCCTCGGTCTCGAGCACGAGCGAAGGCTCCGCGGCGGGATCGGCAGCGAGGTAATGGGCCGGCGCGTAGGGCGCATCCTCGTCGTCATTGTCCGCCTCGAACGCGATGTCGCGCCCGCTGAGCCGCGTCTCCATCTCGGCGACCTCCTCGGGCTTGACCTTGAGCGTCGTCGCGACCTGCCGGATCTCCTCCGCCGTGAGCGGGCCGAGCCCCTGCTTCATCGAGCGCAGGTTGAAAAAGAGCTCGCGCTGCGCCTTGGTGGTGGCGACCTTCACCAGGCGCCAGTTGCGCAGGATGTATTCGTGGATCTCGGCTTTGATCCAGTGGATCGCGAACGACACCAGGCGCACGCCGCGCCGCGGGTCGAAGCGCTTGACCGCCTTCATGAGGCCGATGTTGCCTTCCTGGATCAGGTCGGCGTGCGGCAGGCCGTAGCCGAGGTAGCCTCGCGCCACCGAGACCACCAGGCGCAGATGCGACAGCACCAGCTGGCGGGCGGCGTCGAGGTCGTCGTTGTTGCGCAGCCTGCGCGCGAGCGCCTGCTCGTCCTCGAGGCTGAGCATCGGGAAGCGATGGACGGCCTGGATGTAGGCCTCAATGCTCCCGGCTCCCGTAGGCGAAGGCAGCGACAGGGTTGCGGGCAGCGCGGTCATCACGGCTTGCATGGTCTGAGTCCTCCTGAGCAGTTTAGCACTCCACAGGTTGGAGTGCCAATCCAGGTCAGGAGTTCCCTGGACCATCTGACAATATCCGTTTATCCAGGCTCAATTTCACGCAAGTATCTGCTCACTGACATATAGGCCCCCACCCAGCCGAGGGCGCTGGAGAACAGAATCACTGCGAGGGCATCAGCGGGTTGGAGGAATGCCAGCCTGAAGCCCGACCCGTAGCTGGCCGCCAGTTCGGCGACCCCCGAGTTGAGGGCGGCGAGGCTGCCCCAGAGAATGGCCAACGCCACCGTGCCCCCCGCCAGGCCCTGAATGGCGCCGAGATAGAAAAATGGGCGCCGGATGAAGGCGTCAGTCGCGCCGATGAGCTTGGAGATCTCGATCTCGTCGCGCTGCGTGAGGATTTGCAGCCGGATGGTATTGAAGGTGATCGCCACCAGGCCGAAGGCGAGCAGGGTCGCGAGCAGCGCGATGGCCAGTCGCGCTGTTCCGGCCAGCGCGCCCAGCCGTCGCGCCCAGGCCGAATCCACCTGCACGTGCGCCACGTCGGGCAGCGCGCGCAGGTCGCGCGCCAGCGCCTCCAGCGTGCCGGGTTCCGAGTTGCGCGGCCGGACCACGAAGGCATCGGGCAGGGGATTGCGGTTCAGCGCCGAAACCACCTCCGCCAGGCCCTCGGTTGCCTGAAGTTCCTTGAGGGCCTGCTCGCGCGGGATAAAGCGCACCTCGCGCACCCTTGCGTCCGCCTTCAGGCGCGCGGCCAGAGCATCCGCTTCCGGGCGCTTCACGTCGGGCCGCAGGAACAGGGACAACTGGGGATCGAGCGCGATGCCCTGCGCCACCGCGCGCAGGCTGGAGAGCAGGGCATAGCCGCCGGCGGGCAGTGACAACGCGATGCCGATCACCAGCGCGTTGAGGACGGCGGCGGATTTCTGCGCCCCGAGCTTGCCGAGCGCCGAGGCGAACGCCTGCCGATGCTGGCGCAGCCAGGTCCTCACGCGGGCGCGTTCACTCGACGATGCTGCCGCCGGCCAGCCGCAGCACGCGCCCCGCGAAGCGGGCGATGAGGGACTCGTCGTGCGTGGCCACCAGCACGGTGACGCCCACCTGGTTGAAGGACGCGAAGATCTCAAGCACCGCCGCGGCCGCCGCCGCATCGAGGTTGGCGGTCGGTTCATCCGCGATCAGCACTGCGGGGCGATTCACCACCGCGCGCGCGATGGCGAGGCGCTGCTGTTCGCCGCCGGAGAGCTGGATGGGGTTGGCGCGCTCGCGCGCCGCCAACCCGACCTTCTCCAGCGCGGCCCTGGTCCTCCGTTCCGCTTCGCGGCTGCTGAGATCGCCGAAGGCGAGGGGCAGCATTGCATTCTGAAATACGCTGCGGTCATAAAGCAGCTTCTGGTCCTGGAACACCAGCCCGAGATTGCGGCGCAGGAAGGGCAGCGCTGCGCGCTTGAGCGTTCCCACGTTCTGGCCGTTTACCAGCACCGCGCCGGAACTGGGTCGCTCGATGGCGGGGATCAGCTTGAGCAGCGTGGACTTGCCGGCGCCGGAATGCCCGGCGATGAAGGCGAACTCGCCCTGCGCGATGGCGAAGGACACGGACTTCAGGGCCTCTTGGCCTCCCGGGTAGCGCTTGGAGACCGAGGAAAAGCTAATCAACCAGGGCCTCCGCGAACGCCCGCGCGTTGAACGGCCGCAGGTCGTCGATCCCTTCGCCGACGCCGATGAAACGCAGCGGAACGCGGTGCCGGGCGGCGATGGCGCAGACCACGCCACCCTTTGCGGTGCCGTCCAGCTTGGTGAGCACCAGGCCGGTGAGGTCGAGCGCGGCGTCGAAGGCTTTCACCTGCGCGAGCGCGTTCTGGCCGGTGCCTGCGTCGAGCACGAGCAGCATTTCGTGCGGCGCGCCGGGCAGCGCCTTCGCGGCGACGCGCTTCACCTTGCTGATCTCCTCCATCAGGTGCAGCTGCGTCGGCAGGCGCCCGGCGGTGTCGGCGATCAGGACGTCCACGTTGCGCGCGCGCGCGGCGCTGACGGCATCGAACACCACCGCGCCGGGATCACCGCCCTGCTGGCCGACGACCGGCACGCCGTTCCTCTCGCCCCAGGTCGCGAGTTGCTCGCGCGCAGCGGCGCGGAAGGTGTCGCCGGCGGCCAGCATTACGCTTAGACCCTCGAGCTGCAGCCACTTCGCGAGCTTGCCGATGGAGGTGGTCTTGCCCGAGCCGTTGACGCCTGCCACCATGATGACGAACGGTCGCGCCGCACCCGTGGCAGACGCAAGCGGCACCCGCAGCGGCCGCTCCAGCGGCGCGAGCAGTTCCGTGAGCGAGTCCTTCAGCGCCGCGCGCAAGGCCTCGGCGTCCTCCAGGCGCTCATTGCGAGCACGCTCGCGCAGGCGTGCGATCAGCGCGCCCGTGGCGTCCACGCCGCAGTCCGCGGAGATCAGCGCCGACTCGAGCTCCTCGAACAGCGCCTCGTCGACGCGGTGCCGGCCGATCAGCGCGCCCAGCCCGCCGCCAATGGCGTCACGCGTGCGCGCGAGCCCTTCCTTGAGCCGCTTCGCCCAGGAGGCCGCTGCTAACATGGCCGGGTGGGCATGGGCAAAAGCGCCGGCAAAGGACGGATCCGCATCATCGGCGGCCATTATCGCAGGCGCCTGCTCGAAGTGGCCAAGCGACCCGGACTGCGCCCGACGCCGGACCGCGTGCGCGAAACCCTTTTCAACTGGCTCGGGCAGGAACTTGCCGGGCTCGCCTGCCTGGACCTGTTCGCCGGCAGCGGCGCGCTCGGTTTCGAGGCGGCGTCGCGTGGCGCCGCGCGCGTGGTGATGGTGGAGAGCGACCGCGACGTGCTCGCAGCGCTGGAGCGCAACCGCGCCGCGCTGGGCGCGGCGCAGGTGGAGATCGTCCGCGGCGACGCAGAGGCCTGGCTGGCGCGCGCACGGCCCGGTCAACCAGAGCGCTTCGACGTGGTTTTCCTCGACCCGCCCTTCAGGCAGAATGCCGTGCCGGCGCTGCTGCCGAGGATCGCGCTGCGGCTGGCGACGGGGGCGAGGGTGTATGTGGAAGCCGCGCAACCTGTGGCGGCGCAATCGCCCTGGCGGGAGTTGAGACGCGCCCGTGCCGGACAGGTGAGCTACCAGCTGCTGGCATTCGACGACGAGCAGGGCGAGCAAGGGGAAGCGACATGATCAGAGCGGTTTACCCGGGAACGTTCGATCCGCTCACGCGCGGTCACGAGGACCTCGTGCGGCGCGCGAGCCGGCTGTTCGACAACCTGATCCTCGCCATCGCCGACAGCCGCGCCAAGCGGCCGTTCTTCACCCTGGGCGAGCGCATAGACATGGCGCAGCAGGCGCTGGGCGACGTAAAGAACCTCACCATCACCGGATTCACCGGCCTGCTCACCGATTTCGTCCAGGCGCAGAACGCGAGCGTGGTGCTGCGCGGCCTGCGCGCGGTGTCCGATTTCGAGTACGAGTTCCAGCTTGCCGGCATGAACCGCGACCTCAATCCCGAGATGGAAACGGTGTTCCTCACGCCCGGCGAGCAGCACATGTTCATCTCCGCCACGCTGGTGCGCGAGATCGCCACGCTGGGCGGCGACGTCTCCAAGTTCGTGCATCCGCTGGTGCGCGAGCGCCTGATCGCGAAGGTGAAGTCCCTCGGCGGCTGAGTCGGGGGTCAGGAATCAGGTTTGGCAGCGAGGGCAGTAGAAGCTCGCGCGCTGGCCCTGCACGAGGCGCCGGAGCAGCGTGCCGCAGCGCCGGCAGGGCTCACCGGCGCGGTCATACACCAGGTGCCGCGTCTGGAAGTATCCCGAGGCGCCGTCGCCGCCGACGAAGTCGCGCAGCGTCGAGCCGCCGGCCCTGATCGCCGCGCGCAGTACCTTCTTTACCGCCGCGGCGAGCAATGCGCTGCGCGCCCGCGTCAGGGTTTCGGCGCGCCGGCGCGGACTGATGCCGGCGAGGAACAGGCTCTCCGAGGCGTAGATGTTTCCCACGCCGACGATCAGGCGCCCGTCCATCAGCAACTGCTTGATCGAGGTGCGCCGGCCGCGCGTGATCGCGTGCAGGCGCGTACCGTCCAGCGCCGCCGACAGCGGCTCGATGCCGAGGTGCCGGATGAGCGGATGCGTCTCGGGCGGAGCGGATGTCCAGAGAACGGCGCCGAAGCGCCGCGGATCGCGCAGCCGCAACTGCCGCGCGCCAAACGCAATGTCCACGTGGTCGTGCTTTCCCGCCGGTGCGCCGGCGTCGACGAGGCGCAGGCTGCCCGACATGCCCAGGTGCAGGATCAGGTGGCCGTCGCTGCAGTCGATCAGAAGGTACTTGCCCCGGCGCCGGACCGCGCGCACCTCGCGCCCCGCGAGGCGCCGCACCGCGGGGGGTACGCGCCAGCGCAGGCGCGGTTCGCGCACCGTGACCGAGGTGATCCTGCGCCCGACAAGGTGTGGCGAAATGCCGCGCCGGGTGACTTCGACTTCGGGCAGTTCTGGCATGGGAAGCGGCGCGCCGACGTGTCCTTGTGCGGGGCACCAAATATACCTACACTCACTGCGACATGCGTCCTGTTTCCAGACTTTTCCCCCGCCTGCGGTCCCTCTTCTTCGTCCTGACGCTCGCCGCTGGCACGGCGCTGGCGCAGGGCCTGCCGCATCCGGACGACCTCGATGACGACGCCCCTTCGGCCACGCCCGCCGCGACCTTGAAGCCCTCGCCGCGCCCGAACCTGCCTCAGCAGGAACTGACGGCCTCGATGCTTTACGAGTTTCTGATGGGCGAGATCGCCGCGCAGCGCGGCAGCCCGGCGCTGGCGGCGCAGACCTACCTCGACCTGGCGAGGAAGACGCGCGACCCGCGCGTCGCGCAGCGCGCGGTGCAGGTGGCGACCTTCGCGCGCATGCCGCACCTGGCGCTGGAGGCGGCGCGGGTCTGGCACGAGGTCGACCCCGTTTCGCCGCAGGCGATGCAGACGCTGATCCAGTTGTTGGTGTCGCAGAAGCGCGTCGAGGAAGCCGAGCCTGTGCTGGCCAGGCTGATGGCCGCGAACCCGGCCGTCACCCCGAACCTGTTCCTGCAGTTGAACCGCCTGCTGGCCGCCAATCCGGATCCGGCCGCCAACCTGCGCCTGGTTCAGCGCCTTGCGGCGTACCACCCGACGCTGGCGCAGGCGCGCTATGCGGTGGCGCAGGCCGCCGTGGCCGCCAAGGAGGACGACACCGCGTTCGCCGAGGCGCGTGCAGCGGCGGAACTGCGGCCCGACTGGGAGCTGCCGGTGATCTTCGAGGCGCAGCTTCTGCAACGGCGCTCCGCGGCGGAGGCGGCGAAGCGCCTCGAGGCATTCCTGGCGGCGCAGCCGGCGGCACGGGAGGCGCGAATGACCTACGCGCGCGTGCTCGCCAGCGACAAGCGCCTGCCCGAGGCGCGCGCGGAGTTCGAGAAGATCATCGCGCGCAATCCGAAGGACACCGACGCGATTTACGCCGTCGGACTGCTGGCGCTGCAGATCAAGGACTACCCGGTCGCGGAGGCGAACATGAGGCGCCTGCTGGACCTGGGCTATCGGGATCCCAACGGCGTGCGCTATACGCTGGGCCAGATCGCCGAGGAGCAGAAGGACTGGCCGCGCGCCATCGAGTGGTACAAAGCGATCCAGCGTGGCGAGCACGCGATGCCGGCGCGGATGCGCACCGCGAATGCGATCGCGCGCCAGGGGCGGCTCGAAGAGGCGCGCGCCTTCCTGCGCGGCGTGACCGCCAACCCCGAGCAGAAGGTTCAACTGCTGATCGCGGAATCGCAGCTGCTGCGCGAGGCGCAGATGCATCGCGAGTCCTTCGAACTGCTCGGCGAGGCGCTGAAACTCACGCCGGACCAGCCCGAGCTGCTCTACGACCAGGCGCTGACCGCGGAGAAGCTCGAGCGCTTCGAGACGATGGAAAGCAACCTGCAGAAGCTGATCCAGGTGAAGCCCGACCACGCGCACGCGTACAACGCGCTCGGCTACTCGCTCGCCGATCGCAACCAGCGCCTGCCGGAGGCGAAGAAGCTGATCGATAAGGCGCTGGAGCTCGCGCCTGAGGACCTCTACATCGTCGATTCCCTGGGCTGGGTGCTGTACCGCATGGGCGACCTCAAGGGGGCGGCGGAGCAATTGCGGCGGGCCTGGAGCGGAAGGCCGGACGGCGAGATCGGCGCGCATTACGGCGAAGTGCTGTGGATGCTGGGCGAGCGCGACGAGGCGCGGCGCATCTGGCGGGAGGCGCAGAAAGTGAGCCCGGAGAACGAAACGCTCATCAAGACCCTGAAGCGGTTCGCGCCCTGATCCCGGTGCCGCGCCTGCTCGGGTTCGCGGCGGCGCTTTTCGTGGCGGGTTGCGCGGAGCCGGCGTTTGTCGTCGCGCCGCAGACAGTCGAATTCGAGCTTTCGGGCCGCTTTGCGGTCAGCTACCGCGGCGAGGCGAACTCCGGCAACCTCGCCTGGCGCCATGGCGCCGACGCGGAGGAGCTCCTGATCACCTCGCCGCTCGGGCAGGGCGTGGCGCGCATCTCGCGCACAGGGCGCGAAGTCGTCCTCACCACGCCCGAGCCGCGCGAGTACCGCGCGGCGGATGCAGAGGCGCTCACAGAGAAGGTGCTGGGGTTCAGGCTGCCGCTTGCGGGCATGGCCGACTGGGTGCGCGCGCGTCCGGCGCCGGGCGCCTCGCAATCGCGGCGCGACGCCGAAGGTCGCCTCGCCGAGCTGGCGCAGGGGGGCTGGACGATCCGGTATCTCGAGTACGACGAGGGCAAGCGGCCGTCGCGGCTGCGCATGACCTATCCGGGCGTGGACCTGCGGCTGGCGATCACGGAATGGAAGTGAGCGGCGCGGGCCTTACCTGGCTGCCGGCGCCGGCCAAGCTCAATCTCTTCCTGCATGTGCTCGGCCGGCGAGAGCAGGGCGAGCATGCGGGATACCACGAGCTGCAGACCGTGTTCCGCCTCATCGACCGCTGCGACCGGGTCGGCGTCGCCGTGCGCGAGGACGGCGCGATCCGGTTCGCGGGCGACTTCGGCGACGACAACCTGTGCGCACGCGCGGCGCGGCTGCTGCAGGCCGAGGCCGGCGTGCGCCGGGGCGCCGAACTCGCGCTTGACAAGAACCTGCCGGTGGGCGGCGGGCTGGGCGGCGGATCCTCCGACGCGGCCACCACCCTGCTTGCGCTGAACCGCTTGTGGGGCTGCGGGCTGGATCGGTCCGGCCTGATGCAGCTCGGCCTGCGGCTCGGGGCTGACGTTCCCTTCTTCCTGTTCGGCCGCAGCGCGCTCGGCGAGGGCGTGGGCGAGCGCCTGCTTGGACTCGATCTGGGGCCTGCCTGGTACCTTGTCCTGACGCCACAAGTCCCGGTTTCGACAAAAGAAATCTTCACCGACGGCGCGTTGACACGGGATACGAAACCACTCAAAATACCGCCCTTTTTGTCGGGGCAGGGCCGCAATGATCTAGAACCGGTTGCGGCGCGCCGTTATCCAGTGATCGCGGAGCATTTGGCGTGGCTGCGGGAACGCAGCCCGGGGGCTTCCTTCCCGCCGCGCATGACCGGTTCCGGGGCCTGCGTGTTCGCCGAGTTCCGCAGCCGGGACGAGGCGGAGGCGCTGCTGGGTCAACTGCCGACGGCGATGCAGGGCTTCGTCGCGCAGGGGTTGCAACGGCATCCGCTGCACGACTGGGCCGTTAACTGAAAGCTTCAAATGGGGCGTCGCCAAGCTGGTCTAAGGCACCGGATTTTGATTCCGGCATTCCTAGGTTCGAATCCTAGCGCCCCAGCCATTTCCGCAACCGCATGAAATCCAGCAACCCACGCGACGGCAACGACGCGCTCGAACGCCTGATGGTGTTCACGGGCAACGCCAACCCGCGCCTGGCGCAGGAAGTGGCGCGGCACCTGAACCTGTCGCTCGGCCGCGCGGTGGTGGGCA
The DNA here is from genome assembly GCA_052386675.1 of Betaproteobacteria bacterium. Classification (GTDB taxonomy): domain Bacteria; phylum Pseudomonadota; class Gammaproteobacteria; order Burkholderiales; family SG8-39; genus RBG-16-66-20. The sequence continues at coordinate 11,728 of JBQTJX010000024.1, forward strand.
AGTTCTCCGACGGCGAAGTGATGGTCGAAATCATGGAGAACGTGCGCGGCAAGGATGTCTTCGTGCTGCAGTCAACCTGCCAGCCGACCAACGACAATCTGATGGAACTGATGGTGATGGTGGACGCGCTCAAGCGCTCCTCCGCGGCGCGCGTATCGGCGGCCATTCCCTACTTCGGCTACGCGCGCCAGGACCGGCGCCCGCGCTCGGCCCGGGTCGGCATCAGCGCCAAGGTGGTCGCCAACATGCTGACCTCGGTCGGCGTGGCGCGCGTGCTCACGATGGACCTGCACGCGGACCAGATCCAGGGCTTCTTCGATGTCCCGGTGGACAACATCTACGCCGCGCCGGTGCTGCTGGGCGACGTCTGGAAGCAGGGCTACGAAAACCTGATCGTGGTATCGCCCGACGTCGGCGGCGTGGTGCGCGCGCGGGCGCTCGCCAAGCGCCTCGATTCGGAACTCGCGATCATCGACAAGCGGCGGCCGCGCGCCAACGTTTCCGAGGTGATGAACGTGATCGGCGAGGTGCAAGGCCGCACCTGCGTCATCATGGACGACATGGTGGACACCGCAGGTACGCTGTGCAAGGCGGCCGAGGTGCTGAAGAAGGAAGGCGCCACCAAGGTGGTGGCCTACTGCACGCACCCGGTGCTCTCGGGCGGCGCGGTGGCGCGCATCGCCGCCTCGGACATGGACGAGCTGGTGGTGTCCGACACCATTCCGCTGAGCGAGGAGGCGCGCGCCTGCGGAAAGATCCGGCAGCTGTCGGTGGCCGGGCTGCTCGCGGAGACGATTCTCAGGATCTCGACCGAGGACTCGGTGAGCTCCTTGTTTACCGAATAGCGAGTGAAGGCTTTTCAACCCCGCCGGGGTCTGGTCGCGGAACCGGCGGATACCAGGGAGTATTACGATGAAAATTGAAATCAGCGCGCAGAAGCGCACGACGCAGGGAACGGGTGCGAGCCGCCGTCTGCGCAATGCCGGCAGGGTGCCCGGCATTGTCTATGGCGGCAACAGCGGTCCGGTCAACATAGAGCTCGACCACAAGGAGTTGCTGCACAAGCTGACGCTGGAGGCGTTCCACGCATCCATCCTGAGCCTCGATGTCGAGGGAGCGAAGGAGCAGGTGCTGCTGCGCGCGTTCAACATGCACCCGTACAAGGGCCGCGTGCAGCACATCGACTTCCAGCGCGTCTCGGCCGACAAGAAGATCCACATGAAGGTGCCGCTGCATTTCGTCAACGCCGAGATCTCGCCGGCGGTGAAGACGATGGGCGCGGTGGCCAACCACGTGCTCAACGAACTCGACGTGCGATGCTTCCCGGCCGATCTGCCGGAGTTCATCGAGGTCGACCTGGGCGCGCTCACGGTGGGCGATTCGGTGCATGTCAGCGACCTCAAGATGCCCAAGGGCGTCGAGGCTGCGGTGCACCGCGGCGCGAACCCGGTGGTGGCGACCATGATCGTCCCGGCGCTGATCGTCGAGGAGGAAGTTGCCGCCGCCGAAGTCCCGGCAGCCGCGGATGTCCCGACCACCGAGCAGGCCGCGCCCGAGAAGGCTGCGGAAGGCGCCGGTGGCGACAAGGCCGGCGACAAGGCCGGCGGCAAGGGCGAGGCCAAGGCGAGCGACAAGAAAGAGAAGAAGTAACTGGCCGCCATCCGCCTCATCGTCGGCCTGGGCAACCCGGGCAAGGACTACGAGCGCACCCGCCACAATGCGGGTTTCTGGCTCGTCGAGCGCCTGGCCGTGCAGAGCGGCGTCAGCCTGCGCAAGGACGGCAAGTTCCAGGCGCTCGTAGGGCGAATGGGCCAGAACGGCGCCTGGCTCATGCTGCCGCAGAGCTTCATGAACGCGAGCGGCCGGCCGGTGCAGATGCTGGCCGGCTTCTTCAAGATCCCGGCGGCCGAGATCCTCGTGGTGCACGACGAGATCGAGTTTCCGGCAGGCGTCGCGCGCCTTAAGCAGGGCGGCGGCATCGCCGGGCACAACGGACTGAGGGATATCTCGCAGCGCATCGCCACGCACGATTACTGGCGCCTGCGCCTTGGTGTTGGTCATCCGGGGGCGAAGGGCGCGGTGGCCGACTATGTGCTCGGCAAGCCGGTTCAGGAAGAGCGCGAGGCGATCGACGAAGCCATCGGCCGCGCGCTTGAGCTGATGCCGCAGATCATGGCCGGCGACATGCAGGCGGCGATGCTCAAGCTGCATACTGATCCGAAGCCGAAACCGAAAGCGGAGCCCAAGCCCGAACCCAAGCCCGAACCCAAGCCGGAACCCAAGCCGGCGCCGAAATCGGAGGCGACGCCGGAGCCCAAGCCCGAAGCCGCGCCAGCGCCCAAGCCGGCGCCGGCGGAGGAGAAGAAGGGCTTGTTCGGCTCCCTGTTCGGCAGGAAAAAATGAGCCTGCGCTGCGGGATCGTGGGCCTGCCGAACGTTGGCAAGTCCACCCTGTTCAACGCGCTGACCAAGTCCGGCATCGCGGCGGAGAACTATCCGTTCTGCACCATCGAGCCCAACGTCGGCATCGTCGAGGTGCCCGATCCGCGCATGGCGGGGCTTGCCTCCATCGAGAAGCCGCAGAAGCTGGTCCCGGCGGTGGTCGAGTTCGTTGACATCGCCGGGCTGGTGGCGGGCGCTTCCAAGGGCGAGGGCTTGGGCAACCAGTTCCTCGCCAACATCCGCGAGACCGACGCCATCGTCCACGTCGTGCGCTGCTTCGAGGATCCGAACGTGATCCACGTCGCCAACAAGGTCGACCCGCTTTCCGACATCGAGGTGATCAACACCGAACTGGCGCTGGCGGACCTCGCCGCGGTCGGCAAGCACCTGTCGAAAAATTCCAAGGTCGCCAAGGTAGCCGGCGACAAGGACGCGTTGCGCCTGGTCGCGGTGCTGGAAAAGGCGGAGAAGGCGCTTGACCAGGGCAAGCCAGTGCGGTCGCTCGACTGGTCCAAGGAGGAGCTGTTCGTCCTCAAGCCGCTATTCCTGCTCACCATGAAGCCGACCATGTACGTCGCCAACGTGGCGGAGAACGGCTTCAAGGACAACCCTCTGCTGGCCGCCGTGGAAGCCCACGCGAAGAAGGAAGGCGCGCCTGTGGTGGCCATCTGCGCCGCCATGGAATCGCAGATCGCCGACATGTCCGACGAGGACAAGAAGATGTTCCTCGCCGACATGGGCATGGAGGAGCCGGGCCTGGCGCGCGTCATCCGCGCCGGCTACAAGCTGCTCGGGCTGCAGACCTATTTCACCGCGGGGCCGAAGGAAGTGCGGGCCTGGACCGTGCCGGTGGGCGCCACCGCGCCGCAGGCGGCGGGCGTGATCCACACCGACTTCGAGCGCGGCTTCATCCGCGCCGAGGTGACGAATTACGAGGACTACGTTGCCTGCAAGGGCGAGGTCGGGGCGAAGGAAGCGGGGAAGCTACGGGTGGAGGGGAAGGACTACGTCGTGCGTGACGGGGACGTCATGCACTTCCGCTTCAACGTCTGATTGCCCCGCGCTACTGCTTCTTCCGCAGTCCCAGCTCGTCCACCAGCTTCTCCCAGCGAACCAGCTCGCCGCGCACATAGCCGGCGAAGGCTTCCGGCGTCATGGTCTGGACGCCCAGCCCCATTGCAGCGAGACGCTTGCGCATCTCCGGAGAGCCAATCGCCTTGTTGATCTCGGCATTGAGGCGCGCCACGACTGCCGCAGGCGTGCCCTTGGGCGCGTAGAACCCGAACAGCGGCCCGCCGTCCACCGAGCGGTAACCGGACTCCACCATCGTGGGCACGTTCGGGAAATCCGGATGGCGCTCGGGGCTGGAGACGCCCAGCAGGCGTAGGCGCCCTTCCTTGGCGTGCCCGAGGCCGACGCCCGGGTCGAATACGAACTGCACCTGGCCGCCGAGCAGGTCGGTCATCGCCGGGCCCGCGCCCTTGTAGGGCACGTGCGTGGCCTGGAATCCCGCCTCGCGCTTCATCATCTCCGCGGCAATGTGCAGCGCAGTGCCGGTGCCCGCGGAGCCGTAATTGAGCTTGCCGGGGTTGGCCTTGGCGTGCTGCACGAATTCGGCGACATTCGCCGCCGGTACCGAGGGGTGAACCATCAGGTACATGGTCAGCGCCACGGTCGAGGCGACCGGGACCAGCGCCTGTGACGGGACGAAATCGGTGCGCCCGATGATGTGCGGGGTGATCATCACCTGGCTGCCAGGCGTGAACAGGACCGTGTGCCCGTCATCCGAGCGCGCCACGGCCTCGGCGCCGATGTAGCCTTCGCCTCCGCCGCGGTTCTCGACCACAACCGGCTGGCCGAATGACTGGCTGAGCTCGGGCCCGAGCAGGCGCGCGACGCGATCGGCGATGCCGCCGGCGGCGACATTGACGATGACGCGGACCGGCTTGGCAGGCCAGGCCTGCGCGAGGGCTTGCGGCGCGGCGAGCGCGCCGGCGACGAACAATGCGGCGAACATGGACAGCGCGGCTAGCGCGCCGCGAGCGTTGCGATTCATCCCGGATCCTCCCCCTTTGCGAGCATTTGCATTATCCTCGGCGCGCTTGCGGAGTCAATTCGGGGAATCAGGGAATCGACATGAAATTGCGCAGCGTGGAACTGCAGCTCGCCGACGTTGCCGGCGCCAGCGCTTTCCTCGAGCAGACCTGGGGCCTCGTTCCGGTGGAGGAGCATTCGGGCGTGCGCTATTTCCGCGGCGCCGGCGACGATCCGTTCATTCTTTCGCTCACTGCGGCAGGCGAGCCGGCGGTCACGGCCATCACCTTTTCGGGAACCGTAGAGGAAGTCGACGCCGCGCGCGAGCGCGCCCGCAGTGCCGGTGCTCCGATCAGGGAGATCGCGGCGCTCGATGCCCCTGGAGGCGGCTCGGGCTTCGTCGTGCAGGGGCCGGAGGCGCAGGCATACCGGTTCGTCGCTGGTAGCGCGCCGGCCGCGCCGATGTCGCCGGCAGCCGCGCGTGACAAGCCCATTCGCATCACGCACGCGGTGCTGAACACGCGAGATGCCGAAGCCTGCGAGCGCTTCGCGGTCGGCGTGCTCGGTTTTGCAGTATCCGATCGTACCCGGCACATGACTTTCGTGCGTTGCAACCGCAAGCACCATTGCGTCGCCTATGCGCGGTCCGATGTGTCGTCGCTCAACCATGTCGCGTTCGAGATGGCGGACCTGGAATCGGTGATGCGCGGCGCGGGCCGGATGCGCGACGCCGGATTCGATCTCGTCTGGGGTCCCGGCCGCCACGGCCCCGGCAACAACGTGTTCGGCTACTTCATCGCGCCCTGGGGCGGGGTGATCGAGTACACCTCGGAGGTGTCCGAGGTCGGCGACGGCTATCGCGTCGGCGGCCCGGAGGACTGGAAGTGGCCGTCCGGGCGAATCGACCACTGGGGAATGTCGAACAAGGACATGGCCCGCATCGCGCCGGCGGAGCGGGTGTTCCGCTTCCCGGCCGCGCTGCATGGGTGAGCGATTCGATGTCCTCGTCGCGGGGCTCGGTCCGACCGGGGCGGTGTTGGCCGGATTGCTCGGCCGCCTCGGCCTGCGTGTCCTGGCGGTGGATCGCGCGCGCGCGGTCTACGACAAGCCGCGCGCTTTCGCCTTCGATCACGAGATCATGCGCGTATTCCAGAACCTTGGCATCGCGCAGGCCGTGGCGCCACATACCGCGCCGTTCACGCCCTCGGAGTACTACGGCGTCGATGGCCGCCTGATCAAGCGGCTGGGCGCGGTGGAGCCGCCCTGGCCTCTTGGCTGGACGCCGAACGTGGTGTTCCACCAGCCGGCCGTGGAGGCAGAATTGCGACGGATGGTGCGCGCACTGCCGGGCGTCGAGGTCGCGTTGGGCACCGCGCTACAGGGGTTCGAACAGTCAGCCGAGGAAGTCGACGTCGTTCTGCGGGACGATGCCGGAGGCGAACGGAGGGTGGGCGCGCGCTACGTCGTCGGCTGCGACAGCGCCACGAGCACCGTGCGCGGCCTGCTGGGCATCGGGCACGAGGACCTCGAGTTCGACGAACCCTGGCTGGTGGTGGACCTGCTGGTGAGCGAGCGCGGCGCTGCCCGGCTGCCGCAGGTGAGCGTGCAGTACTGCGAGCCGGCGCGACCCTGCACCTACCTCATCGGCCCGGGCATGCATCGTCGCTGGGAGATCATGCTGCTGCCGGGAGAGGATCCGCAGGAGATGGAAGCCGAGGCAAGCGTGTGGCGGCTGCTGTCGCGCTGGATCTCGCCGGATGACGCGCAGCTCTGGCGCCGGGCAAGCTACCGTTTCCATGCCCTGGTCGCGCGCGAATGGCGAATCGGCCGCGTCTTCATCGCAGGCGACGCGGCGCACCAGCAGCCGCCATTCACCGGACAGGGCATGTGCCAGGGCATTCGCGACGCGGCAAACCTCGCCTGGAAGCTGGAACGCGCCTGCCGGGGCGCTGCAGGCGAGCGGCTGCTGGAGACCTACGGCGAGGAGCGGCGCGCGCATGTCCGGCGGCTGACCAGTGTGGTGAAGGGCATCGGCCGGCTGATCTGCGAGCGCGATCCGGTCGTGGCGCGCGCGCGCGACGAACGCTTGCTGGCAGAAGCCGGTGGAGAGGTGCGCACCGTTGCGCGCCAGGAACTGGTGCCGCCGCTCGAATGCGGCCTGCTGTCGCCGTTGCCGCATCCGGCCAACGGAACCCTGTTCCCGCAGCCGCGCGTCCGCCACGGTTCCGCGACGGCACTCATGGACGATGTCGCCGGTACCGGATTTCGCGTGGTGACGGCAGGTGACGTTTCCCTGCGGGCGGAGGCGGACCTGCTGGATACCCTGGGCGCACGCGTCATCCGCATCGCGGGGAGGAAGGAGGTTGGCGATTGCGTGCTGTCTGAGACCGAGGGCGTGCTGGCGCGCTGGTTCGAGCGGTACGACTGCGTCGCGGCGGTGGTGCGGCCGGATCACTACGTCTTTGGCGTGGCGAAGGGCGCGGAAGATCTGCACGGGACGCTCCAGGCCGTGCTGGGCCTGCAGCGCTGAGCCGCTGCCGGCGTCCTAGAAGGACCAGACCTGCAGGGAGCGGTGCAGTTCGACGAGCTTCTCGTCCTTGTTGCGCGCCACCTCGGGCGCGACCCCGTCCAGGCGCTCGGACAGTTCCACCACCCTGGCGTTGGTCACCGCAAGGCGACGCGCCAGCACTTCCGCGATGCCGGCCACGATCTTGAGCGCCGCGGGCGAGCCAATGTCCAGCATGGTGCGAAACCGCGGCGAGGGCAGGCGCAGCACCACCGTGGGCACGATCGCGCGCCCGGTCGCCGAGCGCGCCTCCGATGTCAGCAGCGACATCTCCCCCAGGACGCCACCGGCGCCCAGGCGGGCGAGCGAGCGGTCGCCTCCGCTGGTGCGCTTCACGATCTCGATCTCGCCGGACACGATGAGGTAGACGCCGTCGCCGGGATCACCTTCGTGGAACACCTCGTTTCCGGAGGCCAGTTCCAGGCGCTCCGCGATCGAGGCGATGGATTCGATCTCCGATTGCGAAAGCAGGCGGCAAAGCGACGAACCTCTGAGTGCTGCGGAATTGTCTTGCGCCATTTGCGAAGTCTAACCCACGCTTTGTGCCGCTCCCGCCTGCGGGTATGATCGGTCGAATCCGCAAGTGTGGAGGAAGTCACATGGCCGTGCAGATCAATCCCCGGACCGCGATCATCGCGGGTGCAGGTGCCCTGGTCGTCGCCGGCGCCGCGGCTTGGTTCTTCCTGTTCCAGGACGAACCGCCGCCGCCGAAGCCGGCCGCGAAGGCGCCGGCTGCCGCCGCCAAGGCCGCGGCAAAGGCTGAGGCGCCGGCCAAGCCCGCCGCCGGGGCGCCGCAGTCCGTCGTCGCGAAGCCCGCCGCCGGCAAGCCCACCCCGATTCCGACCGATCCGGACAAGCTCGTCGCCGAGATCATCGAGCTCTCGGGCATGCGCGGCTATTTCCAGACCTTCGGCCGCGAAACCATGCTCGCCTCGAACGTGCAGGGGCAGGGCCAGCAGGCGGGGATGGGCCCGGCCGAGGTGCGCCAGATGCTCGACATGGTCGAGCGCGTGTTTCCGGTGGACAAGATGGCCGAGGAATTCGCCAACAACGTCAAGGCGGCGTTCGACACGGTGAAGATGGGTCGGTTCCTTGAGCTGATGCGGGAGCCGGTGGTGCGCAAGCTGCACGCCGCGGAGACGCGCAACCTTACCCCGGAAGTGATCCGGCAATACATGGAGAACTTCCGCAAGGAACCGCCCTCGGCCGCGCGGCAGAAGCTGGTGCAAACCATCGACGAGATCACCAGCACCTCCGAGATCGGCGGCGACATGGCGCTGGTGATCGCGCGCGACACCCTGGATGCGATGTTCGAGGCGATGCAGAAGCTGGGCAAGCCGGTGTCGCGCGACGAGCGCCAGGCGGCCGGCTCGATCCTGAACGCATCTCAGGGCCAGATGCGCAGCACCATCCGCACCGCGCTGCACATGCGCCTGCGCGAGGCAAGCGACGACGAGCTCGCCGAGTACGTGAAGATCATGGATACCGAAGCCGGGCGCTGGGGCATGGAGGTGCTGGCCAACGCGCTGCGGCCGGTGATGGAGAGCCGGGCCAAGAGTTTCGGTCGCGAACTGGCGCAGGTGGCCATGGCCACGGTGCAGTCCGCCGCGAAGGCGGCGGCGGCCGCGCCCGCGATCCCGGAGCAGAAGGAACCGCCCAAGGCGGCCCCTGTGGCGGCCACGGCGCCGGTTGAGGCACCGGGATACCAGCGCCCGGCCGGCATCAGGCAGCTCTATTCCCGTTATAACGACCTGGTCTCCGCCGTGGTGATGCGCGACACGGCCGCGGTGAAGGAACTCCTCGCCGACGGCAAGAGCCCGGATGTGCGCCAGAGCGATGGCTTTACGCCGCTGATGATCGCGGTGGCCAACGGCGACACCGCGATCGCGCAGGCGCTGCTCGCCGCCAGGGCGGATCCGAACCTGCGCGCACCCGGCGGGCAATCCGCACTGGCGCTGGCGAAGGCGCGCAACAACACCGAGCTGCTCCAGCTGCTGGAGCGCAGCGGCGCCAGGAACTGAGCCGGTGCGCGTCGCCGTCGCGGCGTTGACACTGGGCGCGGCGCTCGCCGCGCTGGTCCCCGCTCCGGCGGCGGCGCAGCAGGCGGGCGGCGTGCCGCTGCCCATCTTCGATGCGCACGTGCACTATTCGCATGACGCCTGGGACGTGCTGCCGCCGAAGGACATCCTCGACCTGCTGAGGAAGGCCGGTGTCCGGCGCGCGCTGGTGTCCAGTTCGGGTGACGACGGCCAGCAGCGCCTCGCCGCGCTGGCGCCGGACATGATCCTGCCCTCGCTGCGGCCCTACCGCACGCGCGGCGAGATTTCCACCTGGGTGCGTGACGACACCGTCCCGCCCTACCTCGAGGAGCGGCTGAAGAAGCACCGCTACGTGGCGATCGGCGAGTTCCACCTCTATGGCGCCGACGCTGACCTGCCGGTGCCGCGGCGGCTGGTGCAACTCGCGCGGCAGCACCGCCTGTACCTGCACGCGCACTCCGACGCAGACGCCGTCGATCGCCTGTTCCGGCAATGGCCGCAGGCACGCATCATCTGGGCGCACTCGGGCTTCGAGCGACCGGAGAGGGTGCGCGAGATGCTGCGCAAGCATCGCAACCTCTGGGCCGACCTCGCCTTCCGCACAGACCATGCTTCAGATGGCAAGGTAAGCCCGGACTGGCGCGCCGCGTTCCTGGAGTTTCCCGGCCGGTTCATGGTCGGCACCGACACCTTCACGCCCGAGCGCTGGCACTACGTGGGTGAGCACGCGGCCTGGTCGCGCGGCTGGCTCGCGGACCTGCCGCGCGATGTGGCCGAGCGGATCGCATGGAAAAACGGCGAAGAACTGTTCGGCTCGATGCAGCACTAGCCCTGCTGCTCGCCTGCGCCGGCGCGCAGGCCTGCGAGTTGCCCGGCGCGAAGCGCCTGGAGGCAAAGTCCCTCTCGCTCGCCTACCGCACCGTGCCGGCGAAGATTCCGGTGGGTGCCCATTTCGCGCTCGAGATCCTCGTCTGCCCGAAGCCGGGCGCGGCCGTCCCCGCCGCGATCAGGGCCGACGCCACGATGCCGGAACACCGGCACGGGATGAACTACAAGCCCTCGATCTCCGTCCAGGGCAGCGGACGTTTCCGGTCCGAAGGCTGGATGTTCCATATGCCGGGGCGCTGGGAGTTCGTGTTCGAGACGGGCGGCGAGCGAGTCACCGACAGCGTGCGCATCGAGTGAGGCGCTGGCTCGCCGCCGCGCTCGCGTGCATGGCGGCGGGTGCCGCCGGCGCGCAGCTGCTGGATTTTTCGGAGGCCGAGAAGCGTGCCTTGCTGCGCCACGGCCCCTGGCCTGCGCCGTGGGCGCCGGATCCTTCCAACCGCGCCTCCGGCCAGCCCCGGGCCGTCGCCCTCGGCGAGCGGCTGTTCTTCGACCCGCGCCTGTCCGCGGGCGGCAAGGTCCTGTGCGCCACCTGCCACGCGCCGTTCCGCGGCTGGCAGGATGCGCGCGCCCGCGCGCTCGGACTGGCCGAGGTCGAGCGCAACACGCCCAGCCTGCTCAACCAGCGCTACGGCCGCTGGTACGGCTGGGACGGCGCCGGCGATTCGCTGTGGTCGCAAAGCATCCGGCCGATCCTCGATCTGCGCGAGATGGGCGGCGCCGCGGCGAAGGCCGCGGCTCTGGTGCGGGGCGATCCTGACTACGCCTGCCGCTATCGCGAGGTGTTCGGCGCGCCGCCGCCGGCGGAGGACGAGGCGCTGCTAGCGGGCATCGGCAAGGCGCTGGCGGCGTTCCAGGAAACCCTGGTCACCGGGCGCTCGCCGTTCGACGACTTCCGCGATGCGCTTGCGGCGGGAGACGCGACTGCCGCGGCGCGCTATCCGGCGTCCGCGCAGCGCGGCGCGCGCCTGTTCGTCGGCAGGGGCGCCTGCAACCTGTGCCACGTCGGGCCGGCCTTCTCCAATGGCGAATTCCACGACGTCGGCGTTCCCTTCTTCAATCCGGACCGCAGCGTGGATCCGGGGCGGCACGGCGGCATCCGCCGCCTCCGGGCGAACCCCTTCAACCTGCTCGGGCCGTACAACGATCAGGCCGGAAGCCATCGCCCCGGCGGCGACGGCGCAGACACGAGATTGAAGACCCGCCATGTGTCGCTGGAGCACCGCAACTTCGGCGAGTTCAAGGTGCCGATGCTGCGCAACGTTGCCGTCACCGCGCCCTACATGCACAACGGCAGCCTTGCCACGCTTGGCGACGTGGTGCGCCATTACTCGGAACTGAACCTCGATCGCCTGCACGCCGACGGCGAGAGTCTGCTCAAGCCCCTGCGCCTGTCGGCGCAGGAGTCCGCCGACCTGGTGGCGTTCCTGGAGTCGCTGACCGAAGGCGCGAGCGCGCTGCCGCCAAAGCACCTGGTGGAACCTTGCCGACCCTGAAGACGACTTATGGCGAGGCCCGCTTGCGGGACCTGTCCCAGCTTGCGAGGCTGCTGGGGGTGCTGTTCGGGCAGGAGGCCGAGTTTGCGCCGGATTCCGCGAAGCAGCGCCGAGCGCTGCGCATGGTGCTGGCCAATCCAGCGCTGGGCCGCATCTACGTTGCCCGCCGCGGCGCGAGGGTGCTCGGCACGGTCAGCGTGCTGCGCTCGGTGAGCACCGCTGAAGGCGGGCACGCGGGCCTGCTCGAGGACCTGGTCGTGCGGCCTGAGGCGCGTGGCGCCGGCGTCGGCACCGCGCTGCTCGCGTTCGCCGTGGAGCGATCCCGCGCCGAAGGCCTGCTGCGCCTGACGCTGCTCACCGACCGCGGCAACCGCAAGGCGCAGCGGCTCTACCTCAAGGCCGGCTTCACGCTCTCGTCGATGGTGCCGATGCGCCTCAAGCTGCGCTAGCGCGCGGGATCACACTCCGCCGATGCAGATGAACTTGATCTCGAGGAACGGCTCGATGCCGTACTTGGAGCCCTCGCGGCCGATGCCGGACTGCTTCACGCCGCCGAAAGGCGCCACTTCCTGCGAGAAAATGCCGGTATTCACCGAGACGATGCCCGCCTCCAGCGCTTCCGAAACGCGGAACACGCGGCCGACGTCGCGCGAGAAGAAGTAGGCCGCCAGGCCGAACTCCGAGGCGTTCGCCAGGCGCACCGCCTCCTCCTCGGTCTTGAAGCGGAACAGAGGCGCTACCGGCCCGAACGTTTCCTCGCCGGCCAGGCGCATGTCGCCGGTCACGCCGGCGAGCACCGTGGGCTGGAAGAAAAGGCCGCCCAGCTCATGGCGCTTGCCGCCCGTGAGCGCCTTCGCGCCTTTCGCGAGCGCGTCCTTCACATGCGCTTCGACCTTTTGCAGGCCTTGCTCATCGATCAGCGGCCCGATCACCACGCCGTTCTCGGTGCCCGGGCCGACCTTGAATGCGCCGACCTTCTCGGCGATCTTCTTCGCAAATGCGTCGTAGATCCCGTCCTGCACGTAGATCCGGTTCGCGCAGACGCAGGTCTGGCCGGCGTTGCGGTACTTGGAGGCGATCGCGCCTTCCACCGCGGCATCCAGGTCTGCGTCATCGAACACGATGAGCGGCGCGTTGCCGCCCAGCTCGAAGGAAACCTTCTTGATGCTGTCGGAGGCCTGGCGCATCAGGATGCGGCCGACCTCGGTCGAGCCGGTGAAGGTGATCTTGCGCACCAGGGGATTGGAGGTCAGCTCGCCGCCCACCGCGACCGGGTCGTTCGTGGTGATGATATTGAGCACCCCCTTGGGGAACCCGGCGCGCTCAGCCAACTCGGCCAGAGCGAGCGCCGACAGCGGCGTCTGTTCCGCGGGCTTGAGCACCACGGTGCAGCCTGCGGCGAGCGCCGGCGCCACCTTGCGCGTGACCATGGCGATGGGGAAGTTCCACGGCGTGATCGCGACCGTGACCCCGACCGGCTGCTTGATCACCAGCAGGCGTTTGTCACCCTGGTGCTGCGGGATGACGTCGCCATAGACGCGCTTGCCTTCCTCGGCGTACCACTCGATGAACGAGGCGCCGTAGGCGATCTCGCCGCGCGCTTCCGCCAACGGCTTGCCCTGCTCGGCAGTGAGGATCTGCGCCAGGTCCTCCTGGTTCGCCATGATGAGGTCGAACCACTTGCGCATGATCGCGCCGCGTTCCTTGGCGGTCTTCGCCCGCCAGATCGCCCAGGCCGCGCTGGAGGATTCGATAGCGCGCCGCGCCTCGGTGACCCCGAGGTCCGGCACCTTTGCGAGCGTGGCGCCTGTGGCGGGGTTGGTGACGGCGAAGGTCGCGCCGCCCGCGGCGCCGGTCCACGCGCCGTCCAGGTAGCACTGCTCCCGGAACAGCTTCGGGTCCTTGAGGGAAAGCGGGGGCAGTCCGGCCTGCGCGGGTGCGTTCATGGGCGATTCCTCCTATGTGCTTGATTTTAACCGACCCGCGGCGCCGGCAGTGACTGTCACGAAGCCGTAACACGGCCTGCCTAGACTGCGCCTCGTTTCCCAACGATCAAAAGGCGAGTCAATGAAACTGAAGCTTTTGGTACAAGCGCTGACACTGGTCGGCGCGACGGTCGCGGCGCAGTCCGCGATCGCGCAACTGGTCAAGATCGACGGCTCGAGCACCGTGTTCCCGGTGACCGAGGCGGTCGCCGAGGAATTCCAGAAAGCCAAGAAGGGCGCCATCAAGGTGACGGTCGGCATCTCCGGCACCGGCGGCGGCTTCAAGAAGTTCTGCCGCGGCGAAACCGACATCTCCAACGCGTCGCGCCCGATCCTGAAGGGTGAGATCGCGGAGTGCAAGAAGGCCGGCATCGAGTTCATCGAGCTGCCGGTCGCGTTCGACGCGCTCACCGTCGTCATCAATCCCAAGAACGCCTTCATCAAGCAGCTGACCGTGGCCGAGCTCAAGAAAATGTGGGAGCCGGCGGCGCAGGGCAAGGTGATGACCTGGAACCAGGTCAACCCGGCCTGGCCGAACCAGCCGTTGAAACTGTTTGGCGCGGGCGCGGATTCCGGCACCTTCGACTACTTCACCGAGGCGATCACAGGCAAGTCCAAGTCCTCGCGCGGCGACTTCACCGCCTCGGAAGACGACAACGTGCTGGTGCAGGGCGTGTCGCGCGACGTCAACGCCCTGGGTTTCTTCGGCTTCGCCTACTACGCGGAGAACCGGGACAAGCTGAAGTCGGTGCCGATCGTGGAGAAGGATGGCAAGCCCGCGGTTGCCCCGTCTGAGGCCTCGGTGCTGGATGGCAGCTACCAGCCGCTCGCGCGTCCGATCTTCATCTACGTCAACACCAAGGGGCTGGCCAAACCCGAGGTCAAGGAGTTCGCCAACTACTACATCACGCACGCGGCGAAGCTCTCCAAGGAGGTGAAGTACGTGCCGCTGCCCGACCGGATCTACAAGGCGGGCATGACGCGCCTGGGCAACATGGAGAAGGGCACGGTGTTCGCCGGTCACGCGGACGTCGGCGTCAAGATCGACGAACTGTTCTCCCGCAAGCTGGTCAACTAGACCTCCTCGGTCGACGCGAACCGCCGCCCGCAAGCATCTGCGGGCGGCTTTTCGTTCATAATCGGAACTTCGCCACCCATGTCGGCAGTCGCCCCCGGCGCATCCTCGACCATGCCTCCCCCGGTCACGAGCACCCGGCTAGCCCAGCGCCGCGCGCGCATCCTGAAGGAGCGCGCGATAGAGGCGGTGCTGTTCCTGGCGGCGCTGGTGTCGGTGTTCACCACCATCGGCATCGTCTACATCCTGGTCAAGGAATCGGTGGTGTTCTTCCAGCAGGTGTCGATCGTGAGCTTCCTCACCGACACCCAGTGGACGCCGCTGTTCGACGACCAGCATTTCGGAATTATCGTTCTGCTTTCGGGCACGCTCACCAGCTCCGCCGTGGCGCTGACAATCGCAATCCCGCTCGGGACCGTCATCGCCATCTACCTGTCCGAGTTCGCGCCCTTCAAGGTGCGCGAGATCGCCAAGCCGTTCCTCGAGTTGCTGGGCGGGGTGCCGACCATCGTCTATGGATTCTTCGCCCTGCTCTTCGTGACCCCGATCCTGCAGTGGTTCTACCCCGAGCTGCCTGGCTTCAACCTGCTCTCGGCCGGCATCGTCATGGGGATCATGATCATTCCCTACGTCAGCTCCATCTCGGAGGACGCCATGCGCGCGGTGCCGATGAACCTGCGCGAGGGCTCCTACGCCATGGGTGCGACCCGGTTCCAGACCGCGGTCAAGGTCGTGGTTCCGGCGGCGTTCTCGGGCATCGCGTCGGCCTATATCCTGGGCATATCGCGCGCGGTGGGCGAGACCATGATCCTTGCGGTCTCCGCCGGCATGCAGCCCAACCTCACCTTCAACCCGCTCGAGCCCGCCGCTACGATCACCGCGTTCATCGTGCAGGTGGCGCTGGGCGACCTGCCGCACGGCTCGGTCGGCTACCAGACCATTTTCGCAGCCGGCCTGACGCTGATGCTGTTCACGCTGGTTTGCAACATTGCCGGCCATATGCTGCGCAAGCGCTTCCGGGAAGCCTACTAGGGACACCCGCATGGCCTACGCGCGCGACCTGACAGCCATCCGCAAGCTGATCGCCAGCCACAAGCGCTGGGACCTGGTGTTCGCCACCACCGGCGTGCTGGCGCTGATGGTCGGGGTGCTGACCTTCACCGCGCTGTTCGTGGACATGGCGATCGACGGCGTGCCGCGCCTGAGCTGGGACTTCTTCACCAACTTCCCGTCGCGGCGCGCGGGGCAGGCCGGGATACTTTCGGCCTGGGTCGGCTCCTGCCTGGTGATGCTGGTCACGGCCTTCTTCGCGGTCCCGCTCGGGGTCGGCGCCGGCCTGTACCTCGAGGAGTACGCGCCCAAGAACTGGGTCACCGACATCATCGAGATCAACATCACCAACCTGGCCGGCGTGCCCTCGATCGTCTACGGCCTGCTGGCGCTGGGGCTGTTCGTCTACCAGTTCGGCTTCGGCCAGTCGATCCTGTCCGCCGGCCTGACGCTGGCGCTGCTCATCCTGCCGGTGGTGATCGTGGCCACGCGCGAGGCCATCCGCTCCATCCCGATCGGCATCCGCGAGGGCGCCTACGCATTGGGCGCCACGCAATGGCAGGTGTGCAAGGACCACATCGTCCCTTACTCCGCGGCCGGCATCCTGACCGGGATCATCATCGGCATGGCGCGCGCCATCGGCGAGACCGCGCCCATCATCACCATCGGCGCGCTTACCTTCATCGCCTTCCTGCCGCCTTCGCCGGTCACGAGCGAGCCGCCGTTCCTCAACTTCGAGTGGCTGGTTTCGCCGTTCACGGTGATGCCGATCCAGATGTTCAACTGGACTTCCCGGCCGGAGGCGGCGTTCCTGCAGAATGCCGCGGCCGCCGGTTTCGTGCTCGTCCTCATGACCCTGGCGATGAACGGCTTCGCCATCTGGCTGCGCTACCGCCTGCGCAAGAACATCAAGTGGTGACCAACATGTCCGCAGTCCCGATCCAGACCAACGTCGCTTCCTCCGTCCCGCCGCCCCGGGTGGAAGCTTTCGGCGCCGTTCCCAAGGCTGCGGCGAAGGGACTCAGTTTCTACTACGGCGACTTCAGGGCGCTGAAGGACCTCGACCTCGTGGTCAACGAGAACAAGGTGACCGCGCTCATCGGTCCCTCGGGTTGCGGCAAGTCGACCTTCCTGCGCTGTTTCAACCGCATGCACGACCTGTACCCCGGCAATCGCTACGAAGGCGAGATCCGCCTCTATCCGGACGACACCAACCTGCTGGCGCCGGGCGTCGACCCGATCGAGGTCCGCATGCGCCTGTCAATGGTGTTCCAGAAGCCCAACCCGTTTCCGAAGTCCATCTTCGAGAATGTCGCCTACGGCCTGCGTGTGCGCGGCGAGAGCTCCAAGCGGGTTCTGGCCGACAAGGTGGAGGCCGCGCTGCGCGGCGCGGCGCTCTGGGACGAGGTGAAGGACCGCCTGCAGCAGGTGGCGTTCAACCTTTCCGGCGGCCAGCAGCAGCGCCTGTGCATCGCGCGCGCGCTCGCGACCAATCCCGAGATCCTGCTGTTCGACGAGCCGACCTCGGCCCTGGACCCGATCGCGACCGCGCGCATCGTGGAGTTTATCGCGGAGCTCCGCGACCAGGTCACGGTGATCATCGTCACGCACAACATGCAGCAGGCGGCGCGCGTGTCGGACTACACGGCCTTCATGTACCTCGGCGAGCTGATCGAGTTCGACAACACCAGCAAGCTGTTCACGAACCCCTCGCAGAAGGCGACCGAAGACTACATCACCGGCCGCTACGGCTGACCCGCAGCAGGAGCACCCGCATGGAATCCGCCGACCTGAGCCAGCACACCTCGCGCCGCTTCAACGAAGACATGGAGCGCGTGACTACGCGCGTCATGCAGATGGGCGGGTTCGTCGAACAGCAGCTGCAGCGCGCGGTCGCGGCGCTGATCGACGGCAACAGCGCGGTCGGCGAGGAAGTCGCCCGCGACGACTACAAGGTCAACCAGATGGAGGTCGAGATCGACGAGGAGTGCGGCCGCATCATCGCGACTCGTCAGCCGACGGCCTCCGACCTGCGCGTGATGGTCGCGATCATCGAGACGATCACCGACCTCGAGCGGATCGGCGACGAGGTGGAGAAGGTCGGCTACACCGCTGCCCGCCTCGCGACCATGGAGAAGCCCTCGGACAACTATCGCGAGATCCGGCACCTCGGGCGGCTGGTGACCGAGATGGTGCACGACGCGCTGCATGCTTTCGCGCGGCTCGACGCCGACGTGGCTTTCGAAGTCGCCCGGCGCGATCGCAAGGTTGACGAGGAGTACGAGGCCATCCAGCGCCAGAACATCACCTTCATGATGGAGGACCCGCGCCAGATCCGCCGCGCGCTCGAGATCATGTGGGTGGTGCGGGCGCTGGAGCGCATCGGCGACCATGCCAAGAACATCTGCGAGTACACTGTGTACATGGTGCACGGCAAGGACATCCGCCACCTGTCGCTGGATGACGCGGAGCGCCAGATCCGCGACGTCGCGCGCGGACGGAAAGGGGCGTGATGCCGACGCGGCGGCAGGGCAACTTCCTTCTCGCCTGCGCCGCTGCCGCCGCCGTTGCCTACGCGTTCTACGCGCAATTCGGGCTCGATCTCGTGCCCTGTCACCTGTGCATCTTCCAGCGCGTGGGCCTCGCGGCCATGGCCGCGGCGTTCCTGCTGGCGGCGCTGTTCTCGCGGCCGGGCGGGCGTGGCGCGCTGTTCGCGGTGCTGGTCGGCGCTACGGGGCTTGCGACGATCGTGACCGCGGGCCGGCACGTGTGGATCCAGATGCAGCCCGCGGGCTCGGTGCCGGCTTGCGGCGCCGACCTCGACTTCATGCTGGACGTTTTCCCCCTGACCGAGGTGATCCTCAAGGTCTTCAAGGCGGGCGGCGAGTGCGCGAAGGTGGACTGGACCTATCTCGGCCTCGCGATGCCCGGCTGGGTGCTCGTGCTCGCCGTCGTACTGACCGCGGCGGGCCTGTGGATCAACCTGAGAAGAGCGCCCTGAGCGTCCCGGCGTAGACCTGCTGCAGGCGGTCGAGATCCTCGACCGCGCAACATTCGGCGAGCTGGTGGATCGAGCGGTTCAGCACGCCGAACTCGATGACTTCCGCCCCGAGCGCACTGAAGAAACGCCCGTCCGACGTGCCGCCGCCGGTCGTGAGCGCCGGGCGCCGGCCGGCGGCCTTCGCGACCTGGTCCGCCACCAGCTTCGTGAACGGGCCCGGCTCGGTGTAGTAGGGCAGCGCCGCCTCGTGCCACGCGATTGCGTGCCGCAGGCCGTGGCGCTCGCAGGCCTCGCCGACGGCGCGCTTGAGGCCTTCGAGCGTCTGCGCCGGGGACCAGCGCAGATTGAAGGTCGCGCTCAATTCGCCGGGGACCACATTGGTCGCGCCGCTGCCCGCCTGGATGTGGACCACCTGGAACTGCGTCGGCGGAAAGCCCGCGTAGCCGTCGTCCCAGCGCCGCGCGGCGAGCTCGCCCAGTAGCGGCAGCACGGCGTGGATCGGGTTGAGCAGCCGCTCCGGGTAGGCGACGTGACCCTGGATGCCCTCGACGGCGATCCGGCCGGACAGCGAGCCGCGCCGTCCGATGCGCGCGGTGTCGCCGAAGTCCTCGACGCTCGAGGGCTCGCCGACCAGGCACCAGGCGATGCGCTCGCCGCGCTCGCGCAGGCGCGCGACGACGCGGCGCGTGCCGTCGACCGCGGGGCCTTCCTCGTCGCTGGTGAGCAGGAAGGCGATCGCGCCCGGGTAGCTCTGCCGCTCGCGCACGAACGACTCCGCCGCCGTCACCATTGCGGCAATGCCGCTCTTCATGTCAGCCGCCCCGCGCCCGTACAGGATGCCGTCGCGGACTACCGGCTCGAACGGGTCCGAGGTCCACTTCTCGAGTGGCCCGCTCGGCACCACGTCGGTGTGGCCGGCAAA
>JBQTJX010000025.1:0-80554 GCA_052386675.1 Betaproteobacteria bacterium
CGCCGACCAGGAAGTGCATAAAGTCGTGGAGCATTTGAAATCGCTCGCCAAGCCGGAGTACCTGGAGGACGTGCTGGCGCCGGCCGCCGCAGGCGAGGACTTCGGCGCCGCGGGCGGTGGCGAACAGACGGGCGAGAAGGACCCGCTCTACGATCAGGCGGTGGAAATCGTCGTGCGCACCCGCAGGCCCTCGATCTCGCTGGTGCAGCGCCACCTGCGCATCGGCTACAACCGCGCCGCGCGCCTGATCGAGGACATGGAGAAGGCGGGCCTGGTGTCCAACATGCAGACCAACGGCAATCGCGAAGTCCTGGTTCCGGCGAAGGTCGAGTAAGGTGCGGCGCCTTTTCGCCACGGCGGTCCTGGCGCTGGTTGCCTGCGCCGCACATGCGCAGGGCAACAGCCTCGAGCGCTTCCAGGCGTTCCTGCGCACCACGCAGTCCACGACCGCGGATTTCGAGCAGAAGGTGTACGACCGGAACAGGAAGCTGGTGCAGGAATCCAGCGGCCGCTTCGCGTTCCTGCGCCCGGGGCGCTTCCGCTGGACCTACGACAGGCCCTACTCCCAGCTCATCGTCGGCGACGGCGAGCGCGTGTGGGTCTACGACCGGGACCTCAACCAGGTGACGGTGCGCCGCATCGCCAAGGCGCTGGGCTCCACCCCGGCGGCGCTGCTGGCGGGTGCCTCGGACGTGGACAAGGCCTTCGAGCTGTCCGACGGTGGCGACCGTGAAGGCCTCGCCTGGGTTGAAGCGAAGCCGAAAGACAAGGACGCCGGCTTCGAGCGCATCCGCCTCGGCATGGGCGTGGCCGGCATCGAAGCCATGGAGCTGGTGGACAATTTCGGCCAGACCACCCGGCTGAGTTTCTCGAAGCTGGTGCGCAACCCGCAGATCGGGCCGGAGGCGTTCCGCTTCACGCCGCCGAGGGGCGCCGATGTCCTTGGGGAAAAGTAGCGCCGGTGACCTGATCGGGCAGCCGGAGGCGGCAGCGCCCCTCGCCGAGCGCCTGCGGCCGAAGTCGCTTGACGAAGTGGTCGGCCAGCGCCACCTGCTCGGGCCGGGCAAGCCGCTGCGCGTGGCGTTCGAGTCCGGCAAGCCGCACTCCATGATCCTGTGGGGCCCGCCCGGCTCGGGCAAGACCACGCTCGCCCGCCTGATGGCGAAGGCCTTCGACGCCGAGTTCATCGCGTTGTCAGCGGTGCTCTCCGGGGTCAAGGATATCCGCGACGCGGTGCAGGCCGCGGAGCACAGCCTGGCGCAGGGCGGGCGACGCACCATCCTGTTCGTGGACGAAGTGCATCGCTTCAACAAGGCGCAACAGGACGCGTTCCTGCCCTTTGTCGAGAAGGGCCTGTTCACCTTCGTCGGCGCCACCACGGAGAACCCGTCGTTCGAAGTCAACTCGGCGCTGCTGTCGCGCGCCACGGTGTACGTGCTCGAAGGGCTGAACGCCGAAGAACTGGGCCTGCTGATGGACCGCTCCGGCGTGCAGCTGGATGCGCAGGCACGCGAGCGGCTCGCCGGCTTTGCCGACGGCGATGCGCGGCGGCTGCTGAATGCCATCGAAATCCTGTCCAACGCAAGGCCCGCGGACCTGATCGACGGCGATTTCGCCGAGCAGACCCTAGCCAGGAACCTGCGCCGCTTCGACAAGGGCGGCGAGCAGTTCTACGACCAGATCTCGGCGCTGCACAAGTCGGTGCGGGGCTCTGATCCGGACGCGTCGCTCTACTGGATGGTGCGGATGCTCGATGGCGGGGCGGATCCCCTTTACCTCGGCCGGCGCATCGTGCGCATGGCGATCGAGGATGTCGGCCTGGCCGATCCGCGTGCCCTGCGCCTCGCGCTCGATGCCTGCGAGACCTATGAGCGGCTGGGCTCGCCCGAGGGCGAGCTCGCGCTCGCCGAGGCCGTGCTGTACCTGGCCGCCTGCGCCAAGTCCAACGCCGCGTACAGCGCCTATAATTCGGCCCGCGCTTACATCCGGGAAGACGGCACGCGGCCGGTGCCGCTGCACATCCGAAACGCGCCGACGCGCCTGATGAAGGACCTGGGCTACGGCAAGAACTACCGCTACGCGCACGAGGAGCCGGACGCCTTTGCCGCGGGCGAGAGCTACTTCCCGGAGGGCATGCCCGAGGTGCGGTGGTACATGCCGACGGAACGCGGGCTTGAGGGTCGCATTCGTGACAAGCTGGATGGGTTGCGGCGGCTCAACGAGGACGCACGGAAGAAGAAGCCATGATCGACATCCAGTTGCTCAGGAACGACATCGATGCCGTCGCCAAGAAATTGGCAACGCGAGGATACGTGTTGGAGACGGAGCGCTTTGCCAACTTGGAGAGTAAGCGTAAGGAACTCCAGGTCTTTGTGGAACAGTTCAACGCGAGAAAGAACAGGTTTGCGAAGGCCGTAGGTCAAGCCAAGGCGAAAGGTGAGGACGTAACTACGTTACTTGCTGATCAAAAGCTTGATCAGGATATGGCGGCAGCGACCGACGAGAATTTGGCTCGAATCAAGGAAGAGCTTCATCGGTTCGTCTCGGTCATACCCAACCTGCTGCACGAGAGCGTGCCGGTGGGCAGTTCGTCCGAGCAGAACGCCGAAGTCCGCCGCTGGGGCGAGCCGCGCAAGTTCGACTTCAAGCCGAAAGACCACGTCGATCTCGGCGCCCAGCTGGGCGGCCTGGACTTCGATACCGGCGCCAAGCTGGCCGGCGCGCGCTTCGTGGTCATGAAGGGGCAGGTGGCCCGGCTGCACCGGGCGCTCGCGCAGTTCATGCTGGATGTGCACACCACCGAGCACGGCTACACCGAGGTCTACACGCCCTACATGGTGAGCGGGGCCTGCGCCGACGGCGTCTCCAGCCTCGCCAAGTTCAGCGGCGACCTGTTCAAGATCCAGGACCGGGACCTGTACCTGATCCCGACCGCGGAGTACCCGGTGACGAACTTCGTGCGCGACGAGATCGTGCCGCTGGAGCAGTTGCCGCTCAAGTTCGTCTGCCACTCGCCATGCTTCCGCTCGGAAGCGGGCGCCGCGGGCAAGGACACGCGCGGCATGATCCGCAACCACCAGTTCGACAAGGTCGAGCTGGTGCAGGTCGTCCATCCGTCCAGGTCCCACGAACTGCACGAGGAGCTGACCGCGCACGCGGAGGCCATCCTGAAGAAGCTGGGGCTTCCCTACCGCACCATGCTCCTGTGCACCGGCGACACCGGGTTCTCCTCGGCCAAGACCTACGACCTTGAGGTCTGGCTCCCCGGGCAGGCGGCCTATCGCGAAATCTCGTCCTGCTCCAACTTCGAAGGCTTCCAGGCGCGGCGCATGCAGGCGCGATTCAGGAACGAAAAGGGCCGGCCGGAACCGGTGCACACGCTGAACGGCTCGGGGCTCGCGGTGGGACGCACACTGATCGCGGTGCTGGAGAACTACCAGGAGGCCGACGGTTCGGTGACCGTGCCCGGGCCGCTGCGTCCCTACATGGGCGGAGCGGAGAAGATCGTCCCGGCCTAGCGCGCGCTTTTCCCTTCCTGCCAGCGCGCCAGGATGTCGCGCGCCCCGTTCACCGACGGGTCCATCGCCCGGTCATGCCCCGGGGCCTTGGCCGTCAGCTCGATGACGTAGCCGTTCGGGTCCCGGAAGTAGATCGAGCGGATGAAGCCGTGGTCGGACACGCCGCGCGTCTCGATGCCGGCCGCCTTTCCCTTCGCCAGCATCTGCTCGATCACCGGCGGCTCCACCTCGAGCGCGATGTGCAGGTCGTAGTCGTGCTGGTGCTTGAACTCGAAGGGCATGTCCGGGGCCTCGAAGAACGCGAGGCAGGAGCCGTCATCCATGCGGTAGAAGGTGTGCAGCGTCTGCGTCGCGCGCCCGCTCTTGGTTTCGCGGATCTCCAGCGCCTGCGCGAGCGGCAGGCCGAGGAAGTCCTCGTAGAACCGGCGCGTCTCCTCCGAGTCGCGGCAGCGGTAGGCGTTGTGGTGCAGTCCCTTGAGCATGGTCAGACCGTGACGAACGGGCCCTTGAGCGAGGCGGCGAAGCCGTCGATGACCGCGTTGGTCTTCGACCAGTTCTTCAGCCCCTTCATCCGCCCCAGCCAGCGCGCGACGTTCGGGTAGGGCGCCAGGTCGCAGCCGATCACGCCGGTGAGCGCCACGAACGGCGCCGCGTAGTAGTCGGCGATGGTCATCTCGCTTCCGCACAGGAAGGCGTTCCCGCTCCCCAGGATGTGCTGGTCGAGCACTTTCAGCCAGCCGGCGGCGCGCTCTTTCGCCCAGGCGAGGGTGCCGCTCTGCTGCTCGTCGCTCGGCCGCTTGTGGTTGGGGAAGGCCTGCGGATAGACCAGGCCATACGCCAGGTCGCGGTTCAACTGGGTGTTCACCCAATCCATGCGCTCGTTGACGCGCGCGCGCGCTTGCAGGTCCTTCGGGTAGGCTTGCGAGCCGCTTTTCTCGGCGAGGTACTTCAGGATCGCGCTGCTCTCGGTAAGCCGGAATCCGCCGTCCTCCAGCACCGGCACGAGCCGGTTGGGGTTGATGGCTTCGTAGGGTGGCTGGTAGTGCTCGCCGGTGAACAGGTCCACGACCTGCATCTCGAGCGGGATGCCCGTCTCGGCCGCAAATAGCATCAGAGGGCGGCTGGTGGTGGACGCGGGGTGGTAGTAGAGCTTCATGGGGTCTCCTCCGGTGGATCCGGCTATCTTAGTTTAGAATCCGGCCCCTGCTTGGGTTGCCATGCGGGGCCGCGGAGAGGTGGCAGAGTGGTCGAATGCGGCAGACTCGAAATCTGTTGTACCGCTTGCGGTACCGGGGGTTCGAATCCCTCCCTCTCCGCCATACCTCCTACTCCGCCTTGACCCCGATTGCCTTGATGAGGTTCCCCCAGCGCTGGCTTTCCTCGCGCAGGAACGCGGCCATCTGCGCCGGGGTGCTTTCGAACACCGAGTCGCCCGCGTCCACCATGCGCTTGTGCACGTCGGGCATCTTCAGGATCTCGGCGATGGCCTGTGCAAGCTTGTCCGCCACCGGCGCCGGCGTGCCGGGTGGCGCGACAAACGCGGTCCAGGACGTGGCGCTGTAACCGGGAATCGCTTCCGAGATCGACGGCACGTCGGGCGCCTGCGCATTGCGCTTCGGGCTGCCGACCGCGATGGCGCGCAGCTTGCCCGCCTGGGCGTTCTTCAGCGCGGTGCTGAAGGCGAAGAAGGTCAGGTCCACCTGCCCGCCCAGCGTGGCCGCCATGGAGCCCGCGGCGCCCTTGAAGGGAATGTGGACCATCTTCACGCCGGCCATGGAGCCGAACAGTTCGGCCGCGAGGTGCGGCGCGCTGCCCGCGCCGCTGGAGCCGAAATTGAGCTTGCCCGGATTGGCCCTGGCATAGGCGATCAGTTCCTGCAGGTTCTTCGCCGGCACGTTCGGATGCACCGCCAGCATGATGTCCTGCAGCGACACCAGCGCCACCGGCACGAACTGCTCCGGGTCGAAGCCGAGCCTGGCGTACAGCGCCTTGTTCACCACAAGCGGCCCGGGCTGGGTGAACATCAGCGTGTGGCCGTCGGGCGCCGCCTTGAACACCGCCTCGGCGCCGATGTTGCCGCCCGCGCCGGGCTTGTTCTCCACTGTCACCGGCTGGCCGAACTTGTCGCGCAGCTTGCCGGCGACCACGCGCGCCAGCAGGTCGGTGCCGCCGCCCGCGGAAAGCGGCACGATGACGTTGATCGGCTTGCTGGGGAATTCCTGGGCCGCGACGGGCGTCGCAAGCGCGGCGCCGGCCAGCGCAAGCAGGGCAATCAGGCACGTTCGCATGGTGGTCTCCTCATCTCGGTTGCCCTGATATTCTCCCGCACCCTGGAACGCAGTGGATGGCCGGAATGAAACATAGCGAACGAAGGATCCTCACCTCGCACGTGGGCAGCCTCCCAAGGCCGCGCGAGCTGCTGCAGCCGCTGCATGCCAAGGATTCGGGCGATGCCTACGACGCGGCGGCGCTGGAGCGCGGCGTGCAAGACGCGGTGGCCGGCGCGGTGCAGCGCCAGGCGGCGCTTGGCATCGACGTGGTGAACGACGGCGAGCACGGCCGCGCCAGCTTCGCCACCTACGCCAACACGCGTATCGGCGGGCTGGAGCGAGAGTTGCACCCGCCGCGGCACATCGCCCGGCCGACGCGGGACTCGGCCGCCTTCCCGGCGGTCTACGACGAGATGAGGAAAATGTATGGCGCGCGCCGGGCGCTCACCGGACGGCCGGAGGACGAGGTGTCCCTGGTCTGCACCGGGCCGATCCGCTACGTCGGCCACGACGAGGTGAAGGCGGACATCGCGCGCCTGAAGGCCGTGACCGCAGGCGTGCCCGCCGAGGAGGTGTTCGTCACCGCGATCTCGCCCACCAACCTCGAGATGTACTTCGAGAACCGGCATTACCGGACCGAGGAGGAGTACCTGGTGGCGCTCGCCGAGGCCATGCGGGAGGAATACCGCATGGTGGTGGAGGCAGGCTTCGTGCTGCAGGTGGACGATCCGCGCCTCATCACGCACTGGAACCGCGTGCCGCAGATGAGCCTGGAGGAGAACCGGCGCTTCATGGAGCTGCGCGTCGAGATCCTCAACCACGCGCTGCAGGGCATCCCGGAGGACCGGGTGCGCTTCCACACCTGCTACAGCATCAACGTCGCGCCTCGGGTGCACGACCTGGAGATGAAGCATTACGTGGACCTGATGCTGAAGGTGCGCGCGCAGGCCTATTCCATCGAGGCGGCCAACCCGCGCCATGAACACGAGTGGAGGATCTGGCAGGAATTCAAGCTGCCGCAGGACAAGATCCTGATGCCCGGCGTGGTGTCGCATTGCGTCTACCAGGTCGAGCACCCCGAGCTGGTGGCCGAGCGCATCGAGCGCTTCGCCGGCGTCGTCGGGCGCGAGCGGGTGATCGCCGGCACCGATTGCGGATTCGCGACCTCGCGCGCGGGGGACGAAGTCCACCCGGACGTGGCCTGGGCCAAGCTGCAGTCGCTGGTCGAGGGCGCGCGGATCGCCTCCGCGCGGCTCTGGCGCTAGTTCCGCCGCCGGTACTCCGGAAAGAACTCCTTCAGCAGGAAATCCTCCAGCCCGGCGTTGTCCGCCGCCCGGGCCGAGAGCGTGACGTCGCGGCCGAGGCGATTCGATTCCCACAGGAAGTCCCCATCCGCCTGCTCCCGGATGAGCGCGATCATGCGCCGCACCACCGCGAGCTCCATGCTGGGGTTCGCGCCGCGCCGGACCTCGATCACCTGGCGCGATTCGCGCTGGATGGCATTGTTCCAGCCAAAGAACTGGAACTCGGCGCTGTCGTAGCCCATGCGCTCGATCTGGAAGATGCCGCCGCCGTGGCGGCGATCGGTGCCGAAGCTGGGCCGGCGTGTCAGTCCGAGGTTCTCGGCCACGATGCGGCTGTGGCGCGCCTGCTCGGACTCGGCCGGCTGCGGCGGAGGCGACGCGGGAGCGGCGGGCGAGGAGGGCTGCGAGGACTCGCGGGCGCGGCGGCGGGACTCCACCAGCGCGGCGAAATCCTGCGCGGGCGGCGCGGACGCGGAGACGGCGGACCTCCCGGGTTGCTCGATTGCGAGGACGGGCGCAGTGGGAGGCGCGGGCTTTGTCCGCCGCGGCGCGGGAGCAGGCACCGGCTTCGACCGGGCCGCGGGCGCCGGCCGTGTTGAAGGGGCGACCGGAACCTCAGGCTGCGCGGCCCGCGGCGGCGCCAGCCTGAGCGCAAGCGCGCCGCTCTTGCGTCCCTTGTCCGGATCGTCGAACGGATAGAGCACCGGCCTGGGCAGCCAGCCCCACAGCAGCAGCGCGTGAAGGCCAAGCGACAGCGCCGCCGCCACCCATACGGTGGGAATCGCGATGCGGTCGCGGGACGGCCCGCTTGCCACTACACCTCTTTCGCGAACGGCGTCTGCAGGTAGTGCTGGACGATCTCCCAGCCGGTCGCCTTCCAGACGCCCGGCTGTGCGCAGATGTATTCGAGCGCGCGCTCCAGCGCGACGACGCGGTGCGGCTGGCCGGTGACGAAGGGATGCACCGCGATCGCCATCACTCGCCCAGAGGATTCGCTTTCCCGGTAGAGCACGTCGAACTGCCGGCGCAGCATCTGCTCGAACTCGGGCACCGACACCTTCATGTCGAAGTAGGCCGGCACGTCGTTGCATTGCACGGTGTAGGGTAGCGAGACCATGCGTGGCGCGCCGGTGTCCATGGTGTAGGGCTGGTCGTCGTTGACCCAGTCCAGCACGTAGCGCACGCCGGCGTCCGACAGGTAGTCGAGCGTGTTCCATGTCTCGGCAAGGCCGGCGCCGAGCCAGCCCTTCGGACGCGTGCCCGTTTCCTTCTCGATCCGGTCCAGCGTGGCGCAGATCGCGGCGCGCTCCTGCTCGGGGGGCATTTCGTTCAGGCGCAGGGCGTTGGTCTGGTTGTG
The DNA here is from genome assembly GCA_052386675.1 of Betaproteobacteria bacterium. Classification (GTDB taxonomy): domain Bacteria; phylum Pseudomonadota; class Gammaproteobacteria; order Burkholderiales; family SG8-39; genus RBG-16-66-20. The sequence continues at coordinate 8,450 of JBQTJX010000025.1, forward strand.
TCCGATCAGTTCCCAGCCGGCCTCGACCATGGCGGCGATCACCTCGGGGTGGCGGTCGCAGACTTCGCTGTTGGTGGCGGCGCTGGCGCGGATGCCGAAGCGCTTGAGCACCTCCATCAGCCGCCAGATGCCGACCCGGTTGCCGTAGTCGCGCAGCGACCAGTTGCGCACGTTCGGTATGCGGGCATGTTCCCTGGCGACGCGCTCGTTGTTGACCCCGGGCATGACGTCGTCCAGGCCGAAGAACTCCACGTTCGGGTTGATGTACAGGGCCAGGCGCGCGCCGCCGGGCCATTCCAGCTTCGGGCGCTTGTGGATCGGCAGGTAGCGGAAGGGACCGTAACGGGAGGGATTCATGGCTTCACATCCTTCACCACGTAGCCCTTGCTGTCGCCGTAGCGCCGCGCCATGTCCTCGGGCAGGGCGAACTGCGCCTCCAGCGCATCCACTTGGTCGTAGCCCGCGAGCGCGGTGATGTCCTCCATGCTGGCGAGCAGGTCGGGGCGGTCGGCGGACTCGCCGGTCTCCATGCACTGCTTCATCTGCTCCAGCGCCTTCCTCATGCCCATGATGGCCGCGGCGGTGAGCATGCGCGGGCAGCTGACGCGCGCCACGCCCAGTTCCTCCAGGCGTCGCAGCGCAATGAGCGGCGTGGTCGGCCGCGAGCGAATGCCGAAGCCCATGTTGATGTTGACCGGGACATCCGGCAGCGCATCCATCACGCGCTTGATGTCGTCCTCATTGCGCACCGCGTCCGGGTAGACCATGTCGGCGCCGGCGGCGGCGTATTCCCTCAGCCGCTTCACCGCGCCCTCGATGCCCTCGACCGCGATGGCATCGGTGCGCGCGTTGATGACGAAGTCCGGGTCCTTCTTCGCCTTCACCGCGGCCTCGATCTTCCTGCACATCTCGCGCGTGTCGATCACGTCCTTGCCGCGCATGTGGCCGCAGCGCTTGGGCCAGACCTGGTCCTCCAGGTTGATGCCCACGACGCCTGCTTCCTCGAAGTACTGCACCGCGTGGTACACGGTGACCGCGTTGCCGTAGCCGGTGTCGGCGTCGGCCATGAGCGGGATGGACACCGCTCGCGCCAGGTTCCTGCAGGCATCTGCGTTCTCCAGCAGCGACAGGATGCCGATGTCGGGCTGCGCCAGCAGCGCGTTCGCAAGGCCGGCACCGGTGGTGGCCGCGGTGCGGAAGCCCATCGCCTCGGCGAGGCGCACGCTGTAGCCGTCGTAGACCCCGGGGGAAACGAGCGGGCGGGCTTCGCGCAGCAGCTGCCGCATCCGCGCGGCCTTGGTCAGGGTGTTTTGCATGTCGGGATCCTTGGTGCGAATCGCGATGTTAGGCTACTCGGGCAATGACAGCCATGACAGCGCCGGTGACGAGGGATTTCACGTCCATCCCGTTGATCGATGTCGGCCCGCTGTACCGCAAGGACGAGGCCGCGGCGCGCAAGGTGGCCGCGGAAATCCGGCGCGCTTCAATCGAGGCCGGATTCTTCTATGTCACCGGGCACGACGTCTCGCGTGAGCGCATGCAGGGGATCCTTGACGCCGCGCGCCGGTTCTTCACCTTTCCCGAGGAGAAGCGCAAGGCGATCAAGGTCAACGCCGCCCACCGGGGTTACGTGCCCTACGCCGAATCCACCCTCGACCGCGCCTACGCCGTGGACCTCAAGCACAGCTTCAATTTCGCCTGGCCGTTCAAGGCCGATGACCCGGAGATCCTCGCCGGCAGGCCGCTGTGCGGCTCCAACCAGTGGCCCGAGGGCGAGGACGCCTGGCGCCGCGAAGTCGAGGCCTACTACATGGACACCTTCGAACTCGGCCAGCGGGTGCTGGAGGGGTTCGCGATCGCGCTCGAGCTGCCGCGCAGTTTCTTCCGCCAGCGCTACCGGCGCCCGCTGGTGCGCACACGGCTGCTGTACTACCCGACGCAGGCGCCGGATCCCGAGGGCAAGCAGTTCGGCTGCGCCCCGCACACCGACTGGGGCGCGATCACACTGCTGTGGCAGGACGACGTAGGAGGCCTGCAGGTGCGCAACCGTTCCGGCCAATGGATCGACGCGCCCTGCATCGAGGGCGCCTTCGTGGTGAACATCGGCGACATGCTGGCGCGCTGGTCGAACGAGTTGTTCGTGTCCACGCCGCACCGGGTGATCAACACCTCCGGCCGGGAGCGCTACTCGGTGCCGACCTTCTACGACCCGGATTTCGACACCGTGGTCGAATGCCTGCCGAACTGCTCGGGCCCGGCGAATCCGCCGAAGCATCCGCCCTGCGTGGCGGGCGAGTACATCGCGGCGAAGTACGACAACGCCTACACCTACCGCAGGCAGGCGAAGGCCTAGGCGCCGCGCCGCGGCGCTAAGCGTAGAACGGCGCGAGCGCCGAGAGGTCCTTCAGCGCCGGAAGATCCCGAAGCTGTCCGAGCAGCGCCTGCGCGCGTGCCGGCCCGATGGCGCGCGCGGCGTTGTCGAGGAACTTGCGCTCGTACTCGGCCGCCGGCATCGGGTTCTCTGGCGTGCCGGCGACCTTGGGTTGCGCGTGCTCCAGCACGCGGCCGCCGGCCAGGCGAACGCGCAGCTTCGCCGGATAGTCCCCGGGGAATGCCATGCCCGCATCGGACTCGAAAGCCACCGTTGCCATCAGCGCCCGCGTCGCCGGATCGTTCGCCCGCGCGTCGGTCCAGGAGTCGATGCCGAGCGCGCCGTCGGCCAGCGCCGCCGCCATGTTGAACGGCATGCTCCAGCGCGCCGACCAGCCGTTCGCGGGCCGGTAGCGCAGGTCGGCCGGCTCGAACATCACCGCCGCCGCAAGCGGATGCACCACGCACTCGATGCGCTCGATCGCCTCCACCGAGAAGCCCGGCATGCGTGAGATTGCGATGGCGCAGTCCACGTAGCCCTGCGCGATGTGGTCGCAGGGGTAGCGCTTCGGGTAGAGCCGCAGCAGTTCCCAGTCCTGCATAAGGCCCTGAGTGAGGCGCGACAGGTCGTAGTTGCCTTCGCCCGCATAGGCCATGAAGTAGCCATTGCGGCCCTCGAGGATCGTGCGCGGGCCGCGGAACCCCGCCGCGGCGGCGCGCACGGCGAGGAGCGCGGACTGCGCCGCCTGGCCGACCTGGATGCGCTTGGACCAGGGCTCCGGGTCGCCGAGGAACTCCGTGGTGCCGCTGGCGAAGCTGCCGCAGATGCCCAGTGCATGCGCCATGCGCGCCGCGTCCAGTCCCGCGAGGCGTCCGGCGGCGAGCGCGCCGGAGAACACGCCGGCGGTGCAGGTGGAGTGGAATCCACGCCCCAGCAGCCCGGGTGCCGCGCGCGTCATGCGGCAGCCGGCCTCGAGGCCGGCGGCGGCGGCGACGATGAAACTCCGCCCGTCGGCGCGCTGCAACTCGGCTTGCGCGAGCGCAGGCGGCAGCGTTCCGGCGCTGCCGTGCCAGCGCCCTTCGGAGTAGGTGTCGTCGAACTCGTTGCCGTGCGCAAGGCCGCCGTTGTAGAGCGCTGCCAACGGCGCGGGCAGCCTGCCGCCGCCGCCGATCAGTGTCGCCTCCGGTGCGCCGCCGCTCGCGCCCGCGACCCCGCGCAGGATGCGCGCGAAGTCCATCGGCGCGCCCAGCAGGCAGACGCCGACCAGGTCCAGCGTGTGCAGCCGGACGCGCTCCACGACGGAATCGGGAAGATCCTCGAAGCGCAATCCGGCCGCGAAGCGAGCCAAGTGTTCCGACAGTGTCTCCACCATATCGATATCAACTATCCACTGGATGGCGTCAATCGTGCAATCCGCTGCGCGAAACGTCTGCGCCTTGACGGTCCGTGGTGGCGGACCTATCGTCAATCGGTCCCGTCAGGCGAGGAGCGCAGGGTGAGCGAGAGAGACCAGGTCGCGGACGGCATCCGCCGGTTGTGCGATTGGGCTGCGGCCACCACGCCGGCGTCCATTCCGCATGACATCCTGGCGCGCGGTGCGCGCGTGCTGGCGGACGACCTCTCCGCGATCATCGGGGCGCGCGACGAGCCGGAGGTCGCGGCTGTCCACAAGCGCGTGCTGTCGCGCGCAAGCGCTCCGCAGCTTGCCGAGGCCACGGTGTTCCGCGGCGGTCGTCGCCGGACGGACCGCGTGTCCGCCGCCGTCGCGAACGCGGTGGCCGCCGACTGGCTGGAGCTGGACGAGGGGTACCGCAACGTGCCCTGCCATGCCGGCCTGTACGTGGTGCCGGCGCTCATGGCCGAAGCCGAGGCCACCAACCTGCCCCTGGAGCAGATGCTGCGCGCGCTCGTGCTGGGCTATGAGATCGTCACCCGGGTGGCACGATCGTGGACAACGCGCGCGCTCGTCATGCAGTCGCATGGCCGGTATTCGGCGATCGGCGCGGCTGCGGCCGTGGCGCTCGCGCGCGGCGCGGACGCGAAGCTGCTCACGGCGGCGATCGGCACCGCAGCCACGCTGATCGGCCCGTCTCCGCGCAACCACCTCGCCGAGGGAATCCTGTCGCGCAACGTCTGGCCAGCGGCGGGTGCCTGGTCGGGTTCGATGGCGGTCGAATGGGCCGAGTGCGGCATCGCGGGCGCGCCCGGCGCGTTCCATGACACCTATTCCACGGTGCTGGGCGGGCAGGCGCACCCGGAGCGCCTCACCGAGGGCCTCGGCAAGCGCTTCGCGATCGAGGACGGCTACACCAAGATCTACGCCTGCTGCCAGCACCTGCACTCGGCGGTGGAGGCCACGGTGGCGATGCGCGCGGACCTGCTCGCAAAGGCGACGCTGGAGGATGTCACCGCGATCCACGTCGAGACCTACCCGCTGGCCGCGGTGCTCATGAACGAGCGGCCGGAGACCACGCTGGGCGCCAAATTTTCCATGTCCCACGCGGTGGCTGCCGCGCTCGTGACCGGCACCGGAGGCGCGGAAGCCTTCACGGCGGCAACCCTGACGGAACCCGCGATCGGCCGCCTGCGAGGGCGGGTGAAGGTCTCTCTGCGCGCGGTCGAGCTGCCGCCGCCGAACGACCGCCCGGCGCGCGTGACTCTGGAGTTGCGCGATGGCGCGACGGTGTCCTCCGAATGCCTGTCTGCCGCGGGCGGGCCCGACCGCCCGCTGCCGATCGAGGTCGTGTTCGACAAGGCGAGCTCGCTCGCCGCACCCGTGTACCCGAAAATTCGTCCGGTGCTCGAGTCCCTGGCGGGCCTGTCGCCCGCGCGCAGGGGCGCCGGCTGGGCGGATATTGTCAGCGAGTTCTGCGGTCAACCCGAGGAGATCCCGACATGAAGAAGACACTGCTTGCTTCGATACTGGCCGGCGTTCTCGCTGCGCCCGCCCTGGCGGTCGCGCAAGCGTATCCGTCCAAGCCGGTCCGGCTGATCGTCACCTTCGCCGCGGGCGGCGGCGCGGATTTCGTGGCGCGCGCCATGGCGCCGAAGATGGGAGAGGCGCTGGGGCAGGCGATCGTGGTGGACAACCGGCCCGGGGCGAACGGCGCGGTCGGCGCCGATGCGGTCGCCAAGGCCGCGCCCGATGGCTACACGCTGCTGCTTGGCGCGGCGGGCACCATGGTGATCGCGCCGCACCTGGGCGCGCAGATGCCCTTCGATACCTTCCGGGACCTGATGCCGGTGACGCTCGCGGCCTCCAGCCCGTTCATCGTCACGCTGAATCCCGGCGTGCAGGCCTCGTCGATCCGCGAGCTGGTCGCGCTGGCGAAGGCGAACCCCGGCAAGATCAACTACGGATCCTCCGGCACCGGGGGCGCGCCCAATCTCGCCGGCGAGCTGTTCAAGAGCATGACCGGGGTGAACATGGTGCACGTGCCTTACAAGGGCCTTGGACCGGCCATCACCGACCTGCTGGGCGGGCAGATCCAGGTCGTGTTCGCCGACGTCGGGCTCGTCCAGGGCCATATCGCGGCGGGCAAGTTGAAGGGCCTCGCGGTCACCGGCGCGGCGCGCAGTTCGTCGGTGTCCGGCATGCCGACCGTGGCGGAATCGGGCGTGCCGGGCTACGCGTCGGGCACCTGGTATGGCGTGCTCGCGCCCGCGGGCACGGCGGGCGACATCGTGGCCAGGGTGAACGGGGCGGTGCGCCAGGCGCTCGATCACGCGGACGTGAAGGCCGCGTTCGCGAAGCAGGGCATCGACGCGGCGGGCAGCACGCCCGGGGAGTTCGCGGCGTACATGCGCACCGAGAGCGACAAGTGGGGCAAGTTGATCCGCGAAGCCGGCATCAAGGCGCAGTAGTGCCGGACCGGGACCCGGGTTGGGACCTGCGGACCGATTTCCTCGTCATCGGAGCCGGCGCCTGCGGCCTGATGGCCGCGTTCGCGGCCGCGCGCCGCGGCGTCGAGGTGGTGCTGCTGGAGAAGAACCGGCGCGGCGGCTGCAACACGGAGCTCGCGAGCGGCTCGGTTCCGGCCGCGGGCACGCGCTTCCAGAAGGCGGCGGGCATCGAGGGCACGCCCGAGGTGATGGCCGAGGACATCCTGAGAAAGAACGGCGGCCGCGCGGACCGCGCGATCGTGCTGGAGCTGTGCCGGCGTTCGCGCGACATCATCGACGTCCTGGTGGACGAGGTCGGGTTGCCGATGGAACTGAACACCGACGCGGGCCGCGCCGGGTTCTCGTTCCTGCGCCTGCACAATCCGCCGGGACGCACCGGGGGACCTCTGATCCAGGCGCTGCATGACGCCCTCGCGCGCCAGGCTGGCGCGACTTTCGCGGACCAGACCCCGGGCGCGGGCCTGGTGACGGATGGATCCGGTGCCGTGGTCGGCGCCCTGGCGGGAGAGGACGGCGCGCAGCGGATCGGCGCGAAGAAGGTATTGCTCGCCTGCGACGGGTTCGGCGCCAACCGCGAGATGCTGGCGCAATGGGTGCCGGAAGCCGCCGGAATGGAGTACATCGGCACCAGCAACAACAAGGGCGAGGGCATTCGCTGGGGCATGGCCCTTGGCGCGGCGACCGACCACATGGCCGCCTACCAGGGACACGGCTACATCTGCGCGGGCTACGGCACGCGCCTCGTACCCGAGATTCCCCAGCTTGGGGGCATCTTCGTGAACCTGCAGGGCGAGCGCTTCACGCGCGACGACCAGGGCTACTCCGAGTTCGCGCGCGAGGTCATGGGGCAGGCGGACCGGGTTGCCGTGGGCGTTTTCGACCAGCGCATCCACGACACCGTCGCCCACACCAACCACTTCAAGGACACCATTTCCTCGGGGGCGCTGCGCCGGGCCGACACTGTCGAGGCGCTCGCGGAGGCCTTCCGCATCGACGCCGGGCGCCTGCGCGCGACGATGGAGGACTACAACGCGGGCGTGCTCTCAGGCCGGGACCGGTTTGGCCGCAAGGCCCTGGTCAAGCCGCTCGTGGCGCCGTTCTACGGCGCGAAAGTCCTCGGCGCGATCGCGCACACGCAGGGCGGTTTGCGCGTGGACGTGCATGCGCGCGTGCTGCGGTCCGACGGCACGGCCATCCCGAACCTTTATGCGGGCGGAGGCACGGCGGCGGGCATTTCCGGCGACGGCTGCGACGGCTACATGTCGGGCAACGGCCTGCTTTCCGCGCTCGGGCTCGGCCTGATCGCGGGCGAGCACGCCGCAGCGGAGATCCGCGCCGCAGGCTAGTGGCGGTGGCCCTCGCAGGCCGGGGCGGCGAGCACTTCCTCGCGCGGCGGGCGGATCGAGTCGGTTTCGTCGGTGGGCGACTTCCATTCCGTGCCCGCCACCACCTCGCCGTCCTGGAACACCATGTTGAGGCGCGATTCCTCCTGCAGCACGCGCATGTCCGCGAGCGGGTCGCCGTCCACTACCAGCAGGTCCGCCTCCAGGCCCGGCCGGATCGAGCCGAAGCGCTCGCCGCGGCCGATGGCGCGGGCGGCCACGGAGGTGGCTGCTTTGAGCACATCCATCGCGGGAATACCGAGCGTGGTGAGGTACTCCAGCTCGACCGCATTGTCGCCGTGCGGCATGCGGTTGCCGAGGTCGCCGCCGGAGGCGATCTGCACCCCGGCCGCGTGGGCGGCGCGGATGCTGGCTTCCCAGAGAGGCTGGTTCACCTTCATCTCGTCGCGCTGCTTGCGCGACAGGCCGAGCTTCTCGCCCAGGTTCAGCACGCTGTAGAGCGTGCACAGCGTCGGCACCAGGAAGGCCTTCGTCTTCCTGAACAGCTCGATCGATTCCTCGTCCAGCCGCGTGCCGTGCTCTATGGTGTCGGCGCCGGCACGCAGCGCGTACTTCACCGAATCGTAGGACTGCGCGTGCACCGCGACCGTCTTGCCCCAGCGCTTGGCCTCCTCGATGCCGGCGCGCAGTTCCTCCTCGGAAATGGTCGTCATCCAGGTGCAGTTGGTTGGATGGAACTCACCGCCGCTGGCGATGAACTTGATGTTGTCCACGCCCTCGCGCGTCTGGCGCCGCACCGCCTTGCGGATGGCGTCGACGCCGTCCACCACCAGGCGCCCGGCGGTGCTCTCCCAGTGCGCCGGCAGGATGTCGTTGCCGCTGCCCGTGGTGCCGATGCCGCGGCCGCTGGCGACCACCTTGGGGCCGTAGATCTTGCGCGCGGCGACCGCATCGCGCATCGCAACGCTCGTGTTGCCGATCGTTCCCACTTCGCGCACCGCGGTGAAGCCGGCGTTCAGGATCGCGCGCGCGTGGATCACCGCATTGATGACCGCGGCCTCGACCGGAAAGCGCATCGCCTCCTCCATGTTCTTCGCGCCGGCGTAGACCATGTGCACGTGGCAATCGATCAGGCCGGGCATCACGGTGCGGCCCTGGCAGTCGAAGCGGTGCACGCCCTTGTCCTTCGGCGCCTTGGCCACCGGGCCGGTCGAGATGACCTTGCCACCGCGAACCTCGACGTACCCGTTCTCCAGGGGCGCATCGGACACGCCATCGATCAGGCGGCAGCCGGCGAGCACGAACTCGGGCGGCGTGATGCGCGTGGGGGATCTCATGGCGCCGATTCTGGGGCGGCGCCGGGGCAAAGGAAAGCGTGGAACGCGAAACTCCGGTCGTGCCGTTCGCACATGCGATGGATTAGACTGCACGACCCCCGCTGGAACCACCTCGCCGGAACCAACCCTGTAAGGACGCCCTTGCAATGAGCAGCAGCCCGAGCTTCACCCCGCCCGCCACGCAGTTCGACCCCGCCTCGGCGCGCTTTGGCGCCTCGCGCACCCAGAAGCGCCTCGAGGACGACCGCCTGTTGCACGGCAAGGGCCGGTACAGCGACGACCTGGACCTGCCGGGCCAGGCCTGGATGGTGCTGCTGCGCTCGCCGCATGCGCATGCGCGCATCGCCTCGGTCGACACCGCCGAGGCGCGCAAGGCCCCCGGGGTGGTCGCGGTCTACACCGCGGCGGACCTCGCCGCCGACGGCATCGGCCCGATCCCGTTCCCGCCGCTGTTCAAGCGCGCCGACGGCACGCCGATGGCGGCGCCGGCGCGCACGCTGCTGGCCGAAGGCACCGCGTTCTACGCCGGCATCCCGGTGGTCGCGGTGGTCGCGGAAACGCGCCTCCAGGCCCAGGACGCCGCCGAGCTGGTGATGGTGGAGTTCGAGGAACTGCCAGCCGTGGTGACGCCGGCGCAGGCGATCGCGCCCGGCGCGCCCGTGATCTGGCCCTCCGCGCCGGACAACATTTCGGCGGAGATCCGCTATGGCGATGCGAAGGCCGCCGCCGAGGCGATGGCGAAGGCCGCGCACGTGGTCGAGATCGCGATCGCCAACCAGCGCGTCGCGGCGATGCCGCTGGAGCCGCGCTGCGCGCTGGCGGAGTTCAAGGACGGCCGCTGGACGGTGATCACGCAGACGCAGCAGCCCACCGGCACTCGCGACGGACTTGCCGCCGCGTTCAAGACCAAGCCCGAGCAGTTCCGTGTCCGCGTTGGCGACCTGGGCGGCGGCTTCGGCATGAAGACGGGCCTGTACCAGGAGGACGCGCTCGCCTGCTACGCCGCGCGCAAGCTCGCGCGCCCGGTGAAGTGGCGCGCCGACCGCAGCGAGGATTTCCTCGCCGCGCACATGGGCCGGGACCAGCATTTCAGGGCGAAGCTCGCGCTCGACGCGGAGGGCCGCATCCTCGCGCTGAAGATGGAAATGCTGGGCAACTTTGGCAGCGTCCCGGTGGGCTCCACCGCGATGGTGCCGCTGATGGTCGGCCCGAAGGTGGTGACCTCGGTGTATCGCGTTCCGGTGGTGGACTACTGGATTCGCGGCGTGCTGACCAACACCATGGCCACCGGCGCCTACCGCGGCGCGGGGCGCCCCGAGGCGAACTTCCTCATGGAGCGGCTGATGGACAAGGCCGCGCGCGAGCTCAAAATGGACCCGGCCGAGATCCGCCGCCGCAACTTCATCCCGCCGGAGGCCTTCCCGGCGCGCACGCACCTGGGCGACGTCTACGATGCGGGCGAGTTCGCGCGCATGCTGGGGGGCGTGATGAAGGCGGCCGACTGGGACGGCTTCCCCGCGCGCAAGTCCGAATCGGCGAAGCGCGGCCTGCTGCGCGGCCGGGGCCTCGCCTCCTACCTGGAATGGACCGGCGCGCTGCCCACCGAAACGGTGGACATCGAAGTCGCCGCCGACGGCACGGTCTCGGTGTTCTCCGGAACCATGGCGATGGGGCAGGGCCTGGAGACCACCTACACGCAGCTCATCACCGAAGTGCTGGGCATCGCCGCGGACAAGATCCGCATCGTGCAGGGCGACACCGACCGCGCCAACGGCGTGGGCAGCGTCGGCTCGCGTTCGGCCTTCGTCGGCGGCTCGGCGGTGGTCGCCGCAGGCCACAACGTGGTCGCGCGCGGCAAGGAACTCGCCGCGGAGCAACTGGAAGCGGCGCCGCGCGACATTGAATACCGCGACGGCAGGTTCTCCATTGCCGGCACCGACCGCGGCATCGGCCTGGCGGAACTGGCCGGCAAGCAGGCGCAGAAAATCATCCGCGTCTCGGCCACCCAGACGCCCTCGGCGCCCTCCTGGCCCAACGGCGCGCAGGCCATCGAGGTCGAGATTGATCCCCAGACCGGCGTCGTGGAACTGGCGAACATCACCAGTTGCGACGACATCGGCCGCATCATCAATCGCACGATCGTCGAGGGCCAGGTCCATGGCGGCGTCGCGCAAGGCGCGGGACAGGCGTTGTGGGAACAGGCGGTGTACGACGCCGACAGCGGCCAGCTGGTGACCGGTTCGCTGATGGATTACTGCGTGCCGCGCGCCGACCAGTTCCCGCCGATGCGCGTCGAGTTCGACGAGAGCGTGCCCTGCAAGACCAACCTGCTTGGGGTGAAGGGCGTGGGGGAGCTGGGCACCATCGGCGCCACGCCGGCCACGGTCAGCGCGGTGCTCGATGCGCTCGCCGACCGCGGCATCCGCGACCTCGACATGCCGCTGACGCCAGAGAAGGTGTGGCGGGCGTTGAATCGATAGGCGGCGCGAGGTTCGCTGCGCCGTGGTTGCGCAGCCGCGTGCTGCGCGCGGCGCTCGTCGCCTCGGTGCTGTTGCACATCGCGGTCCTGCTGGGCCTGCCTGAACTGATCGAGGCTAAGCGCAAGGCCTGGTTTCCCGCGCCGCTCAGCGCGCGGCTGGTGCCACCGCCGCCGGCGGCGAAGCAGGAACCAGAACCAATGAAGGCCGAGCCCGCACCGATTCCTGCGAAGCCATCGCCTCGCGCGGTGCCCGCGCCGGCCCGGCCGGCGCCTGCTCCGGCACCTGCGGTGGCAGAATCGCCAAGGACAGACCCGGTGATCGCCGCGCCGCCCGCGACCCAGGCTGCGCCGTCAACCGCCATCGATCCGTCGCCGTCGAGGGCTGAGTCGCGTCCCGCGGCTCCCGCTGCCGCGCCCGCGCCGGCCTTCGACGAGGCCGGCACCGTCGCGCAGTACCGCATCGCGCTGATGCAGGTAGCGAGCACGCTGAAAACCTATCCGCGCATCGCGCAGGAGAACAACTGGGAGGGCCGCGTCGAAGTGCGCCTCACCATCGGCCCCGGCGGCGCGATCACTTCGCTCGCGGTGAAGTCCGGCACCGGCTACGCGGTGCTCGACCAGCATGCGCTGGACATGCTGCGTCGCGCGCAGCCGAAGACGCCGCTGCCCGCGGGGCTGCGAGGGCGCGAGTTCACGCTGGAAGTGCCGGTGGTGTTCGGGTTGAAGGACGGCTGAGGGGCAGGGAAGGCGGGGTGATGTAACCGATCGGTTACATCACCCGGCCCCGCCGGGCGCGAACGCCACCACGTGGTCGACGTCCAGGCGGATGCCGATGCGCTCGCCGATGGCGTGGTTGTGGTGGCTGGGGACCAGCGCCAGCACCTTGCGGCCGCTGGCGAGCTTGAGCGTGTACAGGATCTCGGCGCCGCGGAAGGCCTTGTGCGTCACCTCGGCCTGCGTCGGCGCGGCGTCGTCGTGGATCACGTCGTCCGGCCGCAGCAGCACCTCGGCGCTGCAGCCCTTGCCGCAAACGTCGCAGCCGACCGCGCAGGCGTGCGGGATCGCGCCATCGAGCACGCCCAGTTCGAACTCGACCTGGTTCGGGTTGAGCACTTTCGCCGGCAGGAACACGCCCTGGCCGACGAAATCGGCGACGAAGCGGCTGGCCGGCCGGTGGTAGAGGTTGTAGGCGCTGTCCCATTGCACGATGCCGCCCTCGCGCATGACGCCGATTTCATCGGCCATGGCGAAGGCTTCCTGCTGGTCGTGGGTCACCAGCACCGCGGTTGCGCCGGAGGCCTTGATGATGTCGCGCAGCTCGTGAGACAGGCGCTCGCGCAATTCGGTGTCCAGGCTCGCGAAGGGCTCGTCAAGCAACAGCAGCTCGGGGCGCGGCGCCAGCGCGCGCGCGAGCGCCACGCGCTGCTGCTGGCCGCCGGAGAGTTCGTGCGGGTACTGCTTGAGCGCATCGCCCAGGCCGGTGAGTTCGGCCAGTTCGCGCACGCGCGCGTCGGCTTCCGCGCGCGGCAGGGCGAAGGCGATGTTGCCGGCGGCGGTGAGGTGCGGGAATAGCGCGTGTTCCTGGAACACCATGCCGATGCGCCGTTTCTCCGGCGCGAGGCTCAGTTCGTGCGAGGACACCACTGTGCCATTGAGCAGGATGCGGCCCGAGGCCGGCTGCTCGAAGCCCGCGATGCAGCGCAGGACCGTGGTCTTGCCGCAGCCGCTCGGACCGAGCAGGCAGCCGATGGCGCCGCGCGCCAGCGAGAAGGACAGGTCGCGCACCGACTGGTGCCCGTCGTAGGCGTGCTCCAGGCTCTCGACGCGAAGCAGCGGTTCCATGGGCATCATTCTATCAAGAATAATTCTTGTTAGAATGAGGAGTGCTTTATTTTCAAAGAGTTGGATTTCTGGGGGCGATTTCCTTCGGCGCCGCCGCGCTGATCCTGCTGCCCATCCTCGCCGTGCTGGCGAGCGTCATCGGTCCCGCTGGCGCAACGTGGGACACGTGGTCACACCTCGCGCGCACCGTACTTGGCACCTACATCGTCAACACCGCGCTGCTGACCGTGGGCGTCGCAGCCGGCGTGATGTCCATGGGCGTGATCGCAGCGTGGCTGGTGACCGCGTACCACTTTCCCGGCCGCCGCGTGCTCGAATGGGCGCTGGTCCTGCCGCTGGCGATGCCGGCCTATGTAATGGCCTACGCCTATACCGACTGGTTGCAGTTCGCCGGGCCGGTGCAGGCCGCGTTGCGCGCCGCCACCGGCTGGCAGGCGCGTGAGTACTGGTTCCCCGACGTGCGCTCTCTGCCCGGCGCCGCCGCGCTTCTCGCGCTCGCCCTGTATCCCTACGTTTATCTGCTGGCGCGCACCGCGTTCGTGGACGTGTCGCGCAGCGCGCTGGAAGCGGCGCGCCTCTCCGGGCAGTCCGCCTGGGGCGCGTTCCGCCGCGTCGCGCTGCCGATCGCGCGGCCGGCGGTGGCCGCCGGCACCGCGCTCGCGCTGATGGAGACGCTGGCCGATTTCGGCACGGTGTCGTATTTCGGGCTGGAAGTGTTCACCACCGGGATCTTCAAGGCCTGGATCTCCATGGGCGACGTCGCGGCGGCGGCGCAGCTCTCGGCCTGCCTGCTCGTGTTCGTCGCCGTGCTCATCGCGCTCGAGCGCGCGAGCCGCGGCCGCGCCGGCTATGCGAGCGGGGCACGCAAGCGCTCGCCGCCGCAACGCCTCTCCGGCGCCGAGGCGTGGCTCGCCTTCACGGCCTGCGCGATGCCGGTCCTGCTCGGATTCGTGCTGCCCGCCGCGCTGCTGCTGAACCTGGCTTGGGGCGAGCCGGTATCGGGGGCGCGACTGCGAGCGCTGGTCGGCAACAGCTTCACGCTCGCGGGCATCGCCGCAGCGCTGGGCGTGGTGCTGGCGACCGCGATGGCCTACGCCGCGCGGCTCGCGCGCGGGCCCGGGTCCGGAACGGTTGCGCTCGCCAATCGCGCCGCATCGCTGGGCTACGCCATTCCAGGCGCGGTGATCGCGGTCGGCGTGCTGGTGCCGCTGGGGCGCCTGGACAACTGGTTCGCGGGCGCGGTGGAGGAGGCCTTCGGCGCGAAGCCGGGACTGCTGCTCACCGGCACCGTGGTCGCGCTGGTCTACGCCTACCTGGTGCGCTTCCTCGCGGTGGCGCTGCAGGCGGTCGAGTCGGGCCTCGCCAGGATCACCCCGCGCATGGACGATGCCGCGCGCAGCCTGGGCGCGAGCCCGGCGAAGGCGCTGGCGCGCGTGCATGCGCCGCTGCTGGCCTCGAGCCTCGCGAGCGCGGCGCTGCTGTTGTTCGTGGACGTGATGAAGGAGCTGCCGGCGACCTTCGCCCTGCGGCCCTTTAATTTCGACACCCTGGCGATCGAGGCCTACAACCTCGCCAAGGACGAGCGCCTGGCCGAGGCCGCGGCGCCGTCACTGGTGATCGTGGCGATCGGCCTGGTGCCGCTGCTGGTCGTGACCAGACGCTATTTCCAGGCCACGCGGTCGTAGATTTTCTGCGAGCCGGGCTGGTTGCGGCCCAGCACCGCGACGTTGAGCGCGTCGCGCTTGAAATCACCGAAGGTGCTGAGGACCGGGTTCGCGGTCTTCACGCTCGCCACCGCCGGCCATTCGTTGTTGCCTTCGGCGAAGTAGCGCTGCGCCTCGTCGCTCGCCAGGTACTCCAGGAACTTTACCGCCGCCTCGCGGTTGGGCGAGTGCTTCATCACGCCGGCGCCGGAGATGTTGACGTGCGTGCCGAAGCTCGACTGGTTCGGGAACACCACGCCGACCTTCTCAGCCACCGCCTTGTCGTCGGGCTTGGCCGAGCGCGCGAGTCGCGCGTAGTAATACTGGTTGGAAATGGTGACGTCGCATTCGCCGGCGGCCACGCTCTTCAGCTGGTCGGTGTCGCCGCCCTTGGGATCGCGCGCGAGGTTTTCCTTCACGCCCCTCGCCCAGGCTTCGGCCTTCGCCTCGCCCAGGTGGTCCACCAGCGCGCCCATCAGCGACAGGTTGTAGATGTTGGTCGAGGAGCGCATGCACAGACGCCCCTTCCACTTCGGCTCGGCGAGCGATTCGTAGGTCGCCACGTCCTCGGGCTTCACCTTCGCCTTGTTGTAGGCGATGAGGCGCGCGCGCAGGGAGAAGCCGTACCAGAGGCCGGATGGCTCGCGGAAGCTGGCCGGGATGCGCGATTCGAGCGCCGCGGACTTCACCGGCTGGAAGAACCCGAGCTGCTCGGCGCGCCACAGGCGGCCGGCATCCACCGTGATGAGCACGTCGGCGGGGCTGCGCGCGCCTTCGTTGCGGATGCGCTCGATGAGGGCGTCTTCGCCCGCCTCGATGCGGTTGATCTTGATGCCAGTGGCCTTGGTGAAGCCGGCGTAGAGCGCCTCGTCGGTCTGGTAGTGGCGCGAGGAGTAGAGGTTCAGGACCTTGTCCTGGGCGGTGGCGGTCCCGGCGACGGTGGCCAGGAGGGCGGCGAGGACGATTTTCTTAGTCATGACAGGGACTTGCCTTCTTTCCGATGGGTGGAAAGAAAATGATAACGCTTCTCACTACTGTATGTCAATGAGAATAGGTTTCAGTTTGATCAGATGCGGGAGTCGATCCGCCGCGCGCCGTTGAAGCGCTGCGTCCAGTACAAACTGCGAATGGATTCCACGCGCACCTTGGCGCCGGACTTGGGGGCGTGCACGAACCGGCCCTCGCCGATATAGATGCCGACGTGGGAGAACGGGCGCTTGAGCGTGTTGTAGAACACCAGGTCGCCCGCCTGCAGGTCCTCCTGCGGCACCGGCGTGCCGGCCTCGCTCTGCGCACGGGCGTTTTGCGGCAGGCGGATGCCGTAAGCTTCGCGGAACACATGGGCGACGAGCCCGCTGCAGTCGAATCCGGTCGCGGGCGAGTTTCCGCCCGGCGTGTAGTCGATCCCGAGCGCGAGCAGGACCTGCAGCAGCGCTTCGGCCCGTTCGGCGGACGGTCCGGGTTCCGGCACGGGGGACGGTGTCGCAACAGGTGCCGGCGCCGTGGCCGGGAGGCTGCCGCAGCCGGCTATCGATGCCACAAAGGCTATTAAAACCAGTAGATTACGGATCATACTTCAGGCAATTTAGACAAATCCAGGATGGAAAGCAACCACTTACGTCATCTCGTGTTGGGGCTGCTGCTCGCCTGCGGCGTAGTCCACGCCCAGGGCGAACTGGAAATCCTGCAGTTGCGCAGCCGCAGCGCAGAGCAAGTGATCCCGATCCTGCGCCCGCTGCTGGCACCCGGCGGCGTGCTCACCGGGCAGGGCTACCAACTCATCATCCGCACCAGCCCGGGAAACCTCGCCGACTTGCGCAAGGTGCTTGAATCCATCGACCGGCCGCCGCGCCGGCTGGTGATCCTGGTGCGCCAGGGTGCGACCGCGGAGGAGATGCGTCGCGGCGCCGGCGCGCGGGTGGATCTGCGCCCCGGCGATTCCCGCGTCGATGTTCGCATCGCCGATTCGCGCTCGGCCAGCGACGAGCGCGTGGACCAGCGCGTGCAGGTGCTGGAGGGCGGCCGCGCCATGATCGGCTCGGGCGAATCGCGGCCCCTGCAGCAACGACAGGTGTTCCGCTCGCCGGATGGCCGTGTCGTCCGTGAAACCACGACGACGATCCAGCAGGCGAGCACCGGTTTCGAGGTGGTGCCGCGCCTGTCGGGGGACACCGTGCACCTGGACATCGCGCCACAGCGCGAAAGCTTCGTCGCAGGCGGCGCGCCGGGCGCGATCCAGTCGCAACGCGTCGCCACCACCGTGAGCGGGCGCCTCGGGGAATGGATTGAGATCGGGGGCGCGAGCACGAGCAGCTCGCGTTCGGGGAGCGGCATCCTGTCCTCGGGCGAATCGCGCGCCTCCGGGGCGATCAGCACCTGGGTCAAGGTCGAGGAGTTGCGGAACTGACCTCGCTGCAGCAAGTGTTCGCAGCCGCCGGCCCGCTGGCGGCGCAGGTGCCCGGCTACAGCCCTCGTCCCCAGCAACAGGAGATGGCGCAGGCGATCCTCGATGCCATCCAGGCCACCGGCATGCTCGCGGTGGAGGCGGGCACCGGCACCGGCAAGACTTTCGCGTACCTCGTGCCGGCGTTGCTCGCCGGCGGCAAGGTCATCGTTTCCACCGGCACCAAGACGCTGCAGGACCAGCTGCACCGTCGCGATCTGCCTGCCGTGCGCGCTGCTTTGGCCTCAGGCGCGACGGCAGCCCTGCTCAAGGGCCGCGCCAACTACGTCTGCCTGCACCGGCTGGAGCACGCCGGGGCGGAGGCGCGCTTCGCCTCGCGCGAGGACGCGGCGCGCCTGCGGCAGATCGAGGCCTTCGCGCGCACCAGCCTCTCGGGCGACCGCGCCGACCTCGCGGAGGTGCCGGAAGACGCGCCGGTCTGGCAGCACGCCACCTCGACGCGCGAGAACTGCCTCGGCCAGGACTGCCCGAAATACAAGGATTGCTTCGTCATGCGCGCGCGCAGGGACGCGCAGGCCGCGGACGTGGTGGTGATCAATCACCACCTCTTCTTCGCCGACGTGCTGCTGCGCGACGAAGGCGTGGCCGAGCTGCTGCCCGCGTGCAACACGGTGATTTTCGACGAAGCGCACCAGCTGGCGGAAACCGCGCGCCTCTTTTTCGGCGACACCGTGGCAAGCGCGCAGCTGGTGGAGCTGTCGCGTGATGCGCGACTGGAATTGCGCGCGGCGGGCGGCGCTTCGCCGGATTTCGACGCGCTCGCGGCGCGGCTGGAGAAGGCGGCGCGCGACCTGCGGCTCGCGTTCGGCGGCGAGGGCGCGCGCATCGCCTGGAGCCAGGCCATGGCGCGGGAGGGCTTTTCCGGCGCGCTCGACGCGGTGGCTGAAAGGCTGCATGCGCTCGAAGTGGCGCTGGCGGACCAGGCCGAACGCTCCGAGGGCCTTGCCGCCTGCCTGCGCCGGGCCGCGGAAACCGGAGTCACGCTCGCGCGCATCCGGGAGGCTGAAGGCAAGGAGGACGTGCGCTGGGTCGAAGTCTTCGGCGCCTCGCTGCACCTGCACGTCACGCCGCTGTCGCCTGCGGCACAATTCCGCAAGCAGATGCTGGACCATCCGCGCGCCTGGATTTTCACCTCGGCCACGCTTGCGTTGGGGGAGGACTTCACGCACTTCAAGCGAGAGCTGGGCATCGAGGAGGCGGCTTCCCGCAGCTGGGCCAGTCCATTCGATTTCGAGCGCCAGTCGCTGCTGTACACGCCGCGCAAGCTGCCGGCGGACCCGAACGACCCGGAATTCACGCCCGCGGTGATCGAGGCCGCGCTGCCGGTGCTGCGCGCGAGCGGCGGGCGGGCGTTCCTCCTGTTCACCACGCTGCGCGCGCTGCGCCGCGCGCACGATTTGCTGAAGGACAAGGTCGAGTATCCGCTGCTGGTGCAGGGCACCGGATCCCGCAGCGAGCTGCTGGACCGCTTCCGCAAGCTCGGCAACGCGGTGCTGCTCGGCGCGGCCTCGTTCTGGGAGGGCGTGGACGTGCGCGGCGAGGCGCTGTCGGTGGTGCTGATCGACAAGCTGCCCTTCGCGCCGCCGGACGATCCGGTGCTCGCGGCGCGCATCGAGGCGCTGCGCGCTGGCGGGGGCAATCCGTTCATGGAGTTCCAGCTGCCGCAGGCGGTGCTGCAGCTGAAGCAGGGCGCCGGGCGCCTGATCCGCGACGAGAACGACCGCGGCGTGCTGGTGCTGTGCGACCCGCGCCTGTATTCGAAACCCTACGGCCGCGGCATCCGCGCCAGCCTCCCCGCCATGAAACAGACCCGGGAACTGGCCGACGTCCAGGCGTTCTTCGCTAGAATGGAATCATGAACATACTCATCACGGGTGGCGGCGGTTTCCTCGGTTTCCGGCTGGCGAAGACGCTGCTCGCGCGCGGCACGCTGGGCGGCAAGCCGGTGTCCTCGATCACCTTGCTGGACGGCGCGTTTCCGCCGTCCGTGGCGCAGGAACCGCGCCTGAAGGCAGTCACTGGCGACGTATCGGACGCGGCGACCATCGCCGGCGTCTGCACGCCGGACACCGGCGCGGTATTCCATTTGGCTGCTGTGGTGAGCGGCGCCGCGGAAGCCGACTTCGACCTCGGCATGCGCGTCAACTACAAGGGCATGGAACTGCTGCTGGCGCAGATGCGAAAGTGCCGCAAGGAAGGTGCGCCGCCGGCGCGGCTCGTCTACACAAGCTCGGTGGCGGCCTTCGGCGGCGAGCTACCGCCGGTGCTGGACGATGCCACCATCGCCAACCCGCAGACCTCCTACGGGGCGCAGAAGGTCATCGGCGAATACCTGGTATCGGACTACTCGCGCAAGGGCTTCATCGACGGGAGGTCCCTGCGCCTGCCCACGGTCGTGGTTCGCGCGGGCAAGCCCAACGCCGCGGCCTCGTCCTTTGCCAGCGGCATCATCCGCGAGCCGCTGAACGGCGTGGTGTCGGAGTGCCCGGTCGCGCCCGAAACCGGCGTCTGGCTGCTGTCGCCGGGACGCGTGGTGGATGCGTTCATCCACGCCTGGGAACTGCCGCCCGAGGCATGGGGCACTCAGCGCTGGCTCAACCTGCCGGGCATCACCGCGACGGTGGCGCAGATGGTCGAGGCGTTGCGCAAAGTGGCGGGCGACGAGGTGGCGAAGCGGGTGCTCTACAAGGCCGATGCGCGCATCCAGGCCATCGTCAGGACCTGGCCGGTGAACTTCCGCACTCCGCGCGCGCTCGCGATGGGCTTCAAGCCGGACCCGGACGTGGAAAGCGTGATCCGCGCCTACATCGCGGACGAAAACATCAAACCGAAGTGAAAATCAGGGACAGACCACGATTTCCGCCCAATGCGACGGAAATCGTGGTCTGTCCCTCTTTTTACCAGTTGGGGTCCCAGAGCTTCCACCAGGCCGCGCTCGGCTTGTAGCCGGAGAGGTACTTGCTCTGGGGAAAGTTCTTGCGCATGACGCGGTCGGCGGCGTCGCGCAGCTCGGCCATGTTGAGCGCGTCGTAGGCCTTGACCATGATGAAGACCGCCTCCTCCACCGCGGGGGCCTGCGGGTTGTTCTGCACCGCGTACTGCGCGCGGTTCGCGGCGGCGACGTAGGCGCCGCGCTTCATGTAGTAGCGCGCCACGTGCACCTCGTGCTGCGCGAGGCTGTTCACCAGGTAGCGCATGCGCGCCGCGGCGTCGTCGCGGTACTTGGAATCCGGGAAGCGGTTCACCACTTCCTTGAAGGCCTCGAAGGAGTCGCGCGCGCCCTTGGGGTCGCGCTCGGTCATGTCCGGGCTGTCCAGGATGCTGAGCAGGCCCTGGTTCTCGTTGAAGGTGACCAGCCCCTTCAGGTAGTACGCGTAGTCGACGCTCGCATGGCCCGGGTACATCTTGATGAAGCGGTCCGCGGCGGCCAGCGCCGAGGCGCGCTCGCCCGCCTTCCAATAGGCGTAGGAAACCTCCAGCTGCGCCTGCTGCGCGAAGCGCCCGTAGGGATAGCGCGCCTCCAGCCGCTCCAGCATCTTGATGGCGCGCTCGTAGTTCTTGGCGCCCATCGCGTCCTTGGCCTCGCCGTAGAGGCGCTGCGCGGACCAGCCGGTGGTTTCGTCGTTGTCCTTGGGCAGCCAGCTGCAGGCGCCAAGCGCGAGCGCGAGGGCGAGGAGGAGGGAGCGGGCGGCTAGTACACTGCGTTTCATGGCGGAAAATTATACTGCGCCGGAAGACGAGGCCGACTGGGAAGACGCGTTTGTCGCTGCGCTCACCGCGCGGCTGGCGCGCGACATGGGCGGGCTGCGGTTGGACCACGCGCTGGCGAAGGCGTTCCCGCAGTATTCGCGCAACCGCCTGCAGGCCTGGCTGAAGTCGGGCCACATCCTCGTCAACGGCCGCGCGGCCGAGCCGAGCATGCCGGTCGTCGGCACCGAGGACATTGAGCTGCGCCCCCCGCCGGCGGTGGATGTGGCCGCGCCCCGGGCGCAGAAGATGGCCCTCGCCATCGTCCACCAGGACCCGGACCTGATCGTCATCAACAAGCCCGCCGGGCTGGTGGTGCACCCGGGGGCGGGCAATCCCGAAGGCACGCTCATGAACGGGCTTCTCGCGCACGCGCCCGGGCTGCGCCAGGTGCCGCGCGCGGGCATCGTGCACCGGTTGGACAAGGACACCAGCGGCCTGCTGGTGGTGGCGGCCAACGTCAGCGCGCAGGCGGACCTCGCCGCGCAGCTGGCGGCGCGTACTGTCAAGCGCCGCTACCTCGCGCTGGTGCAGGGCGACCCGCCGGCGCAGGGACTCATCGACGCCCCGATCGGGCGCGACCCCAAAGTGCGCACGCGCATGATGGTGGCGCAGCGCGGCAAGGAAGCGCGCACGCGCTATCGCGTGCTGGAGCGCTTCGGCCACTGCGCCCTGGTCGAATGCTCGCTGGACACCGGCCGCACGCACCAGATCCGGGTGCACTTCCAGCACATCCGCCATCCGCTGGTGGGCGACCCGGTGTACCGCAGGGGCACGCGGCATGCGGTGTCCTTCGCGCGCCAGGCGCTGCACGCCGCGGAACTGGAACTGGTGCATCCGCGCAGCGGCAGGCGCGTCGGCTGGAGCGCAGCGCTGCCGGCGGACATGAAGCAGCTGCTGGCGAGGCTGCAGCGTGACGGCTGAGTTCATCGTTCCCGAGTGGGCGGCGCCCGCGGCGGTTCGCGCGCTGGTGACGACGCGGGCTCTCGGCGACGCGAAGGACGCGCAGGTCCGCGCGCGCCTGCGCCAGCGCCTGCCCGCGGAGCCCCGCTGGCTGCGGCAGGTGCACGGCACGACGGTGCTGGAGGCGCCCTTCGAGGCAGGCGCCGAGGCGGATGCGAGCTTCACGCGGGTGCGCGGCGAGGTGTGCGTGGTCATGGCCGCCGACTGCATGCCGGTTCTGTTCGCGACGGACGATGGCAGCGCCGTGGGCGCGGCGCACGCCGGCTGGCGCGGGCTGTGCGCCGGCGTCATCGAGGCGACAGTGGCGAGCATGGGCGCGCGGCCCGCGCTTCTGCACGCGTGGCTCGGGCCGGCGATCGGCCCGACGGCCTACGAGGTGGGCGACGAGGTGCGCGCGGCGTTCGTCGCGCGCGACGCGCATGCGGCGAGCGCCTTCGCGGCGACGCGCCCGGGACACTGGCTGCTCGACCTGTACGCGATCGCGCGCCGGCGCCTTGCCGTGCTCGGGGTGGAACGGGTGTCCGGCGGCGGGCATTGCACGCATGCGGACAGGGTTCGCTTCTACTCCTATCGGCGCGACCGCGCCACGGAGCGCATGGCGGCAATGGTGTGGATCGCCTAGCGGCGATGGTGGATCGCCTGGCGTAGAATCTGCGCCCCTCCATGATTACCTCGACCCTGGGCTGGATCGTAGCGGCAAGCTTCGCGGGCGGAATCCTTTCCGCCGGCGCGGCCGCGTTCGCGCTCAACGTGCGGGCCTCGTGGGTGCCGATGCTGGTGTCGTTCGCCATCGGCACGCTGCTGGGCGCGGCATTCCTCGAGGTGATCCCGCACGCATTCGAGATCGGCGAGGCGAGCCAGGTGGCCGGCGCCATCCTGGCCGGCATCTTCATTTTCTTCATCATGGAGAAGCTGCTGTTGTGGCGGCACTGCCATACCGAGGACTGCGAGGTGCACGATCCCCACGCGCTGCCGACGGTGCCGGTGGCGCAGGCCCATGGGCATCACGGCGGCCACGACCACGGCCGCACGGGCACGCTCATCGTCGTCGGCGACACGGTGCACAATTTCATCGACGGCGTCCTGATCGCCGCCGCGTTCCTGCAGAGCACGGAACTGGGCATCGTCGCCGCGATCGCGATCGTGGCGCACGAGATCCCCCAGGAGGTGGGCGATTTCCTGATCCTGCTGCACTCGGGCTATTCGAAGCTGAAGGCGCTTGCGGTGAACCTGATGTCCTCCTTCGGGACGCTGGTGGGCGGCGTGATGGGCTATTACGCCTTGCCATTCTTCCAGGACCTGGAGCCGATCCTGCTCGGCATCGTGGCCGCCAGCATGATCTACGTCGCGGTCGCGGACCTCATTCCGGGCCTGCACCGGCGCCCGGAAATCCGCGCCACCCTGTCCCAGGTGGCGCTCATTGCGCTGGGCATCGGGACCATCGTGCTCGTGGGGGCCTTGTCGGGCCATTCGCACTAGCATTCCAGGAACTCATTAATATAATTTAATCAATAAGTTAACAAGAACTACCGCAATCCGCGGCAAGCGGATTGACGGGGCCCATTTGTGCGGCGCAAAATCCGGCGGTTGTTCTGCCTTTCGAAGGAACCCGCGCCTGCTCAACGCCACGCCCAATTCGACCGCCGCACCGTTCAATGCCGAGGCATTGCTCAATGCCATCGCGAGCGGGGGCAACCAGGTCACGCAGGGCTGGATGCCGTTGCTGCAGCCGGATGCCGCTCTGATGGCCGGCCTGGCGCGCAGTTCGACCCGGCTCGCCGCGCTGCAGTCAAAGTACCTCCAGCAGCAGAAGCAGTTGTGGGACGCGATGCTCGGCGGCGGCGATGCCCCGGCGGCGTCGCCCGAGCCGGGCGATCGGCGCTTCGCCGCGCGTGAGTGGCGCGACAACCCCTACTACGACTACGTCAGGCGCTCCTACCTGCTGGCCGCGAACTACCTGGCCGAGCTGGCCGACACGGTGGAGCTCGAGGGCAAGGCAAAGGAGCAGTTGCGCTTCGCGCTGCGGCAGTGGATCGACGCCATGAGCCCGGCCAATTTCGCCGCCACCAATCCCGAGGTGCTGCGCCTCGCGCTGCAGTCGCAGGGCGAGAGCCTGACCAAGGGCCTCGCCAACGTCATGGGCGACGCGCGCAAGGGCCGCGTCAGCCAGACCGACGAGTCGGCCTTCGAGGTCGGGCGCAACCTCGCCACGGCGCCAGGACAGGTGGTGTTCGAGAACGACCTGGTCCAGCTCATCCAGTACGACCCGGCGACGCCTGAGGTCGGCAGGCGGCCGCTCGTGATGGTGCCGCCGTGCATCAACAAGTTCTACATCCTCGACCTGCAGCCCGAGAACTCCTTCGTCCGCCATGCGGTGTCGCAGGGCCACACCGTGTTCATGGTGTCCTGGCGCAACGTCGGCCCGGACCAGGGCGGCTACGGTTGGGACGACTACCTGCAGCTGGGCATCTTCGAGGCCATCCGCGTCGCGCGCGACGTGACGGGCGCCGACCGGGTCAATGCCCTGGGCTTCTGCGTCGGCGGCACGCTGCTGGCGGCCGCGCTCGCGGTGATGGCGGCGAAGGGCGAGGACGCGGTCGAATCGGTGACCTACCTCACCACCATGCTCGACTTCGAGGAAGCGGGCCAGCTCGGCCTGTTCATCGACGAGCCGTCGGTCGCGCTGCGCGAGGCCACCATCGGCAAGGGCGGCATCCTGCCTGGCTCGGACCTGGCGTTCGTGTTCTCGTCGCTGCGCGCCAACGACCTGATCTGGCCCTACGTGGTGAACAACTACCTGAAGGGCGGCGGCCCCGCGGCCTTCGACCTGCTGTACTGGAATTCCGACAGCACCAACCTGCCTGGTCCGATGTACTGCAGCTATGTGCGCAACACCTACCTGGAGAACCGGCTGCGGGTGCCGGGCGCGCTCACCAATTGCGGCGTGCCGGTGGACCTGGGCAAGGTGGACCGGCCCAGCTTCATCCTCGCCACGCGCGAAGACCACATCGTGCCCTGGCGTTCCGCCTACCGGTCGCTGGAACTTCTGGGTGGCGAGAAAACCTTCGTGCTCGGCGCCAGCGGCCATGTCGCCGGGGTGATCAATCCCGCGGCGAAAGGCAAGCGCAGCTACTGGATGGGTACGCAATATGATGCCGATCCTGTGCGCTGGCTGCAGAGCGCCGAAGAGCGCCCGGGCAGCTGGTGGACGCAGTGGTCCGCCTGGCTGGAAGGATTCAAGGGCGGGACGCGTTCCGCCCCGGCGCGCGCCGGTGGCGCGCGGTATCCCGCGATCGAGCCTGCGCCCGGTCGCTACGTCAAACAAAGAGCAACCTGAGGAACCGACATGGAAGAGATCGTCATCGTAGGCGCGGCACGGTCCGCGATCGGCAAGTTCGGCGGCTCGCTCGCCGGCGTTCCCGCCGCGAAGCTCGGCGCGCACGTCATCAAGAAGGCCCTAGAGCGCTACGGCGTCGCCCCCGGCCTGGTGTCGGAGGTCATCATGGGCCAGGTGCTCACCGCGGCGGTGGGCCAGAATCCGGCGCGCCAGGCCGCGATCTGGGCCGGGCTGCCCGACATGGTGCCGGCCATGACCATCAACAAGGTCTGCGGATCCGGCCTGAAGGCAGCCATGCTGGGCGCGCAGTCCATCGCCAACGGCGATGCGGACATCGTCGTCGCCGGCGGCCAGGAGAACATGAGCGCCGCGCCGCACGTGCTCAACGGCTCGCGCGACGGCTTCCGCATGGGCGACGCGAAGATGGTCGACTCCATGATCGTGGACGGCCTCTGGGACGTCTACAACCAGTACCACATGGGTGTCACCGCGGAGAACGTGGCGAAGGAGCACGTCGTCACGCGCGAGGAACAGGACGAGTTCGCGGTGAAGAGCCAGAACAAGGCCGAGGCCGCGCAGAAGTCCGGCCGCTTCAACGATGAGATCGTTCCCTACGAGGTGCCCTCGCGCAAGGGCCCGGTGGTGTTCGGCGCGGACGAGTTCCCGCGCCACGGCGCGACGCTGGAAGGCATGAAGGGCCTCAAGCCCGCGTTCGACAAGAACGGCACGGTGACCGCGGCCAACGCTTCGGGCATAAACGACGGCGCGGCGGTGGTGATCCTCGCCTCCGCGCGCAAGGCGAAGGAACTGGGCCTGAAGCCGCTGGCACGCATCAAGTCCTTCGCCTCGGCGGGAGTGGACCCGAAATACATGGGCATGGGCCCGGTGCCCGCCTCCAAGCGCTGCCTCGCGCGCGCCGGATGGACGCCGCAGGACCTGGACCTGATGGAGATCAACGAGGCCTTCGCCGCGCAGGCGATCGCGGTCAACCGCCAGATGGGCTGGGACCTGTCCAGGGTGAACGTCAACGGCGGCGCCATCGCCCTGGGCCATCCGATCGGCGCCTCGGGCTGCCGGATCCTGGTGACGCTGCTGCACGAGATGCAAAAGCGCGACGCGAAGAAGGGCCTGGCCTCGCTGTGCATCGGCGGCGGCATGGGCGTGGCACTCGCAGTCGAGCGATGAGCGCCGTCCTGAAGACCGAGGTGGTGCCGCGGCGGGTCGTTTTCGTCAGCGGCGGCATGGGCGGCATCGGCAGCGCGATCTGCCGCCGGCTCGCCGGTGCCGGCCACACCATCGTCGCCGGCTGCCTGCCGGGCTACGACCGGAAGGAGGAGTGGCTGGGCGCGATGCGCAAGGAGGGATTCAAGGTGCACGCCGCCGAGGGCAACGTGGCCGACTTCGACAGCTGCGCCAGCATGTTCTACAACGTGCGCTCGGTGGTGGGGGATGTCGACATCCTGGTGAACAACGCCGGCATCACCCGCGATTCGCTGTTCAAGCGCATGACCGAGCGCGACTGGAGCGAGGTCATCAGCACCAACCTGAACAGCGTGTTCAACGTCACGCGCCAGGTGATCGACGGCATGGTCGAGCGCCACTGGGGCCGCATCATCAACATCTCCTCGGTGAACGCGATCAAGGGGCAGTTCGGCCAGACCAACTATTCCGCCGCCAAGGCGGGCATGGCCGGGTTCTCCAAGGCGCTGGCGCAGGAAGTGGTGAAGAAGGGCGTCACCGTGAACACGGTGTCGCCCGGCTACGTCGAGACCGACATGGTGATGGCTATCCGCGCCGAGGTGCGCCAGCAGATCGTCGACTCGATCCCGATGGGGCGATTGGCAAAGCCCGAGGAAGTCGCGGCGGTGGTCGCGTTCCTCGCTTCGGAAGAGGCGGGCTACATCACCGGCGCCAATATCTCGGTCAATGGCGGCATGCACATGATGTAGTAGACTGCTTTCAACCTTTGGAGGGGGTGAGATGGCGCAACAAAGAATCGCGGTGGTGACTGGCGGGATGGGCGGACTGGGCGAATCGATTTCGACCAAGATGGCCGACGCCGGCTACAGGGTGGTGGTGACCTATTCGCCCTCCAACAACAAGTGGAAGTCCTGGATCGACGAGATGAAGGGCAAGGGCTACGCCTTCGCCGCCTACCCGGTGGACGTGACCTCGTTCGACGACTGCGCAGCCAAGTGCGCGCAGATCCAGAAGGAGTGCGGCAACGTCGACATCCTGGTGAACAACGCCGGCATCACGCGCGACATGACCTTCAAGAAGATGAGCAAGGCCGACTGGGACGCGGTGATGCGCACCAACCTGGATTCCTGCTTCTCCATGACCAAGCAGGTGATGGACGGCATGGTCGAGCGCGCCTGGGGCCGCGTCATCAACGTCGCCTCGGTCAACGGCCAGAAGGGCGCCTTCGGCCAGACCAACTATTCCGCGGCCAAGGCCGGCATCCACGGCTTCACCAAGGCGCTCGCGCTGGAAGTCGCCAAGAAGGGCGTCACCATCAATACCATCTCGCCGGGCTACATCGGCACCAAGATGGTGACCGCGATCCCGAAGGAGATCCTGGACTCGAAGATCCTGCCGCAGATTCCCGTCGGCCGGCTCGGCAAGCCCGAGGAGATCGCCGGATTGATCATCTACCTGTGTTCTGAAGAAGCTGCTTTCGTGACCGGGGCCAATATCTCGATCAACGGCGGCCAGCACATGTATTAGGAACGAAGCAGGCACCAAGGAGCGATGCGAATGGCCGCGATCCCGGAGGACAAGATGGAAACGCAGACCCGCCTGATCAAGAAATACCCGAACCGGCGGCTCTATGACACCAAGACCTCGAGCTACATCACGCTCGCGGACGTGAAGCAGATGGTGCTGAAGCAGGAAGACTTCCAGGTGGTGGACGCCAAGTCGGGCGACGAACTGACGCGGCAGATCCTGCTGCAGATCATCCTCGACGAGGAATCCGGCGGCATGCCGATGTTCTCCTCGGACCTGCTCTCGCAGCTGATCCGCTTCTACGGCAACGCCATGCAGGGCTTCATGGGCAGCTACCTGGAGAAGAACATCAAGGCCTTCCAGGACATGCAGAAGTCGATCCAGGACCAGTCGCAGAAGATGATGTTCGGCGGCGGCGCGGCGGGCGGGGCGGGAAACCCTGACAGCGCGCGCGCCTCGCAGGAGCTGTGGTCGCAGTTCATGAACCTGCAGGGCCCGGCGATGCAGAGCCTGATGCAGGCCTACATGGAACAGAGCCAGAAGATGTTCACCCAGTTCCAGGACCAGATGCAGAACCAGACCCGCAACATGTTCACCGGCTTCACCTTCCCGGGCTTCCCGCCGCAGGCGGCGCCGCAGAACAAGAACGAACCCAACAAGTAAGTTGGCCGCGGGTCCCAAGGTCGGGTTCGTCTCGCTGGGCTGCCCGAAGGCGCTGGTCGACTCGGAACGGATCCTCACCCAGCTGCGCGCCGAGGGCTACGTCACGGCGCCCGACTACGCCGGCGCCGACCTCGTCATCGTCAGCACCTGCGGCTTCATCGACGCCGCGGTCGAGGAGTCCCTCGGCGCCATCGGCGAGGCGCTGAAGGAAAACGGCAAGGTCATCGTCACCGGCTGCCTGGGCGCGAAGGACGGCGTCATCCGGTCGGCGCACCCTTCGGTTCTCGCGGTGACCGGTCCCCACGACACCGACGGCGTGATGCGCGCTGTTCACAAGCACCTGAAGAAGCCCCACGACCCGTTCACCGACCTGGTGCCGCCCCAGGGGATCAAGCTCACGCCGAAGCACTACGCCTACCTCAAGATTTCCGAGGGCTGCAACCACCGCTGCAGCTTCTGCATCATCCCTTCCATGCGCGGGGACCTGGTGTCGCGCCCGGTTGGCGAGGTGATGCAGGAAGCGGAGAACCTCGTGAAGGCGGGCGTGAAGGAGCTGCTCGTCATCTCCCAGGACACCAGCGCCTACGGCGTGGACGTGAAGTACCGCACCGGCTTCTGGCAGGGCCGGCCGCTGAAGACGCGCATGCAGGAGCTGTGCGAGGCGCTTGGGTCGCTGGGCGTGTGGGTGCGGTTGCACTACGTCTATCCGTATCCGAGCGTGGACCACGTGATTCCGTTGATGGCGGAAGGGAAAGTCCTTCCGTACCTGGACATCCCGTTCCAGCATGCGAGCCCGCGCATCCTGAAGCTCATGAAGCGCCCGGCCGCTGCCGAGAAGGTGCTGGCGCGCATCCGCGCCTGGCGTTCCATGTGCCCCGAACTCACGATCCGCAGCACCTTCATCGCCGGATTCCCCGGGGAAACAGAGGTCGAGTTCGAGGAACTGCTCGCGTTCCTTGACGAGGCGCAGCTGGACCGCGTCGGCTGCTTCGCCTACTCGCCGGTCGAGGGCGCGAAGGCGAACGAGCTGCCCGATCCGGTGCCGGAGGACATCCGTGAAGACCGGCGCCGGCGCTTCATGGAACGGCAGGCGAAGATCAGCGCGGCGAAGCTGAAGGCGCGGATTGGCAGGACCGTGAAGGTAATCGTCGATGCGCCCGGCATTGGCCGTTCCGCTGCCGATGCGCCGGAGATCGACGGCGTGGTCCGGTTCAAGGGCGGCAAGGTGGGAGAATTCTCAGAGGTCATGATCGAGCGCTCTGACGAGCACGATCTTTTCGGGAGACTGGCATGAGTGCACACAAGCGTGAAGTGGTGGTGGTGTCGGGCGCGCGGACCGCGATCGGCGACTACGGCGGCTCGTTCAAGGACCTGCCGGCGACCAGGTTGGGCGCGATCGCGATAAAGGAGGCGGTGGCGCGCGCGAAGCTCGATCCGGCCACGGTCGGCCACGTGGTCATGGGCAGCGTCATCCACGGCGAGGCGCGCGACATGTACCTGTCGCGCGTCGCGGCGCTGGACGCCGGGCTGCCGGTGGGCACGCCCTGCCTCACAGTGAACCGACTGTGTGGCTCCGGGCTGCAGGCGATCGTCTCGGCGGCGCAGCACATCCTGCTGGGCGACACCGACACCGTGGTGGCGGGCGGCGCCGAGAGCATGAGCCGCGCCGCCTACTTCCTGCCCGCGGGCCGCTGGGGCCAGCGCATGGGCGACGGCGCGGTGGTGGACGCGATGACCGGCGCGCTGCACGACCCGTTCGGCCACGGCCACATGGGCGTGACCGCGGAGAACATCGCCGCGAAATTCGGCTTCACCCGCGAGCAGCAGGACGCCTTCGCGCTGGAATCGCACCGGCGCGCGGCGAACGCGCTCGACCAGGGCTACTTCTCGGGCCAGGTTGTCCCGGTGGAACTGAAGACGCGCAAGGGCGTGGAGCAGTTCGCCAGCGACGAGCATGTGCGCAAGGGCCTGAAGATCGAGGACCTGCAGAAGCTGAAGACGGTGTTCAAGAAGGACGGTACCGTCACCGCGGGCAACGCCTCGGGCCTGAACGACGCCGGCGCCGCCATCGTGATGATGGAGGCGGACGCGGCGAGGAAGGCGGGCGCCAAGCCGATGGCGCGCCTGGTGGCCTACGCGCATGCCGGCGTCGAGCCGCAGGTCATGGGCCTGGGGCCGATCCCGGCGGTGAAGCGCGTGTTCGAGAAGTCGGGCCTCAAGCCCTCGGACATGGACGTGATCGAATCCAACGAAGCCTTCGCTGCGCAGGCGATGGCGGTGACCCGGGACCTCGGCCTGGATCCGGCGAAGGTGAACCCCAATGGCGGCGCGGTGGCGCTGGGCCATCCGATCGGCGCCACGGGCGCCATCCTCACGGTGAAGGCGCTCTACGAGTTGGCGCGTACGCAAAAGCGCTACGCCCTGGTCACCATGTGCATCGGCGGCGGCCAGGGCATCGCGGCGATCTTCGAGCGGACCTGACAATCAGGAAAATCAGGGACAGACCACGATTTCCCCCTGATCCTGGGCCCGCAGGGCGCCCGGATGTAACCGATCGGTTACATCGAGGCCTCCCCTGCGGCCCGGTCAGGTCACGCTGACGCCCTTCCAGAACGCGACGTAGCCCTCGACGTGCTTCGCCGCGTCCTTCGTCTGCGGGTAATACCAGGCTGCGTCCTTGTTCACCTGCCCGTCCACCACCACGTCGTAGTAGCTGCAGGTGCCCTTCCAGGGGCAGACCGTGTGCGTGTCCGAAGGCTTGAAGAAAGCCATGTTCACCGCGCCGGGCGGAAAGTAGACGTTGCCTTCGACGAGCCGCGTGTTCGCCACGTCCGCTTCGGCGAGGGTCGTTCCGTTCCAGGTGGCCTTGGGCATGGCGCCAGCTTAGCTCAGCCGCGGCGCACCGCAAGCCGCTGGTGGCCGATGACGTACAGCCCGGAGCCGGCGATGATCCCCATGCCCGCCAGCGACCAGCCGTCCGGGAAGTCGCCGAACACCACCCAGCCGATGACCAGGATCCAGGCGAACTGGAGGTAGAAGAACGGCGCGAGCGCGGTCGCCGAGGCGTGGTCGTAGGCCTTGATGAGGATGTAGTGGCCGACCGACGCCAGGACGCCCATCGCCCCCAGCAGCGCCCAGTGGAACGGGTCGGTCGGCGTCACCCAGTAGAAGGGCAGGGCGAAGGTAAAGAGCAGCGCGCCCACGAGCGCGCCCCAGACCAGCGAGGTCAATGCCGGCTCCACCCCCGCCACCTTGCGCGTCAGGATCTGGTAGAGCGCGTTGCATACCGCCATGCCGATCGGCAGCAGGGCATACGGCGTGAACGCGGCGCTGCCCGGCCGCGCCACCAGCATCGCGCCGGCGAGGCCCACCACCACCGCGGCCAGGCGCGCGCCGTCCATGCGCTCCCCCAGCATCGGCACCGCGAGCAGCGCGAGGAACAGGGGCATCACAAAGCCGATGGCGGAGGCTTCCGCCAGCGGCAGCACCGTGAGCGAGGTAAAGAAGATCACCGTCGCGCCGGCAAGCAGCACGCCGCGCGCGAACTGCAGGCCGGGCCGCGCGGTCTTCAGCAGGCGAAGCCGCCCGGTCGCGGCAAGGAATGCGAGCAGCACGACGACGTTGGCGGCGTAGCGCGCCCAGACCACGGCGGGCACGGGGTACCAGCGCGAGAGGTACTTCCCGCAGGAATCGAGCAGGGTGAAGATTCCCACCGCGACGAACAGCATCAGCACGCCGCGCAGGAAGGACTTCTGGGAATCGGGGGCGGCGGCCATCGGGTGGGCGCCATTCTAGGGGGAACTGCCCAGGGACAGCCCACGTCCGGGAGAAAACGTGGTCTGTCCCTGTTTTTGCTTTTCTAGGTGCGCTGCTGTGACTCCAGCGCGCCGTTGTTCAGGCGCACGCGGTCGCCGATGCGCCAGGCCGGCTGCTCGGCGAAGCTCACGGTGCGGGTGCTGCCGTCCTCAAGGCGCACCACCACCTCCCAGTGCCTGGTCGAGCGCACCTTCTGCTCGATCTTGTGGCCGGCATAGGCGCCGCCGGCGGCGCCCAGGATGGTCATGATGGCGTTGCCGGAGCCCTTGCCGACCTGTTTGCCGAGGATCGCGCCGCCGACGCCGCCGGCAACCGGCCCGATCCAGGAACCCTCGCCCTTTTGCTCGACCTCGTTCACCGCGGCGATTTCGCCGCAGTCGAGGCATTTCACCTGCGCGACCGGCGCCGGAACCGGCGACGCTTCGGGCAGCGGAGCCTGCGCGACGGGCCGGTAATCCTCGGGTGTGTATTCGCGCACCGGTTCAGGCGCGCGCGCCTGCACGGCCGGCCTGGAAACCTTCTTCACGACGGGCTTCGGCGCCGGCTTCGCGGCGGGAACCTCGAACGTGATGCCGCCGGGCGCCGCGGCAGTCGCGGAAGTGGCCGGTGCGATGACCGAGTGCTCGGTGAGGCTGGCGCCCGACTTGGGCAGGAATCCGGTGATCGCGGCGACACCGGCCGCGGAGAGCACGATCAGCGAGACCGCAGCAGTGGCGACGAGCGGGTGAAGCCTGGCCGTGCTGTTCTGGTTGTTGTCCATGGCGTCCTCCTTGTGTGATGGGACGACGCCAGTCTGGGCGGCCGGGAAGGCGGCGGCCGTATCAGTGTGTTACCGGTTGTAACTCCCGCTGAATCAGCAGCTTAGGATTCCGGCCGCATATGCGGGAAGAGGATGACGTCACGAATAGAAGGACTGTCGGTCAGCAGCATCACCAGCCGGTCGATCCCGAGGCCCCCGCCGGCGGTGGGCGGCAGGCCGTATTCCAGGGCGCGGATGTAGTCCGCGTCGTAGTACATGGCCTCGTGGTCGCCGGCTTCCTTCAGCTTCACCTGCTCCAGGAAGCGCGCGGCCTGGTCCTCGGGGTCGTTCAGCTCGGAGAAGCCGTTGGCGATCTCCTTGGCGTCCACGAACAACTCGAAGCGGTCCACGATGCCGGGGTCCCGGTCGTTCCTGCGCGCGAGCGGCGACACCTCGGCCGGGAACTCGGTGATGAAGGTCGGCTGCACCAGGTGCTTCTCGGCCAGCGCCTCGAACAGCATCAGCTGCAGCGCGCCCCAACCCTGCGCGTCTTCGTGCCCGACGTTCAGTTCCTTCAGCTTGCGC
Source organism: Betaproteobacteria bacterium (assembly GCA_052386675.1). Taxonomy (GTDB): domain Bacteria; phylum Pseudomonadota; class Gammaproteobacteria; order Burkholderiales; family SG8-39; genus RBG-16-66-20. The sequence continues at coordinate 42,469 of JBQTJX010000025.1, forward strand.
GACAGGAAGGCGCGGTCGCGCAGGTCGCCCTCCACGCCCTGCGCCCGGATGGCCTCGGTCATGGGCAGGCGGACGAACGGCTGGCCGAAGTCGATGGCCTTGCCCTGGTACTGGACCGTGGTGCCGCCCGCGGCCTGCGCCGCGCAGCGCACCAGCTTTTCGGTGTGCGCCATCATGTATTCGCAGTCCTGGTAGGCGCAGTACCACTCCATCATGGTGAATTCCGGGTTGTGCCGGGTCGAGATGCCCTCGTTCCTGAAGTTGCGGTTGACCTCGAACACGCGCTCCAGCCCCCCCACCACCAGGCGCTTGAGGTACAGCTCCGGCGCGATGCGCAGGAAGAGCTCCATGTCCAGGGCGTTGTGGTGCGTCCTGAACGGCCGCGCCACCGCGCCGCCGGGGATGGGCTGCATCATCGGCGTCTCGACTTCCAGGTAGCCGTCCACGACCATCGCCTCGCGCACCGCCTGCACGATGCGCGAGCGGGCGAGGAAGGTCTCGCGCGACTTCTCGGTCACGATCAGGTCGAGGTAGCGCTGGCGGTACTTCAGTTCCTGGTCGGAGATGCCGTGGAATTTCTCCGGCAGCGGGCGCAGGGCCTTCACCAGCAGGCGGATGGCGCTGGCGTGGACCGTCAGTTCGCCCTTCATGGTCTTGAACAGCCGCCCTTCGACGCCCAGGATGTCGCCCAGGTCCCAGTGCTTGAACGCCTCGTAGCCAGGGACGTCCTGCGTGATGTAGGCCTGGATGCGACCGGAGCTGTCCTGGAGCGTGGCGAAGCTCGCCTTGCCCATGACGCGCTTCAACACCATGCGGCCGGCGACGACCGCCGCCACCTTTAGGGGCTCAAGCTCTTCCTTCGACCGCGCGCCGTGCGCCTGGTGCAGGCTGCCGGCGAGGTCCTTGCGCCGGAAGTCGTTGGGGAAGGCGATTCCTTCCGCGCGCAGCGCCTTCAGCTTCTCGCGCCGCTCCTCCACCAGCTTGTTGTCGTCTTCCATGGTCGTTAGACACCTTGCTTCAGGCTAGCGTTGATGTAGTCGTCCAGATCCCCGTCCAGCACCTGCTGCGTGGCGCCCTTCTCCACGCCGGTGCGCAGGTCCTTGATGCGGGACTGGTCGAGCACGTAGCTGCGGATCTGGTGGCCCCACTCGATGTCGGTCTTGGAGGACTCGAGCTTGGACTGCTCGGCGTTGAGCTTCTTCAATTCAAGGTCGTAGAGGCGGGATTTCAGCAGCGCCATGCAGGTGGCGCGGTTGCGGTGCTGCGAGCGGTCGTTCTGGCTCTGCACCACGATGTTGGTCGGGAGGTGCGTGATGCGCACCGCGGACTCGGTCTTGTTGACGTGCTGGCCTCCCGCGCCGGAGGCGCGGTAGACGTCCACGCGCAGGTCGGCCGGGTTGATGTCCACCTCGATGGATTCGTCCACTTCCGGGTAGACGAAGACGTTGGCAAACGACGTATGGCGCCGGGCGTTGCTGTCGAACGGCGACTTGCGCACCAGCCGGTGCACGCCGTTCTCCGTCCTCAGGTGCCCGTAGGCGTACTCGCCGTCGATCTTCAGCGTCGCGCTCTTGATGCCCGCCACTTCGCCGTCGGTCTGCTCCAGGATCTCGGCGCGGAAGCCCTTCTTGTCGCAGTACTTGAGGTACATGCGCAGCAGCATCGAGCCCCAGTCCTGCGCCTCGGTGCCGCCGGCGCCGGCCTGGATGTCCATGAAGCAGTTGTTGGGGTCCAGCGGATTGGAGAACATGCGCCGGAATTCCAGCCCCGCGACGTCCTTCTCCAGCGCGGCGGCATCGTCGCCCACCCCCTTCAAGGTGGCCTCGTCGCCCTCGGCCTGCGCCATGGCGAACAGTTCCTTCGCGTCCGCGACGCCGCCGTCCACGCGCCTGAGCGTCGTGACCACGCCTTCGAGGGTCTTCTTTTCCTTGCCCAGTTCCTGCGCGCGCTGCGGGTTTTCCCACAGCTTCGGGTCTTCGAGCTCCCGGTTCAGCGCCTCCAGGCGCCTTTCCTTCGTGTCGAAGTCAAAGATACCTCCGCAACTCGGCCGACCGGGCCTGCAGGTCGGCGAGTGAAGAGGCGATCTGGTTGATGCGTTCTGCTTCCACGGGATTCCGGGTCTTGCTTGCGAAGGCGCGGATTATACCCGCCGCGCGGTGTATTCCTCGGCGATCTTGTCGTCGTAGAACGCGGTCGGGTTGGGCGCGGCCATGAAGCGGCGATGCACCTCGGGATAGACCCGCGCGTACTGGAACACCTGGCCGTTGGACATCTCGATCTCGAGTGTCATGGACTTCTCGTCGTAGCCGATCGAGCGGATGCGGGAGGAGTTGACGCGCTTCCTGTCCATCAAGCCGCCGATACCCTGATCTTCGCTCCGGAGCGGATTCTCGCCAATGCCTTGAAGTCGCCGGCGACCTTGCCGACCAGGTTGCAGGGCGCGGCGAGCTTCGGGCGCGCATCGGTGGAGATGGGCGTGCGCCCGAAGGGCAGGGCGATGGCCTCACCCTGGGTCCAGAAGCAGGCGGTGCCGGGCTCGACGGTCTGCTGCGCGTCCGGTTCCAGCTTTGCGCTCACCGGCGTGGAGAAGTAGACCTCCTCGCCCCAGGTCTGCGCCGTGGATTCGAAAGGCAGGGCCGCCAGCAGCGCCTTTGCCGTGGGCGTGTCGCGCAGCTCGATCTCCAGGCTGACCGCGCCGGATTCGACCTTGAGGCGCATCACTTCGCCAGTGCTGCGGTCCACGTACCCCTGGTCCCGGCGCCCGCCACCGATCCGTCCACGATGGCGTTGTCCTTCACCGTGCCGATGAACTCGTAGCCCTTGCCGCCGAGGCCGAGCCGGAACGACAGCTTCTCGCCGCGAAGCTTGCCGTCCTCGACCGAAACGTCGCGGCCACCGACGCGCGCCGTGCCGGAGACGCGGGTCACCTGCTGGCGCAGGTTGAGGCGGATCGGATCCTTGCTCACGCCGGCCGGGACGGTCGCGGTCCAGGCCGGTCCCAGCTTCGCGGGCACCATATACAGGTAGATAAGCGTGGTGGTGACCCCGCTTATGGCGACCTTGTCCTCCAGGTCCATCTGCACGTAGCGCTCCGGGATCCAGCCCGACAGGGGATAGTCGTGCGACAGGATCTTGGTGCCGGGGCGCAGCTCGCCCAGCAACTTGTCCTTGAGCATGTTCACCGTGTTGGGCAGCAGGTACATGGTGAGCACCGTGGCCTTCGAGATGTCGGTCTTGAACAGATCCGCGGTGATGAACTTGACCCGGTCGGCCACGCCCTGGATCTTCGCCGCCTCGTTGGCCTCCTTCACCAGCTTGTCCTGGATCTCGACCCCGAAGCCGCTGGCGCCGAACACCTTGGCGGCGGTGAGCACGATGCGGCCGTCGCCGGAACCGAGGTCGATGACGAAGTCCTTCGGTCCGATGTCGGCCATCTTGAGCATGTCCGCGACCACGCTCTGGGGCGAGGGCACGTAGGGGCCGGCGTTGACGGGCTCCTTGGTCTGCGCCTGGGCGACTGCTCCACAGGACAGCAGCGCGGCGGCCAGGGCAATGGTTCTGAGGACTTTCATTCGGTGTGCTCCACTGTGAGTTGCACGGTCTTCATTCCGTTGAATTCGTTGACGCCGATGCGGTAGGCGGCGCGGACCGAGGCGGGCAGGAACGCCGGGGAATTGAAGCGCATGGCCTCCAGTTTGCGGCCATCCTTCACCAATCTGAGCTTCAGGTGCCGCTCGCCGACGACGCGCTGGCTTTCGACCGCGAATGTAGCGCAGAAGAGGGGCTGCGGAAAGCCCTGTCCCCAGATCTGCGCCTCGAGCAGTTGCGCCACTTCCAGCGAATGGTAGGCGGGTTCCAGTTCGCCGTCGGTTTCCACCACGCGCAGCCGGGCGGCCTCGGGCAGCAGCGCTGCCGCGGTCTCCTCGAACAGGTCGCGAAAGCGCGGCAGGTCCTTTTCCAGGATCGTGAGCCCGGCCGCCTGCGCGTGGCCGCCAAAGCGCAGCACCAGCCCGGGGGCGCGCTTGGCGACCAGGTCCAGGCAATCGCGCAGGTGAAGCGTCGGGATAGAACGACCGGAGCCGCGCAGCTGGCCGTTGCCGGCGGGCGCGAAGCAGACGGTGGGGCGGTGCGTCTTCTCGCGCACCCGGGAGGCGATCAGGCCGACCACGCCCTGGTGCCAGGTGTTTTCGAACAGCGTTACGGTCGCCCCCGGCGCGTCGCCGAGGTCCGTGGTGTTCTTCAGGGCCGCCAGCGCTTCCTCCAGCATTCCGCTTTCGATCCTGCGGCGCTCCCGGTTCAGCTGGTCGAGCTGCTGCGCGCAATTGGCGGCGCGCGAGGCGTCGTCGGTGATCAGGCATTCGATGCCCAGGCTCATATCCGATAGGCGCCCGGCGGCATTCAGGCGCGGTCCGATGATGAAGCCCAGGTCGAAGCAGCTCGCGCGCGAGGCCTCGCGCCCGCCCGCGGCCATCAGCGCGGCGATGCCCGGCTTGGCGCCGCCTGCGCGCAGGCGCTTCAGGCCTTGCGCCACCAGGATGCGGTTGTTCGCGTCCAGCGGCACCACGTCGGCGACCGTGCCCAGCGCCACCAGGTCGGTGAGCGCAGCGAGGTTGGGTTCCTGGCCCCCGGCGAACCTGCCGCGCTTCCTCAGCTCGGCGCGCAGCGCGAGCATGACGTAGAACATGACGCCGACGCCGGCGATGACCTTCGACGGGAAACCGCAGCCGGGCTGGTTCGGGTTGACGATGCAGTCGGCCTCCGGCAGCGCGTCGCCCGGCAGGTGGTGGTCGGTGATCAGCGTGCCGATTCCCAATGCCCTTGCGCGCGCCACGCCCTCAAGGCTGGCGATGCCGTTGTCCACCGTGATGAGCAGGTCCGGCCCGCGCGCGGCGGCGATGTCCACCAGTTCCGGCGACAGGCCGTAGCCCAGCGCAACGCGGTCCGGTACGATGTAGTCCACCGTCGCGCCCATCTGGCGCAGCGCGCGCACGCCCACGGCGCAGGCGGTGGCGCCATCGGCGTCGTAGTCGGCGACGATGAGCAGGTGCTTGCCGGCGGCAATGGCGTCGGCTAGCAGCACCGCCGCGCGCTCGCAGTTGAGCAACTGCGATGGCGGAATCATGCTGTCGAATGCGTTCGCGGTCTCGGCGGCCGACGCGATGCGGCGCGCGGCGTACAAGCGCGCGAGCAGCGGGTGCAGGCCGGCCTGCTCCAGTTTCTCGCGGGCATCCCTCGGCGCGCGGCGCTCGGTGATTTTCATGCGGTGATTTTCATGCGGCATAGGCCGCCAGGGGTCGTGGCCGGCGCCAGAACCGTCGCAGGTCGCCGCGCACCGTTTCCACAGAGAGCCCGGCGTCCGGCATGTGCACCGTCACCATGCCGATTCGTCCGGACTTCAGGGCCGCGAGCAGCGGGGCGAACCAGCCCGCCTCCATCGCGCCGAGGCGCGCGGCGTGGGCCTCGTCGTCGCGCAGCGCGCTCGCCGCCGCCAACTGGTCGAGCAAGACCATGTGGCGTCCGGTTTCGGGCAGTCGCTCCAGCCATTCACCGGCGCCGGCCGGCAGCGCGCGATGGCGCATCGCCGCGAGCTTCGCCAGGCCGAGCGCGACTGGGTCGTCCGCGGTCATGGATTGCCAGTGGACCGCGGCCTCCTTCGGCAGGCGGCCGGCGCCCCAGAACCACAGGCTGTTCAGGGGAACCTCGCGCGCTTCATTGACCGGATGCTCGTGCAGCAGCATCTGCACCTCGTTCAAGGTCGAATGCCAGCGCGCCGCATCCGTGCCCGCGGGCAGGTTCGCGTTGACATCCTGCCCCGCGAGCGCCAGCGGCGAGCGCCCTTCGATCTCGGCATCGCCCTTCGCGCGCAGCGCCCAGGCCGCGGGCGAAACGACATGGACGCTGAATGACGCGCCGAAATGCCGGTTGACCGCATCCGCGAGCGCGTCCGCCTCCGCCCGCGACAGGTCGAAGCCCGCGGCCGGGACAAGCATCATGGAATCCCGCTGCAGGCGCAGGTGCACCGGATCGGCCCGCAGCCAGCTGTCCTCGCCCGGCTCGAGTCCGCCGGCGAGCGCGGTGAGCGCGCCGGCGGGCAGCGGCGCGTCGCCCTGTCCGAACTCGCGCGCGAGCCAGCCCTCCAGGACGAGCGGGTCGTCGTGGGTCCGGCGGCCGCGCGCGAGCAGCAGTTCCAGCGCGGAATGGCGGGATCCGCCTTGCGACGCAAGAAGCGCTGGCGCCACGATCTCGACGTGCATCAGCCGAGCTCGACGACGCGCGCCCGGCCCGGGTTCAGATGGCGCGACAGGATCCGGTACTGGTCGAGGTCGAAGCGCGGCTTGCGCGCGCCCTGGAGCAGGTCCGCGACCTCGCCATCGTCCTTCGCGGTTCCCAGCCAGCACCACTGGTGGATGACGTGGACCTCGGTCGCGTCGCGCTCGCGGTCGTGCTCCACGACGCCGATCGGCCCGCGCCAGGGCCAGGCGATGCGCTTCAGGCGAGCCAGCGCCGCCGCGAGACGTCCCTGGTGCGCCGCAGGACTGTCCTTGCCGGCGCACAGGCCGGCGCAGCGCCGGACCTGGTGGCGGAAGCAGGCGCCGCCGCTCCGGCCGCGTTCAAAGCCGAGCGATTGCAGGCACAGGCCGTGCTCATCGGCGATGCCGCGCAGTGCCTCCATGGCCGCGCGCCTGGTGCGGAACACGCCATGCAAACCGCCGACGGTGCCGGCGTCGATCTCCTCGCCGCGCGCAAGGCGAAGGCCCTGCGGCCGCAGCACGAAGCCGCACAAATCGCTCGCGCGGCGCAGCTGGCGATTGAACACCGGCAGCAGGTCCTTCACCAGCGTGGACTCCAGCAGCAGCGCGCCCAGTTCGCCGCAACTGCGGCGCCACTCGATGCGCCGCACCTCGCGCGCGAGCTGCATTTCCCTGGCCGAGCGCACATCCGCGGAGAAGTGCGAAAGGACGCGGCTGCGCATCTCCACGCTCTTGCCGACATAGAGCGGTGTGTTGCCCTCGCCGTAGAACAGGTACACGCCCGGCGCCTCGGGGATGGCGTCCACGGCCTCCCGGGAGATATGCGGTGGCAGCGCCGGCAGCTTCGACAGGGCCTTTGCCGCCTCCACCACCGCCTCGGCGCCGCGCTCGTCCGCGGCCACGCGCAGGAACTGCCACACCGCCTGCGCGTCGCCCATGGCGCGGTGGCGTGCGTGGCAGGCGAGGTTGTGCCGGGCGATCAGGCTGTCCAGGTTGTGGCGCGGATGCTCCGGATACAGGCGCCGCGACAGCTTCACCGTGCACAGCGTGCGCGCCTGGAACTTCAGGCCCGCGCGCTCGAATTCGTGCTTCAGGAAGCCGTAGTCGAAGCGCGCGTTGTGCGCCACGAACACGCGGCCCTCGAGACGCTCGAAAAGCGACGCGGCGAGGTCTTCGAACGCCGGCGCATCCGACACCATGTCGTCGGTGATGCCGGTGAGGGCCTGGATCGCCGGCGGGATGCGGGTGCCCGGGTTCACCAGCGTGGACCATTCCGAGGAGATCTCGCCGCCATCGACCTCCACCACCGCGATTTCGGTGACCCGGTCCCAGGACGAATGCGCGCCGGTGGTCTCCAGGTCGACGATGGCGAGCGGCGCGTCCAGCAGCATCACGACTTGAACGCGGCCCTACTGCAGCTTCACGTTCGCGGCCTTGATGACCTTCGCCCACTTCGCGGTGTCCGCCAGGATGCGGGCGGTGAACTGCTGCGGCGTGCTGCCGACGGCTTCGGCACCGACCTGCGAGAAGCGTTCGCGCAGGTCCGGCGCGGCGAGCGAAATCACGACCTCGGCCTGCACGCGGGCCACGATCGCGGCCGGCGTGCCGGCCGGCGCGAACATGCCGAACCAGGTGTAGGTGTCGTACTCGGTCATGCCGATCTCGGCGAACGTGGGCACCTCGGGCAGCAGCGGCGAGCGCCCCGGCGCGTTCACGGCGATCGGCCTTACCTTGTTCGAGCGCACGTGCGGCATGACGCTCGCAAGGCTGTCAAACAACATTGCGATGTTACCGTTGGCGACGTCCGGGATCGACAGCGCGGTGCCCTTGTAGGGAATGTGCTGCACGTCGATGCCGGTGATCATCTTGAACAGCTCGCCGTTCAGGTGGACGATGGTGCCCACGCCGCTGGAGGCGAAATTGAGCTGGCCGGGCTTGGACTTGGCCAGCGCGACGAACTCCTTCACGTCCTTCACCGGCAGCGTCGGGCTGACCACCAGCACGTTGGGCACGTTGGCGACGTGGGTGATGGCGGCGAAGTCCTTGATCGGATCGTAGGGAAGCTTCTGCAGCGAGGGCCCGATGGAGTGCGTGCTCGAGGTCGCCATCAGCAGCGTGTAGCCGTCGGGCGCGCTCTTGGCGACGATGTCCGAGCCGATGGAGCCGCCGGCGCCGGGCTTGTTCTCCACCACCACCGACTGGCCGAGGCGCTCGGTGAGCTTCTGCGCCACGATGCGGCCGACGATGTCGGTGGCGCCCGCGGGCGGGAAGGGCACGATCAGCTTGATGGGGCGGTTCGGGTACTGGGCCAGCGCGGAGCCGGCGGCGAGAGAGAAGGCGAGGGCGAGCAGGAAACGCATGTTGGGCTCCGGTGGATATCCGATCAGTGCGGCACTATAGCGCCGCGGGCGGTTTCAGAATAGCTGTCCGGCCTGCCAGGTGGCGAAGGCGAGGATGAAAATGCCGGAGACGATGTTGATGCCGCGCAGGAAGCGCGCGCTCATGCGCCCGCGCAGCCAGCCGGCGCCGGCCGCGAGCACGATCCACCACGACGCCGAGCCGAGGAACACCCCGAGCACGATCATCGTCGCCGAGCCATAGTCGGCGCCCGAGGTGAGGCCCAGGCCGGCGAAGATGGCGGCGAAGGCGAGGATGGTGGGCGGATTGGCGAGGGTCAGGCCCAGGGTGGAGAGGAAGGCGGCGAAGTTGGAGCCGGCCTTCTCGCCTCCGCCGGGCGCGGCGAGCGCCGGCGGCTCGGCCAGCAGCGTCTTGAACCCCAGCCAGAGGAGGAATGCGGCGCCGAACAGGCTGATCCAGTACTGGTGCGCCAGCAGGAAGCTGGAGACAGCGGTGAGGCCGAAGGCGGCCACCGCGCCGTAGATGCCGTCTGCGGCGGCGATGCCCATTCCGGAAGAAAGGCCGGCGACCGCGCCGTGGGCGAGCGTGCGGCGCAGGCACAGCACCCACATCGGGCCGACGGTGGCGGCGAGGATGAAGCCGAAGGCGAGGCCTTTGAAGAAGAGGAGCATGGCGCAAGGTGGAGCGGGGCCGGGATTCTACGACGAGATGATCCAGCCTTCGCCGCGCGGAACACGGTCCGGCAGCCCGAAACTGCGCTTTCGCGCCGCGCCAGCCGCCTGGACAGCGCAAAGCACCGAGTCGAGCGCGTCGCCACTGCCATCGTCCGTGAGCCTGCGCCGGAGCTTCGCGGGCATGACAAGCGTCAAGGCGGCGACGATCCTCGCGCACGCGGCCTGCCGAGCCCTGGTTTGCTTCGACGGCGAATCGTTCTTGTAGGATTCGCGCCCCACGACGGAGCGCGCGAGCAGGCCGGGATAGGCTTCGAGCGCAATGCGCCTGCGGTCGCCCTCCGCGAGCCCCGGAACATGGACGCCCGCTTCCGCCAGCCGCGGCGCGCCTTCATGGAACATGAGCGCAACCGGCGGATTCACCAGCTTCATCGGGCTGGAGGAACCGGCAGGGAGGTCGGTGGCGCGATGCGCGTACTTGCGGCCTGCAGGCCGCGTCGCGCGATAGCCATCGAGAATGCCGCGCCATTCACGGCGCGACAGGGCGGCGCAGAAGGCGACCAGCTTGCGCCAGTCCCGCGGCCATCCGAGGTCGCGCAGCAGTTCGCGCGGCAGGCCGAACGGGAAGTCGAAGCCGCCCACCCACGGTCCCGGCTCGCGCAGCAGGGCCTCGAAGGCGTCGAAGTCGCGCAGCTCGTCGATCGCGAGCAGGCGTAGCGATGTGCCCTTCAGTTCGCAGCGCGCCACCGTGATCGCCTTGCGCGGCCCCGGCGCGGAGGTGAAGTCAACACCGATGATTCTCACGGCCGCGCCAGCGTCACCCAGACATTCGCATCCCAGGGCAGCAGCGAATCCGGCGGCAGTGGCGCGCCGCGCGCGAGCGACAGCTCACGCGCCGGCTTCACCAGCACCTTCTCCACCGACACCGCCGCGATGCGCCAGTCGTCGAACAGCACCGTGAACTCCGGCATGCCGCGCAGCGCGGCGGCGACATAGCTGTTGTCGCTCTCGCCGCGCGCCTTGCCGGCCGCGTGATCCCACGCGCGCGAGCTGGAGGCCTGCCGCGCCAGCAGCGTGGACAGCCACGGGTACCCGGCCAGGCGGCCAAGACCCAGAGACACCTCCTTCGTGCCGCCGGCATGCGACAGGAGTGCACGCACCGCGCCGTGGGTGGAGCGATAGCCGATCGGGCAGGACGGCCGCAACCACAGCACCAGGCCCATCTCCTCGCGCCGTTCCAGCGCCACCGGGCATTCGGCGGCGGGGAAGGCGGCGAAGGCGGAGGCGATCAGGAGTTCGAGCACGCCGCGAGGTCCGCCGCCGAAAGGTTGTGGATGCGCCCGAAGCCGGCGATGAAGCGCGCGTCTCGCGGCGCGATGCGCCAGAAGGAAAAGTCGGCCAGCTGGAAGTTGATCGCCTGCTCCGGGAAGCGCGCGAGCCAGGCGGCCTTGAGGGCATCGAAGCCGGAATCTTCGTTGGGCAGCTGGACGGTCTCGCCGCGGATGGTGAGCCGCATCAGCGTGAACGGATCGGCGCGGCCGTCGTCGGTCTCGGCGATGGACAGCGCGACACGGGAATCCGCGGCCATGTCCTGGGTGTGCCAGGCGAGGCGGCTGACATGGACGTGGAAAGCGGAGAAATCCGGCGCCGGCAGGTAGAGCGTCATCGAGGCCATGGGCGCGCCCTGGCGCAGGGTGGCGAGGTGGGCGATGCGCCCGCGTTGCAGCAGGCCGGCCAGCAGCGCGGTGGTCTCCGGGTCCATGCGCCCGATTATCGAGTATTCTCCCCGCGTGCGTTACGAGCTGCTCGTCGGCCTGCGCTACACCCGCGCCAAGCGCCGCAATCACTTCATCAGCTTCATTTCCCTGATCTCGATGGCGGGCATCGCCCTCGGGGTCGCGGCGCTGATCGTGGTCCTGTCCGTCATGAACGGGTTCCAGAAGGAGGTCCGCGCCCGCATCCTCGGGGTCGCCTCGCATGTGCAGGTATCCGGCCCCGGCGGCAAGCTGGCCGACTGGGCCGGGGTGGCGGCGGTATCGCTGAAGGACAAGCGCGTGCTGGCGGCGGCGCCCTTCGTCAACGCGCAGGGCCTGCTCTCCAGCGGCGACGCGGTGCGCGGCGCCATCGTGCGCGGCGTGCTGCCCGAGGCCGAGGACAAGGTGGCCGACATCGGCCGGCATATGCGCTCCGGGAAGCTGGAGGCGCTCAAGGCGGGCGAGTTCGGCATCGTCCTCGGGGTGGACCTCGCGCGCCACCTGCGCGCGCTCGCCGGCGACAAGGTGGTGCTGATCGCGCCGCAGGGGCAGGTGACCCCGGCGGGCCTGATCCCGCGCCTGAAGCAGTTCACCGTGGTGGGCGTGTTCGAGGTCGGCATGCACGAATACGACTCCGGGCTCGCCCTGGTCCATTTGGAGGACGCGCAGCGCCTGTACCAGATGGGCGAGGCGGTGTCCGGCGTGCGCCTCAAGCTGGAGGACCTGTTCGCGGCGCGCGCGGTGGCCGCGGACCTGCGCGGCGGCCTTGGGCCCGATGCGTTCGCCACCGACTGGACGCGCAGCCACGCCAACTACTTCCGCGCCGTGGAGATCGAGAAGCGCATGATGTCCATCATCCTGACGCTGATCGTGGCGGTGGCGGCGTTCAACATCGTCTCCACGCTGGTGATGCTGGTCACGGACAAGCAATCCGACATCGCCATCCTGCGCACGCTCGGGGCCTCGCCAGGCTCCATCGTGCAGATCTTCATGGTGCAGGGCACCCTGATCGGCGTCATCGGCATGGTCGCCGGCGTCGTGGGCGGCGTGCTCGTGGGCTGGAACGTGGACGTGGTGGTGCCGTTCATCGAGAACCTGCTCGGCTTCAAGTTCCTCGCCAAGGACGTCTACTACATCTCGGACCTGCCCTCGGACGTGCAGATGGGCGACGTGACCACGGTGGCGGTGGTGTCGCTGGCCTTGTCGTTCCTCGCCACGCTGTACCCGAGCTGGCGCGCCTCGCGCATCAATCCGGCGGAGGCGCTGCGCTATGAGTGAGCCGGAAAGGACGGCACAAGGTGCCGTGGTCTCCTGCAGCGGCCTGGCGAAGACCTACCAGGGTCCCGCGCCGGTGAAGGTGCTGCAGGGCGTGGACTTCGAGGTGCGCGCCGGCGAGCGCGTCGCCATCATGGGCAAGTCGGGCTCGGGCAAGTCCACGCTGCTGCACCTGCTGGGCGGACTGGATTCGCCCACCGCAGGCAGGGTGTTCGTGCAGGGGCGGGAGCTCTCCGCCATGGGCGAGGCCGAGCGCGGCACGGTGCGCAACGAGACGCTGGGCTTCATCTACCAGTTCCACCACCTGCTGCCGGAATTCAGCGCGGCCGAGAACGTCGCCATGCCGCTGCTCATCCGGCGCATGGCGCGCGACGCCGCGCTTGAGCGCGCCGCGAAGATCCTGGGCGAGGTGGGCCTCGCCGCGCGCCTGCAGCACCAGCCGGGCGAACTCTCGGGCGGCGAGCGCCAGCGCTGCGCCTTCGCGCGCGCGCTGGTGACCGAGCCCGCCTGCGTGCTGGCGGATGAGCCCACGGGAAACCTGGACAGCCGCACCGCCGACGAAGTGTTCGACGCCATGGTGCGCCTGTCGGAAGCGCGCGGCACCGCGTTCGTGATCGTGACCCACGACGCCGCCATCGCGGCGCGCGCGGGCCGGCTCATGGAGTTGCGCGAGGGGCGCCTTCTGCCGGGCGCGATTCCAGCCTGATCACCCCGGCGGCCAGCGCATCGCGGTAGAACGCGGCGCTGTAGAGCGACTGCGTCAGCACGAAGCCATGGCTGCTGGAACGCACGAACCAGCGGAACAGGAATCCGGCCAGGAACAGCGCGACCCCGGCGATGAACCAGCCCGCCAGCGCGAGGCCCACCGCCAGCCCGAATACCGGCAGCAGGATGAACGGCAGCAGCATGCGGCCGGAGACGAAGCGCGCGGCCGCCTTGCGATCGACCTGGAGCTGCAGGTCGCCGGAGCGGTAGCCGGCGACGAAGGCCTCGTGCGTCATCGGGGTCATCGGTTCCATGGTCCTAGGCCTGCCCGTTGCGCCGGCGCCGGCGCGCGCGCCAGGCCAGCCGCACCCACACGCGCCAGCCGATCTGCACCACGGCGAAGCCCAGTGCCGCCAGCGTGAGTGCGAGCGCGACCAGTCCGACGACCAGCGGCAGGCCGAGTGCGGCGGCCCAGTCCACCAGCGCGTGGAAAGACCCCGCCCAGTCGGCCCAGTCCATGACAAAGGGCTCGTGCTGTGGCGGCGCGTGGTTCAGGCCGAGCAGCAGGCTGCCGTAGCCGTAGGCCAGCAGGTACAGCGGCACGATGGTGAAGGGGTTGGTATAGAAGGTCACGAGCAGCGCCACGGGCAGGTTGCGCCTGAGCGGGATCGCGAGCAGCAGCGCGGAGAGCATCTGCAGCGGACCCGGCACCAGCCCGGAAAACAGGCCGATCGCCACCGCGCCAGCCACCGAGTCGCGGTTCAGGTGCCACAGGTTCGGGTGGCTGAGCAGCGACCCGAACATCGCCACCAGCCGGTTGGCGCGCACGGAATCGGCGTCGGGCAGGTGCTTGCGGAAGAGTTTCTTCACGTTGGGAGGGGGGCGGGTCGGCGCAAAGTCCGCTCGCGCGTTGCATTTTAGATGACCGCCGCCTTGCTAAGTTTCGCCGCCGGTGTGCTGGCCTTGCAAGGACTCCCTGTCCTGCCTGCTGTGGCGTGGATCGCGCTGGCGCTGCCGGCCGCCGCGGGCATGGCATGGAAACGGGCGCTCGCCGTTCCGCTGGCCGCGGTACTGGGCTTTTGCTGGGCGCTGGGATTCGCCCACCTGCGGCTGGCTGACCGCCTAAACCCGGAACTGGAGGGCTTGGACGTGGAGGCCGTGGGCGTGGTCGCCGGCCTGCCGGCAGCGGGCGAACGCAGCCTGCGCTTCGCGTTCGACGTCGAATCCTCCAGCCGGCCGCTGCCACCGCGGGTGCTGGTTTCCTGGTACCGGTCCCCGTTCGCCCAGGAGTCTCCATCCATCCTTGCCGAAGCGCCGCATCCGGGCGAGCGCTGGCGTTTCACGCTGCGCCTGAAGCGCCCGCACGGGCATTTCAACCCTCATGGCTTTGACTACGAAGGCTGGCTGCTGGAGCGAGGCATCGGCGCCACCGGCTACGTGCGCGCCGGCGGCGGATCCATCCAGGGGAAGGGCGCCCCGCTGCGCATGGGCTGGCGCAACGGCTTTTCCGACCGCATCGAGCAGGCGCGCGAGGCGATCCGCGACCGGTTCCGGGACGCTCTGGGCGCAACGCCGGCCGGGGGCATTCTCGTTGCGCTGGCGGTAGGCGACCAGCGCGCCATTGCGAACGAGGAATGGCGCTTGTTCGCCGCCACTGGCGTCACGCATCTCATGAGCATTTCGGGCCTGCACGTGACGCTGGTGTCCGGGCTGTTCGCGTGGCTGGTCGCGTCGCTCTGGCGGCGCGTGCCGCGCCTCGCGCTGGCGCTGCCGGCGCGCAAGGCGGGCGCGCTGGCGGCGATCGCGGGCGCGCTGGGCTACACGCTGCTTGCCGGCTTCGCAGTGCCGGCTCAGCGCACGTTCTGGATGGTGACGGTGGTGGCGCTTGCGTTGTGGTCGGGGCGCATCGCCTCGCCCGCTCGCACACTGGCTCTGGCGCTCGCGGTGGTGCTGCTGTTCGACCCCTGGGCCGGGCACTCGGCGGGCTTCTGGCTGTCGTTCGGCGCGGTGGCGCTCATTTTCCTGGTCGGGATCGCCGTGCGGCGGGACGAGCCGGTGCTGCTGCAGTGGGCGCGGATCCAGTGGGCCATCACCATTGGCCTGGCGCCCGCGGCGCTGTTCCTGTTCTCGCAGGTGTCGCTGGTCGGGCCGCTCGCGAACGCGGTGGCTATCCCGGTGGTATCCGTCGTCGTCACGCCACTTGCACTCGCCGCCGCGGCGCTGCCCTGGGACGCGCTGCTGTCGCTGGCGGCGTGGCTGGTGGAATGGCTGCTGCAGTTCCTCGAATGGTGCGCCTCGCTTCCGGTCGCGGTGTGGCAGCAGCCGGCACCCCCGCTGTGGTGCCTGGTGGCGGCGATTGCGGGCGCAGTCTGGCTGGTCGCGCCGAGCGGCATCCCGTGGCGTGCGACCGGGCTCGCGCTCATGGCGCCGGCTTTCGCCTGGCCGGTCGCGGGGCCGGCACCGGGCGAAGCGTGGGTGGTGACGCTCGATGCGGGGCAGGGGCTGGCGGTCCTGGTCCGCACCGCGAACCGGGCGCTGCTCTACGACGCCGGACCGGCTTTCGGCACGGAGTCCGACAGCGGCGAGCGCATCATCCTGCTTTACCTGCGCGCGATCGGCGTTTCCCGGCTGGATGCGCTGGTGGTCACGCACAACGACATCGACCACTCGGGCGGCGCGGCCTCTGTCCTGCAGGCGCTCGAGGTGGATCGCTTCCTGTCCTCGCTCCCGGAACGCAGCCCGCTGCTCGCGCTGGCGCCGGCGCAGCGCTGCGTCGCGGGACAAGCCTGGGACTGGGACGGCGTGCGTTTCGAGGTGCTGCATCCGGCCGCGGGTGCAAGGGAGCGGCGGACGAACAACCTGAGCTGCGTGCTGAGGGTGGCGGCGCGCGGCGGCGCGATGCTCCTCACCGGGGACATCGAGCGCGAGGCGGAAGCGACGCTGGTGGATCGCAATGCGCAGGCTTTGCGCGCGGAGGTGCTGCTGGTCCCGCATCACGGCAGCCGTACCTCCTCCAGCGAGGCGTTCATCGCCGCCGTGGCGCCCCGCGTGGCGGTGCTGCCGGTGGGCTACCGCAACCGATTCGGCCATCCGGCGACGGATGTCGCCGGGCGCTATGCCGCGGCCGGCGCGGCGCTGCGGCGCACCGACCTGGAGGGCGCGCTGGAGGTGCGCCTGTCGGCGCGGGGCGCGGAGATCGCTGGTGAACGCGAACGCAGGCGACGGTACTGGCACGATGCGCCGCCCTAGGGCCATAATGAACGCGCAACGCCCATCCACAACTCCAGGAGGAGGAACCATGGCCAAGAAAGACAGCAATGCGGTCTATCGCGTCACCGACGTCATCGGCACCAGTTCGGAATCGTGGGAAGACGCCGCACGCAGCGCGGTGAAGACCGCCTCGAAGTCGCTGCGCGACCTGCGCATCGCCGAGGTGACCAAGCTCGACGTGAAGGTGGAGAACGGCAAGGTGGTGCAGTTCCGCACGCGCCTGTCGCTGTCGTTCAAGTACGGGGCCTGATGCCGGCAGGCTACAGCGCGACGGTTCGCGTCACCGGCAGCGTCGGGCGCTTCGAGGATTTCCGCGAGCGCGTCCGCTGGCTGCTGGTGCGCGACCCGGATTGCGATCCCTATACCGAGCACCACGTCGAGGGCGGGCTGGAGTACCGCTTCCAGGTCGAGAACGGCCTGCCCTTCCCGAGCTTCGTCGAGGCGAGCGCCGAGTTCCCCGAGATGCGCATCGAGGTGCAGTGGTACCGCGAGGCCGACGCCGGCGGCGCCGCGATCGAGAGCGGCCGCATGGTGGAGAAGTGGCAAGGCGAAAGGGCTGGCTCTTGACGCCTGCGTCCCGTCAACGCTTCGTGCAGTGCGCCTCGCCCCGTGGCCTGCACCGGATCTCCTACCTGGAATGGGGCGACCCGAAAAACGACCAGGTGCTCATCTGCGCCCACGGCCTGACGCGCTGCGCGCGGGATTTCGACGCCCTGGCGGCGGCGATGCAGGACCGCTACCGGGTGGTGTGTCCCGACGTCGCCGGCCGCGGTGGTTCGGACTGGCTCGCTGATCCGATGCTTTACCAGCTCCCACAGTACCTGTCCGACATGGTGACGCTGATCGCGCGCCTGGACGTGGAGGCGGTGCACTGGGTGGGCACCTCCATGGGCGGCCTGATCGGCATGGCCCTCGCCGCGCAGCCCGGCACGCCGGTTCGCAGACTCGTCATCAATGACGCCGGGCCGGTGATCGCGAAAGTGTCGCTGGAGCGGATCGCGACCTATGTCGGCATCGCGCCGACGTTTCCCTCGATCGAAGCCGCCGACCAGTACGTGCGGGCGATCAGCAGCACCTTCGGTCCGCACAGCGACGCCGAGTGGCGCTTTCTCACTGAGGTGGTGGTGCGCCGGAACGACGACGGCAGCTGGCGCATGCACTATGACCCGAAGCTCGCCGAGCCGTTCCGCGCCAACATGCCGGAGAAGGACCTCGAGCTCTGGCCGCTGTGGGATGCGGTGCGCTGCCCAACGCTGGCGCTGCGTGGCGCGCAGTCCGACCTGCTGACGAAGGAAACCTGCGCGCAGATGGCGCAGCGCGGGCCGAAGGCGAAGGTGGTCGAGATCCCCGGCGTCGGCCACGCGCCGACGCTGATGCATGCCGACCAGGTCGCCATCGTGAGGGCTTTCCTGCTCTCATGAGGAGGATCATCGCCGCCGTCGCCTTGTGTGCGCTGGCGGCCGGCTGTGCGGACCTCAAGGAAGACGTGCGCGAGTTGCGCGACCTGCTGCGCAAGCTGCGCGGCAAGGAGCCGGCGCCGCCGCCGCCCGCGCCGCCGGTGGTGGTCACGCCCGCGCCGGGCGAGCCGGCCGCGGCCGGCCTCAGCCTGAACGCCAGTTGCACGGCGCGGGACGAAACCGGCTATGCGGAAACGCTGCGCCTGCAGCTTGCGGGCGGCGCGGTTGCCGCGTTCGAGGCGCGCATCGACATCCCCAATCGCGGCAGCTGCAGCTACCGGCTGGCGGAATTCCGGCAGACACGGCGCGCGCCCTATGTGGAACTGGTGGCGAACTCGGGTTCCGCCTGCGCGGTGCGCGTCTGGCAGCAGGGCGACCGCGTCACGGTGGCGCCGACCGATTGCGCCGAGAAATGCACCCGCGGCGCCTTCGAGTACGCCTGGCCGATGGACGTGCGCGCGCCCGGCGGCGGCTGCTATCACTGACGCGGGCTAGGCGCCGGATTTCTTCACCACCGCGTAGCGTGCCAGCGTGCGGATGCGCGCCGCGGCGTGCTCCACCATCGGCGCCGGGTAGTCGCGCCCGATCTCGCAACCGGCGGCATGCTGCTCCAGCGGCGGCATGGTCCAGGGCAAATGGATCCAGTCGGTGCGCACCTGCGCCAGTTCGGGAACGTACCTGCGGATGAACTTCCCCTGGCTGTCGAACTTCTCCGACTGCATCACCGGATTGAAAACGCGGAACCAGGGCTGGGCGTCGCAGCCGGTGGAGGCGGCCCACTGCCAGCCGCCGTTGTTGGCGGCGAGGTCGTAGTCGTTCAGCGTTGCCGCGAAGTAGCGCTCGCCGCGGCGCCAGTCGATGCCCAGGTCCTTCACCAGGAACGAGGCGGCGACCATGCGCAGGCGGTTGTGCATGTAACCGGTGTGGTTCAGCTGGCGCATCGCGGCATCCACCAGCGGATAGCCGGTGCGGCCTTCGCACCAGGCTTTCCATCCGGCCGGGTTGGCGTCGAACTTCACCGCGTCGTACTCGCGCCGGAACGAGCGCGACACCACGTCCGGGCGCCAGGCGAGGATGGCGTGGTAGAAGTCGCGCCACACCAGTTCCGAGAGCCAGGTCCGGGCGCCATCGTTGTCCTGCTTCCAGGCCAGCGCGGCGAGCGCCCGGATGGAGACCGTGCCGAAGCGCAGGTGCGTCGACAGGTAGGACGGTCCCTTCAGCGCCGGGAAGTCGCGCTTGTCGCGGTAGCCGGCGATGCGGCGCCTGAAGTCGGCGAGAAGCATGGCGGCGCCGGACATGCCGGCGGGAATCGGCAGTTCGGCCGGCTGGAAGCCGAGCGAAGCCAGGGATGGAACCGGGGTCGCCGGACCGGGCGCGAGCCGGGCGAGGTGCTTGCCGACGGGGTAGGCCTTGACGAAGAACGGGTCCAGCTTCGCCAGCCAGGCGTTCTTGTAGGGGGTGAAGACCGAGAACGGCTCGCCCGTCTTCGTGCGCACCTCGTCCAGCTCGAAGATCACCTGGTCCTTGCGGGTGTGGAAGGCGATGCCCTGCGCGGCGAGCCGGTCCTTCACCTCTGCGTCGCGCGCGATCGCCTGCGGCTCGTAGTCGCGGTTGGCGTACACCGCCGCCACGCCCAGCTTTCGCGCCAGCCCGGGGATTTCCTCGCGTGCACGGCCGTGCAGCACGTGCAGTCCGCCGCCCCTGGATTCGAGAGCGGCCTTCAGCTCGACCAGGCTGTCGCGGATGAAGGCCACGCGCCGGTCGGCCTTCGCTTCCAGAGCATCCAGGATCTCGGTGTCGAAGACGAAGGCGCAGTGGACTTCGCAGTGCGTGACCAGCGCGGCGTGCAGCGCGGCGTGGTCGTCGTCGCGCAGGTCGCGGCGGAACCAGGCGAGCGCCGCCGACCCTAGCCCTTTCGGTTCGCCGCGTTCCAATGCGCCTCGAGATTGGCGATGAGCGCCGGGCTGAAGTGGCAGTGCGCCTGCTCGCGGGCGTAAACGGCCATGTAGCGGCGGAAGCCGTCCAGCGGCTCCTCCGAGATTCTCAGCGCGCGGCGGTTGCCGGCGGCGCTGACCACGCCGGAGCCGGTGATGTGCTTCACCAGGCGCGTGACCTCGAAGTCCATGGCGTCGGCGGCGACGATGGAGTCGCAGATGAGGCGTCCCTCGGGACTGGCACAGTCAATGCGCCGCTCGGCGAGGATGGCCTGGCGCGCCACCCGCGGGCCGATATGGCGGGGCAGGCGCAGGTTGGCCGCGCCCGGGATGATGCCCTCCTTGCGCGCGGGCAGCGTCATGTACGCTTCCCTGGTCGCGATCACCTGGTCCATGGTCAGCAGGATCTGGCAGTGGCCGCCGATGGCGAAACCCTCCACCGCGGCGATCCACAGCTTCTCGACCGAATCCTCCTCGGGAGAAACCTCCGGCTTCGCCAGGCCGCGGTAGAACTTGTTGACCATGCCGAGGTCGCGGATCAGGTACCAGAGGAAGCGGATCTTTCCCTGGTACAGGTGCGTCAGGTTGATGCCGGCGCCGAAAATCCTTTTCCCGGCGTGCTTTGTGTGGGTGACGACGTCGCCGCGCAGCACGCAGACCTCGGTCAGGGGGTCGAGCAGCGCGAGGTCGGTGGCGATTTCCATCCCGGCCATGGTCCCCTCGTCCTCGGCGTTCAGGTACCTCGGGTTGCGCATGGTGAGGACGGCGGCCTTGCCCTCGCGCGCCAGGCGCGCGCCGGGAAACTCGATCTCGCCTTTCTTCTCGAATTCCTTCAGGTGCTCGAGCGAATCCGGCCGCGGCAGCAGCATGGCGTGGCACAGGTGCGCGCCAGCGACCGGGTCGCCCAGGACCTGGCTGAGGAAAATGCCCTGGTCCACCTCGAGGCCGTCCTTGTCGCCTTGCGGGATGTTCGAGTCGCGCGCCAGCGCCGCGTCGTCCGGCACCAGGCCGGGATAGGCCTTCGCGGCCGCGACGCAGAGCTCATCTACGCGGACGAACTTCGAGCGATTGGCGGTGAGGGAGTCATAGACGGCGCGGGCGTGCGTGCGCATGAAGTCCGCGCGCGCTTTTCGCCCGGTGTCCAGGAGTTTCCCGGCGGCCTGGGCTTCCGCGGCGCCGCGTTTGGGCTTTGCCGGCAGCTTCGCGAGCTGCTCGTCCAGGCGCTTCAGGTGGGCAAGGAGCGCGGCCTTGTCGGTGGCGAGGTCGGCGGTGAGGGCGGGGGCGGTGTATTGCATCCGGCGATGATAGCCCTTCAGTCACGGTGCGCGAAACCAAACGGCATTACACTGCGGCGGATTGCTCGACTACCAGCACCCGCGTTCCAGGCTGACCCTGGCCGAAGGCCTTGCCGAATACTTCGCGGCGTATCCCGGCCTTGCCGGGGGACGTGACTCGTCGCCGCAGGCGCAGGAATTCTTCCGTTGCCACGACACGGCGCACGTCGTCTTCGGCTGCGGCATCGCGCTCGATGACGAACTGGTGGTCAAGATCGCCAGCCTGTTCGGCACCACGGCCGGCTTCTCGGTGCTGAAGGGCTACCGCCTGCACGAGTCCCTGGAGGTCTACGGCAAGCTGCGAGTTGCAGACGTGCTGCGCTCGACCGTGCGCTCGTTCGCCATCGTTCCGCGCACCTTCCTGCGCTGCCGCCGGCAGGCCAGGCGCTGGCCGTGGCTTGAATTCGAGCCGTACCTGGCGGTTCCGCTGTGCGACATTCGCGAAGCTTTCGGCATCCGGGTCGCGCATGACATCCCGACCGTGCCCGCTGGCGCCGCGTCCCGGACTTGAGCTAGGCTGCGGCCGGTGATCCGAGTCCTCTTCGCTGTCCTGTCCGGCGGCCTGCTTGCCGCCGGCGCCATTGCGTCCCCGGCCGCGGACCCCGCCTCCGACGCCCCCGAATCGCGTCCCGCGGTCGCGGCTGGCTTGAAGCTGCCCGCTTCCTACACCGAGGCGCTCGCCGCCTGGCGCAGCGTCGAGGACGTGAATGCATGGATCGGCGCGCGCTTCGAATACGACATGAATCGCGCCGCCCGGCTCTCGGAGACGCAGCGCGCGCAAAAGGGCCGCGTCGAGATCCACAAGCCCGAGGCGTTCTTCGCCGCACCCTCGGGCATCTGCGTGGACCTCGCGCGATTTGGCGTGGAAACCCTGCGCGCGGTCGCGCCGGAGACGAAGCCCCGCTACCTCATGATCGAGTTCGATCCGGTGGTGATCAAGGGCAATACCCTGCGGCGGCACTGGGTGACGCAAGTCGAGCGCGGCGGGCAGTTCCATTTCTTCGCCGATTCCAAGCGCCCGGGCCACGTCGCCGGCCCCTACGCCTCGGTCGAGGCCTACATCGAGGCGTACTCGCGGTATCGGGGCCGTCCCATCGTCGCGCACCGCAGCCTGGACTCCTACGAGCGCAGGCTCAAGGCGCGCGCGGAGAAGACCGTGCACAGCGAAGCCGCGCAATAGGAAAGGAATCCCGGTGCTGTTCCTGGTCATCAGCAATCCAAGGCCGGAGCGGCCCTCCGGCGCGACGCGCAACCGGAAGAAATTCTGGGCGTGGTTGAAACCCAGGCAACGGTCGAAGCAGTGCCTCATGGTCTACGCCCGCCCCGGGCGCGGTGCGGTGGCGATCTTCGACGTCCAGGCGCACGAGGAACTGCACGAGCTGCTGAACGGCTGGGCGGAGCTGATTCCGGCGCAGTTCGACGTCTATCCGCTCATCGATCCGGCCGCGGCCAAGCGCTACCTGAACCGCAGATGAGCCCCCGCTGGCGCCGCCTGCTCGCGGTGCGCGCGCGGGTGCTGGCGGTGCTGGCCATCCTGGGGCTACTGTCTCCGCTGCTATCGCATCCGCTCGCGGACGCGGGCGGCGCGGCTTCCTGGCTCATTGACCTCGGCAGCCATTGGCAATGGCTGTTCCTGGCGCTGCTGGTCCTTTCTTCGCTCCTGCTGGCGATTCTCGACCGGCGCTGGGCGATCGTCGTGCTCGCCGCGCCCCTGCCGTGGCTGACCGCTTCGCCGGCCGCGCCATCAGGCGAACGAACTGCAGGCATGCTGGTTGTGGCGAGCGCCAACATCCAGTACCGCAACCCGGATGCCCGGGCACTGGTGGAATGGCTGCGAAAGGAGAAGGCCGACCTCGCCATCGTGCTGGAGGTTGCGCCCGCCCACGTGCGTGAGCTGGAAGCAGTGGCGGACTATCCGCATCGACGCATCGTGCCCGACGATGGTGCTTTCGGCATCGCGGTGCTGTCGCGCCATCGGCTCGCGGATGTCAGAGTGATCGAGGGCGCCGCCGGCATCCCGCGCATCGAGGCCGTCGTTCAGTTGCCGCGTGGCCAGGTCCGCCTGACGGCGCTGCATCCTATGCCGCCGCTGACCACGGAGGACCACTTCGCGCGCAACCGCCTGCTACGCGCGCTGGCTGACGCAGCCGCGGCATCCAGCGCGCCATCGATCATCGCGGGCGACCTGAACGCGACGCCGTGGTCCTCCGCGTTTGCGGGTCTCGCGGATCGAGGCCTGCGTCGCGCGACCGGCTTGGCCCCGACGTGGCCGGCCGCCGCCGCGGGCCTGATGGGGATTCCCATCGACCATGTGCTGGTGTCGCAACAGTGGCGGACGGTGGCGAGTCGCGCCGGGCCAAACCTGGGTTCCGACCACTTGCCGGTGCTGGCCACGCTCACGCTGCCCTAGAATCCGGCTTCGAATCCCGCAAACGGAAACTTTCAGTTGAGCGCGCAGCGCAACCCCGGCCGTGACGGCGTCGTCCGGTTCTACGACACCCATCCCATCAACGAGGAAGAGATCCTCGCCAAGCTGGCTGCGCGCGGCGCGAACCTGGAAACGCTCACGCAGGACGAGCTGAAGGACTTCGACCAGGACCACTACGGCGGGGTGCAGGTGGTGGACACGCTGGCGCAGAAGGCGGGCATCCGCCGCGAACACCATGTGCTGGACGTCTGCAGCGGCATGGGTGGGCCCGCACGCTGGATCGCGCATCGCATCGGTTGCAAGGTGACCGGGCTGGACCTGACGCAGAGCCGGGTTGAGGCGGCACGGCGGCTGGCGGGCCGCGTCGGTCTGGACCCGCTCGTGGACTTCGTGCAGGGCGACGCCACCGCGATGCCGTTGCCGGACGCCGCCTTCGACGTGGTCATGAGCCAGGAGGCCTTCCTGCACATACCGGACAAGGCCGCGGTGATCGGCGAGTGCGCGCGCGTGGTGAAGCCGGGCGGGACAATTGCGTTCACCGATGTCGTCGTGCGAACCGCGTTGACCGCCGCGGAAGAGGCGCGCATGGCCGCGGAAATGCATGCGCCGGGCCTGGCGACGGCCGCACAATACGCAGGGTTGCTGGAGCAGAACCGGTGCCGCATCGACGTGAGGGACGACCTGGCCGAACAATGGAAGGGAATCCTGGTGGACCGGCAGGCGATGTACCGCTCGCTGCGCGACACCACCGTCGCCAAGTTCGGCGAAGCGCGCTTCCTGCAGTACGACAGCCTGTACGATTTCTTCGTCGGCCTGTTCACGGCCGGCAAACTGGGCGGCGTGCGCATTGTCGCGCGCCGCGGGAGATGAGCCGATGACCCTTTCGATCCGTATTTCCCCGCTGCAACCCGAAGACAAGGCGCGCTGGCTGGTCCACGCCCGCGGCTACAAGGCTTTCTACAAGACCATCATCCCGGATGCCGACTACGAAACCTGCTGGCGCCGCCTCATGGCCGAGGATCGCATCCACGGCCTGGGCGCGACAGTGGACGGGCAACTGGTCGGCATAGCGCACTACCTCTTCCACACCACCATCTGGGCCGAGTCGGCGTGCTACCTGCAGGACCTGTTCACCGATCCCGCGATGCGGGGCAAGGGCGTGGCGCGCAGGTTGATCGAGGCCGTGGCGGCGGCGGCGCGCACGCAGGGCGCTTCGCGCTACTACTGGCTCACGCAGACGCACAACACCGCGGGGCGGACGCTGTACGACAAGGTGGCGAAGTACAACGATTTCATCCGCTACGAATATCCGCTGGATTGATGGAAATCCGCCGCTACCAGGCCGCGGATGAAGGGGCCGTCATCGCGCTCTGGGAGGCGTGCGGACTGACACGCCCATGGAATGACGCGCGCAAGGACATAGCGCGCAAGATGGCCGAGCAGCCGGAGTTGTTCCTGGTCGGCACGGTCGATGGCGGGCTGGTGGCAACGGCGATGGCCGGCTACGACGGCCATCGCGGCTGGGTGTACTACCTCGCGGTGGCGCCCGGGTATCGCCGCAACGCCTTCGGCCGGGCGCTGATGCAGGAGATCGAGCGTTTGCTGCTCGCGCGTGGCTGCCCGAAGGTCAATCTTCAGGTGCGCACCGACAACGCCGAAGTGATCGAGTTCTACCGCAGGCTCGGCTACTCGGTGGATGACAGGGTGAGCCTCGGTCGGCGCCTCATTCCGGACCAGTAGGCGAAGCATGACGGCCACGCTGCGTGCCTTGCGCGCCGACATCACCAAGCTGTCGGTGGACGCCATCGTCAACGCCGCCAACAATTCGCTTCTCGGCGGGGGCGGGGTGGACGGCGCGATCCACCGGGCCGCGGGCCCGGGGTTGCTCATCGAATGCCGCAGCCTCGGCGGCTGCAAGACTGGCGACGCCAAGCTGTCGTTTGGCTACAAGCTGCCGGCAAAGCACGTGATCCACGCCGTGGGTCCTATCTGGAATGGCGGGGAGCGGGGCGAGCCGGCGTTGCTCGCCTCGTGCTACTGGCGATCCATCGAGCTCGCGGAAAAGGCGGGCGCGGCGTCGATTGCGTTTCCCTGCATTAGCACCGGCGTCTACGGGTACCCGGTCGAGTCGGCAGCGGAGGTCGCGGTGGCGACGGTGCGAGAGGCGGCACAGTCGCACCCGGGCGTTCGCGAAGTGCTGTTCTGCTGCTTTTCGGAAGACGACCTCGCGGTATACGACGCGATCCTCGCGCGTAGCGCCTGACCCGTTTCCGGCATACTGCGCGCCGTGCTCGCGCTGAAGCTGTTCCTCGTTCCCTTCTTCCTCGCCGTCGTTTCCTACGTCAGCCGCCGCTGGGGTCCAAGCGTGGGCGGCTGGCTGGCGGGCATGCCGCTGGTGACCGGCCCGATCCTGTTCATCCTCGCCCTTGAGAACGACGCAGTGTTCACCTCGCAGGCGGCGGCCGCCTCGCTCTCGGCAGTGGTGTCCGCGATCGTCTTCGGCGCGGTCTACTCGCACCTGTGCCTGCGTAACGGCTGGCCGGTGGCGGCGGCGGGGGCGATCGGCGCCTGGATTGCTGCTTCTGCGGGCCTGGCAGAGCTGCCGGGCACGGTGCTGCCCGCGCTGGGCCTGGCGGTTGTCTCGCTCCTGATCGCGCCGAGGCTGTTCCCTGCGCCGCCGGCATTCGGCGCCCTGCGCGCGGAGCGGCGCTATGACCTGCCCCTGCGGATGGTGGTGGCCGTGCTTCTGGTGCTGTTCACCACTGGCATCGCGGACAAGGTGGGCAGCGAGTGGACCGGGCTCATCGCGATGTTCCCGCTGCTGAGCACAATCCTCGCGGTGTTCTCGCACAGCGGGCAGGGGCCGGGGTTCGCGGTGACCATGCTTCGATCGCTCGCCAAGGGCCTGTACGCGCTCACCTCCTACTGCGTCATGATCGCGCTGTTCCTGCCGGACTGGGGCGTGGCGCTTACCTACCTTGCCGCGGTGGCGGCGGCGCTGGTGACGCAGTGGTTCACGCGGCCGCGCAGGGCAGTGGCGGCGCCAGATGTGCACGATCGGTAACATTTGCGGGGGCCCATGGGCCTGGTGATCTTCGACTGCGACGGCGTGCTGGTGGATTCCGAGCCGCTCGCCAATCGCGTCCTGCACGAGCTGCTCGCATCCCTTGGCTTGCGGATGCCGCTCGAAGAGGTGATGCGAAGCTACATCGGGCGCACGCGACAGGGTTGCGTGGCGCTGACCGAGGAGAAACTCGGCCGGCCGGTACCGGCGACGTTCGTCGCCGACTGGAACGCGCTGCTGTTTGAAACCTTCCGCAGGGAGCTGCAGCCGGTGCGCGGTGTGAAGGACTTGATCGGGCGGCTGGCCGGTCCGTTTTGCGTCGCCTCCAACAGCAGCGCGGACCGGGTGCGGGTCGCGCTCGGCGCCACCGGGCTGCTGGAGCGATTCGAGGGCCGCGTGTTTACAGCCGACGAGGTCGCGCGGCCGAAGCCGGCGCCGGACCTGTTCCTGTATGCGGCGCGCACGATGGGATTCCAGCCCGCGCACTGCACAGTCGTCGAGGATTCCGCGACCGGGGTGCGTGCCGCGATGGACGCCGGCATGACAGTATTGGCCTACGCGGGCGCCGGCCACGCCGATCCGGTCGCGCTCGCCGCCGCCGGCGCCGAGGTATTCGACTCCATGGATGCCATCGCCGAACGATTGCGGACCTGACCGAAAGGACATCGCATGCCGACCCAAGCCGAGAAAGCCGCCCGCTTCACCGCCCTGCACCAGGGGCCAAAAGCCTTCGTCATCGCCAATCCCTGGGACGCCGGCTCGGCGAAGATCCTGCAGGGCCTGGGCTTCCAAGCGCTCGCCACGTCCAGCGGCGCCTGCGCCGCGGCGCTGGGCCGCCGCGACGGGCAGGTAACGCGCGAGGAGGCGCTGGAGCACGCACGCGCCATCTGTGCCGCGGTGGATCTGCCGGTCTCCGCAGATCTGGAGAAGGGCTTCGGCGACCGCCCGGAGGACGCCGCCGAGACAATCCGGCTCGCCGGCGGCGTTGGCCTGGTCGGCGGATCCATCGAGGACGCCACCGGCGACCGGGAACGGCCGCTGTATGACTTCAGCCTCGCGGTGGAGCGTGTCGCCGCTGCGGTGCAGGCAGCGCGAGCGCTGCCGTTCCGGTTCCTGCTGAGCGCGCGCACCGAGAATTTCCTGCGCGGCAAGCCGGACCTCGAAGACACCATCCGCCGCCTGCAGGCATTCGAGAAGGTCGGCGCCGACGTCCTCTTTGCCCCGGGCTTGCCGGACCTGGCGGCGGTGAAGGCGGTGTGCGCGGCGGTGGGCAAGCCGGTGAACTTCATGGCTGGCATCCCGGGCAAGTCTTTTACCGTCGCCGAACTGGAAGCGGCGGGCGTGCGCCGGATCAGCGTCGCGACCTCGCTTTATCGCGCGGCGATGAGCGGGCTGGTGAGCGCGGCGAAGGAGATCCGGGACCAGGGCGGCTTCGGTTACGTCGGCACCTCGGTGCCCACCGCCGAACTGGCCAGCCTGATGAAGGGCCCGCCGGCTTAGATGGTTCGCCCTGCGTTCTCCCAGTAGGGCGCGCGCAGCTTGCGCTTGAACAGCTTTCCGCTGTCCTCCCGCGGCAGCTGTTCGTGAAACACCACGAGCCTCGGCACCTTGTAGTCTGCGATGCGCTCGCGCAACCAGGCCTGCACCGCCTCGGCATCGATGGCGCTGCCGGGCTGGCGCTGGACCGCCGCCGCCAGTGATTCGCCGAACTCGGCGCTGGGCACCCCGAATACCGCGCAATCTGCGACGCCCGGCATGGTGATCAGCACGGCCTCGATCTCGGCGGGGTAGATGTTCACGCCGCCCGAAATCACCATGTCCACCGCGCGGTCGGACAGGTACAGGTAGCCGTCTTCGTCCAGCCAGCCAATGTCGCCCAAGGTCCACAAGCCGTCGCGCTCCAGCTTGCGGCGAGCTTCGTCGTTGTTGTTGTAGGTGAAGTCGGTGTAGGCGGGCTGGCGCGCGTAGACCAGGCCAGGTGAACGCGGTGGCAGCTCGGCGCCGTCCTCCGACAGGATCTTCAATCGTGTTTCCCCGATGGGGCGACCGGCCGAGCCGGGGCGCTGCAGCGCTTCCCCGGCGGAAATGAACGTCACCAGGCCCAGTTCGCTCGCGGCATAGCTTTCGTGGATCACCGGGCCCCACCACTCGATCATTGCGCGCTTCACCTCGGGCGCGCAGGGCGATCCCATGGTGATCACGAACTTCATGGACGACAGATCGTAGCGGCGCTTCACCTCGTCGGGCAGCTTCAGCATGCGGCTGAACATGGTGGGGACGAGGTAGGCGCGATCGATGCGGTGGTCGTGGATGCGCTTCAGCGTGGCTTCCGGGTCGAAGCGCGATTCCAGGTACAGCGAGGCGCCCTGCAGCACCGCCTGCATGGCGTACATGTTGGGCGCGCTATGGTAGATCGGCGCCGGCAGCAGCGCCTTTACGCCGGGCCCGAGGCCGTAGACCCCGCGGATATTCTCCGCGAGCACCTGTGCCGAGCGCGCCGCCTCCTGCGGTGAACTCGCGAAGCGGCGGATGCCCTTGGGCCGGCCGGTGGTGCCCGAGGTATACGGCATGGAGTAGCGCGGCTGGCGCTCGGATCCCCCATGACGCGGCTGCGCCGCCAGCCATGCGCGCCGGTTCGGCGCGTCGGCGCGCACCACTGCCACGCCCGGCGGCACACCGCCCTCGATCTGGGCCAGCAGGTCGGATTGCACCAGCAGGACCTTGGCGCCACTGTCGCGCAGGATCCAGTCGGCTTCCTCGGCCTTGAAGTGCCAATTCACCGGGCAGGTATAGGCGCCCAGGCGGCGCGCGCCGAAAATGCCCTCCAGGTATGCAGGGTCATTGCGCAACATCAGGCAGACCACGTCGCCTTCGCGCACGCCGAGCCGCTCCAGGCCGCCCGCGGTCCTAAGCACCGCATCCTCGAACGAGGCCGGTGGCACCAACTCGCCGTCGAAATAGAGGCTCGCCTGCATGGGTTTGGGAAGTATATTCGGGGGGATGAAATTTTTCGTTGTCGACGACGATCCGGACAACCTGGCGCTGGTGACGCGCCTGCTCACCGGCGCCGGCCACGAAGTGGTGGCGCGCGGCTCCAGCGTCGAGGCACTGCGCGACATCCCGGACATCCGGCCCGACTGCGTCATCACGGACGTCATGATGCCGGTGATGGACGGTTTCGAGCTGACGCGCGAGTTGCGCCGCCGGCCGGAACTGGCGGCGATGAAGATCGTGGTGCTCTCGGCCAAGACCTACGACTTCGACCGCCGGCGCGCGAAAGAGATGGGTTCCGACGGCTACATCACCAAGCCGATCAACCGCGACACCTTCCTGCAGAGCATCAGCGAGCTGGTCACCGACCAGATCGCGGTGAACTACTGGGGCGTGCACGGCACGCTGCCGGTGCCGGGGGAGGCCTACAACCGCTACGGTGGCAACACGCCCTGCGTCAGCGTCGAGGTCGGCGGCGAACCGCTGTACGTGTTCGACTGCGGCTCCGGGATCAAGAAGCTGTCGGACCGCGTCATGAAGACCCCGGCCGAGCGCTTCTCCTGCCGCATCTTCATCTCGCACACGCACTGGGACCACATCAACACGGTGCCGTTCTTCGCGCCGCTGTACCTGCGCGGCAACCAGATCGAGATCTTCGGCCCCTACCAGGGCGACCTCACCATCGAGCGCGCCATCAGCGCGCAGATGGAAAGCGTGTACTTTCCGGTCACCATCCGCGAGTTCGGCGCGCGCCTGGTGTTCCGCGACCTGCGCGAGGAGAGGCTGGAGTTCGGTCCGGTGCGCGTGGACACCATGCTGCTGCGCCATCCGGGCTACTGCCTGGGCTACAAGCTCACCTGCCGCGGGCGCAGCGTGTGCTACATCACCGACAACGAGTTGTACCTGCCTACGGACGCGCGCCACGACGCGCGCTACGTCGAGCGCCTGGCCGATTTCGTGCGTGGCGCCGACCTGCTCATAACCGACACCACCTACCGCGACCATGAGTACCCGTCCAAGGTGGACTGGGGACATTCCTGCGTCAGCCAGGTAGCGGACCTCGCGGCGCGCGCGGAAGTGAAGCGCCTGCACCTGTTCCACCACGACCCCGACCAGACCGACGCCGACATCGACCTCAAGCTGGAGGAGACGAGGAAGGCGCTGGCGCAGCTGGGCTCGAAGGTGCACTGCGAAGCCCCGGCCGAGGGCTCGGCGCTGATGCTCTAGGAATCCAGGAAATCAGGAAATCAGGGACAGACCACGATTTCCCGCCGTTTCTCTAAAACACGCCCATCGCCAGTCCGGCGGCGAACGCGGCGCCCAGCTCCTCGCAGGCCTGCAGTTTTTCCGGTGTCAGTTCCTTCACCACCACCACCGGTTCGACTTTCTTCTCCAGCCGCAGTCCGGTGACGATGCGTTCCACCGAACTTGCCGCGCCGCTGCCGTCCTGCCCGGCGCCGACGAACAGCGCCCAGGGCCGTCCGTTCACCTTCCCTTCGCAGGCATAGAACACCCGCTCCAGGAAGTCCTTCATCATTCCCGACATGTAGCCGAAGTTCTCCGGCGTGCCGAGGATCAGGCCGTCGGCGGCGAGCAGGTCCTCCGGCCCGGCGTCCGCACAGCGCTTCATGACCACGTCGACGCCGCCTTCGGCGCGCGCACCTCGGGCGACCGCCTCCGCCATCTGCGCGGTCTTCACACCGCCGGTGTGGTAGACGATGAGCAATGTCTTCATGTTCTCCACGGGATTATCGGCCATCGGCCGCTCCGGTGATACGATGTTGATACCTGAGCGGCGGAGTCCGGCATGTCCACGTCCATCAAGCTACCCGAGGACCTGAAGCAGCGCATTGCGCGCGTCGTGAAGGGTACCGAGCAGAGCGCGCATGCGTTCATGGTTGAGGCGATCCGGGCCGAGACTGAACGCGCGGAGAGGCGGCGCCGGTTTCATGCCGATGCCCTCGCGGCGGGCGCCAGCTTCCATCGGACCGGACTCGGATACGCCCTTTCCGACGTCGCGGCCCACTACAGGGCCAGGCTGCAGGGGCGCAAGCTACGCAAGCCCAAGCCGAAGCTGTGGCCACGGTAGTCGTCACGCCCGAGGCGGAAGCCGACCTCGGGCGACTGGCGGAGTTCCTGCTCAAGAGCGCACCGGAAGCGGCGCTGGATACATTTGATCTCGTCATCGGCGCGCTGCGGGTGCTCGAAGCCCATCCCCTGATCGGTCGGCCGGCCGACGACGGCTTGCGGGAGCTGCTGATCTCGCGCGGCAAGTCCGGCTATATCGCGCTGTACGAATTCCATGCCGGAGCCGACCGGGTGCTGGTACTCGCCGTCCGACATCAGCGCGAGGCCGGATACGTGGACCGCGACCAGGCAGACTGAGCCGCGTCAGGCGTCAGGCGTCAGTGCAGTGCCTACGCCCTTAGCCTCCGGGCAGGATCCTGCCGGTAGAACCCTTTGAACAGCTCGTACAGCGCGGGCGACGCGCCCTTCAGCGCGTTAGGCGTCTCGAAGAACGCCTCGCTCGCCACCGCAAAGAACTCCGCTTCCTCCTCTGCGGCGTAGGGATCGAGGACGGTTTCCTCGCCAGCCTCCACCGCGTGGCAGAAGCGGTCGAACTCGGCGTCGAACACCTCGATCCATCGCTCGCGCGCCTGCTTGGTGGCCAGCGGCGGCACGCCGTCGGCCTCGCCGTCCATCATGTCCAGCTTGTGCGCAAACTCGTGGATGACGACATTCGCCCCGCCTTCGGCCACCGAGCCGGCATCGTCCAGCGCTTCCCATGACAGCACGATCGGGCCGCCGGGCCAGGACTCGCCCGCCAGTTCGTCGTCCCACTCGTGCACCACGCCGTCCTCGCCGACGCGCGAGCGCTTCACGTGGAAATCCGACGGGTGAACGATGATGCCCACCCAGCCTTCGTAGGCGTCGAGGCCCAGCTCCAGCACCGGCAGGCAGGCCTGCAGCGCGATCTCGACGCGGTCGTCCTCCGAAAGTTCCAGTCCCCGCACCGGCGTGAACTCCTTCTCGGCGAGGAAGATGACCGCCATGTCCTTCAGGCGCTGCGCCTCGGCTTGAGACAAACCGGCGAGGAACGGCAAGTGGCGGCGCGCGCGCGCCCACGTGCGCCCGTCTATGCTGTGTCGCGCGAGAACGCGCTTCCTGTACAGGCTCTTCAACCAACCCATCGCCGTACAATACCGCATGGTTTCCGTCGTACA
Source organism: Betaproteobacteria bacterium (assembly GCA_052386675.1). Taxonomy (GTDB): domain Bacteria; phylum Pseudomonadota; class Gammaproteobacteria; order Burkholderiales; family SG8-39; genus RBG-16-66-20. Next base: position 75,185 of record JBQTJX010000025.1, read on the forward strand.
ACTCCATCCGCAGTCGGCCGCGGCGGCGCTGGAACCCCTCGCCGAGGGACTGTCCGGCGCGGACCGCGCGCTGGTCGCGCGCGCGCTCGAATTCGCCGAGCCGCTCTACGCCGGGCAGGCGCTGTCCACCGGCGAGCCTGTGTGGCCGCACGCGCTGGGACTGGGTGCGGGCCTTGCCGCCATCGGCCTCGACCCTGCGGCACGCGCAGCGGGCGTGCTGTTTGCCGCGCCCAAGCAACTGGGCGGCATCGACAAGCTGCAGGAGGCTTTCGGCGAGGAAATCGCATCGCTCGCCGCCGGCGTGGAGAAGCTCTACCAGCTGCGCACCGTCACCCGCGCCACCGCAGAGCAGCAGAACGAGATCCTGCGCAAGATGGTGCTGGGCATGGTGGAGGACATCCGCGTCGTGCTGATCAGGATGGCCTCGCGCACGCAGACGCTGCGCTGGATGGCGAAGAACGCGGTGCCGGAGCGGGCGGCCTACGCGCGCGAAACGCTGGACATCTACTCGCCGCTGGCCAACCGGCTGGGCGTATGGCAGCTGAAGTGGGAGCTGGAGGACCTGTCGTTCCGGTTCCTCGAGCCCGAGCTGTACAAGAAGATCGCGCAGATGCTCGATGAGCGGCGCGTCGAGCGCGAGCACTACATCGCCGACGCCATGGCGCTGATGTCGCGCGAGCTCGCCGCCGCCGGCGTCACCGCGGAGGTCGCCGGCCGGCCGAAGCACATCTACTCCATCTGGAACAAGATGCGCGCCAAGAGCCTCGACTTCTCCGAGGTCTACGACGTGCGCGCGCTGCGGGTGATCGTGCCCGACCTGAAGGACTGCTACACCGCGCTCGGCGTGGCGCACAACCTGTGGCAGCCGATCCCGAAGGAGTTCGACGACTACATCTCGCGTCCGAAGGGCAACCTTTACCAGTCGCTGCACACCGCGGTGCTGGGGCCGGGCGGGCGCACGCTGGAGGTCCAGATCCGCACCGAGGAGATGCACCGGCACGCGGAGTTCGGCGTCGCCGCGCACTGGCGCTACAAGGAAGGCAGCGGCCAGCGCCGCATCGGCCGCAGCGAGGCGGCGTTCGACGAGAAGATCGCCTGGCTGCGCCAGCTGCTCGCCTGGCGCGACGAAGTCGCCGAAGGCGCAAGCTGGGCCGAGAGGACGCGCAAGGCTGCGCTGGACGACACCATCTACGTCCTTACCCCGCAAGGCAAGGTGGTAGACCTGCCCGCGGGCTCGACGCCGCTCGATTTCGCCTACGCGCTGCATACCGACCTTGGCCACCGCTGCCGGGGCGCGAAGGTGGACGGTCACATGGTGACGCTCGACACGCCGCTCGCCAGCGGCCAGCGGGTGGAAATCGTCGTCGCCAAGTCCGGCGGGCCCTCGCGCGACTGGCTCAATCCGGAACTGGGCTTCCTGCGCAGCAGCCGCGCGCGCGGCAAGCTGCGGCAGTGGTTCAACGCGCAGGCGCTGGCGGAAACCATCGCGCAGGGCCGCGCCATGGTGGAGAAGGAGCAAAAGCGCGAGAAGGCGCAGCAGGCGGGCCTTGAGGACCTGGGGCGCAAGCTGGGCTTCGCGAAGCCGGACGAACTGTTCGCCGCGGTGGCGCGTGACGAGGTCAACCTGCGCCAGTTGCAGACTGCGCTGCGGGAGATGAAGGGCACCGCGCCGGCGCCCGCGGTCGCGCCCGCTGCGGCCCCGAGGAAAGTGAAGGCGGCCGCCGAGGGCGGCGTGCTGGTGGTTGGCGTGGACCGCCTGATGACCCAGCTCGCTCGCTGCTGCAAGCCGGTGCCGCCGGACCCGGTGCGCGGCTTCATCACGCGCGGCAAGGGCGTCTCCATCCACCGCGAGGATTGCGCGAGCTTCCGGCGACTTGCGGAGCGCGGCCCGGAGCGCCAGATCGAGGTGCAGTGGGGAAGGCCCACAGCCGGCAGCGCATACGCGGTGGACGTGCTGGTCACGGCCTCGGACCGGCGTGGTCTGCTGCGCGACGTTGGCGAGGCGCTGGCGCGAGAGAAGATCAACGTCACCTCGGTGCGTACCCAGAGCCGCGACGACATCGCCTACATGCGCTTCAGCTTCGAGGTCTCGGACACCGCGCACCTGAGGCGCGCGCTGGCCACTGTCAAGCAGCTGCGCGGCGTAATCCGTGTTGCGCGTGGGTAGGTCGCGAAAATCGCTGGTTTTTGCGGTAAAATCCGCCCCTTTCAGCAGGCGCGTAGCTCAGCTGGTTAGAGCACTACCTTGACATGGTAGGGGTCGTTGGTTCGAGTCCAATCGCGCCTACCAACTCTGTGGCTTCCTTGGTGAACATCAAACTGCCCGACGGCACGGTGAAGGGCTTTCCCGGCCCTGTCACCGTCGCCGAGGTGGCCATGGCCATCGGCGCCGGGCTGGCCAAGGCCGCGCTCGCCGGCAAGGTCGACGGCAAGCTGGTCGATACCAGCTACCGGATCGAGTCCGACGCCGAGCTCGCCATCGTCACGCCCAAGAGTCCCGAGGCCCTGGACATCCTGCGCCATTCCACCTCGCACCTGATGGCGCAGGCGGTGCAGGAACTGTTCCCCGGCGCGCAGGTCACCATCGGTCCGGTGATCGAGAACGGGTTCTACTACGATTTTTCGTACCAGCGTTCCTTCACGCCGGAGGACCTGGCCGCGATCGAGAAGAAGATGGCCGAGATCGTGAAACGCGACCTGCCAGTGCAGCGCAAGGAAATGCCGCGCGACGCGGCGGTCGAGTTCTTCAAGTCCATCGGCGAGAAATACAAGGCGGAGATCATCGCCTCGATCCCTTCCAACGAGCCGATTTCGCTCTACGGCCAGGGCAACTGGATCGACCTGTGCCGGGGCCCGCACGTGCCCTCCACCGGCAAGCTGAAGGTGTTCAAGCTGATGCGGGTCGCGGGCGCCTACTGGCGCGGCGATTCGAAGAACGAGATGCTCCAGCGCATCTACGGCACCGCCTGGGCGACCAGGGAGGAGCAGGACGCCTACCTGAAGATGCTGGAGGAGGCCGACAAGCGCGACCACCGGCGCCTGGGCGCCCAGCTCGACCTGTTCCACATGGAAGAGGCGGCACCGGGGATGGTGTTCTGGCACCCCAAGGGCTGGACGCTGTGGCAGCAGGTCGAGCAATACATGCGCCGGGTGTACCTGGAGAACGGCTACCTGGAGGTGCGCGGGCCCATGGTGCTGCCGCGCAGCCTGTGGGAGACCACCGGACACTGGGAGAACTACCGGGAGAACATGTTCGTCACCGAATCGGAGAAGCGTGACTACGCGTTGAAGCCGATGAACTGCCCGGGCCACATCCTGATCTTCAACAAGGGCACCAAGAGCTACCGCGACCTGCCGCTGCGCTACGGGGAGTTCGGCTCCTGTCACCGCAACGAGCCCTCGGGGGCGCTGCACGGGCTGTTGCGGGCGCGCGGCTTCACCCAGGACGACGGCCACATTTTCTGCACCGAGGACCAGATCCTGACCGAGTGCGTCACCTACACCGCGTTGCTGCAGAAGGTCTATGCCCACTTCGGCTTCAGCGACATCATCTACAAGGTGGCGACGCGGCCGGAGAAGCGCATCGGCACGGACGAGGCCTGGGACAAGTCCGAGTACGCCCTGATCGAGTCGCTGAAGCGCTCCGGGGTCCGGTTCGAGCTATCTCCGGGGGAGGGGGCGTTCTACGGCCCCAAGATCGAGTATTCGCTCAAGGACGCGATCGGCCGTGTCTGGCAGTGCGGCACCATGCAGGTGGACTTCAACCTGACCGCCCGCCTCGGTGCCGAGTATGTGGCTGCGGACAATACCCGCCAGACCCCCGTGATGCTGCACCGCGCGACCATCGGGTCCATGGAGCGTTTCCTGGGGATCCTTATCGAGCATTTCGGCGGCGCCTTCCCGCTCTGGCTGGCCCCGGCGCAGGTGGTGGTTCTGAATGTGTCCGAGCACCAGGCGGACTACGCTGAAAGTGTGGCGAAAGCGCTACGGGAAGCCGGTTTCCGGACTGCCGCAGATTTGCGAAACGAGAAGATTTCCTATAAAATCCGGGAACATAGCCTGCAAAAGCTGCCCTACCAGCTGGTGGTCGGCGACAAAGAAAAACAGGCGGGAAGCGTGGCCGTGCGTACGCGCAGCGGTGAGGACCTCGGGGCGATGCCCCTGGCGGACTTCATCCGGCGCCTCGAAACCGAGGTGGGTGCGTAACAGCACGGCCGCATTTTTTTGACCAGAACAAGGAGTTTTCACCCATCGCACTCGAGAGATCGCAACGCATCAACGGGGAAATCACCGCGCCGCAGGTTCGGCTGGTAGGGGACGACGCAGAGCAGCTGGGCATCGTGGCCATCGCCGACGCGCTGAAGCTGGCCGAAGAGCGCAACGTGGACCTGGTCGAGATCGCGCCATTGGCGGTGCCGCCGGTCTGCAAGCTCATGGACTACGGCAAGTTCCGCTACCGCGAGCAGAAAAAGGCCCACGAGGCGAAGCTCAAGCAGAAGCAGATCCAGGTCAAGGAAATCAAGTTCCGGCCCGGCACCGACGAGGGCGACTACAAGATCAAGCTCGGCAAGCTCATCCAGTTCCTCGAGGCGGGCGACAAGGCGAAAGTGACGCTGCGCTTCCGCGGCCGCGAGATGGCGCACAAGGAATTCGGCGAGCGCCTGCTCGAGCGGGTGAGAAAGGACCTGGATGCCGTCGGCCTGGTGGAGCAGTTCCCGAAGCTCGAGGGCCGGCAGATGGTGATGGTGCTGGCGCCGAAGAAGAAGGCGCCCGCGCCGAAGGGAAAGCCGAAGGAAGTCAAGGAGCTGAAGGAAGCAAGGGCCGCAGCAGCGCCCAAGCGCCAGGCGGCATAGCAGTTACCACAAGTGACGGCCGTGGCCGTTGAAGCGTCCCCGCACAGGCGGGGACCGCCCGGCGTCAAGCTAGAAGAGAAGGAGTTCGTTCGTCATGCCGAAGATGAAGTCCAAGCGCGGCGCCGCGAAGCGTTTCCGCGTGCGCGGCAGCGGCAGCATCAAGCGCGCCGGCGCCTACAAGCGCCACATCCTCACCAAGAAGACCACCAAGCGCAAGCGCCAGATGCGCCGCAGGAGCGGGGTGGACCACTCCAACACGGCCGCCATCCGCGCGATGCTGCCGTACTCGTCCTAGGGAGCGCGCCATGCCAAGAGTCAAACGGGGAGTCACGGCGCGCGCGCGCCACAAGAAGGTCTTCCAGCAGACCAAGGGATTCAGAGGCCGGCGCAAGAACGTCTTCCGCATCGCCAAGCAGGCGCTGATGAAGGCGGGGCAGTACGCGTACCGCGACCGCCGGCAGAAGAAGCGCCAGTTCCGCTCGCTGTGGATCGCGCGCATCAACGCCGCGGTGCGCGA
>JBQTJX010000026.1:0-13406 GCA_052386675.1 Betaproteobacteria bacterium
TGTTGGTGCGCTTGATGTTGCCGGTGAGCTTGCGCAGCGCCTGGCTCATGAGGCGCGCCTGCAGGCCCATCTGCGGCTCGCCCATCTCGCCCTCGATCTCGGCCTTGGGCGTGAGCGCGGCGACCGAATCCACCACGATGACGTCCACCGCGCCGGAGCGGACCAGCATGTCGGCGATCTCGAGCGCCTGCTCGCCGGTGTCCGGTTGGGAGATGAGTAGGTCTTCCGTCTTGACGCCGAGCTTGGCGGCGTAGGAGATATCGAGTGCGTTTTCCGCGTCGATGAAGGCGGCGGTGCCGCCGAGTTTCTGCATCTCGGCGATGACCTGCAGCGTCAGGGTCGTCTTGCCCGAGGATTCCGGGCCATAGATCTCGACCACCCGGCCGCGCGGCAGGCCGCCCACGCCCAATGCGATGTCCAGGCCCAACGACCCGGTGGACACCACGTCGATGTCCTTGATGGCGTCGTCGTCCATCTTCATGATGGAGCCCTTGCCGTACTGCTTCTCGATCTGCGCCAGGGCCGCCTGCAGCGCCTTCTGCTTGTTGTCGTCCACTCTGTACCTCTTCTTATGGTTGTCGGCATCTTCGGCAGGGCGCGGAGGGCTGCGCCTGGGCCGACACCGGATACTGTATAAATGCACATGCATTGTGTTCGGTTGACCGGCCCCTGTCAATCCGGCGCCCGTCCCCTGCGGTAAAATCGGGAAAACCCTTTTGGAGACAATGCGATGGCGAAAGTATCGTTCCTCGGCCTGGGCGTCATGGGCTACCCGATGGCCGGCCACCTGCTGAAGAAGGGCGGCCACGAGGTCACCGTCTACAACCGCAGCGCGGCCAAGGCCGCCCAGTGGGTTAAGGAATACGGCGGCAAGTCCGCCGCCACCCCGCGCGAGGCGGCGCAGGGCAGCGATTTCGTCATGATGTGCGTCGGCAACGACAACGACCTGCGTTCCGTCGTGTTCGGCGACAGCGGGGCGCTGGCGGGCATGAAGAAGGGCGCCATCCTCGTGGACCACACGACGGTATCGGCCACCATCGCGCGCGAGATCTTCGAGAAGGCCAGGGCCCAGGGCATCGGCTTCGTCGACGCGCCGGTGTCGGGCGGCCAGGCGGGCGCGGTCAACGGGCAGCTGGGCATCATGTGCGGCGGCGAACAGGCCACCTTCGACAAGGTGAAGCCGGTCATCGACACCTACGCCAAGCTCGCCGCCCTGATGGGCGCGCCCGGCGCGGGCCAACTCACCAAGATGGTCAACCAGATCTGCATTGCCGGCATCGCCCAGGGTCTGGCCGAGGCGGTCGCCTTCGCCAAGCGCAACCAGCTCGACGTCGAGAAGGTGATCTCGGTCATCTCCAAGGGCGCGGCGCAGTCCTGGCAAATGGAGAACCGCTGGAAGCAGATGGACCAGTTGAACGCCGAGGGCTTCGGCTTCGCCACCGAGTGGATGCGCAAGGACATGGCGATCTGCCTCGACCAGGCTCGCAACAGCGGCGCGCGCCTGCCGGTCGCGGCGCTGGTCGACCAGTTCTGGTCCCACCTCGAGGCGCGCGGCGGCAAGCGCTGGGACAGCACCTCCGGCCTGGTCCAGCTGCTGCTGAAGGACTAGGCGGCCGCGAGGCTCGCCATGCGGCCGGTCCGGGCGGGAAGCTCGCCGGTGGTGCCGGCGATGGACGCCGGCGCCGCGTTCCATGCCATTGCGGGCGCCTGCGTCGCGCACTACGGGGCCAACCGCGCCGGGATTCTTTCCGGCGAGGATCCCGAATACTTGCACCAGGGGCGCGTCGCCTTGCGGCGCCTGCGGACCTCGCTCGGCCTGTTCGGACCGGTGCTCGGCAAGCAAGCCCGGCGCGTCCTGCGCAAGGACCTGCGAGCGCTGCTGCGCAAGCTCGGGCCGGCGCGCGACTGGGACGTGTTCGTGGCGTTCACGCTCGCGCCGGCGCTGGCCGCGACGCCCGGGAACAAGGACCTCGAAGCGCTGCTGCGCCGGAGCGACCGCTTCAGGCAACGCGCCGGTGAGCGCGCCCGGCGTGCGGCCGCCTCCTGGCCCGCGTCGCGGCTCGGGCGCGCACTGCGCGAGCTTTCGCTGCTCCCGGACTCCACGCGCTACCCTGCCCGCCGTCACGCGCGCGAAGTGCTCGCGCGCTGCGCGCGGCGCGTGCGCAAGCGCGGCAAGGGCGTCGGCATGCTCGACCCGGCCGGGCTGCATCGCCTGCGCCTGGCGGTAAAGCGCATGCGCTATGCCCTGCACTATTTCGCGCCCCTGTTCGGCAAGCGTCGCGTCGAACCGATGCGCGAAGCGCTCGAATCCCTGCAGCACGCGCTGGGCGGCGCGAACGACTGTGCGGTGGCGGCCACGTTGCTGCGCAAGCTGCGCGCCGCGCCTGGCGCCATGGTCGCGAGGCGCAACGCCGACAAGCTCGCCGCGCATCGCAAGGAACTGCGCGCGGCCTGGAAGGCGTTCCGCGCCGCCGGGGATGCCTGGGAATGAAGTAGGCTTCGCGGATGGCGTCCATAGCGGGGGCAAGGGCATGGAACTGATCCTCTGGCGGCACGCGGACGCGCATGACGGCGTGCCCGACACCGAGCGCAAGCTGACCGCCAAGGGCAAGCGCCAGGCCAGGCGCGTGGCGAACTGGCTGCGCAAGCGCCTGCCCAAGGACGTCCGGATCGTGGTCAGTCCTGCCGTGCGGGCCCAGCGCACGGCGCGGGAACTGTCGCGGCGCTTCGAGACCGCGGCCTCGGTCGGACTCTCGGCCCGCGCCGACGGCCTGCTCAAGGCCGCGGGCTGGCCCGACGCAGGCGGCGCCACGGTGGTCGTCGTTGGCCACCAGCCCACGCTCGGGGAGGCGGCCGCGCTCGCCCTCACGGGCCGGGCAGCGCCCTGGAGCCTGCAGAAGGGCGCCCTGATCTGGATCAAATCGCCCGACGGCGACGGTGCCACCCTGATGGGCGCCATCACGCCCGCGCTCGCCTAGGAGGGACGCCGCATGTTCGATTCCGCCAACCTGGAACACAAGGTCTCAAAGTCCGCCTACGCGCGCGAGGAGCCGAAGCTGCGCCGTTCGCTTCTGGACGCGCAGTACGAACTGATCAAGGACGGCCGCTTCCCGGTGCTGGTCCTGATCGCGGGCGTCGAGGGCGCCGGCAAGAGCGAGACCGCGAACCTGCTCAGCGAGTGGATGGACGCGCGCCACCTGCATACGCACGCCTTCCCCGACCCCTCGGACGAGGAAAGCGAGCGCCCGCCGATGTGGCGCTACTGGCGCGCCCTGCCGCCGCGCGGCCGGGTCGGCATCTTCTTCGGCGCCTGGCACACCCACCCCATCATCGACCGCGTCCTGGGCATCTCGGGCCCCGCCGAGTTCGGCCGCAGCGTGGACCGCATCCTGCGGCACGAGCGCATGCTGTGCGACGAGGGCGTGCTGCTGCTCAAGTACTGGTTCCACATGTCCGAGAAGCAGCAGCGCAACCGCCTCAAGGAACTCGAAAGCGACCCGGACACGCGCTGGCGCGTGACCCCGCTCGACTGGAAGTACTTCAAGCTGTACGGGAAGTTCATGGAAGTGTGCGAACCCTTCCTGCACCGCACCTCGACCGGCGAGGCGCCGTGGATCATCGTCCCGGGCGCGGACAAGCGCTATCGTTCCCTTGCCATCGGCCGGCACATGCTGGCCGCGATCCGCGAGCGGCTGGAGGACAAGCCGGCAAAGAAGCTGCCCGACCGCAACCCGCCGCTGCTGGAGACGCCGGACAAGCTGAACGTGATTCGCGCGCTCACGCTCGACCAGCCGATGACGCGGGCCGAATACGACAAGGCGCTGGAGAAATGGCAGGGCCGCTTGAGCGTGCTGACGCGGCACCCTCGCTTCAGGAAACATTCCGTGGTGGCGGTGTTCGAGGGCAACGACGCCGCCGGCAAGGGCGGCGCCATCCGCCGCCTGACGCGCGCGCTCGATGCCCGCGTCTACCGCACCCTGTCGGTGGCGGCGCCCACGGAAGAAGAGCGCGCCCAGCCCTACCTGTGGCGCTTCTGGCGCCACCTGCCGCGGCGCGGCCGCGTCCTCATCTTCGACCGTTCCTGGTACGGCCGCGTGCTGGTGGAGCGCGTCGAGGGCTTCTGCCCGGAATCGGACTGGATGCGCGCCTACGGCGAGATCAGCGAATTCGAGAAACAGCTGGTGGACAACCGCGTGATACTCGTCAAGTTCTGGCTCGCGGTGAGCAAGGACGAGCAGCTGCGCCGCTTCAAGGAGCGCGAGAAGGTCGCCTTCAAGCAGTTCAAGATCACCGAGGAAGACTGGCGCAACCGCAAGAAGTGGGACAAGTACGAATCCGCGATCTGCGACATGGTGGAGCGCACCTCCTCCACGACGGCGCCCTGGACCCTGGTCGAGGCGAACAACAAGCTGCACGCCCGGGTCAAGGTGCTGAAGACGGTGGTGAAGGCGATCGAGAAGGCGCTGGGCTAGCGGCGGGGCTGTGCGGTGCCCGGATGTAACCGATCGGTTACATCTGATCGCCCCCCCGGGGCCGCCCCCCGATATGCCGCTGCAGCCTCCACGTCGCCAGCGGCCCCAGCAGCGCGCCGCAGCCGAGCATCGTCCAGGCCACGCCCCAGGCGAACGCGTTGCCGGGATCGCCACCCGCCTTCCCGCCACCGGCAAGGTCAAGCGCCCAGCCGAACAACACCGGGCTCACCACGCCCGCGCCGAAGCCCACCACCGAACGAATGGCATAGGCGACGCCGAGGTAATGCGGCGGCACGCTCTCGGCCAGCACCGTGGAATGGGTCGAGGAATCAGCGATGCCGGCGAAGTTGTACACGCACGCGACCGCCACCAGCAGCCAGATCGGCAGCGCCATCATCCAGCCAATGGACAGCGACAAAGCCAGGCTCACCGTCGACCACAGCAGGATGGTCTGCGTGCGCCCCCAGCGATCGGCCATGGTGCCGCCGACGATCGACCCTGCGATGTTGGCGACATAGGTGAGCGCGGACAGGCCGATCGCGAGCGCCGCGGCCTCGGCGGTGCCATGGCCCTGCGCAACCAGCGCGGCGGTCAGGAAGGCGGGCAGCCAGGCCCAGATCCCGAGCAGTTCCCAGTTGTGGAAGGTGTAGCCCCAGATGGAAAGCATGCCGCGGCGGTTGTTCCACACCGCGGGCAGCGCCGCGAGCGGGGATTCACCCTCCGGGCGCGGGTGGATGTGGTTGGGCGTCGCGCGCAGCAGCGCATGTGACAGCAGCCAGGCGAGCAGCGGCATCACCGCGACCGCCGCCATCGCGCCGCGCCAGTCGGTGAACTTCAGCGCGAGACCGGTGACGCCCAGCGCGATCGCGTAGCCGGCGCTGGAGGCGCCGATGAAGAAGCCGATCGCGCGGCCGCGGCGCTCGCGCGGGACGTTGTCGTTGAGCATCGCCACCACCGGCGTGTAGGCACCGCCCTGGGCGAGACCCGTCAGCGCATGCAGCCACGTCGCCGACCAGAAGCCTTCCGCATACAGCACGAAGAAGACCGGCGTGATCCAGGCGAGCAGCCCCGTGGCGAGGTGCGTGCGCTTGGCCCCGAAGTGGTCGGCCAGGAAGCCGACGATGAAGAGGGAGGTCAGGTATCCCAGGTGATAGGCGGACTGCACCATTCCAGCTTCCTTGCCGGACAGGCCCCACGCCGCCTGCGTCAGCGGCAGCACCGCGGAGTAGGCGACGAACCAGGTCGCCACCAGGGCGCGGCTCGCGCACACGCCCGCCAGCCACGCGTTCGATCCGGGCGCGGCGCTCACCCGCGGCTAGGTCGCGGGATTCAGGCGCACCGACAAGCGCCGGCGCCCGAAGGGCTTGCCGTACTTCTGCCAGTGCCCGGGCAACTGCGCGCCGCAAAAACCGCAGGCGCCGGTGTCGGTGAGGTGGTAGGCGTTGATCTGGTGCCAGTCGCGCACCACCAGCGCTTCCTCGCAGGACGGGCAATAGGTGGTGCCGCCGGCCTCGTCGTGCACGTTGCCGGTATAGACATACTTCAGTCCCGCCAGGCGCGCGATGTCGCGCGCCCTCTGCAGCGTCCCCTTGGGCGTGGCGACGATGTCGGTCATCTTCCAGTCCGGGTGGAACGCGGTGAAGTGCAGCGGTACGTCGACACCGAGATGATCGCGGATCCAGCGGCACTCGGCCTCGATCTCGGCGCTGGAGTCGTTCCTGCCCGGAATCAGCAGCGTGGTGATCTCGGTCCAGACCTCGGTCTTCTTCACCAGGTACTCGAGGGTGTCCAGCACCGGCTGCAGGTGGCCGCCGCAGCTGCGCCAGTAGAAGTCCTCGGTGAAGCCCTTCAGGTCCACGTTGGCCGCGTCCATCTTGCGGAAGAATTCCGCGCGCGGCTCTGCGTGCACGTAGCCCGCGGTCACCGCGACCGTCTTCACGCCCAGCTCGTGGCAGGCGTCGGCGATGTCCATGGCGTACTCGGCGAACACCACCGGGTCGTTGTAGGTGAAGGCCACCGACTTGCATCCCAGCTTTACCGCCGCGTGCGCGAGCGTCTCCGGGGTCGCCGCATCCACCAGGCGGTCGGTTTCCGTCGCCTTGGAGATGTCCCAGTTCTGGCAGAACTTGCAGGCGAGGTTGCAGCCGGCGGTGCCAAAGGACAGCACCGCGCTGCCCGGGTAGAAGTGGTTGAGCGGCTTCTTCTCGATCGGATCGACGCAGAAACCCGAGGAGCGGCCCCAGGTGGTGAGCACCATGCGGCCCTGTTCCATCTTGCGCACGAAGCACAAGCCCCGCTGGCCCTCGTGCAGCCTGCAGTCCCTGGGGCACAGGTCGCACTGGATGCGCCCGTCGGCGAGCGCATGCCACCAGCGCCCCGGGTGGGAGGTTTCAGGGACGTGGGACACGTGGGACGCGTGGGACACGTTCAGTGCAGGTCCTTCTGCTTCCATTTCACGACCCGGTAGCGCCACAGGCGGCAGCGCGCGAGGCGCGTTCCCCCGGGGATGCCCGCCTTCTTCATGAGCTCGGCGAGGAAGCCCCGGGTATCCGGCAGGTCGTCCCAGACCTGCGGCAGGAAGGTCGCGCGTTTCCCATCGTGCTCGAGGATGATGCCGTCCTGCTGCGGGCGGATCTGCGCGAGCAGCTCCGCCTCGTCGGCAAAGCGGATCGGCTTGGACGCCGACAGCAGCGAGACCTCGACCTCGCAGCGCGGCCATTCCTCGCGCGACAGCTTCGGGAACCGGTGGTCGCGGAACGCGGCGCCGAGCGCGTTCGCGGCGACGTCCTCGCCCAGCATGCGTTCGGCGGCGAGGCTGCCAACGCAGCCGCGCAGCCTGCCCTCCAGGGTCAGGGTGACGAAGGTCGCCCCCGCCTGGCGCAGCCAGGGCGCGAGCATCGTGACCGGCGCATCGCCGGGAAATCCCAGAACCTTCGCGATCGAGGCGCGCGCGATGCCGACCAGCGTCCGCCCGGCTTCCTCGGCGGACACCGGCGCGCCCTCGTCGAGCGCGAATGCCGAGTAGCCGACCACGCGGCTCCTGCCGCCCGCGGTGTCCCCCGAATTGCAGGCCGACAGCAGCCGGATGGAAAGCTTGCGCCGCCGGGCCACCGCCAGCAGCCCGTTGAGTGCCGTCGCGCCGCAGGCTTCCTCGTGGTTGAGGTCGGTGGCGAAGGCGGCAATCCGCCTGAGCGTCGCGTCGTCAATCTTTTTTGCCTGGTCGTAATCGTGAAAATGGGAGAGATCGGTGGACAGCACGAACAGGGTTTCCGGACCGCCCCAGAGACGCTCGATCACCTCGGCGACCTCGACGGTGCTCGCCTCGCCGACGGCGAGGGGCACCAGCGAGAAGGCGCCAAGCACTTTCTGCAGGAACGGCAACTGCACTTCCAGCGAATGCTCCTGCGCATGCGCCGGCGCGCTCGTCACCACCTGCTTCAGGCCGGACAACTCGCGCACCGCGGTGCGGTCCAGCGGCACGCGGCCCAGCGGCGTATCGAAAGCCTCGGCCGCCGGCAGCGCGAGTCCCCTCACCGCGACCCGGTGCACCGGCCCCAGCAACACGACGCGCTTGACCACGCCGCGCGCCGGCAGGAGTTCGTCATATGCGGTCGCAGCCACCGGGCCGGAATAGATGGTCCCGGCGTGCGGCACCACCAGCGCCTTGGGAAACGAGAAGCGCGGCTCGAAGCGCTCGATGCCGCCCATCAGGTCATCCAGCTCGAGTTGCAGGGCCGCGGGATCCGCGGGGTAGAAGGCGCCCGCGACGGCGGCGGGGCGGACTTTGGCGTTGAGCTGCGCGCTCACAGCGGTTCCAGCAATCCCTTCAGTGCGTGGTCTACGGACTGGCGGCGCACGCTCTCGCGGTCGCCGGTGAAATGCCGCGTTTCACTGCGGATCTTACTCCCGCGCGCCCAGGCGAAGCAGACCATGCCGACGGGCTTGGTGGCACTGCCGCCGCCGGGACCGGCGACGCCGGTGACCGACAGCGCCACGCCCGCGCCGGCGCGTCGCAGCGCACCCGCGGCCATCTCGCGCGCGGTCTCCTCGCTCACTGCACCGTGGCGTTCCAGGGTCCGTTCCGCGACCCCGAGCTCGTCGCGCTTGGCGGCGTTCGAGTAGGTGACCCAGCCGCGCTCGAACCAGTCCGAGGACCCAGCGACCGACGTGATCACCTGCGCCACCCAGCCTCCGGTGCACGACTCGGCCGTCGCGAGCTTCTCGCCGGCCGCTTTCAGCGCCTGCCCGGCCCGCGCCGCCAGCGTGTCCAACGATTCCAGCGATTCCTGCATCAGAAGAACAGCCTCTTCGCGATCGCCAGGACCAGCAGCGTATACCCCGCCGCGAGGATGTCGTCGAACATCACGCCAAAGCCGCCCTTGAAGCGCTTCTCGAAGCCGCGGATGGGCGGCGGCTTGACCACGTCGAAGGCGCGAAAGAGGAAGAACGCTGCGGCCTGCCACCACGGGTCGTCTGGACACAAGGCCAGGACGAGGAGGAAGGCCACGACTTCGTCCCAGCACATCGAGCCATGGTCTGCGATGCCCAGGTGGCGCCCGGTGAGTTCGCAGGCCCAGACCCCGGCGGCGAACAGGAACGCAAGCAGACCGAACAGGACCAGCGGATCGTAGGCCTTGCCGATCAGGAACCAGATGGGCAGCGCGACCAGCGTGCCCGCTGTGCCCGGCGCGAAGCGCGACAGCCCGGCGCCGAAGCCGAGCGCGACGAAATGCGCCGGATGGTTGAAGGTGAAGCGCGCGTCGGGGCGGAAGACGATCGAGCTCATGTGGACGAAGCGGCCGCGAAATGGTCGTAGCCGCGCGGCACCGGCATCGGGGCGCCGGAGGCATCAAGCAGCACCAGTTTCGGATTGCCGCGCTGGATCGAGCCCACGCGGGTGAGGCGCAGCGACAGTTCCGCGCCCAGCGCCTCGATCTCGCCGCGATGCGCCTGCGACGCGGTGAACACCAGTTCGTAGTCGTCGCCCCCCGAGAGCACGCAGCGGCGCTCCGTGGCCGCGTCTGGGAACGGCGCGAACTTCGGCAGGTCCGGGTAGCGCACCAGCGCCCCGGCGTGCGAACGCGCCAGGATGTGGCCGAGATCCTGCGCAAAGCCATCGGAGACGTCGATCGCGCTCGAAGCCAGTCCGCGCAGGCGCTCGCCCAGTTCCACGCGCGGCTCGGGCTGGTGAAGGCGTGCCGCGGCCGCGGCGATGTCCGGCCGCGCGAGCCCCAGCGCGGCGCCGCCCAATTCCCCGGACACCCAGATGTCGTCGCCCGGAGCAGCGCCGGCGCGAAACAGCGCCAGGCCCTGCGGCACTTCGCCGAGAATCGTGACGCAGATGGCGCAAGGGCCGCGCGTGGTGTCGCCGCCGACCAGGTCCACGCCGTGGCTGGCGGCGAGCTCAAAGAAGCCCTCGGCAAAAGCGCTGATCCACGCCTCGTCGGCACGCGGCAGCGCGAGCGCGAGCGTCGCCCAGCGCGGCGCGGCGCCCATGGCGGCCATGTCAGACAGGTTGACGGCGAGCGACTTGTGGCCGAGGGCGCGCGGATCGTCTCCGGCGCGGAAATGGGTGCCTTCCACCAGCAGGTCAGTGGAGATCGCGAGGTCCATGCCCGCGCTTGCCCGGACGAGCGCCGCATCATCGCCGACACCCAACAGCGCGTGCCTGGCTGGTCGGTCGAAATGGCGCCGGATCAGCTCGAACTCGGAGGGCATGCCCTCAGGCCGTCGTCCCGGTCGCCCGTGCCGACGCCTGCCTGGAGCGGGCGATCTCCTCGGCGCGCAGCTCGACGGCGAGCTTCTCCAGCACACCATTGACGAAGCGGTGGCCGTCGGTGCCGCCGTAGCTCTTGCCCAGCTCGATGGCCTCGTTGATCACGACCTTGAAAGGCGTGTCCGGGCGCTCGGCGAGCTCCCAGGCGCCGATCAGGAGCACCACGCGCTCCACGGGGGACAGCGAGGCAAGCGACCGGGTCAGGTGCGGTGCGATGCGCGCCTCAAGCGCATCGCGGCCGTCCACCACGCCGCGGATCAGCGCCTCGGCGAAAGTCTGGTCGCAGCGCGGCCAGCCCTCCAGCGTGGTGGCATGCCCGGGCGCATCGCCGCCGGCGAGCTGCCAGGCGTAAAGCGCCTGCAGCGCGATCTCGCGCGCCGCGCGGCGTCGCGACGTTCTCTGCGTCCCGGGCTTGGCGGCCACGGACTCAGCGCCACTTTCCGGCGAGCTCGCGCTTCAGGCGCGCCATCTCGACCGCGACGCGCACCGCCTCGGCGCCCTTGTCCTTGCGCGCGAGCGCCTGCGCCTCGTCCTCGGCGGTGAGGATGCCGTTGCCCACCGGCAGGCCGAATTCCAGCGCCACGTCCATCAGGCCGCGCGCCGACTCGTTGCACACGATCTCGAAGTGGTAGGTCTCGCCGCGGATCACCGCGCCGACGGCGGCGAGCGCCTCGTAGCGCCCGGACTGGGCCAGCCACTGCAGCGCGAGCGGGATTTCCAGCGCGCCCGCGACCGCAATGTAGTCCGCCTCGACGCCGAGCCTGGCGACCTCCGCCCTGGCCCCCTGGAGCAGCGCCTGGCAGATGTCATCGTTGAAGCGTGAATGGACCACGCCGAGCCGCAGGCTCATTGCGAGGGCCGGCCGCGGGGTTCTACTTCATAGCGCGTGACCTCGAGGCCGAAGCCCGCCATGCTGGGCATCTTGCGCGGCGCGGCCATGAGTCGCATGCGGCCCACGCCGAGCTCGCGCAGGATCTGCGCGCCGATGCCGTAGTTGCGCAGGTCCATGCTGCTGCGGCCCTCGCGCGGCGGCTTGTGCTCGTCGAGCCTGGATTCCAGCGCGGCGTCGGTCTGGCTGCAATTGAGCAGCACCATCACGCCCTCGCCCGCCTGCCGGATCGCCGACAGCGCCTCGCCCACGCCCCAGGAATGGGTGCCGGCGCCCGCGTCAAGGAGGTCGAGCACCGACAGCGGCTCGTGCACGCGCACCAGCGTCTCGCGACTGGCGTGCGGCTCGCCCAGCACGAGCGCGAGGTGGATTGAACTGGAAGGCAGGTCGCGGTAGGCCACCAGCCGGAAATCGCCCCAGGCGGTGGTGATGGCGCGCTCGGACACGCGCCGCACCAGGGATTCGTTCGCGGAACGGTACTGGATCAGGTCGGCGATGGTGCCGATCTTCAACCTGTGCTCGGCCGCGAACTCGAGCAGGTCCGGCAGCCGCGCCATGCTGCCATCCTCCTTCATGATCTCGCAGATCACCGCCGCGGGCGCCAGGCCCGCGAGGCGCGCGAGGTCGCAGCAGGCTTCGGTATGGCCGGCGCGCACCAGCACGCCGCCGGGCTGCGCGATGAGCGGGAAGATGTGGCCCGGCTGGACGATGTCCGAGGGCCTGGCATCGGCCGCGGCAGCCACGCGCACGGTCAGCGCGCGGTCGTGCGCGGAGATGCCGCTGGTGACGCCTTCGGCCGCCTCGATGGAGGCGGTGAAATTGGTGCCATGGCGCTCGCGGTTCTGCGCCACCATCGGCTTCAGGCCGAGGCGCTCGGCGTGCTCGGCGGTGATCGGCATGCAGATCAGGCCGCGGCCGTGCGTGGCGAAGAAGTTGATCTTCTCGGCGCTGACGAACTCGGCGGCGAAGAACAGGTCGCCCTCGTTCTCGCGGTCCTCGTCGTCCACCAGCACCACGATGTTGCCGGCCCGGATCTCGGCGATGATCTCGGTGACCGGGCTCAAAGTGGCTGCTTCGCGTTTCATGCGGCCATTATAAAAAGAAACGGGGCCGACGGCCCCGTTCTTTTGCCCTGCGGCGGCAGGGGATCACTCCTCGGCCGCGCCGGCCTCGGCCCGCTCGCCCAGCTTCTCGCGGATGCGGGCGCTCTTGCCCGAGCGCGCGCGCAGGTAATAGAGCTTGGAGCGGCGCACGCTGCCCTTCCTCTTCACTTCGATCGAGGCGATCAGCGGCGAGTAGGTCTGGAAGGTCCGCTCGACTCCCTCGCCCGAGGAGATCTTGCGGACGATGAACGCGGAGTTGAGGCCGCGGTTGCGCTTGCCGACGACGATGCCCTCGAAGGCCTGCACGCGCTTGCGCTCGCCCTCGACGACGTTGACGTTGACGATCACGGTGTCGCCCGGCTCGAAATCCGGTATCTGCCGGTTGAGGCGCTTGATTTCTTCCTGCTCCAGTTTCGCGATGAGATCCATTTCAGCCTCCGTCGTTTGTCGCGCGCCCGTTCTCGCGCTGGTATTGCTCGAGCAAGCCGCGCTCTTCCGCATTCAAC
Source organism: Betaproteobacteria bacterium (assembly GCA_052386675.1). Taxonomy (GTDB): domain Bacteria; phylum Pseudomonadota; class Gammaproteobacteria; order Burkholderiales; family SG8-39; genus RBG-16-66-20. The sequence goes on from JBQTJX010000026.1 coordinate 12,747, forward strand.
TCCCGCGCCGCCAGCAGCTCCGGGCGTCGCCGCCAGGTCCTGCCGAGCGCCTGGCACAGGCGCCAGCGCCGGATTTTCTCGTGGTGGCCGGAGAGCAGCACCTCCGGCACCCGCGCGCCCCGCTCATTCTCCGGCCACGTCTCCGGGCGCGTGTACTGCGGGCAGTCGAGCAGCCCCCGCGCGAACGACTCCTCGGCGGCCGAGCCCTCGTCGCCGAGCGCACCCGGGAGCTGCCGCACCACGGCGTCGATCAGCGCCATCGCGGCGAGCTCGCCGCCCGAGAGCACATAGTCGCCGAGCGACAGCTCCTCGTCGACGCGCCGCGCGATCAGCCGCTCGTCCACGCCCTCGTAGCGGCCGCAAAGCAGCGTCAGCGCCCTGCGGCCCGCGAGCTCCACCACTTTCGCGTGATCGAGCCTCTTGCCTTGCGGCGAGAGGTAAACCACCGCGCCGCCGCCCGCGCCCTGAGCCGCGTCGAGCGCTTTCTCCAGCGGCTCGGCGAGCATCACCATGCCCGGGCCCCCGCCGTACGGACGGTCATCCACCGTCCGGTAGTTGTCGGCGGTGAAGTCGCGCGGGTTCCAGGTCTCGAGGCGCCACAAGCCCGCCTCGCGCGCCCGCCCGGTGATGCCGCTTCGCGCCACCGCGGCGAACATCTCC
>JBQTJX010000027.1:0-45596 GCA_052386675.1 Betaproteobacteria bacterium
GCGAACGCCACGGCGCCGAGCTCTGGATGACGCGTGCGGAATACCTGACCGTACACGCCGCCCGCGCTCGCATGGCGGGCTACTCGACCGAGGCGCAGATCGAATTGTTTCGCAGCCACGGCATGGACGAACCGACCGGCAAGGTGCTGCTCGGACGCGGCGACCTGTACGGCAAGCTGGTCCCGGACTTTCCGCTTGCGCACCGGCGCATGCTCGAAGGCGACCGCATCAGTATCAATGGCCGCGCCTGGCGCGTGATGGTGGGCTATGGACACGCGCCCGAGCACGCCTCGCTCTACTGCGAGGCGTTGAAGCTGCTCATCGCGGGCGACATGCTGCTACCGAGGATCTCGACCAATGTCGCGGTACGGCCGGTGGACCCGAAGGCAAATCCGCTGCGCCTGTTTCTTGAATCCATCGCACGCTTTCGCGGACTGCCCGAAGAGGTACTCGTGCTGCCCTCGCACGGCCTGCCGTTTCGCGGCGCACACGGCCGTATCGCGTCCTTGGAAGCACATCATGCGGCGCGGCTGGAGGAGCTTTGCGCCGCCTGCGCCGCGGTGCCGAAGTCGGCCTTCGAGGTGCTCGAAGTGCTGTTCCGCCGGCGCCTGGACACGGGGGCGATTTTCTTCGCCATGGGCGAGGCGATCGCGCACCTGCACTGCCTGTACTACGAGGGCCGCCTGCAGCGCCGCATCGGCGCCGATGGCGTAGCGCGTTTCCTGGCCTACTGAGCCGCGAACTGACTCCGGAGGGGACGATGGACGACAACAAGAAGCCCATGAATTCCGAGGAGACGGTGCGCGTGCTGCACCAGGTCGCCGAACGCTCGGCGAAGCTGATCGGCGACTTCGCGAAAAAGGACCATGCTTCCGGGCTTGCGGCCGCAGCCGGCGACGAGCTGGGAATCGCCAAGGCCTACATGGACCTGTACGCGAAGATGCTCGCGAACCCGGCTTCGCTCGCCGCATTCTCCACCAACATGATGCTCGACTACATGCAGCTTTGGCAGTCGAGCTGGATGAAGATGATGGGCATGCCGGGCGCGCCGGTGGCGGCTCCGGCCAAGGGCGACAATCGCTTCCGGGACGACGACTGGAGCTCGAATTTCCTGTTCGACTACCTGAAGCAGTCCTACCTGATCGCCTCGCGCCATATCCAGCATGCGGTGGCGGAGGTGGACGGCCTGTCCCCGGAATCCGAGAAGAAAGTGGCGTTCTTCACGCGCCAGTACGTGGACGCGCTGTCGCCGTCCAACTTTGCGCTCACCAACCCGCAGGTGCTGCGCGAGACCGTCGCCAGCGGCGGGCAGAACCTGTTGAAGGGCCTGAACAACCTGCTCTCGGACATGGAGAAGGGCGGCGGCAACCTGCACATCAGCATGACCGACGAGAAGGCCTTTGAACTGGGGCGCAACGTCGCCACCACGCCGGGCAAGGTCGTGTTCCAGACCGAGCTGATGCAGCTCATCCAGTACGAACCCACGACCGCGGAGCAGGTTCGCCGGCCGCTGGTGATTATCCCGCCCTGGATCAACAAGTACTACATCCTGGACCTGCGGCCGCAGAACTCCTTCATCAAGTGGGCGACCGACCAGGGCCACACGGTGTTCGTGCTGTCCTGGGTGAACCCGGATGCGCGCCTGGCGCAGATGGGCTTCGACGACTACATGCTGCAAGGGCCGCTGGCGGCGCTGGATGCGGTGGAAAAGGCCACCGGCGAGCGCAAGCTGAATTTCATCGGCTACTGCCTGGGCGGCACGCTGCTCGGCGCGACGCTGGCCTGGCTTGCCGCGAAGGGCGAGGACCGCGTCGGTTGCGCCACCTTCTTCGTCAGCCTGCTGGATTTCACCGCGCCGGGGGAATTGGGCGTGTTCATCGACGAGGCCCAGGTGGAGAACCTCGAGAAGAAGATGAACCAGCGCGGCTACCTCGAGGGCTCGGAAATGGCCTCGACCTTCAACCTACTGCGCGCCAACGACCTGGTGTGGTCCTTCGTCGTCAACAACTACCTGATGGGCAAGGACCCGTTCCCGTTCGACCTGCTGTACTGGAATTCCGACGCCACGCGCATGCCGGCGAAGATGCACAGTTTCTACCTGCGCAACATGTACCTGAAGAACCTCCTCGGCCAGCCGGGCGGGATCTCGCTGTCGGGCGTTCCTATTGACCTGTCCAGGGTGAAGGTGCCGGCCTACTTCATCTCCACGGTCGAGGACCACATCGCGCCCTGGAAGACCACGTACAAGGGATCGAAGTACCTGGGCGGCGAGGTGCACTTCACCCTCGGCGGCTCTGGCCACATCGCTGGCATCGTCAATCCGCCGTCGGCGAAGAAGTACCACTACTGGACCAACGACGCGAACCCGGATACGGCGGAGGAATGGTTCGCCACCGCGACCCAGCACCCGGGCTCCTGGTGGGACGACTGGCGGGCGTGGATGGACCAGCAGAACGGCGGGGAGAAGGTGCCGGCGAGGAAGCCCGGCGAGGGCTTGAAAGTGCTGGAGAACGCGCCCGGGAGCTATGCCATGCTGCGGCTGGGGAAGAAGGCGATGGGCTGAGCGCCTGGTGCCCGTCTGCGGATGGGATGTAACCGATCGGTTACATTCAGCGCCCGCCTGCGGCCGCGATCAGCTTCGCCATTGCCGCATACCCGCGGCGCTTCGCATGCGCGAGGGGGCTCACGCCGTCCCGGTCCGCGATATTCGGATTCGCCTTGTGCGCAAGAAGCAGGCGCACGATCTCCGTGTGCACCGGCCCGCCGTCGCCCAGGACCACCGCCTCCAGCAGCGCGGTCCAGCCCAGCCGGTTGACGTGGTCCACGTCGATTGCCGTCCCCAGAAGCACCTTCACGGTCTCCAGATGCCCGTAGTGGCAGGCCGGGATCAGCGCGGTGCCGCCGTAGCGGTTGGTGCTTTTCAGGTTGGCGCCCGCGGCGAGGGTCAGCTTCACGACCTCGGCGTGCCCGCGCGCGCCGGCGACCAGGAACGCGCTGTCCTTCTTCTCGTCCTGCCAGTTGACGTCAGCGCCGTCGGCGATCAGGCGACGGACCTCGGCGGCATCGCCGCGCTCCGCGGCAAGGACCAGTTGGCGGTTGTGGTCCATGGATTGGGCAAAGGCGAGGGTGGCGAAGGCGAGGGTGGCGAGCAAGGCGGCAATACGGGGCATGTCAGAGAGAACGGGCGAAGCACGCCAGATAGTCCAGCCCTGCGATCGCCCGCGGACCGTACCAGGAGGTCATCTCGCCGTCGATCAGGCGCGCGGGCCTGCCCGACAGCCTCTCGATCTCGGGCAGGTGCTTCTCCGTAAAGCGATAGGGTTCGCTCGACACGAGGACCAGATTCGCCTCCGGGACATCCAGGCTTTCCAGCTTCGGGTAGCGCGCGTCCGCGGTTTCCGGAACCGTGCGCAGGCCGAACACGGCCAGCGTGCGCGAAATGTAGGTGTCCCGCGACACCGTCATCCATGGATCCTTCCAGATCAGGTACAGGACCTTCCGTTCGGGGAAGGACCGCTCCTTCACCGCGACCAGCGTGGATTCGAACGTGGCGCAGAGCGCTTCGGCCTCGCGTTTCTTCCCGAACGCTTCGCCGAGTTGGCGATACAACGCGAGATTGTCCTCGGGCGCGAGCGGGTGGGTAACGACGAGATTCGGCACAAACCCGGCGAGCGCGTCCGCTGTTTCCTTCGTGTTCTCGTCGATATTGAGGATGACGTGGGTCGGCGCCAGAGCCCGGACCTTGTCCAGGTCCACGTCCTTGGTGCCACCGACTTTCGGCACCGACTTCAGGGCCGCCTTCGGATGAATGCAGAACCCGGTGCGCCCGACCAGACGGTCCGCGAGCCCGAGCGCGCAGACCAGCTCGGTGATCGACGGGACGAGCGAAACGATCCGGGTCAGGACTGGGTCAGGACTTTTTCGCCGCCGGCAGCGACTTGCGCGTGACCCCGACCAGATGGTCGGCGATGGCGACCATGCGCTCGAAAGTCTGCGCCTGCTCGATCTTGATGACGTAGCGGCCGTGCACCGCCATGGTCGGCGTACCCTCGATGCGGTAGGCGGCGCCCAGCTGCGCGGCGCGACGCACCTTGCTCTGCACGCCGAAGGACTTGCTCATTTCCTCGAACTTCTTCGGCTCCACGCCGTTCCTCTGCAGCCACTGGCTGAGAGCGGGGCCGTTGTCGGTCTTCAGCCGGTCGCGGTGGATGGCGTCGAACAGGGGCTTGTGCAGCTTGTCCACCGCGCCCATGGCCTCGAAGGTGTAGTAGATCGCGGCATCCAGCGCCCATCGGTCGTTGAACACGGCCGGGATGCGACGGAATACCGTATCCGGCTGCAGCTTGGGGACCCAGGCTTCCAGCAGCGGCTCCAGCTTGTAGCAAGCCGGGCAGCCGTACCAGAAGAACTCCACCACTTCGATCTTGCCCGGGGTTTCCACGGCCAGCTCGGGCTTGAGCGGGGTGAAGTCCGTCCCGGCCTGCTGCGCCCGCGCCATGCCGGGCAGGAAAGGGGCCAGGGATAGGGCGGCGACGAGGCCGCGCCGTCGGGGGAGGAACTCGGTTTTCATCTGTTGTCCTTGGTGGACGGGTCCTTGAGCCTGACCAGGCTGGCTTCGATCCCGTTCTGGGTCAGACTCTGGCGCACGCGATTCAGTTCATCAATCTTTGCATAGGGGCCCAGCCGCACGCGGTACCAGGTGCCCTTGTCGGGCAGGGTGGAGGGCTCCACGGCGGCCTCGAGCCCCAATAGCGCGAGCTTGGCCTTCTGGTTGTCTGCATCAGCGGGATTCTGGAATGAGCCCGCCTGGATGAAGTAGATCGCCCTGGCTGCGTCGGGTTGCACTTTGGCGACCTCGGGCTGCGCTTTCGCTGCCTTGGCGGCGTCCTTCAGTTCCTTCTCGGAGATGGTTTCCTCGCCGCCGGGCAGGATCCTGTAGAAGTCGAACTTCGGCTTGTCCGCCTTGGGTGCGCCGGGCGCGCTGCTCTGCGGCATGCCGGCCACGGCGGGGGGCTTGGCGGATTCGTCCTTGGCAGCGGGCCTGGCCTTGCCTCCCAGGAACGGGATCGGTGTCTTGTTCAGGTAGAACGCGACTCCGAGCGCGATCGCCAAGCCCGTCAGCAGGCCAACGAACAGGCCCAGCAGGAAGCCGCCGCGCGATCGGGAGGGGCTCGCGCGCCCGGATCCTGCCTGCCGATGTACTCTCGCCATCACATTTTCTCCGGCGCGCTCACGCCGAGCAGCGCAAGGCCGTTGGCGAGCGCCTGGCGGACCGCGGCAGCGAGCGCGAGGCGCGCGTCGCGCAGGGCGGTGTCCTCGACCAGGATGCGCTCGGCATTATAGTAACCGTGGAACTCCCCCGCGAGTCCGCGCAGGTAGAACGCCACCGCGTGCGGCGCGAACTCGCCGGCCGCTGCGGCCACCGTCTCCGGGAACGCCGCCAGCTGTTGCATCAGCGCAAGTTCGCGAGGGTTGGCGAGCGGAGTGAGAGGAACCCTTGCCAGCGCCGCCGCATCCCCTGACCACTGCCGCAGCATGCTGCAGATGCGGGCGTGCGCGTATTGCACGTAGTACACCGGGTTGTCCTCGCTCTGCGAGCGCGCGAGGTCGACGTCGAACACAAAATCGGTGTCTGGCCGGCGCGACACCAGGAAGAATCGCACTGCGTCACGGCCCACCCACTCGATCAGGTCGCGAACCGTGACATAGCTGCCGGCGCGCTTGGAGATTTTCACTTCCTCGCCGCCGCGCACCACTTTCACCAGGCTGTGCAGCACATAATCCGGGTAGCCTTCCGGGATCCCGGCGCCCAGCGCCTGCAGCCCGGCCCGCACCCGCGTAATCGTGCTGTGGTGGTCGGTGCCCTGCACGTTGATCACGCGCGCGAAGCCGCGCTGCCACTTGGTGACGTGGTAGGCGACGTCCGGGACGAAGTAGGTGTAGCCGCCATCGGACTTGCGCACCACGCGGTCCTTGTCGTCGCCGTAGTCGGTGGTGCGCAGCCACAGCGCGCCGTCCTTCTCGTAGGTCTTGCCGCTCGCCACCAGCGCCTTCACCGCGGCCTCCACCTTGCCCTCCGCATACAGGCTCGATTCCAGGTAGTAGACGTCGAACTTGACACCGAAGGCCTTCAGGTCTTCGTCCTGTTCGCGGCGCAGCGCGGCGACGGCGAACCGACGGATAGCGTCCAGGTCGTCGATCCCGCCACCGCTCGCCGAATAGCCTCGCGCGATCTCGACGATGTACTCGCCCTGGTAGCCGTCCTGCGGCCAGCCCGGGTGGCCGGGCTCGATGCCGCGGGCCCGCGCCTGCACCGACAGCGCGAGGTTCTGGATCTGCGCGCCGGCGTCGTTGTAGTAGAACTCGCGCGTCACCGCGTGACCCTGGGATTCCAGCAGCGCGGCGATGGCGTCGCCCAGCGCCGCCTGGCGGCCGTGGCCGACGTGCAGCGGGCCGGTCGGGTTGGCCGAGACGAATTCCACCATCACTTTGCGGGCGCTCGCGGCTGCGGCGCGGCCGAAGGCGGCGCCCTCAGCGAGGATGCGGCGGATGATGTCCCGCTTCGTGTCCTGCTTCAGCCGGAAATTGATGAATCCGGGGCCGGCGATCTGCGGTGCGTCCACCGTGCCGGCTACCGACGCCCAGATCTCCGACGCGCACAGCCTCTGCGCCAGCTCGCGCGGGTTCCTCCCGGCCTTCTTCGCGACCTGGAGAGCGACATTCGAGGACCAGTCGCCATGCTCCGGATTCTTCGGTCGCTCCAGCAGGATCGCGACCAACGCCGCCTCCGGCGCTTCGGCGCGCAGGGCTGCGCCGAGCGCATCGGCGATCAGGGTCTTCGGGTCGCGGGAAGGGGCCTGCATGGGGGCGCGCATTATAAACCGCGCTCCCCCCGCTTCCATTGATGGACTCAGGCCGGCCAGTAGCGCATCGGCGAAGGCCCGGGCGTGCGCAGCGGCGCCGCCGCGCGCGCGAAGTCGCACAGCACGCGGCGGGTGTCGCGCGGGTCGATCATTTCGTCGTAGGCGAAGGCCTCCAGCGTGCGGATCGGCGAACCGAGGTGCCTCAGGCGATCGAGGATTTCCGCGGTCTTCGCCTGCGGGTCGGGCGCGGCCTCGATCTCGCGGCGATAGGCCGCCTCGACGCCACCTTCCAGCGGCAGGGAGCCCGCGCGCATGGACGGCCAGCAATAGCGCATCGAGTAGCGGCTCAGGTTGGCGTGGCCGGCGGTGGCCACGCCGTAGGCCTTGCGCACGAGGATGGCACACCAGGGAACCGTGGTCTGCTCGATGGCGGTGAGCGCGGCGACACCGAAACGGATGGTGCCGGTTCTCTCCGCCTCCAGGCCGACGAGGAATCCGGGAATGTCCGCCAGGTGCGCGATCGGCAGGTGGAACAGTTGCGCGATCTGCACGAAGCGCGCGACCTTGCGCGCGGCATCCGCGGTCCACGCGCCGCCGTAGTGGTACGGGTCGCTCGCCAGCAGCGCCACTGGCCAGCCTTCGAGGCGCGCGAAGCCGGTGATCACCGAGCGGCCCCAGAGCCGGCCCATCTCGAAGAACGAACCCGCGTCCACCACCGCCTCGATGATCGGGCGCATCTTGTAGACCTTGCGCTCGTCGCGCGGGATGGCCTCGATGAGCCAGTCCACGCTGCGATCGGCCGGATCCGTGCAGGGCACCTGCGGCGGAAGGTCATACACCGAGCCGGGAAGATAAGAGAGGAAGCGTCGCGCGCGGGCGAAGGCATCGGCCTCGCTTTCGGCCTCGTCATCCACCGTGCCATTGCGGCAATGGATGTCGCTGCCGCCCAGTTCGTTCTTGTCGAACTGCCGTCCGCCCAGCCGGTTCACCACCGGCGGGCCTGCGATGAACATCTGCGAGGAACCCTTCACCATCACCGACCAGTGGCTGCCGCAGACGCGCGCTGCGCCCAGGCCCGCGGTCGAGCCCAGCGCCATGCCGACCACCGGAACGGTATTGAGATTGTCGGTAACCACGTCCCAGCCGATGTAGGCGGGGACGCGCGCGTGGCCGTCGCGGTCGATGGTGCCCGCCGAGCCGCCGCCGCCGGAGCCGTCCACCAGGCGCAGCAGGGGCAGGCGCAGGTCGCGCGCCATCTTCTCCAGGCGCACCAGCTTGTCGCGGATCGCGCCTTCGGTGCTGCCGCCGCGGATGGTGAAGTCGTCCGCGCCCACCACCACGTCGCGGCCGGCGATGGCGCCGCGGCCGATCACCAGGCTGGCCGGCGTGAACTCCAGCAGGCGGCCATCGTCGCCGTATTTCGCGCGTCCCGCGATGCTGCCCACCTCGCGGAAGCTGCCTTCGTCGAGCAGCGCGGCCAGCCGCTCGCGCACTGTGAGCTTGGCGCCGGCATGCTGCCGCGCCACGCGCTCGGGGCCGCCCATTTCGGCGGCACGGCGCTGGCGCTCGCGCAATTCATCAACCTCCTTCTGCCAGCTCATGGGCTACACCGTCGCGATCGGGGTTGCGGGAGAGCCAACGACGCCGGGCAGCCGGAGCGGCGGCGCGGTGAGCAGGAAGCGGTTGCGACCGTGCGCACGCAGCCAGCGCGCAAGTTCGGTCAGGAACCACATCTCGCCGAGGTGAATGCCGTTCTTGAACAGGCAGTGCTCATGCAGCGGCATCGCCGCATGGGGAACGGGCTTGTACAGGCTGGTGGGGATGATCTCCACGGCGTAGTTGTCCGCGATCAGCGCCGACAGGCCGCTGAGCGAGATCCAGTCGAGCAGCTTGTCGTCGCGCCCGTCCAGCCCGGCGCAGGTGGCGTTGAGCAGATCGGCGCGCGGAGCCTTCTTCAGCTCGAGCAGAACGTCAGCGAAGCCGGTGTAGAGGCACACCATGTCGCCTTTCTCTACTGTGACGCGATCGGCCTCCAGCACGCGCATCAGGTCGTCGTAGCCCAGCGCCCGGCGTTCGCGGCCGAAGTGGTGGTGAAGGTCGACCAGGACGCCGCGGCCCTGGGCGCCGTGCTCTGCCAGGTGGTGCACGCCAAGCCGCGCGGCGTGCGATCCCTCGTATCGGGCCCATGGCTCAGCGGCGGGGCTTGCCTTGGCGGGGCGGATATCCTCGCCGCCGCGGAAACCGTTGTAGAACACAATCTCGGCGTCACCGTCTCCGTCGGCGTCGAATCGGCTGCCGATATGAGCGAAGCCGTCCCACTGAGTCGAGTACTGGAGCGTGAGCAGGACAATGTCGTCGCAAACGACATCGGTATGCGCGGCATTTTCGGCCGCGAGCGGCCAGCAGAAGTTCTGCGTGCCCGGGCTTTTGCCGTCGCGCTGCGTCGCGGCGACGCGTGGCGGGTGCCGGCGCGGATTGAGGACGTTGCCGCCTGGATAGTCGAGCGGCAGGGACAGGCAGAAGGTGAGGCCTTCCTTCACCTCCGCGACGCCTTCGCGCACCTTCTGCGGCGTCACGTAGTTCATGCGCCCGCGCTGGTCGTCGGGGCCGAATTCGCCCCAGTTCGAGCCGGGCGGGCGCTGCTTCCAGCGTGCGTTCATGGCGGGCCTCCCCCACTGGTCGATATTGCCTTGCAGGACGAATCCTAGTCGAACTCGATCGGGTCCACGTCGAGGTGCCAGCGCACGTTGCGCGGCGCACCGACATAGAGACGTTCGCTCCATGCCGTGAGCAGGGATTGCAGCGCCGGGCGCGAGCCCGATTGGACCAGGAGTTGCGCGCGCTCGTAGCCGGCGCGCCGCGTGATGACATTCGGCACCGGGTCGTAGATGCGAACCTCGTCGGGCGGGGTCACCGAGGCCGCCACGTCGCGCAGGAACGCCATCGAGATATCCAGCTGCTTCGCTTCGGCGCGCAGCGCGGCCTCGTAGACGTAGGGCGGGAATCCGGCGCTTTCGCGCTCGGCGAGCTGCGCTTCGGCGAAGCTGGCGTAGTCGTGCCGCACCAGCGCGCCGAACAGCGGGTGCCTGGGAAACTTGGTCTGCACTAGCACCTCGCCTTCCTGCTCGCGGCGACCGGAGCGTCCGGCGACCTGCGCCAGGGTGGCGAACAGGCGCTCGGCGGCGCGATAGTCGGTGGAGAAGAGCGAGTTGTCGGCGCCCAGCACGCACACCAGCGTCAGGCCGGGGAAGTCGTGGCCCTTGGCCAGCAGTTGCGTGCCCACCAGCAGGTCGGCCTCGCCGCGCCGGATGCCCTCCAGCGCCTGCTCCAGTTCGCCGCGGCGGCGCGCGCTGTCGCGATCGATGCGCGCGATGCGGGCCTTGGGGAACAGGGTTGCCAGCGTTTCCTCGACGCGCTGTGTGCCGCGGCCGACTGGGCGCAGGTCCGGGTTGCCGCAGGCCGGGCAGCCGCGTGGGATCTTCTCCTCCCAGCCGCAATGGTGGCAGCGCAAGCGCCGCCCGACGGCGTGCAGCACCAGGTTCGCGGTGCAACGTTCGCAGCCCGCGGCCCAGCCGCAGGCTTCACAAGCAAGCACGGGCGAATAGCCGCGGCGGTTGATGAACACCAGGCTCTGCTCGCTTCGCGCCAGGCGGTCGCGGATGGCCTCGACGGTGCCCCGGGCGAAGCCGTGCTCGGCGGGATCAGTGCGCAGGTCCACCAGCCGCACGCGTGGCAGCGTCGCGCCGGGAACGGCGCGCGCAGGGAGGTCGAGGCGCTCGTAGCGACCGGCGCGGCAGTTGTACCAGGTCTCCAGCGCTGGCGTGGCCGTTCCCAGCACCACCGGGCAGCCGGCGAGCTTGGCGCGGAACACCGCCGCATCGCGTCCGGAGTAGCGCAGGCCTTCCTGCTGCTTGAAAGAGGTGTCGTGCTCCTCGTCCACCACCACCAGGCCGAGCCGCGGCAGGGGCGTCAGCGCCGCCAGGCGAGTGCCGAGCACGATGCCCGCTTCTCCGCGCGCGGCATCCAGCCATGCATGGGTCCTGGCACCCGCTTCCAGTGCGCTGTGCAGGATGGCGATGTTCTCGCGCGGGTAGGCGTGGCGGAATCGGGCCTCCAGCTGCGGGGTCAGCCCGATCTCGGGAACCATAACCAGCGCCTGCCCGCCGCGCGCCAGCACATGCGCGATGAGGCGTAGATAGACCTCGGTCTTGCCGCTGCCGGTGACGCCGTGCAGCAGGAAGGACCTGAAGCTCCCAAGTGCGGCGCCGATGCGCTGCACCGCATCGGCCTGCGCAGGATTTGGTTCATGTCCGGAAACGAATCGCGGCTCGCCGGAGTTGTCGGGTGACGGCGTCGATGCAGCCACCTTGCGTTTGGGCAAGGCTTTCACGGACCGCAGCCGGGGTGGGAGCGACCCGGCCACAGTCTCGCCAAGTGGCCGCTGGTAATAGTTGGCGAGGAAGCGCATCAGTTCCAGCCAATCCGGCGGCAAGCGCGGCGCGTCGTCCAGGACGCGCACGATCGGTTTCAAACGCTCGTGCGGAATCGCGCTGTCGGCAATACATTCCATCACGATGCCGACGAGTTCGCGCTGGCCAAAGGGCACGACGACGCGATCGCCGGGTTGAGCCGGCGATCGCGTCGCATCTGCGGGCTGCAGGTAGTCGAAGAGGGTCGCGAGCGGGACGTCGAGCGCGACACGCAGCACGTTCATCTAAGGGGCAACGCGCGGACCCGCGCGAAGAATTCCCTTTTCGATGCGCAAGCGCTACTTGCGGAACTTGAGCATTCGCCTCGGGTTGGGCCCGGTTGTCCTTGCTCTGCAAGGACAATTTGCCTTGTCCACAGCACTTGTGGACAAAAATGTGAGTAACTGCGACGCCTTGTTGTCATGTCCGGCACGGTCCTTCGGGCACCCTTGGGTATCCTCGGGGAGCGGCCAAAATTACCAAACAAGATCATGAGGTTGCGGAGCGCTTTCCAGAGGCATTGGCGCGAACTCGGGAAATCTTCCCAGGGCCGCGATTTTGTGCATAAGTCAAGCGGTTTCGCGCATCTTCATGCTGTAAGTGCGCACTTCGTCTACAAGCGCGGCCACCGACTCCGGCCGCGCCTGCGGCGAGATCCCGTGCCCCAGGTTGAAGACATGGCCGGGCGCGGCGCCGAATGCGTCGAGCACGCGCCGCGCTTCCTCGCGCACGCGCTCCGGTGGCGCGAGCAGCGCCACTGGATCGAGGTTTCCCTGCAGCGCGACGCGCGCGCCAATGCGTTTTCTCGCTTGCGCCGGGTCCACGGTCCAATCAAGCCCCACGCCCTCGCAACCGGCGCCCGCCATTGCCTCCAGCCAGTTGCCGCCGCCGCGGGTGAACAGGATGACGGGTACGCGCCTGCCGTCCGCTTCGCGTTTCAGCGAAGCGATCACCTTGCGCGCGTACGCAAGGGAGAAGGTTTCGTAGCCCGCGCTTGTCAGGTTGCCGCCCCAGGTGTCGAACAGCATGACCGCCTGCGCGCCGGCATCGATCTGGGCATTCAGGTAGGCGGCGACGGCCGCCGAGTTGACCTCAAGGATGCGGTGCAACAGGTCAGGGCGCGCGTAAAGCATGGTCTTCAGCGTGCGGAAGTCGTCGCTGCCCGATCCCTCGACCATGTAGCAGGCCAGCGTATAGGGACTGCCGGAGAATCCGATAAGGGGCACGCGGCCCTTGAGCGCGCGCCGTATCTCAGCCACCGCGTCGGTGACGTAGCGCAGGCGAGCGAGGTCGGGTGCCTGCAACTTCAGGATGTCGGCCTCCTCGCGCAGGGGCCGCTCGAAACGCGGTCCCTCGCCCTCGGCGAAGTACAGGCCGAGGCCCATGGCATCGGGCACGGTGAGGATGTCCGAGAACAGGATCGCGGCGTCGAGCGGGAACCGCTCCAGCGGCTGCAGCGTGACCTCGGTTGCAAGGGCCGGGTTCATGGCGAGCTTGAGGAAGCTGCCGGCCCTGGCGCGAGTGGTGTTGTACTCGGGAAGGTAACGCCCGGCCTGCCGCATCAGCCAGATCGGCGTATGCGGCGTCGGCTCACGCGCAAGCGCGCGCAGGAAAGTGTCGTTTGCGAGTGGAGTCACTCGCGCACCAGCTTCGACAGGATGTACTTCCATTCGGACGGGGATACCGGCGTGATGGACAGGCGAGTGCCCTGACGCAGCAGCCACATGCCCGCCAGCGGCTTGCGCCTGCGCAACTCGGCGAGCGGCACCAGCGGCAGCTTGCGCGACGCGCGTATGTCGACCATGAACCAGCGTGGCGCCCCGGGCTTCGACTTGGCATCGTAATAGGGGCTCTTGCGGTCGAACTGGGTCGGGTCCGGATAGGGCGCCGACGCAACCTCGGCCAGTCCAGCGATCCCGGGTTCGGGGCAGCTGGAGTGGTAGAAGAACACGCCGTCGCCGGGACGCATGGCGTCGCGCATGAAATTGCGCGCCTGGTAATTGCGCACCCCCGTCCAGGGCGTGACGCGCCCGGGCGCCGCGAGCGCGTCGTCAATCGAGCACTCGTCGGGCTCGGATTTCATGAGCCAGTGGTTCACGGCCGCGACTTTCCCGGAGTGGGTAGTGGTGTCCCCGCTCGTGCCGGTGGGCCCGGATCCCGAACCCTGCAAGTCAGGGTGGTCGCTTACCGGTCACATCAGGTTCGTCCGGCGGGCCGGGGACGTATCGCTGTACCCGGCGAGGGACGCTCACAACAGTGACGCTAGTGGCAGCAACCTGGGGATGCTATCGGTTCGGAAATTTAAGCCCTGTCGTACACAGCAGCGGACGTTGTCTAGAACAGCTTTTCCTGCTGGGCGATCGCTGCATCCAGCTTCGCCCCGATCGAATTGATTCTACGCTTGGCGTCCCCGATGTCAAAGCCGGCGCCGACTTTCATCGACAACAGTTCGTGAGCGATGTTGAGCGCCGCCATCACTGCGATGCGGTCGGTGCCGTTTACCTTGCCGCCGCTCTTGATCTCGCCCATCTTGGCGTCGAGGAACTCCACCGCACGCATCAGTCCGTCGCGCTCGCCGTCGGTGCAGGACACGCGATAGTTGCGGCCGAGGATGCTGACCTCGATCGTCTTGGCGCTGTCGGCCATGGGGGCGGCGGGAGCCTGGGGTCTCAGTCGCGCAGGTTAGTCGGGCAGGCGGGCAAGCAGGTTCTCGAGTTTCGCTTTGGCGCCGTCAATGCGCTCGGTCAGGCGTTTGGCGTCGTTGCGCGCGCCCGCAAGCTGCTGGCGCAGGTCATGGTTTTCGGCGCGCAACTTTTCGCACAGTCCGACGAACTGCGCGACCTTGGCCTCGAGGGAGATGAACTCCGCTTCCACGTTTGCAAATATGGTGCAAATTCGCCGCTGCGTCAAGAAATAAGGGGCGGTTCTGAATGTGTTTCCTCAGTTGAATCGGGCGCTTGGGCCGGGGGTACAATGGCACCGCTTTCGGTTGCAAGGTGTCCGGGTCGCGGCTCACGCGCCCTGGGTGAAACGGGAAAGAGGTTCGATGCCTCTGCTGCCCCCGCAACGGTAAGCGAGATCGGGTGCCGACCTGCGGCCACTGCCCGGACGATCGGGTGGGAAGGCCAGGCGCCTGGAAGGACTCGCGAGCCCGGAGACCGGCCTTGCATTGTTCAACCTGTTCATGGCGTCGGGGACGACGCCGGTGGAGGTTTCAATGCATTCCCGCCTTTCCGCAGCCGCGCTTGCGGCCTTCCTGTGCTTTGCCGCACCCCTCTCCGCTCAGGACGATGCCGTGGTCGTCACCGCGACACGCTTCGCCGACACCAAGCAGAATCTTGCCGTCGGCGTCAGCGTGGTCACAGCCGAGGACATCCGCGCCAGCGCCTCGTCCAACCTGGCGGAGATCCTGGCGCAATTCGGCCTGCTGCACATTCGTGACAACGCCGGTTCGCCGAACCAGCAGCTTGACCTGCGCGGCTTCGGCGTCACCGGCAGCGAGAACACGCTGGTGCTGGTGGACGGCGTGCGCCTGTCGGAGAACGAGATTTCCTCGCCGCAGCTGTCCTCGATTCCGATCGAGTCCATCGAGCGCATCGAGGTCCTGCGAGGTTCCGGCGCGGTGCTCTACGGCACCGGCGCCGCGGGCGGCACCATCAACATCATCACGCGCAGGCACAAACCCGGCGAGACCCGCGCCTACGGCGTCGGCCGCTTCGGCGGCTACGGCACGCAGGAGATCCGTGCCGGCTGGTCGGCGCAGGGCGAGCAGCTGGGCTTCTCGCTCACCCTGGCGGACGAGGACACCAAGGGGTACCGGCGCAACAACCGCTTCCAGCAGACCAACATCGCCGGCGCTCTGGAGGCGAGGGCGATGCTGCCCGGCAGCGAGGCGCGCGGCTGGCTGCGTTTCGGCTTCGACGACCAGCACCAGGGACTTCCGGGCGCGTTGTCGGAAGCGCAGATCGCCGCCGACCGGCGCCAGAGCTTCAACACGGCGGACTACGGCGAGCGCAACGGCGGCCAAGTCGTGGCGGGCGGGAGCATTCGCGCCGGGCGTCATGAGTTTTCCGCCGATCTCGCGTACCGCAAGAAGCACGCCGACGCGTTCCTCTTCAACAACACCTTCTTCGTCGACACCAGGGCGGAGTACCGGGCCTTCACGCCGCGGGCGAAGCTGGGCTTCGACGCCTTCGGGCGGGCGCATGAGCTCGTGCTCGGATTCGACCTCGACCGCTGGACCTACCAGACCGCGAGCGCGGGTAGCCCGCAGGCGATCGCCGCGCCGTTCTCCAAGCGGCTGGGCGAGCAGGCGAACCGGGCGCTGTACGTCCAGCTCAGCCTCTGGTTGTCCCCCGCCACGCGCCTGGTGGCCGGCGTGCGGCGCCAACGAAACGAGGACCGGCTCACCGAGAACGTGTTTCCGCTGGATGACCGCCGCGAGTCGAACACGCTGCGCGCGCACGAGTTTGCGCTGCGGCACCGCTTCGAGGGCGGCTGGTCCGCGTACGGCAAGCTCAACCGCAGCTTCCGCCTCGGCACCTTCGACGACAACGCCTGCTTCTTCCCGCCCTGCAATGCGGACCTGCTCAAGCCGCAGACCTCGGATGCGCGCGAACTGGGCGTGGAGTTCGAGCGTCGCGCCCTGCGCGCCCGCGCCAGCGTCTACGACATGAAGCTCGATCGCGAGATCTACTTCAGCCCGCTCACCTTTACCACGCTCAACCTGTCGCCAACCCGTCGCCGCGGCCTGGAACTGGAGGCCGGCTGGCGCGCGCTCGACGCGCTCGAACTGCGCGCCGCGCTCGCCGTGCAGGAGGCGCGCTTCCGCTCGGGCGTCTACGGTGGCACGGACGTGACCGGAAACGAAGTGCCGCTGGTGCCAGGCACGCTCTTCACCGCGGGCGCTTCCTGGAAGATCCGCGAAGCCAGCCGGCTCAACGCCAACCTGCGCCACGTCGGCCGGCAGCGTTTCGACAATGACCAGGCCAACACCTTCCCGCGCCGGATGCCGGCCTATGCGCTGCTGGACTTGAAGTTCGAGCACCGCATCGGGCGCGCGCACCTCGCCTTCGAGGTGCGCAACCTGCTCGACAAGGAGTACTTCAGCTACGCCATCCGCAACGGGGCGGGGACGACGTTCAATGCGTTTCCTGCGGCGGGGCGCGCAGCGTTCGTGTCGGTGGCGTACAGGCTGGACTGAGAAGGCGTGCTATCTTTCCCGGGATGGTCAATGACGCCGTCCCGCTCAAGGCGATCGCGCGCGCGCTGGTCATCAAGCTGCGCCACCACGGCGACGTTCTGCTTGCCGCGCCGACGATCTCGGTGCTAAAGGCGCATGCGCCGGCGGCCGAGATCGACGCGCTGGTGTACGACGACACCGCGCCGATGCTGGAGGGCCATCCGGCACTGCACACGCTGCTTGCGGTTGGCCGCAAATGGAAGGAGATCGGCGCGCTGCCCCGGCTCGAGGCCGAGCGGGCGCTCTACTCGTCGTTGCGCGCGCGGCGCTACGACCTGATCGTCCACCTGTCGGAGCAGCCGCGCGGCGCGTGGCTGGCGCGCGCACTCGGGCCGCAGTTCTCGGTCGCGCCCATCGTCCCTGGCCGCGGCGCCTTCTGGCGCAACAGCTTCACGCATCGCTATCCGCTGCTGCGCAACGGCCGGCGCCATGCGGTCGAACTGAACCTGGACGCGCTGCGGCGCATTGGCATCCAGCCCACGGTGGACGAGCGGCGTGTCCAGTTCGTGCCGGGAGCGGAAGCCGAGGCGCGTGCCGCGGAACTGGTACCCGAGCGCGGATTCGTCCACGTGCATCCGACCTCGCGCTGGCGCTTCAAGAGCTGGACCGTGGAGAAGAACGCCGAGCTGATCCATCGCCTGGCCGCGGACGGCCATCGCGTCGTGCTGACCGCCTCGCCCGCGCCTGCGGAACTGGCGATGATCGAGGCCATAGAGAAGCTCGCGCCCGGCAAGGCGCTGAACCTTGCCGGGCGCCTGTCCATCAAGGAACTCGGTGCCGTGGCGGCGCGCGCGAAGCTGTTCATCGGCGTGGATTCCATGCCGATGCACCTTGCCGCGGCCATGGGCACCCCGACGGTGGCTTTGTTCGGTCCCAGCGGCGATCTGGAATGGGGCCCCTGGAATGTCGCCCACCGCATCGTCACGAGCGGTCACGCCTGCCGGCCCTGCGGCAACGACGGCTGCGGCGGCGGCAAGGTGAGCGAATGCCTGACGACCTTGCCGGTGGACCAGGTTCACGCGGCCGCGCGCGCGCTGCTCGGATAGGCGGCCGCCATGCGCATCGCGCTGGTCCGGCAGCGCTACAACCCCTATGGCGGTGCCGAGCGCTTCGTCGAGCGCGCGCTCCCGGCGCTGGAGAAGGCGGGCGCGGAGGTGACGCTGATAGCGCGTAGCGCACAAGGCTGGGGCGACGGGTCGCGCAAAGTAGTCCTCGCGGATCCGTTCCATCTTGGCGGCTGGTGGCGCGACCGTTCTTTCGCCCGCGCGGCGCGCGAAGCCTGGACCGCAGGCGGCTTCGACCTGGTGCAGTCGCATGAGCGGATTCCCGGTTGCAGCATCTACCGCGCCGGCGACGGGGTGCACCGCAACTGGCTCGGGATCCGCCGCGGTCTGGGCGGGAGAGCGGAGAAACTCGCGCTCGCCCTGAATCCCTACCACCGGTACGTATGCGCCGCGGAGCGGGCGATGTTCGAGCACCCGGCGCTGCGTGCCGTGATCTGCAACTCGGGCATGGTGCGCGACGAGATCGCCGCAGCGTTCCGCATATCGCGGGAGAAGCTGCACGTGATCTACAACGGCATCGACCTGGAGCAGTTCCACCCGCGTGAGCGGGCGCGCTCGCGTGCGGCGACGCGGGCCGAGCTGGGCGTGGTCGAGGGGGAAACCCTGTTCCTGTTCGTCGGTTCGGGATTCGCGCGCAAGGGGCTGGATGCCGCAATCGGCGCGCTGGCGCAGTGCGCCTCGCAGCGCTTCCGGCTGGTGGTGGCGGGGCGCGACCGACAGGCGGCCCGATTCGCCGGACAGGCGCGCGCGGCGGGGCTCGAGGGCAGGGTACAGTTTGTCGGCGGCCGCGAGGACGTGCGCCCCCTGTATGCGGCAGCCGATTGCTTTATCCTTCCGACGCGCTATGACCCTTTTCCCAACACCGCGCTGGAAGCGCTCGCGATGGGATTGCCCGTAATCGTGGGGCGGCGCTGCGGCGCCGCGGAAGTGGTGCAGCCGGGGCGGTCCGGCTGGATCTGCGACCCGGCTGACATCGCGGGAGTCGCCTCCCTGATGCGCGGCGCGGCGGTGGCCGGCGCGGGCATGGCGACGGCGGCGCGGGCATGCGCGGAGAACTTCGGGATCGAGAAAATGGCGGGCGAACTCGTGGCATTGTATTCGGCACTGGGGCCGGCGGCGGGGAGAGGCTGATGCGCACGGCATGGCGGACCTGCGCGCTGCTGCTCCTGTTTGCGTTTGCTTCCGCGTTCGGCGCCACGGATGAAGAGCTGACCGACCTCGCAAAGCGCGCGGCGTCCGGCCAGCAGGAGGCGCGCGAGGCACTGGAGAAGCTCTCGCGCGAGGGCGACGCCGGCGCTGCGCTCCTGCTCGGCATGCTCTATGTCAGCGGGCGCGGAGTGCCGCAGAACGAGGCGCGCGCCATCGAGCAGTTCTCCATCAGTGCGCTCAAGGGGCGCGTGGACGCGGCGCACAACCTGGCCGTCGTCTACCAGCGTGCGCCCGACAAGCTGCGCAACCTGGAGGCGGCGCGTACCTGGTACCGCCTGGCGGCGGAGAAAGGCTACGCGCGCTCGCAGGCGAATCTGGGCGAAATGCTGCTGGAAGGCAGCGGCGGTCCTGCGGACATTGACGCCGCGCGCGGCTGGATAGAGAAGTCCGCCGCGCAGGACGAACCGCGAGGTTTGTATCTGCTGGGAATGCTGCAATTGGAGGGGCGTGCCGGGCTGGAGAAGAGCGCCGAGGCCGCGGTCAAGCTGCTGCAGCGCGCCTCGGCTGGCAAGGACCGCGACGCGCAATTCCGGCTCGCGCTGTTGTATGGCACCGGCCAGGGTGTGGCAAAGGACGAGCAGGTGGCGCTGAAGCTGCTCGCGGAGGCGGCCGCGCAGCGCCTGCCGGAAGCCGAGTACAGGCTGGCCACCATATATGCGCGAGGCGCGTTCGGCGTGCAGAAGGATGAGGCCACGGCGGTGAAGTGGTTGCGCTTCGCCGCGCGCCAGGGACACGTCGAGGCGACCTACGCCCTCGGCCTGATGTACGCCGAGGGACGTGGCGTCAAAGCCGACGCGAGCGAAGCCTACGGCTGGATGCTGGACGCGGCGCGCAAGGGCCACCCGCGCGCCATCGAGTACGTGCAACGAATACCGGCGAAACCCGCCCCATCCCGGCCCGTGCCGCAGAAGGAAGAGGCGGCGAAGTGAGCCCGAAAGCCGGCGCCGGGCCGGAGATGGGCAGCGGCGCACTGTACCTGCGCCTGCTGTCCTATGTGCGGCGGTACCTGAAGGTGTTCGTGCTGGCGGTGCTTGGCATGGTGGGCGCCGCCGCGACCGAGCCACTTTTTCCCGCCATGATGAAGCCGCTGCTGGACGGCGGCTTCGGCGCCGGGGCGCAACCGCTTCTTCCGCCGTTCGCCTTCGCCGCGGCGCTGGTCGGCATCTTCGTGCTGCGCGGGATTCTCAGCTTTGCCTCCTCGTACTTCCTCGCCTGGGTCGCACACCGCGTCGTGCTCGACCTGCGCGCAGAGATGTTCTCGCGCCTGGTGCGCTTTCCCGCGAAGTACTTCGACGACCACAGCTCGGGCGCGGTGCTGTCGAAGGTCGCCTACGATGTCACCGGGGTCGCCGCTGCCGCCACCGGCGTGCTCACCGTGGTGGTGAAGGATTCCATCGCCGTGGTCGGCCTGCTGGCGTGGCTGCTGTGGCTGGACTGGAAGCTGACCCTGATCGCGCTCGCGGTCGGGCCGCCGATCGCGCTCTTCGTGCGCCTGCTGTCCTCGCGCCTGCGCAATATGACGCGCGAGGCGCAGAACGCCACCGGCGAGCTGGTGCACGTGCTGGAGGAAGCCATCGAGTGCCACAAGGTTGTCAAGGTATTCGGCGGCCAGGAATACGAGGCGCGGCGCTTCGAGCGCGCCAACCAGCGCCTGCGGGGCTTCCACATGCGCTACACGGTGCCGGCCTCGCTCACCACGCCCGTGACCCACACCCTCGCCGCCACCGCGCTCGCCATCATCGTCTATATCGCGCTGGGCGAGGCTGCTTCCTCCCGCGTCAGTGTGGGCGAATTCGCGTCCTTCATCACGGCCATGCTGATGCTGCTGTCGCCGCTCAAGCGCCTCACGGAGGTGAACGCGTCCCTGCAGCGCGGCCTTGCTGCCGCCGAGAGCGTGTTCGGCCTGATCGACACGCCGGTGGAGGAGGACAGGGGCACGGTGTCGCTTGCCCGGGCCAGAGGCGAAGTGGTTTTCGAGGATGTGCGTTTCACCTACGCCACGCGCACCCAGCCCGCGCTGGACGGAGTGAGCCTCATGGTGAAGCCCGGCGAGACCGTTGCGCTGGTGGGCGGCTCCGGCGGCGGCAAGACAACGCTGGTCAACCTGCTGCCGCGCTTCTACTCGCCGGACGGGGGGCGCATCCTGCTCGATGGCCACGACCTGCAGGACCTGACCCTCGACAGCCTGCGCGCCAATCTCGCGCTGGTGTCGCAGGACGTGGTGCTGTTCAACGATTCGATCCGCGCCAACATCGCCTATGGGCGCATGGGTGGGGCGAGCGATGCCGAGGTCGAGGCCGCTGCGGTTGCCGCCCACGCCATGGAGTTCATCCGCGAGACACCGCAGGGGCTCGCGACGTTGATCGGCGAGAACGGCATGCGCCTGTCGGGCGGGCAGCGCCAGCGCCTCGCCATCGCGCGCGCGCTGCTGAAGAATGCGCCGTTGCTGGTCCTGGACGAAGCCACCTCTGCGCTGGACTCGGAGTCCGAGCGCCTGGTGCAGGCGGCGCTGGAGACCCTGATGCGCGGTCGTACGACCATCGTCATCGCGCACCGCCTGTCCACCATCGAGCGCGCGGACCGGATCGTGGTGCTGGAGCGCGGCCGCGTCGCCGAGACCGGGACGCATGCCGGGCTGCTAGGGCGCGAGGGTGCCTACGCCAGGTTGTACCGCATGCAGTTCGAGGATGCAGGGGGTGCTTCGACGCCACTCGCACCCCCCGGGCGCTCCGGTTGAGACGATTGCAGATCGTCCACACGGAATCGTCGCTGGGCTGGGGCGGGCAGGAAATCCGCATTCTCGCCGAGTCGCAGGGCATGATCCGGCGGGGGCACCGGGTGACGCTGCTCTCCCCGCCGGAGGCGCGTATCCACCTTGAGGCGGCCAACTGGGGCGTGCCGGCAGTGGCGCTGCCCATCGGTCGCAAGCGCCCGGTCGGCGTTGGCGCACTGATGACCTGGTTCAGCGCCAATTCATGCGACGTCATCAACACGCACAGTTCCACCGATTCCTGGCTTGCGGCGCTTGCGCGCATGGGGCTCAAGCTCCCCGCTCCGATCGTGCGCACGCGCCACATCTCGGCCGCAGTGCCGCGCGACTTGCTTACGCGATGGCTCTATACCCGCGCCGCATCGCGCATCGTTACCACAGGCGAGGCGCTCAGGCGCCAACTGGTGGCGCGCAACGGATTTCCCGGGGCGATGATCGAATCCGTGCCCACCGGCATCGACGCCGGGCGATTCCGGCCGGGCGGAAACAGCGAACGCGCCGCATCGCGCCAGCGGCTCGGACTGCCGGAGGGGCGCCTGCTGGTGGGCATTGTCGCGACCTTGCGTAGCTGGAAGGGCCATCGCCACCTGGTCGAGGCCATGACGAAGCTCCCGGATACGATAGAGCTGGTGATCGTGGGAGACGGGCCGCAGCGCGAGGCACTGGAGCGCCAGGTCGCGGAACTGGGCCTCGCAGGTCGCGTGCGCATGGCCGGCAACCAGGGCGACGTACTGCCTTGGCTGCGCGCGCTGGACATCTTCGCGTTGCCGTCCTACGCCAACGAAGGCGTGCCGCAGGCGCTCATCCAGGCGATGCTGGTCGGTCTGCCCTGCGTGACCACCGCGGTGGGCGGCATCCCCGAGATCGCCGAGCACGAGCGCACCGCCATCGTGGTGCCGCCGGAGGATCCCGAGGCGCTCGCGGGGGCGATCACCGCGCTCGCGGCCGGCGACGGCCGGCGCCGTGAACTGGGCGAGGCCGCGCGCAAGCTCTGCGTCGAGAGCCATTCGCTGGAGCGCATGCTCGATCGCATGGAGGCCATTTTCCTCGAGGTCGTGCGTGGCTAGCCGCATCGCTTCGCGCGCACGAGTCGTGCCCGCGGCGATTCTGCGCCGCTTTACCGTGCGCCGGCGCCAGCCCTCGAGCCCGGGCAGTATCCTGGTGACGCACCACCTGCTGCTCGGCGACACGCTGATGCTCACGCCGCTGCTCGCGAAGCTGCGCGAGCGGCATCCTGCCGCGCGAATCGCGATGACCGTGCGCAAGGCCGCGGCGCCCCTTTATTCCGGGCGGCCCTATGGCGTGGAGGCGATCGCGTTCGATCCGCGCGACCCAGGCACGCTCGCGGCGCTTCTGGACGGGCCCGGCTTCGACCTCGCTTATGTTCCAGGGGACAACCGCTACAGCTGGCTCGCCGCCGCCGCGGGTGCGCGCTGGATCGTGGCGCACGCCGGCGATCGCCCGGCCTACAAGAGCTGGCCGGTGGACGAGTTGCGCCCCTGGCCCGCCGCGCCCGCCGCCTGGGGCGACATGGTCGCGGCGCTGGCCGACGGTCCGCCGCCGCAGTCCTACGCCACCGCGGATTGGCCCGATCCCGTGCATGCGCCGTTCGCCCTGCCGGAGGGGCGCTATGCAGTGCTCCACATCGGCGCCAGCACGCCGCTCAAGCGCTGGGGCCCGGAGAAGTGGCGCATGCTTGCCGACGGACTGGCCGCGAAGGGCTACGGTATTGCCTGGAGCGCGGGCGCAGGCGAGGAAGCGGAGGTGGCAATGATCGATCCCACCGGGCGCGAGCGATCCTTCGCCGGGCAACTTGACCTGGCACAGATGTGGCATCTGCTGAAGGGCGCCGCGCTTCTCGTGTCCCCGGACACCGGCGTGGCGCACCTGGGCCGCCTTGCCGGCACGCCCACCGTGACCTTGTTCGGTCCCGGTTCCGCGGTGCTTTGCGGCGCGGGCGCGTTCTGGCGTGATTCCCCGTACCGGGCGGTCACCATCAACGACTGGGAATGCCGCGACCAGCGCGTGCTGTTCAAGCGCGACATCGACTGGGTGCGGCGCTGCGGGCGCTCCGTCGCCGAGTGTCCTGCGCCGCGGTGCATGCAGGCCATTGGCGAGGAATCGGTCGCTGCGGCGGCGCTGGCCCTCGCCCGCGGCTAAACTGCGCGCCCATGCTCGCGGAATTGAAATCGACCCGCTACCCGGTGGAGGCCGCGCTGCTGGTCGCGCTCGCATTTTTCCTGCCGCTGCTCGAGGCGCCGAAGAACCTGGCGTGGCTGGGCTTTTCGGCGGCCTGGCTCTGGAACCGGGCGCACGCGCGCGATTTCGGCGGTCGCTGGGATCTGTGGGACACGCTCATCGCAGCCTGGATCGCCTCGGCGTACCTGGTGGCGGCCTTCGCGCCGATTCCGCACCAGGAGTGGAAAGGCGCCACCGACGTCCTGCGCTACGGCAGCATCCTGTGGATGGTGAAGCGGGGGGGCTATGGGACCGTCGAGCTGCGCCGGGTGCTCGGCGCGGTGGTCGCCGCCACGCTGCTGAGCCTCGCGCTTGGATGGTGGAATTATGCCGGCGGCCGCAGCGACGCGTTGCAGTTGAAATCGGTGGGACATGTCAACCATAGCGCGATCTACCTCGCCATCGTGTTCGGTCTGGGCGCCGCGTGGTTGTTCGCGCACTGGCGAACCTGGAACCCCCTGCCGCGGCTGTCCGCGGCCATCGCGTTCGGCGCCATCCTCATTTCGCTGGTCGCGACAGCAAGCCGTGGCGCGGTGGCGGCCGGGTTTCTCCTTGCGATGGCGCTTGCGATGGCGTGGTGGCCTCGCTGGCGGATGCCGCTGTACGCCAGTGCGGCGGCAATCGTCCTGTCGCTGTCGCTTGCGGTGACGATGGACGCCGAACTCGTCGCCAAGCACCAGCGGGTCTCCGCCCAGGATGATGTCCTGAACGCGCGAGACCGGGTCTGGAACATGGGTTTCGCGGCCTGGGAGCGGTATCCGTGGTTCGGCGTCGGCATCAGCAACTACAGCATCATCTCGATGGAGCGCGTGCAGGAGTGGCGCAGGCTTGCGGGCAAGCCTTTCGACGCGAACCGTTACGCCGGCACCAACCACGCGCACAGCCTCTATGTGAACACTCTCGCCGAGCGCGGTGTCGTCGGCGCACTGGCGCTTGCCGCGGTGTTGCTCGCCTGGACGACGTCCCTGGTGCGCCGCAGGCCGCTTGCGCAGGACAGCGACCTCGACTGGCTGCTGTGGGGCGGGGCACTGAGCGGCCTGGTCATCACGGCCACCGTTGGGCTGGTCAATACCACGCTGCATCATGAGCACGGCATCCTCGCGACGCTCCTCCTTGGACTATGGCTGACCAGGCTGCCCAGGCAACCGCGCCGCGCATCCTGATCCTGCGCCGCGACAACATCGGCGACCTCGTCTGCACGACGCCGCTGATCGCCGGGCTGCGCGGGCAGCTGCCGGGGGCATGGATTGGCGCTCTGGTGAACACCTACAACGCCGAGGTGCTGGCGCGCAACACGCTGCTGAGCGAGGTGCTGGTCTACGAGAAAATGAAACACCGGAGCAAGGGGGCGCTCGCGTTGTTCAAGGATCGCCTGAAGCTGCTGTCTTCGATCCGCGGCCGGCGCCTGGACGCGGTGCTGGTGCCCGCACCTTCGCCGCAGTCGCTCAAGCTCGCCAACAGCCTGGGTGCGCGCAAAGTGGTGGTGGCGCGGGCCGACCTTCCGGCGGAAATGCACGAAGTGGAGCGAAGTTTCGAAACCGGGCGCGAGCTGGGCATCACCGGCGCGCCGGGCAAGGCGCGCGTGTTCCCGGACCCCGCCGCGGTCGAACGGGTGCGCGACCTGGCGGGCACCGGACCGTTCGTTGCCATCCACATCAGCGCGCGACGGCCCAAGCAGCGCTGGCCGCTGGAACGCTACGCGGCGCTCGTCGGCGAACTCGCACGCGACAGGCACGTGATGCTGCTGTGGGCGCCCGGCCCCGCCGACGATCCGCGCCACCCGGGAGACGACGTCGCCGCGACGAAAGTCCTGGAGCTGTCCGGCGGCGGCAACGTCTTTCCGGTGCCGACACCGGATCTCGCCACACTGATCGCGGCCCTGTCCCTTGCGCGACTGGCAGTTTGCCCCGACGGCGGCGCGATGCACCTTGCGGCCGCGCTGGGCAAACCGGTGGTGGCGCTGTTCGGCGACTCGCCGGTGGCGCGCTGGAGACCCTGGGGCGTGACGCATCGAGTGGTGCGGCCGGAGTCGGGCGATCTGGCGGACCTGGCGCTGGAGCCGGTGCTGGATGCTGCTGCCGCGCTGTCGCGTCCAAACGTGGAATAATTGCGCATGATTCTCGTCACCGGCGGCGCCGGCTTCATCGGTTCGAATTTCGTCCTTTCGACGGACGAGGCAGTGGTCAACCTGGACCGCCTTACATACGCCGGCAGCCTGGAGAACCTGGCGCCGCTCAAGGGCGACCCGCGCCATCGCTTCGTCAAGGGCGACATCTGCGATCGCGCGCTGCTGCGCGCGCTGCTTGCCGAGCACCGGCCGCGCGCCATCGTGCATTTCGCCGCTGAAAGCCACGTCGACCGATCCATCAGCGGGCCCGCGGAGTTCGTGCAGACCAACGTGGTCGGTACCTTCTCGCTGCTGGAGGAGGCTCGCGCCTACTGGGAGGGGCTGGCGGGCGAGGCCAAATCGGCGTTCCGCTTCCTGCATGTTTCGACCGACGAGGTGTTCGGCTCACTCGGACCGGGCGAGCCGGCGTTCACCGAATCCACGCCCTACGCGCCCAACAGTCCCTATGCGGCCTCCAAGGCGGCGGCGGATCATCTTGTGCGCGCATACTTCCACACCTACGGTCTGCCGGTGGTGACCACCAACTGCTCCAACAACTATGGGCCGCGCCAGTACCCGGAGAAGCTGATCCCGCTGATGATCGCCAACGCGCTATCCGGCAAGCCGCTGCCGGTCTATGGCGACGGCAAGCAGCGGCGCGACTGGTTGTACGTGGAGGACCACTGCACAGCACTGAGCGAAGTGCTTGCGCGCGGCCGGCGGGGCGCGACCTACAACATCGGTGGCGGCACCGAACTCGCGAATCTGGACGTGGTGAACATGCTGTGCGCGCTGCTGGACGAGGCGCGGCCGCGCAAGGCGGGCGGCTACGCGGGACTCATCACGCACGTCACCGACCGCCTCGGTCACGACCGGCGCTATGCCATGGACACGCGCGCCATCGAGGCCGAACTGGGCTGGCGCGCGAAGGAGAGCTTCGAGTCGGGCATGCGCAAGACCGTAGGCTGGTACCTGGAGAAACTGGTGGAGAAGACGCAATGAAGGGCATCATCCTCGCGGGTGGCTCGGGCACCCGGCTCTACCCGGCCACGCTCGCGGTGTCCAAGCAGTTGCTGCCGGTGTACGACAAGCCGATGATCTACTACCCGCTGTCGACGCTGATGCTGGCGGGCATCCGGGACATCCTGGTCATCTCCACGCCCGAGGACACGCCTCGCTTCGAGCGCCTGCTGGGGGATGGCCGCGCCTGGGGCATGCGCCTGTCGTATGCCGTGCAGGCCACGCCCGGCGGCATCGCCCAGGCGTTCCTGGTCGGGCGCAGGTTCATCGGCCGTGATCCGGTGGCGCTGGTGCTGGGGGACAACCTGTTCCACGGCCACGACCTGACGGCGTTGCTGTCCAGGGCCGCGGCGAGGAAGCGCGGCGCGACGATCTTCGCCTACCCGGTGAAGGATCCTGAACGCTACGGCGTGGTCGAGTTCGACAAGCGCGGCCGCGCCGTGAGCCTGGAGGAGAAGCCGGCAAAGCCGAAATCGCCCTACGCGGTGGTCGGCCTGTATTTCTACGACAACCGCGTGGTCGGGATCGCCTCGAAGCTCAAGCCTTCGCCGCGTGGCGAACTGGAGATCACCGACGTCAACCGCGAGTACCTGAAGCAGGGGGGGCTGGAGGTCCTGCCAATGAGCCGCGGCTACGCCTGGCTGGACACCGGCACGCACGAGGCGCTTCTCGAGGCCTCGCACTTCATCGAGACCATCGAGCGCCGCCAGGGCCTCAAGATCGGCTGCCCGGAAGAAATCGCGTGGCGCAAGGGCTTCATCAACGCCACGCAGCTGCGCCGGCTGGCGAAGCCCCTGGCCAAGAGCGGCTACGGCGAGTACCTGCTGCGCGTGCTGTCGGAGAAGCTGCTGGCGTGAAGGTCGAGCGCACCGCGCTGCCAGGCGTGCTGGTGCTCGAGCCCAGGGTGTTCGGCGACGCCCGCGGCTGGTTCCTGGAGAGCTGGAACCGACGCGTGTTCCGCGACGCCACCGGAGTCGAGGCGGATTTCGTCCAGGACAACCATTCGCGCTCGGCCAAGGGCGTGCTGCGCGGCCTTCATTACCAGTTGCAGCAACCGCAGGGAAAGCTGGTCCGGGTCGTCGCGGGCGAGATCTACGACGTGGCCGTGGACCTGCGTCGCGGCTCACCCGGCTTCGGCAGGTCGGTCGGTGTGACGCTGGACGCGCAATCACGCCGCATGCTCTGGGTTCCTGAGCGCTTCGCGCACGGCTTCCTGGTGACCTCGGAGTACGCCGAGGTGCAGTACAAGGCCACCGACTACTACGCGCCCGAGCACGAGCGCACGTTGGCGTGGAACGACCCGGTGCTCGGCATCGCGTGGCCCATCCAGGGCGAGCCGCTACTGGCGGACAAGGACCGGCGCGGCGTGCTGCTGGCGGCGGCCGAGGCCTTCGATTGAACATCCTCCTCCTCGGCCGGCGCGGCCAGGTCGGCTCGGCGCTGGAGGGCCTGCTGGCGCCGCTAGGAGAAGTGCTGGCCGTTGACCGGGCGGAACTGGACATGGCGGCGCCCGGCGAAGTCCGGGAGATCGTGCGCAAGGCAAATCCGGCGCTGATTGTCAACGCCGCCGCCTACACCGCGGTGGATCGCGCCGAGGACGAACGCGAAGCCGCGTTCGCGGTGAACGCCATGGCCGTTGGCGTGCTGGCCGAGGAGGCGCGCAAGCGCGGCGCGCTACTGGTGCATTATTCCACCGACTACGTGTACGACGGCGCAAAGGCTGGCGCCTACCTGGAGGATGACGCGCCTGGGCCGATCAACGCCTATGGCGAATCCAAGCTTGCCGGCGACCGCGCGATCGCCGCCAGCGGCTGCCGCCACTTCATCTTCCGCACCAGTTGGGTCTACGGCGCCCGCGGCAGCAATTTTCTCCTCACCATCCTGCGCGTGGCCCGCGAGCGACCCGAGCTAAGGGTGGTGGACGATCAACGCGGAGCGCCGACTTCCGCCATCGACATCGCTGAGGCCACCATCCGCGCGCTGGCGAAGCCGGACGCAGCGTCGGGGGTCTACCACATGAGCGCGGCGGGCGAGACCACCTGGCATGGCTTTGCCACGGCGATCCTCGAGGCCGCCCGACTGCGCACGCCGCTGCGCGCCATCCGCAGCGACGAGTTCGTTACGGCCGCGCGGCGGCCGCGAAATTCCCTCCTGGACAATGCGAAGATGCACGCGACATTCGGCGTCGCGCTGCCGGACTGGCGCTCGGGCCTCGACCGGGTGATGCGCGAGCTCGCCTGACCGGTTCCGCCGCGTGAACCCTGCGATGGGCTCACGGCCGCTCGACTGATTCTCCAGTAAAATCAGCGTCCTTCCCAATCGCAGGAAAGCCGCAGACGCATGAAGCTGCTCGTCACGGGCGCCGCAGGGTTCATCGGCATGCATGCCTGCGCGCGCCTGCTCGAGCGCGGCCACGAGGTCCTCGGCATCGACAACCTGAACGCGTACTACGACCCGGCACTCAAGCGTGCGCGGCTGTCCCGCCTGCAGCCCCGGCCCGGCTTCAGCTTCGAGAAGCTCGACGTGTCCGATGAACGGGCGATCGAGGCGCTTTTCCGCGCACACCGCTTCGATGTTGTGCTGCACCTCGCCGCGCAGGCCGGCGTACGCTACTCACTCGAGAACCCGATGGCGTACGTGAGCAGCAACGTCGCGGGTTTCCTCAACATCCTTGAAGGGTGCCGCGCGGCGAAGATCGGGCACCTGTGCTACGCCAGCAGCTCCAGCGTCTACGGGGCGAACACCGACCTGCCGTTCCACGAGGAACAGCGCGTGGATCACCCGGTCAGCCTGTACGCGGCCACCAAGCGCGCCAACGAGCTGATGGCGCGAAGCTACGGCGATTCGTTCGGACTTGCCACCACCGGCCTGCGCTTCTTCACCGTCTATGGCCCCTGGGGCAGGCCGGACATGGCGCTGTTCATCTTTACCCGCGCCATCCTTGAGGGCCGCCCGATACGGGTATTCAACGGCGGCGACATGCTGCGCGATTTCACCTATGTGGACGACATCGTGGATGCGGTGACCACACTGGTGGAGCGCCCGCATCCGGGCGGCGAGGGGCCGGCGAGGTCCCGCCTGTTCAACATCGGCCACGGCTCGCCGGTAAAGCTGATGGATTTCGTGCGCGCCGTCGAGCTCGCGCTTGGCCGCAAGGCGCAGATTGAGCTGGCGCCGATGCAGCAGGGCGACGTGAAGGCGACCTTCGCCTCCACCGAGAAGCTGCGCGAGGCGATCGGGTACCAGCCGGGCACCACCATCGAAACCGGCGTCGAGCGCTTCGTCGCCTGGTACCGGGAGCACGAGTCGATGGCGCGCGGACTCGCGGCATGAGCGCGCAGTCCGCCCGGCCCACGGTCGCGGTGGTCGGCCTCGGCTACGTCGGGCTTCCGCTCGCTGTAGCGTTCGGCAAGCGCTTTCCGACCATCGGCTACGACCGCTCGCTCACGCGGGTACAGGCGGTGTCGCGCGGAGAGGACAGTACCGGCGAACTGGATGCGGCCGCATTGCGCGCATCCGGGAACCTGCGGGTGACGGCGGACGCCGCGGCACTGAAGGAAGCCGACTTCGTCGTGGTGGCGGTGCCGACCCCGGTGGACGCCGCGAACATGCCGGACATGGCGCTGCTCGTCTCCGCATCCAGGGAAGTCGGCGCCAACCTCAAGCGGGGCGCGACCGTGGTCTACGAGTCCACCGTCTATCCCGGCGCGACCGCGATGGTGTGCGTGCCGGTGCTCGAATCGGCCTCCGGGCTCGCCTGGAAGAGCGGCTTCCACGTTGGCTATTCCCCGGAGCGCATCAATCCCGGCGACCGGGAGCACACCCTGGAGCGCGTGGTGAAGGTCGTCTCCGGCGATTCGCCGCAGACGCTGGAGCGCGTCGCGGCGCTTTACTCGGCGATCGTGCCCGCGGGCGTGCATCGCGCGGAAAGCATCGAGACCGCCGAGGCGGCGAAGGTGATCGAGAACACGCAGCGCGACCTGAACATCGCGCTCATGAACGAGCTGGCGATCATCTTCGACCGGCTCGGCCTGGATACGCGGCAGGTCCTGCGGGCGGCCGGGACGAAGTGGAACTTCCTGCCGTTTACCCCGGGCCTCGTGGGCGGCCACTGCATTGGCGTGGACCCGTACTACCTGACGCACCGCGCGGAAGCCGCCGGCTACCATCCCCAGGTGATCCTGGCCGGGCGGCGCATCAATGACGGCATGGCGAAGTTCGTCGCCGGCAAGGCCGCCGGGATGCTCGAAGCGCGCGGCCGTCCGGTGCGCGGCGCGACCATCAACCTCCTTGGCCTGACCTTCAAGGAGAACGTGCCGGACATCCGCAACTCCAAGTCCGCGGAATTGCGGGCAGAGCTGGTGGCGCAGGGCGCGAAAGTTCACGTCCATGACCCGATGGCGAGCGCGGACGAGGCGCGCGAGGAATACGGCATCGAGCTCGGTTCCTGGTCGACGCTGCCCGAGGCCGACGCGCTCATCGTGGCGGTGGCCCATCGCGAGTACCGCGAACGTGCAGCGGGGGATTTCCTTGGCAAGCTCGCGATCGGCGGTTGCGCGCTCGACATAAAGGATGTTCTGGACCTGGACGCATTGCGCGGCGCCGGCCGCGATTGCTGGCGGTTGTAGGGAGAGGGAGCGCGTTGATGGCGAATCGGACCAGGCGGACCACCACGCGGCGCAGCGCGCTGATCACCGGCATTACCGGGCAGGATGGCGCCTACCTGGCCGAGTTCCTGCTCGGCAAGGGCTACGTGGTGCACGGCATCAAGCGGCGGGCGTCGCTGTTCAACACCGAGCGCATCGACCACCTGTACCAGGACCCGCACGTCAGGGGCCGTCGCCTGATCCTCCACTACGGCGACATGACCGACTCCATGGCCCTGATGCGGGTGATCGAGCAGTCGCGTCCCGACGAGGTCTACAACCTTGCCGCGCAAAGCCATGTCGCGGTGTCGTTCGAGGAGCCGGAGTACACGGCCAACGCCGACGCGCTCGGCACGCTGCGCCTGCTGGAGTCGATCCGGGTGCTGGGGCTGGGCAGGTCCACGCGGTTCTACCAGGCCTCCACATCGGAGCTGTTCGGCAAGGTGCGCGAGACGCCGCAGCGCGAGACCACGCCATTCCATCCACGCTCGCCATACGCGGTCGCCAAGCTCTACGCGCACTGGATAACGGTGAACTACCGGGAGGCCTATGGCATGTTCGCCGCCAACGGCATCCTGTTCAACCACGAGTCGCCGCAGCGCGGCGAGACCTTCGTCACGCGCAAGGTGACGCGGGCGCTGGCGCGCATCCGCCTCGGGCTGCAGAAATGCCTTTACCTGGGCAATCTCGATGCCAAGCGGGACTGGGGCCATGCCCGCGACTACGTCGAGGCGATGTGGCTGATCCTGCAGCAGCGCGAACCGGAGGATCTGGTCATCGCCACCGGCGAGCAGCACAGCGTTCGCGAGTTCGTGCAGGCCGCGGCCGCCGAACTGGGAATGAAGATCCGGTGGAAGGGAAAAGGCGTTGCGGAAAAGGGCTACGACGAGCGCGGCCGCTGCGTGGTCGCGGTGGATTCGCGCTACTTCCGCCCGGCGGAGGTGGAAACGCTGCTGGGGGACGCGCGCCGCGCGCGCCGCAAGCTGGGCTGGAAGCCGCGCGTGCGCTTCGGGGAACTGGTCGCCGAGATGGCACGCGAGGACCTGAGGGCCGCGGAGCGGGATGCGCTGGTGCGCAAGCACGGGTACAAGGCGCATGATCGCCACGAGTAGCGCGATGACGCGCGACGCGCGCATCTTCGTGGCCGGCCATCGTGGTCTTGTCGGCTCGGCAATCGTGCGCCGGCTGCGCGCCGGCGGATTTGACGACCTCGCGTTGCGCACCCACGCTGAACTCGACCTGACGAACGGCGCCGAGGTGGACGCATTCTTCGCTCGCGAGCGCCCGGCCCATGTGTTCCTCGCCGCCGCGAAGGTCGGCGGCATCCTGGCCAATGACCGATTTCCGGCCGACTTCCTGTACCAGAACCTGCTGATCCAGGCCAACGTGATCGAGGCGGCGCGCCGCCACGGCGCGCGCAAGCTTCTGTTCCTGGGCTCGAGCTGCATCTACCCGAAGCATGCGCCGCAGCCGATGAAGGAGGAGCACCTGCTCACCGGCCCGCTGGAGCCGACCAATGAAGCCTACGCGGTGGCCAAGATCGCCGGCATCAAGACCTGCGCCGCGTACAACCGCCAGTTCGGCACCAACTTCCTCGCTGTCATGCCGACCAACCTCTATGGGCCGGGGGACAATTACGATCCCGAAGGCGGCCATGTGGTGCCCGCGCTGATGCGCCGCATGCACGAGGCGCGGCTCGCCGGCGCGCCCTCGGTCAGGGTCTGGGGCAGCGGCACGCCGCGGCGCGAACTGCTCTACAGCGACGACCTCGCCGACGCGGCGGTGTACCTGATGGAGCGCTGCAACGCGAACGAACTGGGCGAGTTCGTCAACGTCGGCACCGGGAAGGACCTCACCATCGCCGAGCTTGCGGCGCAGATCGCCGCCGTGGTGGGATTCCAGGGCGAGCTGGCGTTCGACCGCTCGCGCCCGGATGGCACGCCGCGCAAGCTGCTCGACTGCAGCCGGATCCACGCACTGGGCTGGCGCGCACGCACGCCGCTCGCCGAAGGGTTGCGGCTAGCCTACGCCGATTTCCTCGCGCGCCACGAAAAGCCGCTCCATGCCTGAGGCGACGATCCTGCGCACCGAACGCGCCGCGCTCTCGCCTTGGGTCACGCTGGTGACCCGCGTCGTCGGCCGCGCGGGCGCCGAGCCGCAGAGCTACCACTCGCTGGAGCAGGCGGACTACGTGAGCGTGCTCGCGCTGACGCCCGACGGGCAGGTGCCGCTGGTGCGCCAGTTCCGTCCGGCGGTGCAGCGCGTGACGCTGGAGTTGCCGGGGGGGCTGATGGATCCCGGCGAGGCGCCTGCCCGTGTCGCCGAGCGCGAACTCGCGGAAGAGGCGGGCCTCGCTGCCTATGAGACGGTTGCCCTGGGCAAGCTGATTCCCGATACCGGCCGCCTCGAGAACCGCTTCTGGTGCTTCTTCATCCGCGCCCGGGAGATGCCGCGCTGGAGGCCCGAGCGGGATGTGGAGCGCGTGATGCTGACGCCCGCGGCGCTGCGCCAGGAGATTCTCGGCGGGGAGTTCGACCACGCACTGCACATCGCGCTCGTTGGCCTGGCGCTGATGCACGGCCAGTTCAACTGGGACGCATGATGCCCGGGCCCGAGCTGCGCGCCCCGGACCTGCGCCCGCACCTGCGCGACCACTCGGTCTGCGTACTGGGGCTGGGCTACGTCGGTCTTACGCTCGCCGTGGCGATGGCGGACGCGGGCTTCGATGTCCTCGGGATCGAGATCCGCCAGGCGGTGCTCGACCAACTCGGTCGCGGCGAACCTCATTTCCACGAGCCCGGCCTGGAGGAGCGGCTGCGCCGCTCGCTGCGCACAGGCCGCCTGCGCTGCGAGCGCGCGATTCCCGCCGGATTCACCGGCACGGTGTTCATCGTCACCGTGGGCACCCCGCTGGGCACTGACGGCAGGGCGCGCCTGGACATGGTGCAAAGCGTGAGCCGCGAGGTCGCGGCGCGCCTGAAGCCCGGCGACCTCGTCATCATGCGCTCCACGGTCAAGCTGGGCACCACGCGCAAGGTGGTGCTGCCGATCCTGGATGCGGCCGGCGTCGACTACCAGCTCGCGTTCTGCCCGGAGCGCACGCTCGAGGGACGCGCGCTGGTCGAGCTGCGCCAGTTGCCTCAGATCGTCGGCGGGGCGACCCCCGAAGCGACGGTGCGCGCGTCGCAGATCTTCCAGTTCCTGACACCCACGGTAGTGCGGGTGAGCGACATCGAGACCGCGGAGATGATCAAGCTGGTGGACAACGCCCAGCGCGACGTCGCCTTCGCCTACGCCAACGAGGTCGCGCGCGCATGCGACGCCGTTGGCGTCAGCGCCGCCGAGGTGATCCGCGCCGGAAAGCTCGGCTACCCGCGCACCAACCTGCCGATGCCGGGGCCGGTGGGCGGACCCTGCCTGGAGAAGGATCCGCACATCTTCGCCGAGGGCCTGCGCGAACTGGGGCTGGAACCGGTGATCACGATGGCAGCCCGGCGCACCAACGAGGGCCAGCCGGAGGAGGTGGTCGAGCACATTGCCACGACGCTCGCGGCGGCTGGCGCGCCCGAGGCGCCGGTCATCGCGTTGATGGGCATCGCCTTCAAGGGGCAGCCGGCAACGGACGACCTGCGCGGAACCATGGCGCGGCCGGTGTTCGAAGCGCTGAAGCGCCGCTACCCGCGGGCGACCTACCGCGGCTACGACGCGGTGGTGGCGCAGGACGAGCAGCGCGCCTTCGGCCTCGCGCCCTGCGCCACGATCGCTCAGGCGCTGGAGGGCGCCCACCTCGCGCTGATTCTGAACAACCATCCGGTCTTTGGCGCCATGCCGGTTGCGGAGCTGGCGGCGGCGATGGCGCGGCCGGCGCTCATCTACGATTTCTGGAACTGCTTCACCGCAGGCGACCTGCACTTGCCGGCGGGCGTGGGTTACATGGCACTGGGAAGCCACGGGCGTGCGCTGCTGCCTGGGCGGGGGGCGTGATGCGCTACCTGGTCACCGGCGGCACCGGCTTCATCGGCGCGGCCCTGGTGCGCCGCCTCGTCGGGCAGGGCCATTCGGTGCGTGCGCTGGACAACAATTTCCGCGGTGCGCCGCGCCGCCTCGGCGACGACGCGGCGAAGATCGAGATGGTCGAGGCCGACATCCGGGACGCAGCCGCGGTGCGCGCCGCGGCGCGCGGCATGGACAGCGTGCTGCACCTCGCCTACGTGAACGGCACGGAGTACTTCTATGAGCAACCGGAGCTGGTGCTGGACGTCGGCCTGCGCGGGATGCTGAACGTGCTGGATGCCTGCCGTGCCGAAGGCGTGCACGAACTGGTGCTCGCCTCCAGCTCCGAGGTCTACCAGACGCCGCCCACCGTCCCCACCGCCGAGGACGTGCCGCTGTCCATTCCCGACGTGATGAACCCGCGCTACTCCTACGGAGGAGGCAAGCTCGCCTGTGAATTGCTGGCGCTCAACTACGGCCGCCGTGGTTTCAAGCGAGTGATGGTGTTCCGCCCGCACAATGTCTATGGCCCGGACATGGGCTGGGAGCACGTGCTGCCGCAGTTCATCCTGCGCGCGGCCGAGGCGGTGGCGGCGCATCCGGCCGGCGCGGTGCCATTTCCGATCCAGGGCGACGGCTCCCAGACGCGCGCCTTCACCCACATCGACGACTTCGTGGACGGGGTGCTGGCGATGCTCGCGCGCGGCGCCCACCTCGGCCTGTACCACATCGGCAACCCGGAGGAGATCGCGATTCGCGACCTTGCGGCAAAGGTCCTGCGTTGCATGGGCCGCGAGGCGAAGGTGATTGCCGGCGCCGAGCCGCCCGGGGCCACGCCACGCCGTTGTCCCGACATCACCCGGCTGCGTGGCCTCGGCTTCGCGCCGAAGGTCGGGCTCGACGCCGGCCTGCAGCCGATGGTCGACTGGTACCTCGCCAACCGCAAGCTGCGCCCGACCAGGGGGAAGAAGCCCGCATGAAGGAAACGTCCAAACCGGTCCAGGCCTGCCAGGTCTGCGGCAGCAAGCGCCTCGAGTCCGTCCTTTTCGTTGGCTACATCCCGCCGGTGAACACCATGCCAGCGGTGGGCAGCGTCGCGGTCGAGCAGCCTGCCTACCCGCTCGAGTTGCTGCGTTGCGCGGACTGCACCCTGGTGCAGATCGGCCTGGAGGTCGCGCCAGAGGTCCTGTTCCCGGAGAGTTACCCTTACCTTTCAGGCACCACGCGCATCCTGCGTGACAATTTCGCGGACCTGGCGCGCGAAAGCGAGGCCATGCTCGGCCTGAAGAAGGACGGCCTGGTCGTCGATGTCGGCTCCAACGACGGCACACTGCTCAGCCCGTTCGCCAAGGCCGGCTTCCGCGTGCTGGGCATCGAGCCGTCGCAAGCGGGCGATGTGGCGCGCCGCAACGGCATCGACACGTTGCAGGCCTATTTCGGGCTGGAGACCGCGCGCAGGTCACGGGCCAAGTACGGTCACGCGCAATTGGTGACCGCCGCCAACGTGTTTGCGCACATTGGCGACATCCATGCCGTCGTGGACGGCATCCTGGAGCTGCTCGCGCCCCGGGGCGTGTTCGTCTCGGAGTCGCACTACCTGCTCGACCTGGTGCAGACGCTGCAGTACGACACCATCTACCACGAGCACCTGCGCCACTATTCGCTGCTGAGCCTCGCCGGCCTGCTCGCCGGGCATGGCCTCGAGGTGTTCCACGTCAAGCGAATCCCGACCCACGGCGGTTCCATCCGCGTCTACGCAGGGCGCAAGGGCGAACGGCCGGTGCAGGCCTCGATTGGTGAGCGCCTTGCGGACGAAGAGAAAGCGGGCCTTGCCAGCGGCGCGGCTCTGCGCGACTTCCGCGCCCGCGTGGTGCGCTCCAAGCTGGAGCTGCACGCGCTGCTGGCCCCGATCCGGGCGCGCGGAGAGCGGATCTACGGCATTGGCGCGCCCAGCCGCGCCAGCACGCTCATCAACTACACCGGGCTGGACGACGGCATCGTCGACGCAGTGATGGAGGTCTCCT
Organism: Betaproteobacteria bacterium; assembly: GCA_052386675.1. Classification (GTDB taxonomy): domain Bacteria; phylum Pseudomonadota; class Gammaproteobacteria; order Burkholderiales; family SG8-39; genus RBG-16-66-20. The sequence continues at coordinate 37,646 of JBQTJX010000027.1, forward strand.
CCTCCCACAAGCTGAACCGCTACATCCCCGGCACGCGCATCCCTGTGCTGGACGAGGCAAAGCTGTTCGCCGACCAGCCCGAGTACGCCCTGCTGCTGTCGTGGCACATCGCCGACGAGCTGGCGAAGAACCTGCGCGGCAAGGGCTATCGCGGCAAGTTCATCGCGCCGCTGCCGGAACCTCGAATCCTGCCGCTTTGATGCACGTCGCGGTGCTCGCCTCTGTCCACCCGAGCTTCAGCCACGCGCGCGCGGGCTACGTGGTGCTCGCGAGCCTGCTCGAGCAGATGGGCCTGGCCGGCCACCGCGTCAGCCTGTACACCGCGTGCTGCGCCAACCGGCCGGATGCCGCTACGCTGGAGAGGCTGCAGGCCGCAGGCGTGCGGCACGCGGCGGATTTCACTTCCGAGGCGCGGACCGAACCGCGACCCGGAGGCCTTGCCGGCGACCTGCGTACCGTGCGGAAGGCGCTCTTCCCGCGCGCGGATGATGACTACCCTGCGTTCCCGCAGGCTGTGGCCGAACGCATCCACGCCGACGGCGCGGATGCGGCGATCCTGTTCTGGGACGCCATCCTCGAGTACCTGCTGCCGGCACTCGGCCACCTGCCGGTGATCGGGTACCTTGCGCGGCCGCGCACCGCTTCGCCGCTGGCGGTGGCCGATGCGCAACCGGGCCGCGGCATCCAGGGACTGCGCATGGCGGTCGTGCGCCGCATCCTGGTCAACCAGGAGGCGAGGCATCTCGCGCGCCTGCGGAACCTTGCCGCCGCGACCAATATCTGCGCGCTGGACGCGGCGTACTATTCCTCGAATGGCGTGCCTTGCGACTACCTGTCGAATACCTGGCCGGACCTTTTCGGCGCGGACTGGCGCGCGCGGCGCGACAGCGCCGAGGCGCAGAGGCCGCTGGTCTCGGTGCTCGCCAACATCGGTGCGGTCAATGCCACCGGGAACAGCTTCGGCCTCGCCTATCTCGCGGGCGAGGTCCTGCCGCGGCTCGCGCCGGGCCTGCGCGAGCGGATTGAAGTGAACATCTGCGGCGGCGGCGTGCTGGCGCCCGGACTCGCCGCGAGGCTCGAAGCGCAAGGCGTGCGCGGGCGCGGGTTCGTGGACGACATCGACGGCGAGGTCCTCGCCAACCGGGTGTTCCTTCTGCTCAACAACGCCGGCCCCTACACTGGCGGCTATACGCGGGTCTGCTACGCGTTTTCCGCCGGCGCCTGCCTGGTCGCGCACCGGCGCCTCGCCGATTCCATGCCCGAGGTGAAGCACGGCGAGAACGCGCTGCTCGGCGAAAGCGGTGCCGTGATCGCGCAACTGCTGCGGCAGGTGGTGGAGGAGCCGGAACTTGCACGTCGGCTCGGCGAGGGCGCCAGGCGCACCTACGAAGCGGTCTACCGGCCCGGGGTGGTTGCGAAGGCGTTGGTGGCGCGCGCCCGGGCGGCGGCATGAGCGGCCCGCTCGCGATCATCAGCGCGGACAAGGAGATCATCGAGCTCGCGCGCGAACTCGGTTTCGACGTGATCGGCTGCTTCGACCCGAACACGCAGGTCCGCCCCTTGGGCGTCCCCGCTTTCGGGCCCGACGCCGGGTGGAAGGCGATCAAGGCGGGCAACCCGGCGCTGCGCGCCGCGCTGGCCCTGGACCCGCCTGCGGCCAAGCGCCGCGCACTGGGCGCGTTCGCGCTTGGCGACCTGGCGACCCTGGTCTCGGCGCAGGCGCACGTGTCGCCAAGCGCCGTGATCGGGCCGGGCTGCATCGTGCAGCGCGATGCCCGCGTCATGGCCGATGCGCGTATCGGCGTCGCCTGCAAGGTCAACGTCGGCGCCGTGGTCCACCACGATTGCGAAGTGGGCGAGTGCTGCACCCTCGCGCCCGGCGCGCGGTTGCTGGGTTACGTCAGGGTGGAGAACGACGTTTTCATCGGCGCGGCGGCGACAGTGATGCCGAAGGTGCGGATCGGTGCCGGTGCGGTGGTGGGCGCGGGTGCGGTCGTGACGGTCGACGTGGCGCCGGGCGCCGTGGTGGCGGGCGTGCCGGCGCGGCCGACGAAGGACGCGAACCGATGAAACCAGGCGAACACGCGATTCCCTGGTTCGGCCCCGAGGTGGGCGAGCGCGAGAAGGCGTTGCTCGCCGAAGCCATCGACACCAATTACATCAACGACGGCCCGATGACGCGCCGCTTCGAGGCGCAGATCGCGATGATCGCGGGCACGAAGCATGCCGTCGGCGTCACCAGCGGCACCACGGCCATCTCGCTCGCGCTGATGGCGCTGGGCGTGGGCCATGGCGACGAGGTGATCGTGCCCGACCTTACCTTTGCCGCCACCGCAAACGCGGTGACCATGACCGGCGCCTCGGTCCGCCTTGCGGACATCGAGCCGGCGCGCTTCGCGCTCGATCCGGCGGTCCTGCGCGGCGCGCTGACCCCTCGCACCCGCGCGATCGTCACCGTGGACGTGAACGGCCGCGGCGCCGACTACGGGGCGATCGAAGCCTTCGCCCGGGAGCACGGACTCGCATTGGTCTGCGATGCCGCCGAGGGCCTGGGCTCGCGACTGCGCGGGCGCCCGCTGGGCAGCTTCGGCAACGCCGGCTGCTTTTCCTTCTCCGCCAACAAGACCGTCAGCACCGGCCAGGGCGGCATGATCACCACCGATGACGACGCGCTGCACGACCGGTTGCGCGAACTGAAGGACCAGGGCCGCCGCCACCAGGGCACCGGCGGCGACGACCGGCATCCTGTGCTGGGCTACAACTTCAAGCTCACCAGCCTGCAGGCGGCAGTGGGCCTGGCGCAGCTGGAGCGCCTGCCCGGGCGCCTTGCCTTTGCGCGCGAGCGCGACCGCTGGTACCGCGAGGGGCTCGCCGGCTGCCCGGGCATCGTGCTGCCGGAGGTGGACCACGCCGGCGGCGAGGCGGTGCAGTGGACCGACGCGCTGGTGGAACGCAAGGATGCGCTGCGCCGTGCCCTCGAATCGGCGCGCGTTGGCCACCGCGCGTTCTGGTTTCCGGTCCATGCGCACGACCCCTATGCCGCGCCCGCCGAACGTTTTCCGGTCGCGACCCGGATATCCGCGCAGGGACTGTGGCTGCCCTCCGCTTACTCGCTCGCGCAGGCGGACGTTGCTCGCGCCTGCGTCGCCATACGCTCTGCCCTGAAAGGCGCCTGACCCGATGAAGCTGCGCGATCCGTTTGCCTACCCGACGCCCGCCGGCGGAAGCGTCGCCGACCTCCTGTTCGCGCCGCTTGCGGCGCAGGGCGGCGAGCTCACCATCGTGGACGCGGGCGCGCGCAACGGCATGATCATCTCTCCGGAGTTCGCGCGCCGCTCGCGCCTGATCGGCTTCGAGCCCAACCCGGAGGAGTACGAGAAGCTGGCCGCGCACCGCACCGACGCCGGCGCGGCCGGCGTGCCGATCGCGAGCTTCGCCAAGGAGGAGTACCACAACTGCGCGCTGTGGAGCCGGGAGGAAGAGCGGTCGTTCTACATCACCGCCGGCACCGGCGCCTGCACCCTGATGGGCGAGACCGTGGGCGAACTGACGCGGCGCATGTGGATGGACGGGAAGGACCGGCCCTACGCCGACCTGCACACCCAGGTGCGGCGCTCGCTGCCGATGCGCTGCCGTCCGTTGGATGACGTTCTCGGCGACGAGGCACGGGTGGACTACATGAAGCTCGACGTCGAGGGCGCCGAGGCCGCGATCCTGGAAGGGTCGGAGAAGCTGTTCGCTCGCCGCGCGGTGTTGTTCATCAAGACCGAATTCGTGTTCACGCCGTACTACAAGGTGCATCCGGTGCTGGGCTACCAGCATGTGTATCTTCATGAGCGTGGCTTTCGGCTCATCGACCTCGATCTTGCGCAGCCGCGCTACTCGCGTGATCGCACTTCGATTCCGGCGCTTGCGGACCGGCGGTTGATTTATGCTGGGGATGCGTACTTCATGCTGGATCCGGAACGGGGGGAGGTGCCTTCAAGGGATCTGTACCGCATGGGGCTGGTGGCGGTGTCGCAGGGGTTCCATGCCCTGGGGGTGAGTTTGATTCGAGATTCGGGGGTGGTGGGGGGTAAGGAGTTGGGGGCTGCGGAGGTGGGGCTGTCGCGGGTGCCTCTGGGCAGGCGGCTCAAGGAGTTGTGGGGGCGGCTTCCACTGGCGGTGGCGCGTGGGTTGGCGCGGTTGAGGAGCTGAGGGAGGTCAAGCATGGATGAGACGTATGCCGATCGGATCCTGAACGTGGTGGTCACCGGAGCGATGGTCCGGATCGACCTCGGTTCGCTGGCGCTGCATCAGGACAAGGATGACAAGCCGAAACTGGAGTTCCGCCGGCGCCTGGTCATGCCCGTCGACGGGTTCCTCCAGTCCTTCGCCCTGATGGCGCAGGTGGTGCAACAGCTGGAGAAACAGGGCGTGATCAAGCGCGCCCCGGATGCCCCCGGCGCAGGCGCTCAGCCCGGCCCGAACGTCAGGTTGTAGGGCGTCTCGGTGCCCGACAGCGGCACCAGTTCACCGTAGTACGTCCCGCCGGCAAGGCTGATCGTGCCGTCGAAGCCGTCGTCGTCGATGACGAGCGGCGAGGTTCCGGCAGCGAGGGCACCGAGGGTGCCGCCGCTATTCTGGTAGATCGCGAACTGCACCGATCCCCCCGCCGTGATGCCGTCCAGGTCGAGGTCCAGCGCCTGCCCGGACCCGACCGTGAAGATGAAGTAGTCCGCGGCATCGGCGCCGCCGATGGCATCGGCGAGGACCAGGTTGCCCAGCTGAACCGGCGCGGCGGCCGAAGGCGAGTTGCCGGCGATATCCAGGGCCGGTGCGCCGGCCTGCGAGGTCACGGTGATCTCCTGCCAATCTCCCCAGGCCATGCCGTCGAAGGCGCGTGCCGAAAGGACGTGCACCGAGCCATGCGCACCGACATCGATCGCGAGGTTGCCGAACGACGGCAGGGTCCAGGCCGATCCGTCGAACTCGAGCGTCTCCGTTCCGGTCGTGAACGCGGAGATCGGCGTCGTGCCCGGTACCTCGACCTGCACCTTGAGGACGCTGTCGCCGTCGGCGTCCAGGGCTGAAAACAGGCTCGACATGCGGACTGTGGTCAGCGAGGCAACCGCCAGGCTCGCGCCGCTCGTGACCGGCGCCGCGTTCGGCGCGAAGCTCAAGGAAACCGTAAGGTCGTAGTACGTGCCGGGGCCGTCACCCTTGACGAGTTGCAGCGCGTAGTCACCCGCAGAGGGCGCCGTCAGGTCAAGGGCGATGCCACCAGTGGGCACGGGGTAGGCGATATTGACGCCCGGCCAGAGCTGGACCCCACCCCCTGAATTGACCATCGTTGGTGAGACATGCCAGATGGGCTGGGTGTTGCCGCTGATCACTACGTGCACGGTTCCTGGATTGGCGAGCGTGAAACGATAGGTATCCGCGTTGTCCACGGCGAAACCGGACTCCACGCCGACCCAGTCGTTGTAGGTGCGCGGCGCGGCGTCCACCGTGATCATGCGGGCGAAGTTGTTGCCGTTGCCGGCGAAGTCGGGCGGCGGACCGACGTGGGTCGAGAATTCCAGGTCGTAGTAGCCAGCCGTATCGCCCAGCGGGCTGACAGCCACTAGGTAGTCCCCCGTGGTCAGTGCCAGCGACGTCGTGCGCGGCGCATCGAACCAATTCACGTCGTAGGTGGCGCCGCCATTCAATTCCGAGCCGTCGGCATTCTGGAATCTCAACCGGTAGCCGGTCGCGGTGGGATTCGACAGCCTCACGTCCAAGTATGTCGGTTGCGTGAGCGTGACACGGTAGTAGTCGACCGGGTCGTCCGCCGCGCCGATCCATTCGTGGATCGTTTGCGGCGTGGTGCTCGCAGTGAGCGCACGCGCAGACGCGCCGGTGTTGCCGGCCGTGTCGGCTGGCGCCACGACGTGGATCGTCGCGTCGCGCCAGTCGCTCCAGTCGATGCCGTCGTAGGCCCGCAGAGACACGACATAGTCGCCGGCCGCGCCGGCGTAGACGCCGGCCGTCAGATTCTGCGGCAGGTAGCTGAGGTAGGCGCTGCCGGCTTCGCCGTGCAGCCCGGTGAGCACGGACTGGCCGCCGCCTAAGTAGGACAGGTAACCGCCGAAGGGATACAGCGGGGCCGCCGCCGGCAGCTCGAGCTGGTACATCGAGATGCTGCCGCCGTCGGGATCGGTGGCGGTCGAATACAGCGTGGACAGCCTGACCGTTTCGCCCGGCGTCACCGTCGTACTTCCTCCCGCCCCGGGTACTGGGCGCAGGTTGGTGATCGTGCGGAAATCAATGGTGACCGGCTCACTCCACGCAGTGCCGTCGAACGCTCGGACGCGGACCAGCTCGGTGCCATCCGCAGTCCCGGCGTGGTATCCGACCGTCTGAAACGGAATCTGGTCCAGCAGGATGGGCGTCAGCGCCGTCCGCGGGCCGCCCGTTCCGACGGTCAGGTAGCCGCCGCCCTCGCCGAGGTCCGTCACTTCCCATTGGAAGACGGCATCGCCATCCGCGTCGTTGGTCGCGCCGAACAGCGAAGCCAGCATCTTTGTGGAACCGGTTCCCTCCGCTGTCGCCGCGCCGAGCAGGTCTACGCTTGTGCTGGATGGATGCAGAACCGGGGCGCTGTTCGCGACCGGACTGATGTCGATGTTGGTGGCCGCGCCGAACGTACCGCCGTCGGAAGCGCGCACGCGCAAAGCATCACTACTGCCGGCGCCTCCGGCAAGGTAGCTCACATCGGGGAGGTTTCCGCCCAGCACCACGACGGGTACACCGCTCGCCTGCGCGACACCACCGATCCGCAACATGCCGCCGCCGACGCCGACGTCGGTGAACTCATAGCTGACGATCGAGTCCCCTTCGGGGTCGGACGCGGAGAAAAGCTGGTTCGCGTAGACCACGCGGCCTTCGACAGGTATGTAACCAGAGGAAGTGACGACGGGCCCGAGATTCGGCACATCGAGCGACGCGGAGCGATCGCGATAGTAGGCGATCTCCTCGTTCAGCACGCCGCCGTCGACGCCGAGATCTGCGTAGGTGAAGGTCTCCGGGTCGGAGGCCAGCACGCGAGTTCGAAACTCGTCGTAGCTGTAGCTGCCATTGCCGATGTTGTAGAACTCGATTCGGTCGGCTGGACGTTCCCAGTCGAAAACCATGGTCAGCCCGAAACTATCGCCGCCGTACCAGCTACCGAGGACAAGGTGGCGACCATCAACGAGACCGGTAAAGGAACTCAGGCTGTTGAAATTGAAGCTGCCGAAATTGAGCTGGTCGTGATTTGAGTTGCCGCTCTCTAGCACGTAGCTGAAGTTACTCGGATTTCCGACGTTGTACGCGTCGTTGCCGGTACCGCCCACCAGAAACGTCGCCGTAAAGGAGGCCCCGCCCATGGAGTCGTTACCCCCAAGACCGTAGTAAACGCCGTCCTGTGAGCCGAAAATGGCATCGGCGTTGCGGGTATGGACGAATTCCGGGAAGCGCACCAGCGTTGCGGTCGACATGGAAAAGGTCTTCCAGTCGCTCCAGGCGGCTCCGTCGAAGACCTGAACCGAAAGATTCTCGCTGCCGAACTGGTTGCCGCCGACGTAGACGGTGTTGGCGAGGTCGCCGGCAACCACGTCAATGTTCTGCCTGAACGGCTGCGCGATGCCGTTAACGCGGAAAACCCCCCCGCCGGTGCCCCCATCCCAGAAGCGATAGGTCTGTATCGCGTCGCCGTCGGTATCGCTCACGCTGAACAGCCGCGTCACCGACATCTCCTGGCCGACGCCGGTGGCGAAGTCCTGCACGCTGACGACCGGGGCGCGATTGGGCAGGCGGGTGACGAGATCGAAGCTGTCCCAGTCGCTCCAGCCAAAGCCGTCGTTGGCGCGGATCTCGATCGTGTCGGTGCCCAGGTTCTGGCCGCCGCGCACCCAGGCGCTCGAGAGCGTGGCCGCGTTCACCGTCACCG
>JBQTJX010000028.1:0-43161 GCA_052386675.1 Betaproteobacteria bacterium
GGCGCGGATCGAGCAGCCACATCTGCGACTTCATCGCAAAGGCGTGGGTGCGCTCCTGGATGATGGAAGAGCCTTCGCCGTAGTCCTCCCCCAGCACCAGCAACGCGCCGCCCTTGACGCCCGCCGAAGCAAGGTTGGACAGCGCGTCCGAAGCGACGTTGGTTCCGACTGTGGACTTGAAGGCCACCGCGCCGCGCATCGGGTAGTTGATCGAGGCGCCCAGCATCGCCGCGGCGCCTGCTTCGTTGGCGTTGGTCTCGACGTGCACGCCCAGCTCATCCAGTATGGCGCGCGCGTCGTTGAGCACGTCCATGACGTGCGACACCGGTGCGCCCTGGTAGCCGCCGACATAGGACACGCCGGACTGCAGCAGCGCCTTGGTGACCGCGAGGATGCCTTCGCCGTGAAAGGTTTCTCCGTCGCCGAGCTTGAGCTTGTCGACTTCCTCGCGAAAAGAGCGCTCCATGCGGCTAAGATTACCAGATGCAAATCGCGGTTCTGGGCGGAGGCAACGGCGCGCTCGCGGCGGCGGCTGACCTGAGCGACAGGGGCCACGAGGTGCGCCACTGGCGCCGCGACGCGTCGTTGCTGCAGCAATCCATCAACCTGAAGGACAGCGCGGGTATTCGCGCGGTCCGCATCGCGCGCACCTGTGCCGACCTCGCCGATGCGGTGCGCGGCGCCGAGCTCTTGTTCATGCCGGATCCGGCGTTCACGCAGGCGGACAACGCGCGCCGGCTCGCGCCGCATCTTGCCGACGGACAGGTCGTGTTCCTCGCGCCGGGCACTTTCGGCAGTTACGCCATGGCGCGACGGATGCGCGAGGCGGGCAGCCGCGCAGGGTTCGCGATCGCGGAGACCGGCACGCTGCCCTGGCTGACCCGCAAGCACGGGCCGGACACCGCCGCGATCACCGCGCGAGCCACGCGACTGCCGACGGGCGTGTTCCCGGCGCGGGAGCACGAAGCCGCGTTCGCAATCCTGAAGGCGGCTTTTCCGGCAGTGGAGCCGGTGGAGGACGCGCTTTCGGCGGCACTCATGAACGCGGGTCCGGTGATCCATCCGCCACTCATCTTCATGAACGCGGGCCCCCTGGAGCATTTCGAGCGCTGGGACATCCACAAGGAGGGCACCCAGCCCTCGATCCGCCGCGTGACCGACACCCTGGACGCCGAGCGCGTCGCGGCCCGGATCGCGCTTGGCTATGAGGCACCGCATTTCCCGCTTGCCGACCATTACCGGGAGGATGGCGACGAATGGATGTACGGACGCCGCGTGCACGTGAAGCTCACGGACTCCGGCGACTGGAAGGAGCGGATCGTCCTTGGCGAGCATCGCTACATGCGCGAGGACGTGGAAATGGGGCTCGCCTTCCTGGTCTCGGTCTGCAACTGGGCCGGTGTGCCGTGCCCGGTGGCCCGGGGGTTGCTCGCGCTGGGATCAGCGGTGCTCGGGCGCGACCTTGGCGCCGGCGCCCGCACGCTGGAGGCGCTCGGGCTCGCGCGCCACTCGCGCGAGGAAATGCGCCGGATGCTCCGGGAGGGCCTGTGACCCGCGTCGTGGCCCTCGGCGCCGGGCGCATGGGCCGCGGCATCGCGCATGTATTCGCGTATGCCGGCTACCCGGTGGACATCATCGACTACAAGCCGCGCGAGGCGGTCCCGGGCGAGCGCATGCGCGTGGCGGCGCACGCCGAGATAGCCGCCAACCTTGCCCTGCTGCGCGATCTGGGCGTGCTCCACGAGGCGCAGCGTCAGGAGATCCTCGCCCGCATCCGGGTCCTGCCGCTCGAGGACGCGCCCGCCGCCCTGGCGCAGGCCGACTTTGTCTTCGAGGGCGTGACCGAGACCCTGGAGGCAAAGCGCGATGCCTTCGGGCGCGCCTGCGCGCACCTGCGGCCCGGCGCCATCGTCGCCTCCACGACGTCTTCGCTCGACGCGGACGCCCTCGCCGCAATGGTCGAGCGACCGGCGCAGTTCGTCAACGCGCATTTCCTCAATCCGGCCTACCTCATCCCGCTGGTGGAGGTCAGCCCGGCGCAGGCGACCACGGCGGCGACCTACGATGCCCTCAAGCGGCTGCTTGAGTCCGCGGGCAAGGTGGTGGTGCGCTGCGCGCCGTCGCCCGGCTTCATCGTGCCGCGCCTGCAGGCCGCCGCGATGAACGAGGCCGCGCGCCTGGTGGAGGAGGGCGTCGCCACGCCCGAGGACATCGACCGCGCCGTGCGCGCCGGCTTCGGCCCGCGCTACACCGCGATGGGCATGTGCGAGTTCATCGACTACGGGGGCCTCGACATCCTCTACTACGCGTCCAGGGCAATGGCGCGCGCGCTCGACGCGCCCCGCTACGCGCCCCCGGCGATCGTTGAGCGCCTCATGCGCGAGGGCAAGCGCGGCGCGCGCGAGGGCGAAGGCCTCGCCGACTGGCGCGGCCGGGACCTCGCCGCCTACCAGCGCGACCTGGTTGCGCGTTTCGTCGACCTGTATGCGCACCTGAAACTCTTGCCGCCGCCGGGGCCAGCCGATAGACTCGACGCGAACGCCAAAGGGGAGAACGGACCATGAAGACCAGAATCGCAGCCGTATTGAGCGCCGCCGTGCTGGGCTCGATGGCGCCGTACGCCGGCGCTCAGGAAGCAAAGCTCCGCGCTGCCGCATTCCTGCCCGTGAAATCGGTGTTCGTGACCGGTTTCGCGCGCTGGGTAGGCGAAGTCAACCGCCAGTGCTCGGGCAAGGTGTCCATCAGCATCGTCGGTCCCGAGGCCATCAAGTCGCTGGAGCAGTGGAACGCGCTCAAGACCGGCGTGGTGGACATGCACTACGGCCCGCCCAACTACTACGTGGGCGCGCTGCCCGAGGGCGACGTGATGAGCGCGGCGCGCGCCGAGACTGCGGTGCAGAGGAAGAACGGCGCCTGGGCAATGATCAACGAAGTGCACAACCAGAAGATGAACGCCCAGTACCTGACCTATCTCTTCGGCGGCGTGCGTTTCCACATCTACACCTCAAAGCCCGGCAAGGACGGGCGCTTCGACGGCTTCCGCCTGCGCTCGACCCCGATCTACGACGCGTTCTTCAAGTCGCTGGGCGGCCTGCCGGTGCGCATGGCTCCGCCCGACGTGCACACGGCACTGGAGCGCGGCACGGTGGATGGCTACGGTTGGCCGCTGTACGGCATCGCCGACTTCGGCTGGCACAAGTACACCAAGTACCGCCACGGGCCGGGCTTCATCAGCGCGGCGGTCGCGATCCTGGTGAACCAGGACAAGTGGAAGTCGCTGAACGGCGAGCAGCGCGACTGCCTGACACGCATGTCGGAGTGGGTCGAGGGCGAGTGGCCCAAGTGGCGCGCGGAGGAGGACGGCCGGCAGCAGGCGGTGCAGGACCAGGCGGGAATCAAGTACGTGGATCTCGGTCCGGCCTTCGCTCGACAGGCCGAGGAGCTCTACTGGGAAGTGCTCGCCAAGGGCAATCCGGAGTTCGTGCGCAAGATCAAGCCGCTGCTGTCGCAGTAAGGGAAGGCGCGTGCGGGACGGCGGCGCGGCGCGGCCGCGGTCCTGGTTCGATGTCCTGATCGACGCGCTGGCGATCATCGCCGGCGCGCTCATCGTGCTCCTCATGGCGCTGGTCGTGGTTGACGTGGTTGCGCGCAGCCTGCGCGTGTTCACGCTGCCCTGGTCGCTCGAGGCCACGGAGTACATGCTGTATGCGGTCACCTTCCTTGGCGCGCCCTGGGTGCTGCGCGAGCGCGGCCACATCGCCATCGAGCTGGTGGTCGAGCGCCTGCCGGCGCGCGGCCGCGCCGTCGCCGGGATCATCGCCGAGCTCGCCGGCGCGGCCATCTGCGCGCTGCTTCTCTACTACGCGTGCCGGGTGGTGTGGCAGTCGTATCAGAGCGGCATCCAGGTGCAGAAGAGCTTCTCGTTCCCTGAATGGGTGGTCTACACCGGCATTGCGCCGGTGATGCTGATCCTGCTGGGCATCTACCTGCGCTGGCTGGCGGCGCGGCGGACCGGACGCCCGGCGTCCTGATGGCGTGGTACGAGACCCTTGGCCTGCTGATCGGCCTGCTGCTGGTGTTCATGGCGATCGGCCTGCCGGTGGTGTTCGCCTTTTTCGCGGTGAACCTGGTCGGCGCCTTCGTGTTCATGGGCGGCGACAAGGGCGTGCTGCAGCTGATGCGCAACGCCGCCGACGCGGTGCAGAGCTTCGCGCTGCTGCCGATCCCGCTGTTCATCTTCATGGGCGAGGTGATGTTCCACACCGGGGTGGCCGGGCGCGCCATCGATGCAGTGGATCGCATGATCGCGCGCGTGCCGGGACGCCTGTCGCTGGTGGCGATCACCGGGGGCACCATTTTCTCGTCGCTCTCGGGTTCCACCATCGCCAACACCGCGATGCTGTGCTCGACATTGCTGCCGGAGATGACACGCCGGGGCTACCACCCGTCGATCGCGGTCGGACCGATCGTGGCGGTGGGCGGCCTCGCGATGCTGATCCCGCCCTCGGCGCTGGCGGTGCTGCTCGGCTCGGTGGCGCGGATCCCGATCGGCGAGCTGCTGGTGGCCTCTATCATTCCGGCGCTGATCCTGGCGGCACTGTTCTTTGGCTACGTGATCCTGCGCTGCCGGCTCGACCCCGGCCTCGCGCCGGCCTACGAGGTGGCGCAACTCGGCTGGCGCGAGCGCCTGCTGCCGTTCCTGCAATACGTGCTGCCCCTCATGGGCATTTTCGTGGTGGTGGTGGGCTCCATCATTGCCGGCTTCGCCACACCGACCGAGTCGGCGGCGCTCGGCGCGGCGGCGGCGCTCGCCGCCGCAGTGGCCTACCGGCGGCTGACCTGGGACAACTTCGTGGTGTCGGTGCGCGAGACGCTGCGGCTGACGGTGATGACGCTGTTCATCATCTGCGGTTCGATCACGTTTTCGCAGATCCTCGCTTTCACGCAGGCTTCCGCCGGCCTGTCCGAACTGGTCACCGGCGCGGGCCTTTCCCCGCTGTGGGTCCTGCTGGGCATGCTCGCCATCCTGCTCGTGCTGGGCTGCTTCATGGACCAGGTGAGCATGATGATGATCACCGCGCCGCTGTTCATGCCGGTGGCCGAGGCGCTCGGGCTAGATATCGTCTGGTTCGGCGTCCTGATGCTGATGGTGCTCGAGATCAGCCTGGCGACGCCGCCTTTTGGCCTTTTGCTGTTCGTCGCCAAGGGCGCCGCGCCGCAGATTCCCATGGGCGCCATCATCCGCTCGGTGGCGCCCTTCATCGCCATCGCGCTGGGCGTGGTGGGCCTGCTGATCGTCTTCCCCGCGCTGACCCTGATCCTGCCGCGCCTGATGGCGCCGGGCTAGGAGAGGACGGCGTTCGGGCCGATCAAAGCGGCGTGGCGCGGCGGTCCAGAGCCGCGCGCAAGTGACGCAGTTCACGCTTCGGAGCGCACACCGGACACGCGGTCGTTCCGGCACGACAGGCGGCGCAGGTTTCGTTCAAGGACTGTGAGAACTGCGGCAGACGGTATCAGTTCGGACCTATAGCATTTGCGCATGGTCCGGTGTGATCACAGGCAGGCAGACGACGGGTTCGCCATCGCGCGCGGCGCCCTCAATGGGCTCCTGATCGCGATACCCCTGTGGAGCGTTCTTGGTTTTGCGGCCATCCTGGTCCTCCAGGATGGGCCGATGAACGAAAGCACCAGCCTTGCATTGATGATCGCCGCGGCCGGCGCGACCATCCTCGTGCGCCCGTTCTTGCGCGCCTGCTGGATGAGACGGCAACCAGAGCTCGAATCGGCGCTGATCTCCCTGATTCGCCGGACTCACTCACCCAGGTCGCTGGCGCGCCAGACGTTTGCCCTGAGCGCGCTGACGGGCGCCTACCTCCAGTTCTACTTTCTCGAAGTCAACCTGCAGATCGCATCCTTGAATTCGGTCATCGTCTTCCTGCCCCTGAACTCGATGACTTGACACCTGTTCGGGGAGCTTCAGGCCGTGATGATGTCCTGCGGCGGTGGGTCCTGGTGCAGGCGCGCGACCGATCCCGCGCGCCGTTCCAGCACCGCGCGCTGGTTCAGGTAGCCCTTGTCGGTGATTTCGCCGGCGTCGATCTGCGGCGGCTCTTCCATCACCATCAAGCGCCTGGGATGGGTCGAACTGCCGCCTTCGCGCGCCAGGTCCCGGAGCGCCTGGGAAAGCCGGCTGCGGATGTCGGCACCTTTCGCCGCCGGGCTCAGGAACACCAGCGCGCCGACCTCGTCCCCGTCGTGGCCGGTGATCACTGCATCCTGCAGCAGCGGGTCGCAGGCGGCAATGAGCTTCACGCGCACCGCGCCAACGTGCACCCAGGTGCCGGTGGTGAGCTTGAAGTCCTCGGCGACGCGACCGTCGAACACCAGCCCCTTCTCCGGCGCCGCCGGGTCGGCGAATTTCATCGCGTCGCCAATGCGGTAGTAGCCTTCCTCGTCGAAGGCCTCGCGGGTGAGGTCTTCGCGCCGGAAGTAGCCGGGCGTGACGTTCGGGCCCTTCACCCGGACTTCCAGCTTGCCTGCCGCCGGGATCAGCTTCAGATCGCAGCCAGGGTTGGGAAGGCCGATCACCCCGGCGCGCTCGATGGGGTAGTGGACCGCGGCAGCCGAAGGCGCGGTCTCGGTCGAGCCCCAGGACGAGATCATGGACAGGTTGCCGCCCTTTTCCTCCAAAGCCAGTTTTTCAAGTCTCTCCCAGATGTTCTGCGGCAGCGCCGCACCGGCGTAGAACAGCATCTCCAGTTCACGAAAAAAGTTCTTCCTCAGGGCTGCATCCTTCTCCAGAGACGGCAACAGCAGGTCGAAGCCGCGCGGCACGTTGAAGTACATCGTCGGGGAGATCTCGCGCAGGTTCCTGGCGGTGGTCTCGACCAGGCCCGGCGCGGGCTTGCCGCCATCGATGTACAGCGTGCCGCCGTTCCTGAGGACCACGTTGAAACAGAAGTTGCCGCCGAAGGTATGGTTCCAGGGCAGCCAGTCCACCAGGGTCTGCACGCGGTCCTCCAGGAACGGCCAGACCTGCGCCAGCATCTGCTGGTTGGCACACAACATGCGGTGCGTGTTGATGACTCCCTTTGGCGTTCCGGTCGAGCCGGAGGTGAAGAGGATTTTCGCCACCGTGTCCGGCGTCAGCCGCGCGAACGCCACCTCCAGCGTGGAGCCCGGGTTGGTCTCCAGCAGTTTCGCCACCGGGGTCGAGACGGCGCCGACGGCAGCGAGCGCTGGCGCGAACTTCTCCGGCTGATCGGCGAAAACCAGGCCCGGCTTGAGCAACTCGAAAATGCTTCGCAGCTTGGCGAAGTCCTTCGACATCAGCGAGTAGGCTGGCGAGATCGGCGCGACCGCCACGCCGGCGTGCATTGCCCCGAGCGCGAGCAGGGCGTGGTCGATACTGTTGTCGGAGAGGATGGCGACCGGCTTGTCCGGGCCGAGGCCCAGGTTGAGCAGCGCCTGCCCGATGCGCCGCGCGTCCGACAGGGCATCGCGATAGGTGAGGCGCCGCCAGCCCTCGCCCTTGCGCTCCGCAAGGAACGTGCGGTCTGGCGCCCGTTCGTACCAGTGCAGCAGCCAGTCGCCGACCGCGCGGGCGTAGGGCTTCAATGGCTGCGGCGAGCGCAGAACCATCGAGCCGTCGGCGCGCTTTTCGACGTTGATCTCGGCCGGCGCGTAGCGCAGGCGCGTATGCAATCGCATTAGGCGAACCTCCTCGCCCCCCATCTTACCTGCCTGAGCTTCGGGCTGGTTCTATCTTGCCGCGGCACTCGCCGAATCCAATTCGTACGGATCCGGTCCGCTCGCTCCAGGCGCGCAGCGTGACAGTGTCGCCATCCTCCAACTGCACTCGCGACTCTCCGTTTGGCAGGCGCAACGGCTCCTTGCCGCCGAAACTGAGCTCGAAGAGACAGCCCTTTTCCTCCTGCGTTGGGCCCGATTGCGTGCCGGTGCCGAGCAGGTCGCCCGGTTGCAGGTTGCAGCCGTTCTCCGTGTGGTGCGCGACGAGCTGGGCGAGGGTCCAATATGCGTGACGTGAACTGCTCCTGCTAAGTCGCATGGGTATTCCACTGCTGGCCGCCGTTTCGAGCCAGACCTCAAGCTGAATGTCAAACCCGCCGGCCGGCGCGTGGTCGGCCAGCCGCAGGTTCTCCATCGCTCGCGGATCATCGGGACCCCGCGGAACGGCGGTGCGGAAGGGCTCAAGCGCTTCGATCGTCACGATCCAGGGGGAAATCGAGGACATGAAATTCTTCGCGAGGAAAGGTCCCAGCGGCATGGACTCCCATCCCTGGATATCCCGGGCCGACCAATCGTTAAGGAGGCATAGCCCGAAGATGGAACTCTCTGCTTCGTCAATGGGAATCGGACCGCCCAGCGCATTGCCAGTTCCGATCCATATGCCCAGCTCCATTTCGTAGTCGAGCCGACCCGAAGGACCGAATCGAGGCTCGGTCATGCCCGGGGCGCGAGTCTGGCCATGCGGCCGTTGAACCGCCCTGCCGCTCGCGACGATCGACGACGCGCGGCCGTGATACGCGATCGGCATCCATTTGAACTGCGGCAGCACGGCGTTATCGGGCTGGAATATTCGCCCCATGTTCACCATGTGATGGAACGAGGTAAAGAAATCGGTGTAGTCGCCGATACGCGCAGGGACGCCCAACTCGGCCTCGGCCTGCGGTACCAGGCAGGCCCGCAGGCGCTCCGCCTCGGTTGCGCCGGCACTTAGCACACGCGAAAGGTCGGCGCGCAGCAAGTGCCATGCGGAGGGCCCCATTTTCATCAGCCCGTTGAGGTTCTGCAGGGACGCCTGTGCCGCCGCTTCGCGCGCCTGAGATGAAAACGCGCCGGTGGCGAGCGCGGCGCGCATGTCGAGTACGGCATCGCCGATCGCGACGCCACCGCGAAACTCTTCAGGTGAGCCGAGGCGGCGGAATACGCCGTGGGGCAGGTTCTGGATCGGGAAATCCGTGCCGAAGTGATTCGCCGAATCGACCCAGCTTTTCAGACGCGGGTCATGGGTTTCGTTCATCGTCATGGCGATCTTTCAGGGTCGGTACAGGCCCAGCCTGGCTGCCCGGTGCGCGGCGAGCGCGGTGATGGTTTCCAGCGCGGGCACGTCGATGCCGGCGGCGCGGGCGAACGCCAGCGGCATTTTCAGGATGGCCTCGATCTCCATCGGCCGGCGCCGCTCGTAGTCCTGGAAGATAGAGGGCTTATGCTGCGGCGGGAACTTGTGCGGGGCCCCTGGCGGTACGGTGCCTTCGGCTACGTTCACACCGTGCGCCGCAGCCACCGCTGTGCCTTCCGCGGAAAGCCGCGCATAGAGCTCACCAATGGCGGGGTCGGACTGCGCGGGGCCTATCGGCTGCTCGATGATGGAGCACACCACCGAGCCGGCGATATTGACCAGCAGGCGCCGCCACAGCGTCGCGCGGATATCGTGCGTGATCGGCGACATTACGTCAGCATCTTCAAGAGCGGCGCGCAGCCGGCCGATGCGCTCGCTTTGCGAATCATCGGCCTCACCAACGATCAGCGTGTTTGCGGTCACCGAGTCGTTCTCGATCACGCCAGGCTCGAGCACTTCGTTGGAGGTGTAGATCGTCGCCCCGATCACCCGCTCCGGTGCGATGGTTCGTTGGAGCAATCCTCCGGGATCGAGCCTGGACATGTCTGGTGGCGCAGGGCGGCGCGCTCCGATGCCGAGGTGGTACCACCACGGGATTCCGTTCTGGACGAACACGACGACCGTCTTCGGGCCGAGCAGCGGACCAACGCCTGCCGAAAACTCCGCCAGAGAAGTGGCTTTGACTGTCGCGAAGACGACGTCCTGCGGACCAAGTTCGGCTGCCCGATCGCTCACGCGAACGCGCCCCGCGTAGCGGCGTTCGCCTGCAACCAGCACAAGGCCCCGCTCGCGGATTGCGGCCAGTTGCGCGCCGCGCGCGACGGCGGACACCTCTTGGTGCGCGGCCGCAAGCTTCGCCGCCAGATGTCCGCCAATGGCGCCAGGCCCGTAGACGCAGATTCTCATTTCGCCGCCCCTCAGCGCCAACGCAGCAGGCGCGCTTCAATCCTGTCCATCAGCCAGGTGACGGCAACGCCGATTGCAGCCAGAAAAAGTATCAGCGCGAACACGCCGCTGGTACGGAAACTTGCCGCGAGCACCGCTAGGGCCTGTCCCAGGCCGTGTTCCGCGGCAATCACCTCGCCCCCGACCACGCCCAGCAGGGCCACTACCAGACCCAAGCGAAGTCCTGAGAAAACCACTGGCACCGAGTTGGGCAGCACGAACATGCGGAAAATCTGCGAGCCGCTCGCGCCCAGCGTCTGCGCGAGCGTCAGGTGGTCCGGGTTAACGCTGCGCACCCCTGCTGTGGTGGCCGCGAGCACGACGAAGAACGTCAGGCTCACGCCGAGCGCGATCTTGGAACCGACGCCCAGGCCGAACCAGATGATGAACAGCGGCGCGAGCGCGATCCGGGGCATGGCATTGAGCGCGATGATAAAAGGATCAAGCAGGCGCTCCACGAAGGGCTGTGTGGCAAACAGCAGCCCGACCGCGATTCCGGCGACCGCACCGATTGTGAACGCGCTTGCGACGCCCACAAGGGTCCACTTCAGGTCCTGCAGCAGGCTGCCGGTGACCACCAGCTCCTGGTAAAGATACTGGAACATCTCGGTCGGGCGGCCGATCAAGATCGGATTGATCCATCCTCGGTCCGCGGTCATCTGCCAGCCGATCAGGATTAAAGCGCACAGGGCCGCGCGTGCGACCGCAATCTTGATGGTCTCGCCTCGCGATGTTCCGCTCACGCCGCGAGACCTTCCTCGAGGCGCGTCCAGATTTCGGAGTAGAGGTCGTGGTACGCGTGTTCCTTTTGCAGTGCGCGCACCGACCGGGGCCGGCCCAGGGTGACAGAAATGTCGGCGATAATTCGGCCAGGTCTCGCGCTCATCACGATCACCCGGTCAGACATCGACACCGCTTCGCTCAGGTCGTGCGTGATGAACAACACGGTGCGCCGCGTGCTTTCCCACAGCTTGAGCAGAACGTCCTCAAGCTGCAGCTTGGTCTGGGCGTCCAGTGCGCCGAACGGTTCGTCCATGAGCAACAAGGGTGCATCAACGGCAAAGGTGCGTGCGAGCGCGGTCCGTTGCCGCATTCCCTGTGACAGCGCCTTCGGGAACACGTCCTCGAACTCGCCGAGGCCCACCTGATCGAGCAGCCGGCGCGCCGTATCCCGCCGCTGTTCAGCAGCGATGCCGCGCACTTCGGCGCCGAGTTCGGCGTTGCCGAGAGCAGTACGCCAGGGGCACAGGGCGTCCCGCGCAAGCATGTAGGAGATGTCGCGGTTGCCTGCCGTGGGCGGCCGTCCGTTGACGAGGAAACTTCCGCTTGCGCTGGAAGCGGGCAGCAACCCCGCGACGAGATTCAGGATCGTGGTCTTGCCGCAGCCACTAGGCCCGACAATGGAAACGAACTCGCCCTGCCGTACCCTCAGGCTCACGTCCGACACGGCAAGCAGATTGCCGAACCGCAACGACAGGCCTTCAAGGCTGACCGCGGGAACCTCTCCCGCGGCAGCGGAAAGGTTCACGGAGCCTCTTTCCAGATGAGCCTGGCGGGATCGACCGGCGCGCTGATGACCTTGTAGGCGAGCGCGAAGTCCACGACCGCCTTCAGGGCCGGGCGCGACGTTTCCATGCCGGGCGAACTCGTGGCGAGCTCGGTGCGCACCAGGCTGCGCCGCATCTGGTCGGCGTTGGGCGCGCTGCCAAAGTTGATCATCGGCTCGTAGATCTTCAGCACCTCCTCGAAGTTGGCGGGATCGCACGCCCACTTGGTCGCGTCGCTCATCGCCGCTACATACGCATGCGCAAGTTTCGGGTTCGATTCGACCATTTCGCGGCGCATCAGCAGCGCAATGATCGCGCCGTTCATCGCAGTGAGGACGGGCGGACCATCGCCCTTGGTCAGGTCGATGACGACCTCGCAGGTCCTGGTGCCCACGCAGAGCGTCGGGATCGGCTCGAACATCGACAGGAAATCCACTTGCTTGCCGACGGTGAGGGCCTGGAACGCCGTTCCGGGTCCGCCCACAGGGACGAATGTCACATCGCCCGGTTGCATGCCTGCGCCGGCGAGCAGCGCGTGAAAGTTCGTTTCAGTCGCCGCGCCGCGGCCGGTGACGCCGACCTTCCTCCCCTTGAAGTCCTGCATGATAGCGGGGTAGCCCTTCGCCTTATTGGGCAGAGGCACGTCGGATCGGGCGACGACGCTGAACGGGCTCACCTGACGCAGCGTCGCGACGATCAGCAGATCGCCGCCCTGCGAAATGCTGGCCACCGCGGTATCGGTGCCGGTGAGGACCACGTCGACCGACTTGCCAATCAGCGCCTGAAGCGACAATGGGCCCGCGCTAACGGCCTTTGTTTCGCATTTGAATCCGCGCTTCTCGCAAATACCCTTCCGCTCGGCGATGATCGCCTGATAGTTGGCCATGCTGCCGCCGATGTACTGGATGCGCAGCGTCTCGCCGTTGGCCCTGGCGCTGGCCTGAATCTGCGCCTCGGCCGCGAGCGGCAGAATCGCAACGCCGACAGCGACTAGCGTTTTTTGCAGGAATCGCATGTGCTTCATTTTTCCTCCCCCTGGAATCGATTGGCGGCGCAGCGCTACTTGCGCGACGCCATGGACTTGAAGTGTTTTCTTGCGGCGGTGCGTGTGAGTTCCAAGTGCCGATGAACCGCGGCAATCGCCGCTTTTGCGTCGCGGGACAGCACCACCTTCATCAACGACCGGTGTTCCGCCAGGACGGCCCTGGGCGGAATCGCCTCCTCGTGCAGGACTTTCCGGTAGCGGAACGCCTGATCGAACAGAGAAGCATGGAGGGCGGCTAGGCGCGGCGAAGCCGCTCCCGCATAGAGCGCGACATGGAAGTCGCGATGGACCACGTCATAAGCGCGGATCGCAGCGTCAGTCATGTCGGCAAAGCGGCCGATCTGGCGCTCTAGCCGGTGAAACGCCGCAACGATCCCCGCCTCCCAGGTATCGTCACCGTGCGCAATCGACTTGCGCAGTGCAGTTTCTTCAACCACCAATCGCAGCTCAGTCAGGTCCTCAAGGTCATCGGCACTTATCGGGGGAGCGGTGAAACCACGCTGACCGCGCAGGTGCACGATGCCCTCGCCGGCAAGCCGGTGCAGCGCCTCCCGGACCGGGCTCATGCCCACCTTGTAGCGGACGCAGAGGTCCCTGATGGCTAGCTTCGCTGATGGCTCGACCGCTCCGGAGACGATATCGCCGCGCAGACGATCGAAGACGTAGTCCGAATACGTTGCCGGTGCGAGAGGGGATGACATGATATCGATATTACGGGTAATATCGATAATATTGCAAGCGCGACGCCTTTGCCAACTTGGCTGCCAGATCGGAGATTGCCGTCCATGACCCGACGCTTCGTTGACCTGTCGATCTTCCTGGAGAACGACGTGCTGAGCGACCCGCCCCCGCTCGCGCCGAGGATCCAGTACTTCACCCACCAGCACACGTTCGAGCAGATTTCTCCGTTCTTTCCGGGCCTGAAGAGGTCGGACTTGCCGGAGGGAGAGGGGTGGGCGGTCGAACTTGTGCAGCTGTCCACTCACAACGGAACGCACCTGGATGCACCCTGGCACTTTCACTCGACCATGGATGGGGCGCTGGGCGAGAAGAAGCCGGCGATCGCGATCCACGACGTGCCTCTCGAGTGGTGCTTCCAGCAGGGCGTGAAGCTGGATTTCCGGCATTTCGACGACGGCTACGTGGTGAGCGCGGCCGATGTCGAGGCGGAGTTGGGGCGCGTCGGGCACACCCTCAACCCGCTGGAGATCGTCGTGGTGAACACGCGCGCAGGCGCCCGCTATGGCCATGCAGACTATGTCACCGCCGGCTGCGGCATGGGCTACGAGGCGACCATGTACCTGCTCGAGCGGGGCGTTCGACTCACCGGCACGGACGCGTGGAGCTGGGATGCGCCGTTCGTGCATACGGCGAAGAAGTTCGGCGAAACCGGCGACGCGTCGTTGATCTGGGAGGGCCACAAGGCCGGGCGCGACATTGGCTACTGCCACCTCGAGAAGCTGCACAATCTCGAAGCGCTGCCGGCGACCGGCTTCCAGATTTCATGCTTCCCGCACAAGATCAGAAACGCCTCGGCGGGCTGGACGCGCGCCGTGGCGATCTTCGATCACTGATTTTTGCTGGAATGATTGCGGGGAGGACGAAGCCGTGCGCCGAGTTGAACGTCCGGCCGGAGGCGCGTTCGTGCCAGTGCAGCAGCCAGTCCCCGACCGCACGCGAGGCGTCGCACTAGATTCTATATATCTATAGAATCGGCGCTCCATCGCAAAGGAGGTGTCGCATGAGCAGCCCATTGACCGAACGCCCGCCCTTCCGCGCCGACCAGGTCGGCAGCCTGCTGCGGCCCAGGGAGCTTGCCGACGCGAGGGCGAAGTTCAAGAAGCAGGAGATCTCGGCCGTGGCGCTGAAGGCAGTCGAGGACAAATGCATTGCCACCGCGGTCGCCCAACAGGAGGCCATCGGCTTGAATGCCATCACCGACGGCGAAATGCGGCGCGACTATTGGCACCTCGACTTCACTACTGCGCTGGACGGTGTGACCCCCAGGTTGCCGGTGGGCATGACCTTCAATGCCGAGGACGTGCCGCCGATGGCGACCATCACCGGCAAACTGGGCTGCTCGAAGCCGATTTTCGTGGAGCACTTCAGATTTCTGAAATCGGTAGCGAAAGCGACGCCCAAGCTCACCATCCCGGCGCCCGCGGCGCTGCACTTCCGCGGCGGGCGCAACGCTATCTCGCGCGAGGTCTACCCGGACCTGAAGGCGTTCTGGGCGGACGCGGCGGCGGCCTACCGCAAAGCGATCCGGCAGATCGCGGACGCCGGCTGCACCTACCTGCAGCTGGACGATGTCAGCTTCGCCTACCTGTGCGACCCCAAAGTACGCGAGAACTTCCGTGCCAACGGCGACGATCCTGGCACGCTCCATCGAGACTACGCCAACGCGATCACCGAGGCGCTGAAGGACCGGCCGGCGGGCTTGTCGGTCACGATGCATACCTGCCGCGGCAATTTCCGCAGCGCGTGGTTCGCCTCTGGCGGCTACAACGACGAAGTGATGGAGGCGATGTTTTCCACTCCGGTGGACGGCTACTTCATGGAATACGACACCGAGCGCGCGGGAGGCTTCGAGCCGCTGCGCCTGCTGCCCAAGGGCAAGAAGGTGGTACTGGGCCTGGTCACCACCAAGGTCGGCGCCCTGGAATCCAAGGATGCGCTCAAGCGGAAGATCGACGAGGCGGCGACATACGTGCCGCTGGAGCAATTGTGCCTGTCGCCGCAGTGCGGCTTTGCCAGTACCCACCACGGCAACACCCTTTCCGAGGACGAGCAGTGGAGAAAGCTTGAGCGAGTGGCGGAGGTCGCGCGCGAGGTTTGGGGCTGAGGGCCCGAACGCCTCAGATCCGGAGCACGCCGGGCAGCCACGTGGCAAGCGCCGGCACGGCGATCAGCAGCCCGACGAGCACGAGGTCGGCGACGAGAAATGGCAGCGTACCGAGGTAGATCCGCGCCACGGGAATCTCCGGGTGCTGCGCCTGGATGACAAACACGGTCATGCCGGTCGGTGGGCTGATGAGGCCAATGGTGCACATCACGGTGACGAAGATTCCAAACCAGACGCCGTCGAATCCAATCCCCGTGACCAGCGGCAGCGTCACCGGCACGGTGACAAGAATCGTGCTCACCTCGTCCAGGAACGTGCCCAGGACGAAGTAAAGCGCCGCGACGGCAAGCAGGATCCATCCGGGCGCGATCCCGGCGCCGTGGACCCATTGCGCGAGCAGCGTCGGAACCTGTGTAAGAACAACGAAGCGTGCAAAAATGAACGCGCCGACGGCGATGAAGAAGATTGTCGCTGTCGCGCGCACCGCATCGAGAATCGCCTCACGCAAGCCCTCGAGGTCCAGCGTACGCGTTGCGAACGCGATGACGATTGCGGCAAACGCGCTGACCGACGCCGCTTCGGTGGGCGAGAACCAACCCAGGTAGATGCCGCCCACGGCGAGGAAGAACAGCAGCGCCAGCTTCCACATGCTGCGCCCGGCGCGCAGGCGCTCGGCTAGCGTCATGGACGGTGCGCGGGGCATGAGGTCAGGACGCAGGCGCGCCACCACTGCTACCGTGACCACGTAAAGAGCCGCCAGCACGATGCCGGGTATGAGCGCCGCAGCAAAGAGCTTGGGCAGCGATTGCTCCGCGACGATGGCGTAGATTGCCAGCATTACCGACGGCGGGATGAGGATGCCGAGCGTGCCCGCTGCGGCGACGGCTCCGGCTGCAAACGCGGGGTCGTAGCCGTGGCGCCGCATCTCGGGTATCGAGACCCGCGCAAACGTCGCCGCCGTGGCGATGGACGAGCCGCAGATTGCCCCAAAAGCGGCGCAGCCGCCGATGGTTGCGCTCGCCAATGCTCCCCGCAACCCCGAGAACACGGCGTTGGCGGCATCAAACAGTTCCCGCGACATCGATGCGCGGGAGGCGACTGCTCCCATGAGCAGGAACAGCGGGATCACAGACAGCGAGTAGGCGCTGGCGAGGTTGAACGGCACCGAGCCCAGCATCTTGAGCGCCCGGGCCCAGCCGTCGAGCGCTGCATAACCGAGGAAACCCGACAGCGCGAGAGCGAGCGCAATTGGAACCCGGGCGAAAATCAGCGCGAGCAGTCCGAACACGCCCGCGAGCCCGATTGCTGCGACGCTCATTTGTCAGAGGCTTCGCGTAGCAGCATCGCCGCAGAGGCGAGCGCGCCGCCGATCATCCCGGCCAACACCGGGATCCAGTACCAGATGCGCGGGATCGAGAGGTCGGAGGTGACGTCCTTGAAGACAAGGGTGTCTTTCGCCGCAATCCAGCCTTGCCATGCCATGAGGCCGAGCACCAGCACACCAAGCGCGCTGGCCACGCGACGCAAAGCAGGGACCCAGCGCTTCGCGACGCCATCGACGATGTCGACCACGATGTGCTCCTCGCGAAGGAAGGCTCCTGGCAGCGCGAGGAAGAACGTGCAGGCGAGCAGCAGCTCAACAATCTCGAGGGTGCCGCGAATCGGCTGATTCGCCGCTGCCCGGAGAACAACGTCGGCGACGGTCAACAGCATCATCGCCGACAGCGCGGCGCCCGCGACCCAGCCGCACGTTGCGGCGGCGCCGGCGCGCCAGCCCTGTTCGGGGGGGCGGCGTGTTTTGTCGGCGTCTAGTTCCAGAAGTTTTTCGAAGTCTTGCTATGCTTCTCGGAAAGGCTGCGCATCATTTTGTAGACCGCGCTCGCCGGCAGGCCCTTTGCGTCCATTTCCCTGACCTGCTTCGCCGAGAATTCCGCGCCGAGCCGGCGCACTTTATCGTTCTCTGCCGCGGTCAGGCGGATGGCTTCGCCGCCGCCGTCCATCAGCGCCTTCTTGCCTGGCACGTCCAACGCGTCCCAGGCCTCGCCGACCTCCTTTTCCTTGCCCGTCGTGGTGTCGACGATCAGCTTCTTCAGGTCCGGTGGGAGCTTGTTCCAGAACTCCTCGTTTAGCGCAAGTCCGAAGCTTGTGACATAGGCATACAGCTCGGTCGAGTACTTGACAATACCGCCCAGCTTGAAGGCGATCCCGGCGCCGCCGTAATCGATGAACGTGCCGTCGATGGTGCCCTTGGACAGCTGCTCGGCGATCTCGGTCGGTGGCAGACCCACCGGCGTAGCGCCCAACACCTGGCTGAAATCGCGCAGCGTCGGCGAGCTGAAGCGCAGGCGCGCTCCCTTGAAGTCATCGAGCGAGCGAATCGGCTTCCTCGTCGTATGCACGTTGCCAGGCTGGTGCGTGAAGAGCATCAGCACCTTGACGCCCTTGTGCTCCGCATCAAGGTACTTCGCGCGAAGTTCCTTGTCGTTGATGAGCTTGGTGCCGATCTCTGCGCTTCCCGCCAGGAACGGCAGGTTGATCATGTCGGTGAGCGGAAAACGCCCGGGAGTGCCGCCGTGCAGGAACCAGGAGGCGTCTGCCTGTCCGGTGCGCGCGAAGTCATAGTGACCCGGCGTCGGACCCATCTGCGCCGCCGGGAATCGCTTGACCGAGATGCGGCCACCGGACCCCTTTTCCAGCTGGTCGGCCCAGCGGATCAGCCATTGCGACATGGCGTGCTGGTCAACGACGAAGTACGCCAGCTTCATCTCGATTTTCTGCTGCGCGTGCGCCGCAGCGGACAGGCCGAGCGCGAGTGCGACGGCTGCGCAGGTTCGTGCGATCTTCATGCAATCCTCCCTCGATTGGCGGTGTTGGACAAATTCAATGCGTAACCTTCAGCTTTGAAGCCTCTGCCTTGCGGAAGGCGCGCACCAGCAGATCGATGTAGTTCGACGCGATGTGTTCCAGGTGCATGGCCGGCTCGCGCCCGTACCAGGCGATGGCGGAATTGCCGAGCGCGAGCAGGGCGAGGGTCGCCATGCGGGGATCAAGATCGTCGCGCAGTTCTCCGTCCGCGATGCCCTGCTCGATGACCTTCTGGATGATACGTTCGTAGCGATGCTCGAGCGCGCGGACGCGCTCGCGCGCCGGCTTGGGCAGAAAGCGCCGTTCGCGCAGGAAAACCAGGCTGAAATCCTGGCGCTCCAGCGCCGGCGACAGGTGCTGATAAAGGAGCTTCGCGATTTTCCCGGACGCGGTTCCAGGCCCTCGCAGGATCGCAAGCGCGCGCGATCCGAAATCGGCAAGCCCGTCGGCGCACACTGCCTCGAGAGCGGCTTCCTTGGAACTGAAGTAGTAGTAGATGCTCGCCTGGCGTACGCCCAACACATCGGCAATGTCCTGCGTCGACGCGCCGTGATAGCCGCGGCGCGCGAATACCTTCGCCGCCGCCTCCAGGATCTCGGCGGCGCGGCGCTTTACCTTCGGGGCGGTCGCACGGGCCGCCGTGTTCGGACTGGGCATGCTGGACCCTCCGCATCGCATTCTATAGGATTATAGAATTCCAGTTTAAATGATTCCCAAGATGACGCCTCCCTTTCGCGCCGACCACATCGGCAGCCTGTTGCGGCCGCAGAAATTGCGGCAGGCCTTTCGCGCCCATGCGGCGAACCAACTGTCGGATGCGGATTTCCGCGCTGCACAAGACGATGCCATTCGAGATGTCCTCCGGTTGCAAGAGGATTGCGGCCTCGAAGTCGTTACCGACGGCGAGTTCCGCCGCATCTCCTACTGGGAGAAGTTCGTGCGGCTCACGCGGGGCCTGGTGGTGAAGGAGGCGGTGTTCCGGTTCCACGACGAGCACGGCCACGAGACCGACTTCACCGCGCCCTACGCCGAGACGAAGGTCGATCGCACCGAGCCGATAACGCTGGACGAGTACGACTTCGCCTCCCGGCTGACGGCTCGCGTGCAAAAGGTCACCATGCCCGCGCCTTCGACCATGCACCTCTACCGCTTCTCCGATTGGGGCGCGAGGTCGGCCTACGAAGACCCGCGCGCCTTCTTTGCCGACCTGGGCAAGGTTTACCAGGCCGAGATCGCCGACCTGCACCAGGCAGGCTGCCGCTACGTGCAACTGGACGAGGTGGCGCTGGCGATGCTCTGCGACCCCGCGTTGCAATCGAAAGTCCGGGCGGGCGGCGGAGATCCCGACGCGCTGGTAGACCTCTATGTGGATGCGATCAACGAGGCGGTCAAGGGCGCGCCCGCGGACATGTCGATCGGGATCCACATGTGCCGCGGAAACTACAAGGGAATGTACCTGTCCGAGGGCGGATATACCTCGATCGCCGAACGCCTGTTCAACCGCGCCCGAGTCACCCATTTCCTGCTCGAGTTCGACACGCAGCGCGCCGGAGACTTCGCGCCGCTAGCGATGATGCCGAAGTCAAAGGGAGTCGTGCTGGGTCTGGTCAGTTCGAAAACGCCGCGGCTTGAGTCCATCGAGCTGCTCCAGCGCCGGGTGGAGGAAGCGGCCGGCTACATTGATCCGGCGCAATGCGCCATCAGTCCGCAGTGCGGCTTTGCCAGCACCATGGGCGGCAACCCGGTTACTGAAGGGGACGAGCGGGCGAAGTTGCGACTGTGCGTCGAGGCGGCGCGCAGGATCTGGGGCTAGTCAGGTTGCCGCAGCCGCGTGGCGTGACCGCTCAATCGCACCACATCCCGCCGTTGACGTCCAGTACCTCCCCGGTGATGAAGCCGCTGCGCGGCGAGGCGAGGAACAGGATGGCCTCCACGACGTCGGCGAGCTCGCCCATGCGGCCGACCGGGATGGCGGCGCGCAGTTGCGCCGGGAACGCGGTGGTCATGGCCGTGGCGATCGGTCCGGGCGCGACGCCGTTGACGGTGACGCCCCAGCCCGCCGCCTCCTTGGCGAGGAACGCGGTCATGGCGTGAACGCCCGCCTTGGACACGCCATAGGCAACGTTGCCGGCCACGGCCTGTTCTTCGGGCGCGATCCATGGCCTCGCGTTGCCGCCATTCTTGCCCACCACCGAGCCCAGGTTCACGATCCGTCCGTAGCCGCGGTCTTTCATCCGGCGCAAGGCCGCCTGGCAACACAGGAAGCTGCCGCGCAGGTTGACGTCCATGACCCGGTCCCACTCCGTGAGCGCCAGCTCAAGCGCGTTGCCATGCGACACGACGCCGGCCGCATTGACCAGCACGTCCAGGCGGCCATGTGCCGCGGCGACGCCGTCCACGACCGTCGAAATGGACGCAGGATCGGCCACGTCGAGCGGCGCGTACTTCACTTCCCCTGGCAGGGTCGCGGGCCGCGGGACCCGGTCCGCTGCGACGACGGTCGCGCCGCGCCCGGCGAAGGCCCCGACCAGCGCGCCGCCGATGCCGCCGGCCGCGCCGGTGACCAGGACGACCTGTCCCGCGAATTCCATCAGTCCACGCGGGCGCCCGAGGCCTTCACGATGGGCCGCCACTGCGTGATCTGGTTCTTGAGGAACTCGCCGAACTGCGCCGGGCCGCCGCTGGCGATGGTGACGCCCATCTCGTCCATCTGCGCTTTCATCTCCGGCGCCTGCATGGCCTCGGTGATCACCGCATGCAGCCGGTTGACGATGGCTGCGGGTGTGCCCGCGGGGGCCATGATCCCGGACCAGACCAGTACCTTCAGGTCCGGGTAGCCGGCCTCGGCGAAGGTCGGCACGTCCGGCAGTTGCGGCGAGCGCACGCCGTCGGCGACGCCCAGGGCGCGCAGTTTTCCGGCGCGGATGTGCGGGAGCGCGCCGATGCGGTTGCTGAACATCATCGTGACCTGCCCGCCCATCAGGTCGGCCAGCGCCGGCGCGCCGCCCTTGTACGGGATGTGCGTGACATCGACGCCGCAATAGAACTTGAACATCTCGGAGCCAAGGTGCTCGGAACTTCCGGCGCCGCCGGAGCTGTAGTTGAGCTTGCCGGGGTTCTGCTTGGCGTGGGACACCAGGTCGGCGATGGTCTTGTAGGGCGCCGACGGGTGCACCAGCAGCACGCTCGGCACGGCGGTGAGCAGCGACACCGGAATCAGGTCCTTCTCCGGGTCGTAGTTCAGCTTGCTGTACAGGCTCACGTTGATGGCTGTCGCGGGCGAAGCGAGGAACAGCGTATGGCCGTCAGGCGTCGCCTTCGCGACGTAGGCGGCGCCGATGTTGCTGCCAGCGCCGGCCCGGTTCTCCACCAGCACCGTCTGGCCAAGGCGCGTGGTGAGGGATCTTGCGAGGATCCGCGTGACGACATCCAGGCTTCCACCAGCGGCATAGGGAACGATGATCGACACCGGCCTGGTCGGATAGGCCTGCGCCAGGGACGACAGCGGCACCAGCGCAAGCGTTGTCACGAGCAACGTATGGAGAGTTCGGGTCATGTTGGTCCTTTCGACTTGATCCAGGGGTAGACGTCCTTGCCGTAGTAAGCACGCATTTCGTCGATCTGGTCCGGCGGCGGCGCGGCATACATGGCGCGCCGCGACGTCCAGCTGCCGCCGAAGAGCCTGCGCATGCGCACGGCCGCTTCGCCCATCTTTACCAGCGCCGAGACGCCGTTGAGGATCGGGATGCCGGGCGTCACCTCATGAATGCCGTTTCTCGCGAGCAGCACCATCACCACGCCCACTGCGGGGATCACGATTTCCGCCCCTTCTGCAACGTTGGCCGAGGCGGCGGCGAGGAATTCGTCAATCATCCTGCCGCCGGTCCCAGGGTCGACGAAGGCCTGGTTCAGATCCACCAGCCGCTCGACCGTCATGTGGCGCACCGCGAACAGCTTGCCGCCGAGGCCGTAGCGGTTGATGTTCTCGACGATCTTGGGGGCGGCCTTCCGGTTGCCGGAGACGATGGAGAAATTCCCGGCCACCATGTTGGCCAGGTGCACCGAGGTCTCGCACAGGCCGAGCACCGGCATGTCCGTGATCTCGCGCGCCTCGCGCAGCCCCGGGTCGGCGATGTTGCCGATGAGGAAGGCGTCGAATCCCTCGCGCGTCGCGCGCTCCACGTTCTCGAGTACCTCCTGCGCCTCGACGAACTCGAGGTAGCGGTACTGGTCGCCCACGCCGCCGCGCTTCTCGATGCCGTGCACCTCGATGCTCGTGCCGGGGTCGGCGGCGGCGCCGAGCACGGCGCGCAACGCCTCGTTGTAGGCGGGCCACGCGGTGGGCCGGGTCAGGCTCTGGTACCACAGTCGCATCGAACCAGTATATGTCGCGCATGACGGCGCAAGGACGCGCATTCGGACATGCTGAACGCAAGGCGCCGGTTCCGCGGCGGACCCCGGAGGGCGCTAGGACAAGGGCAGCGCCGTGGTGGACTTGATGGTCTCCATGGCGAAGCTGGAGCTGACGTCCGAGAGCTCCACCGCCTTGATCAGCCTGCGGTAGACGGCGTCGTAGCCGGCGATGTCGGCCGCGACCACGCGCAGCAGGTAGTCCACCTCGCCGCTCATGCGGTAGACCTCGACGATCTCCGGGATGGTCTTCACCGCGGCGTCGAACTTGCGCAGCCAGGCATCGTTATGCTGGCTGGTGCGCACCGCGACGAACACCGTGGTGCCCAGGCCCAGCTTGGCCGGGTCGCACAGCGCCACCTGCTTGCGGATCACGCCGGTGGCTTTCAGTTTCTGCACGCGCTTCCAGCAGGGCGTCTGCGACAGCTGCACCCGGCGCGCCAGTTCGGCGATCGGGAGAGTGGCGTCCTCCTGCAGCAGGGCGAGGATCCGGCGATCAGTGCGGTCCATGCGCAGTCGATTCCATGGAGAATAATATTCTGCAATTAGGGCATATTTGGAGGATGAAAGGAACAAAATTCCCTCGTGCAAAGTTTATCATTCCTGACCATGCCGGCCACCGCCCTCGCTGCCTCGCCCGCCCTGCAGCTGCTCGCCCGCGCCATCGGACTGGCCTGGGGTCGCGGCGGCGATCCGCGTCCGGAGGCCCTGCTGGAGGCCATGCGCGACGCCGTGCGCGCCCCGGACCTGCTGGATGCGGCGCAGCGCGCCGGCTCGGACAAGGGTTACACCCGCCACGTCGTACACGCGGACCCGCTCGACCGGTTCACGGTGCTGGCGCTGGTCTGGCGGCCCGGGCAGTTCAGCCCGGTGCATTGGCACCACAGCTGGTGCGCCTACGCGGTGGTTGCGGGCCTGCTGCAGGAAACCGGCTACGACTGGGATGAGGCGAGTGGCCGCGCCACGACTTCCATGCGGCGCGAGCGCGTGGCGGGCGATACCAGCTTCGCGATCGCCGGTTCCACCCGCATCCACCGGCTCGGCAACGGCGGTACGAGGGAGGCGATCTCCCTGCATGCCTACGGCGTGCCGGCCGGCCGCATCACCACCGGCGTCAACCGGGTGGTCGATCCCCTAGCGGTCGGCTGAAGCGGCGATGCCGCGGTTCATCCATTCGGCGGCCGCGGTCACGCCGCCGAAGGTGAACAGGTGCACCCCGACCACGTTGCAGCTGGCGTGCGAGGCGCAGTAGCGCGCGATCGCGGCCAGTTGCTCGCCCGGATCGGTATGCGTCACCAGGCGCACCGCGTCCATGCCCTGGGTGCGCAGGGCGCGCAGTGACGCGCTGACGCCGCAGCGCTGCGCGAAGCGCAGCAGGGCGACCGGACTGGTCGGGCCGGCCAGTCCGACGTAAATGGGGACCTCGGGCGCTGTGCGCGCCATCCCGGCGCAGAACTCGATCACGCGCGCCGGGGCGAAGGAGAACTGGGTGACGACATAGACGCCCAGGCCTTGCGCCGCCGCCAGCGCGCGCTTTTCCGCGAACGCCTTCTCGAGCGCGCCGCCCGGGATCCTGGGATGCCCTTCCGGGTAGCCGGGCAGGCCGATTTCCCGCAATCCTGACGCAGCCAGCATGCCCTCGCGGATCAGCGAGGCGCCGTCGGCGTAGGAACCAAGCGCAGTGGGCTCGTCGCCGCCCAGGACCAGGGCCTTTCGCACGCCCGCTTCGCCCACCGCACGGTCGAGAAAAACCTGGAGTTCGGCGCGGTCCTTGATGCGGCGGGCCGCGATGTGGGGGATCGGCTCCAGCCCCGCTTCGCGCACCGCGACCAGGGTCGGGATGGTATCGAGCAGGCGATGGCGCGGCAGGTGGTTGACGTAGACCGGCGTGCCGGCAGGCAGCTGCGCGGCGATGGCGCGCGCGTCCTGCGGGCGGTGCGCGCCGATCTCCAGCGAGCCCCCGGAAACCAGCTCCGCGGCAACCGCCGCGAGCGGTGAGGTGGCGAGGGCCTCAATCACGCTTGCGGGAGACGACATAGGATTCATCGAGGAACCACAGACCGCCGTGCGCCTGCAGCACCTCGCGCGTGGCATCCAGGTACTTGCGCTCGCCGATTACCTTGGCGAGGCGCTCGTCGTCGATCTGCGCCACGTACACCGCCGCGTTCCAGGCGGCGAACAGGGTCGAGGTGCCGATGGATTCGGAGACCTCGGTGGGCAGGGTATGCATGTCGTAGCGGAACACCGCGCGCTGGTCGGCATAGGAATTGAAGTTGTAGTGGCGCGTGTCGCGGCCCAGTTCCGCGCGCACCGCGCGCAGGATGTCGTGGCGGGTGGTCTGGAACGGGTTCTCCTCGGGCCAGACCCGGCGCACGATCTCCATGCCGGGGTCATTGCCGCAGGAGTGGATCCCCAGGAGGCGCCCGCCCGGTCCCAGCGCGCGCACCAGGGGCGCGATCACCTTCGCGGCCTTGAACTCCGCCGGCACGCGGGCGCGATAGGGCTGCGAAGCGAGGACCAGGTCGTAGTCCGCGCGCGTCCTGCCTTGTTGCGGGATCACATCGTCCAGCAGGAAGCGGAAATCCTCGCGGTACAGCACCAGCGCCACCGGCCGCTCGTAGACCGGGTTGCCGGTCTTCTGGCTGTGCTTGGCCTGCCAGTTCTTCGCCAGGAACGGCTCCAGGGCGGCGATCTGCTCGCTGAACTCGTGCGAAGTGGTGCCCGAGAGCGCCACCTCGTGCCAGACCATGGAGGTGGCCGCGGTCACCGCCTTGGGCGTCAGCCACGGGGCCTCGCTGTAGTACATGTTGGTGACCACCAGTGCGGTCGCCGGATGCTCGAAGAAGCGGTCGGCCATCTTGGCGAGCGACAGCCGCACGTCCTCCAGGCTGATCTCCTTGCCGACGAAGTAGAACGGCATGGTGGGAAAGCGCCGGTGCATCTCGCGCATCACGCGCGTGAGCACGGTGCCGTCGCCCATGCCGGCGTCGAACACGCGCACCGCCGGCGGGCGCGGGTGCAGGTGCGCGAGCTCCATGCCGACGCGCCGCGCAATGACCTCCTTCTCGCTGCAGGTATTCACGAACAGCAGGTACTTCTGGCGGTTGTCGAAGAAGCGGAAATTGCGCGATGGCGTGCCGTCCCTCGGTGGCGCGGCGGCGGCCGGGCGATTGGCGATCCGGATCAGGGGCATCAGCTCGGGCGGCGACTCCGGCGCGCTGGCGCCGTGCCGGACCAGGAAATCGCTTACCCGCGCCAGCGTCTCCGGCGTGATGCGGGCGCCGTCGCGCAGGCGCGACACGAACTTGCCATCGTTGACCGCGCGACGGCCAAAGGTGGACTCCGCGATGCCGCTTCGGCGGCAGAAATCCGCGATGCTCTCAAGCAGCGGCGCGTCCCGCTGCGGCGCTTCCATCACCGCTTCCATGGCTTCGTCCTCCCACTGTGGAAGGTAGCGGTGGAACTGTGGGACATCAACCACAATCCGGAATTATCCAGACGTGGGCAGCTGCCCATCAATAAAAATCAAAGACTTGACTGAAGGAAGTCCAGGACAAGCTCATTGAATCGCCCTGCACGCTCGAAATACGGTGAGTGCCCAGTATCCGGAAAAGCCTCGAAGCGGGCCCTGGGCAGGGCGCCGGCGAGCGCCTTCACCAGCGCCGGATTGATCACCACGTCCTCCAGGCCCGCGAGGCACAGCACCGGAAAGCTCAACGTGGCGAGGGCCTCGGGCGGCACCGTGCGCCCCGCCCACAGGCGCTTGCGTACCGCCTCGCGGTCGAAGTTCGCCGCGAGGCGCCCGATCTGGTGATACAGGTGGTGCAATTGCGGCTGCTCCCGCGCCAGGCGCGCGCCAGTGGCCGGAAACAGGCCCGCGGCAGCCAGGCCCCGGTGCTCGGCGCGCGACCATTCCTCCCAGCGCGCGCGTTCCTCGGCCGTGGTCCCGGGCAGGCGCGCCGGATCGGCGGTGCCGATGGTCGCCGACATCACCAGCGCGCGCACCCGCTGCGGATGGCGCAGGGCGAAGTCGAGCGCGGTCCAGCCGCCCATGGATTGGCCGACCAGCCGTACTTCGTCCAGCTTCAGGTGCTCAAGCAGCGCCTCGAGGTCCCCGGCGTAGCGCGTCGGGTCCGGCATGCCGGATGGATCATGCGAGGGCGCGAAGCCCCGGTGGGCGAACGCGATGCAGGTGAACCGCGGCGAGAGCGCGGGAACCTGCTGCCACCAGGACATGTGATTGCCACCGAGTCCATGGGCGAATACGACCGCGGGTCCCTTGCCGTGGACTTCGTAGTAGAGGCGCGCGCCGTCCTTGAGCGTAAGCAGCGACATGGGGTGGCGCAGTCTAGTTAGAATCCGGCGCATGACGCAACCCGATCCGAAGGGCCTGGCCAGAGGTCTCACCAACTACGGCGACGCCGGATTCTCGCTTTACCTGCGCCGGTCGTTCGCCAAGAGCATGGGCTACTCCGGCGAGATGCTGGCGCGGCCGGTGGTGGGAATCGCCGACGCGAAGAGCGGCTTCAACAACTGCCACCGCCATTTCCCCGAGCTGGTCGAGGCGGTGAAGCGCGGCGTGATCGCCGCCGGCGGCCTGCCGATTGATTTCCCGACGGTGTCGCTGGGCGAGGTGTTCCTCAGCCCGACCTCGATGATGTTTCGCAACCTGATGGCGATGGACGTCGAAGAAATGGTGCGCGCGCAGCCCATGGATGCGGTGGTCCTGATCGGCGCCTGCGACAAGACGGTGCCGGCGCAGTTGATGGGCGCGGCGAGCGCGGACGTACCCGCGGTGCAGTTGATTGGCGGCCCGATGATGCCGACCTCCTACAAGGGCGAGCGCCTGGGCGCCTGCACCGACTGCCGCC
Organism: Betaproteobacteria bacterium; assembly: GCA_052386675.1. Classification (GTDB taxonomy): domain Bacteria; phylum Pseudomonadota; class Gammaproteobacteria; order Burkholderiales; family SG8-39; genus RBG-16-66-20. Next base: position 27,671 of record JBQTJX010000028.1, read on the forward strand.
GGTTCTGGGCCATGCATCGCGCCGGCAAGGTGGACCAGGCGGGCATCAACGAGGTCGAGGGCAACCTCGCCACTACCGCAGGCAGCTGCGCTGTCATGGGCACGGCTTCCACCATGGCTTCCATCGCCGAGGCGATCGGCATGGCACTGCCCGGCAGCGCGGCCATCCCGGCAGTGCACTCGGACCGCCTGCGTGCCGCGGAAGCGAGCGGCCGGCGCGCGGTGGAACTGGTGGCCAAGCCGATCCGGCCGTCGCAGATCATCACTGAAAAGTCGATTGAGAACGCCTTGCGCGTCCTGCTCGCCATCGGCGGCTCGACCAACGCCATCGTGCACCTCACCGCGATTGCCGGCCGCGTCGGCGTGAAGATCGACCTGAACCGGCTGAACGCCATATCCGACTCGACGCCGGTGCTGGTGGACCTGAAGCCCACCGGCCAGTTCTACATGTCGGACCTGTACGCTGCGGGCGGAATCGGCGCGGTACTGCGCGAACTGAAGCCGCTGCTGCACCTGGACGCGATGACGGTGACCGGCGAGACGATGGGCGAGCGCCTGGCGCACGAAGAGGGCGCCTGGGTGGACCGCGCGGTGGTGCGTTCGATCGCCGATCCGCTGGCGAAGGAGGGCGGGCTGGTGGCCCTGTTCGGGTCGCTCGCGCCCAACGGCGCGATCCTGAAGCGCTCCGCCGCGGATGCGAACCTGTTCGAGCGCGAAGGGCGCGCCGTTGTGTTCACTTCCCTGGACGACATGGCCGCGCGCGTCGACGATCCGGCGCTCGACATCAACCCGGAGGACTTCATGGTGCTGCAGAACGCAGGGCCGAGATCCGGCTACGCCATGCCCGAGGCGGGCTACCTGCCGATACCGCAGAAGCTCGCCCGCGCCGGATTGAAGGACATGGTGCGGATCTCAGACGCACGCATGAGCGGCACGGCGTACGGCACCATCGTGCTGCACGTCTCGCCTGAAGCCGCCACCGGCGGCCCGCTCGCGCTGGTCCGCAATGGCGACCGCATCCGGCTGTCGGTGAAGGCGCGCCGCATCGACCTGCTGGTGGATGAAGCCGAACTTGCGAAGCGCCGCGCGGCGTGGAAGCCGCCGGTGGAGACCCCGAAGCGGGGCTACGCGAAGCTGTACATGGACCACGTGCTCCAGGCGGAGCACGGTTGCGATTTTGACTTCCTCAGGAAGGCCTGATCACTTCGGGTAGTCGTACTTCAACTCGTAGTTGCCTTCGCTGGTGATCATGAGGCGCGCCGCGCGCCAGCGCCGCTGCTCCGGCGCCAGCAGCTCATTCAGGCCGTAGACGCTGTCGGCGACCGCCTTCGCATTGCAGGGCACGAACGTCTCTCCCTTGTCATCGGCCGCGGACACCGCGTAGAAGAACTTCGCGTCCAGCTTGCGGTCGGGACCGGGCTCGGCGAGCACGATCCACGCCTTCTTCCATTCGTTGGGCAGGCCCGGCGACAGGCAGGCGAAGATGTTCTCGATCAGCCGGGGATCGGGCTTGCCGCCTGCGGCCGGAGGCTTCGCGGCGGCCACCGACGACGGCGCGGCGGAGGCGACCACCGCCGGCGCAACGACCGCAGGCGCCGGCCGCGACAGGTCCACGATCGGCCTGGGCTTGCGCTCCTCCGCGGGCGGCGCCGCGACGACGGCAGGCTTGGGCGCAGGTGGCGGCGCAGCCACGACCACAGGTGCGGGCGCGGGAGGCGGAGGCGGCGGGGCGGCCACGACGACAGGCTTGGGCGCAGGTGGCGGCGCGGCGACCACTGGCGCGGGTGGCGGCGGGGGCGCAATCACGACTGGCGCCGGCGGCGGTGGAGGCGGTGCGGCGACCACGGGAGCCTGGGGCGGTGGCGCCGCGACGACCGCAGGCTTTGGCTTGGGCGCGTCAATGGGCGCGGGAGCGGCTGGAATCGGCACAGCCACGACCTCGGGCTTGGGCGCCGCTGGCGACGGAACGGTCGCGATCGCAGGCTTGGGCGGTTCGGGCTTGGCGGGCGCCGGGACGACCGTGATCGCAGGAGCGGGCTGCCCCTCGACGGTGATGTCGGCCTTGGCCGGATCCGCGGGCCTGGCGTCATCCGGCATGCGCACGGTTGCCGGCGCGGCGGGCGGGGGCGTTTCGGCCCGGTTGCGCGAGCGCACCGAGGGCGTGCGGAACGCGTGGGCCGCCTCGGCAAACGCAAGCAGCGCGACCAGCGCGAGGGTAAGGCGTTTGGTCCGAAAAGGCCGTTGCATGAGGTGCTTACGATAGCAGAACGCGGCGCGGATTTCCCGCTTGATGCGGCGCAGCTTGACCGTGCCCGGCGGATTACTTTAGGTTTCATCTATTCAAGCTTGTACTGACTGGACCCCGCCGCGATGCTCCACGCCGACGCCCCCGCCCCGCCCGCCGACCGCGAGACCATCGCGCGCTCCGACGACCACCGGGCGCTGCGCATCTGGTTGCGCATGCTCACCTGCACCCACCTGGTCGAGCAGCGCGTGCGCTCGCGGCTGCGCGACCGCTTCGGCACCACCCTGCCGCGCTTCGACCTGATGGCGCAGCTGGAGCGCCATCCCGGCGGCCTGAAGATGAATGCGCTGTCGCGGCTGATGATGGTCACCGGCGGCAACATCACCTCGATCGTGGACCAGCTGGTGAAGGAGGGGCTGGTCGAGCGCCTGCCCGACCCTGCCGACCGGCGCGCGTTCCGCATCCGCCTTACCCGCGCGGGAGACCGCGCCTTCGCCGAGATGGCGCGCGAGCACGAGCAATGGGTGGTGGAGCTGTTCGAGGGACTCACCCGCCGCGAGCACGAGGACCTGCTGCGGCTGCTGGCCAAGCTGAAGGCGCATGCGATGGAGACCGAGACATGATCGAAGCGAAGCACTTTCTCTGGCGCCTGGAGGCCGGCGTCGGCCACATCACGCTCAACCGCCCCGAGCGCAAGAACCCGTTGACATTCGAGTCCTACGCCGAGCTGCGCGACCTGTTCCTGCGCCTGCCGCGCGAGCCGGGCGTCAAGTCCGTGGTGGTGTCCGGCGCCAGGGGCAACTTCTGCTCCGGCGGCGACGTGCACGAGATCATCGGCCCGCTGACGAAAATGGCCATGCCGGAACTGCTCGTGTTCACGCGCATGACCGGCGACCTGGTCAAGGCCATGCGCCACTGCCCGCAGCCGGTGGTCGCGGCGGTGGACGGCGTCTGCGCGGGTGCCGGCGCCATCATCGCCATGGCCGCGGACCTGCGCTACGGCGCCCCCGACGCCAAGGTGGCGTTCCTCTTCACGCGCGTAGGCCTCGCCGGCTGCGACATGGGCGCCTGCACCATCCTGCCGCGCATCATCGGCCAGGGCCGCGCCTCCGACCTGCTCTACAGCGGCCGCTCGATGAGCGCGGACGAGGGACTGGCGTGGGGCTTCTTCAACCGTCTCGCCAGCCCGCCGCTGCCGGTGGCCATGGAAATGGCGCAGTCGCTGGCATCAGGGCCGACCTTCGCGCACGGCATGACCAAGAAAATGCTGCACCAGGAATGGAACGTGGGCGTGGACGAGGCGATCGAGATGGAAGCGCAGGCCCAGGCGATCTGCATGCAGACCAAGGACTTCACGCGGGCATTCGAAGCATTCGCCGCGAAGCAAAAGCCGGTCTTCAAGGGCGACTGATCCCGTGGACCGCTTCGCCCACTACGACTGGCCCTTCTTCGATCGACCTCACGCGGCTTTATCGCGTGAGGTCGAAACCTGGGCCTCCGCTGAACTCGGCTACGCCCACGGCGAGGACGCGGACGGGATATGCAGGAGGCTGGTTCGCGAACTTGGCGCGAAGGGCTTCCTGAAGCACTGTGTAACGCCCGAGCCGGATGTGCGATCGATCGCTTTGGTGAGGGAAGTCCTCGCCTACCACGCCGGCCTCGCCGACTTCGCCTTCGTGATGCAAGGTCTCGGCAGTGGCCCGATCGTATTGGCTGGTTCGGAGGCGCAGAAGAAGGCCTGGCTTCCACGGGTTGCCGCCGGAGACGCGATTGCGGCGTTTGCATTGTCCGAACCGGACGCGGGTTCCGACGTCGCCGCCATGGCAGCCACCGCAAGGCGCGTGGGCGGAGGCTGGCGCATCGACGGCGTGAAGACCTGGATCTCCAACGGCGGCATCGCCGATTTCTACGTCGTGTTCGCAAAGGCCGAGGAGGGCATCTCGGCGTACATCGTCGATGCGGGGGATGTCGACGCCTCCGAGCGCATCGACATCATCGCGCCGCATCCCATGGCAACCGTGAAGCTGAAGGATGCGAAGGCGGAGCTGGTGGGCGAGGCCGGACAGGGCTTCAAGCTGGCGATGCGGAACCTGGACGTGTTCCGCACCACGGTCGCCGGCGCGGCGCTCGGGTTCGCGCGCCGCGCGCTGGACGAGGCGCTCGCGCGCGCGAAGGACCGGAAGATGTTCGGCGCGCGACTGGCCGACCTGCAGATGACGCAGGCGAAGCTGGCCGATATGGCCACCGGCATCGAGGCCGCGGCGCTGCTCACCTACCGCTCCGCCTGGGTGCGCGACGTGCAGAAGCAGCGCGTCACGCGCGAGGCGGCGATGGCCAAGATGCGGGCCACGGAAACCGCGCAGGCCGTGATCGACGCCGCGGTCCAGATCCTCGGGGGCCTTGGCGTGAAGAGCGGTCATCCGGTCGAGCGGCTGTATCGCGAGGTGCGGGCCCTGCGCATCTACGAAGGCGCCACCGAGGTCCAGAAAGTGATCATCGCCAGGGAGCTGCTGAGATGAAGACGGCCCACGTCGACACCTTTGCCCGCGACAATCTGCCGCCGCGCGGGCAGTGGCCGGAGTTCCGCTTCGAGATGCCGGAACTGAAGTACCCGGCCCGCATGAATTGCGCGGCGGTCCTGCTGGATGACATGGTGGGTGCCGGCCACGGCGATCGAATCGCCATCCGCGCTGCCGACGGCGAATGCACCTACGCCCAGCTGCAGGCGCAGGCCAACCGCCTGGCGAACCTGCTGGTGCGGGAGATGGGCCTCAAGCCCGGCAATCGCGTCCTGCTGCGCGGGCCGAACAACCCGATGATGGCAGCGGCCTGGCTGGCGGTGTTCAAGGCGGGCGGCATCTGCGTGGGCACCATGCCGCTGCTGCGCGCCAAGGAACTCAGTGAGATCGTGACCAAGGCACGGATCACGCACGCGCTGTGCGACCGGCGCCTGGATGCGGAGCTGGAACTGGCGCGCCCAGGCTGCCCGACGCTGAAGCAGGTCCGCTACTGGTACGACGACGCCACCGATGCGCGGATCGCCGCGCAGCCCGCCTCGTTCGACACCGTGGATACCGCTGCCGACGACGTGGCGTTGATCGCCTTCACCTCCGGCACCACCGGCAAGCCCAAGGGCACGGTGCATTTCCACCGCGACGTGGTGGCGATGTGCGACTGCTTCCCGCGCTCCTGCCTGAAGCCCGGGGCGGAGGACATCTTCATCGGCTCGCCGCCGCTCGCGTTCACCTTCGGCCTGGGCGGCCTGCTGTGCTTCCCGCTGCGCTTCGGCGCCAGCACCGCGCTGGTAGAGCGGTTCACGCCGGAGACGATGCTGGAGGCGATCCAGACGTTCCGCGCCACCATCCTGTTCACCGCGCCAACCATGTACCGCGCGCTTGCGGGACTCTGGAAGAACTACGACCTGCGCTCGCTGAAGAAATGCGTCTCCGCCGGCGAGGCGCTGCCCGACGCCACGCGGCAGCTCTTCAGGCAGGCGAGCGGGATCGAGATCATCGACGGCATCGGCGCCACCGAGATGATCCACATCTTCATCTCGCACACGCCGGAGACGGTGCGCCGCGGCGCCACCGGCCGCGCCATCCCCGGCTACCAGGCAGTGGTGCTGGATGAGCACGGCAAGCCGTGCGCGCCAGGCGTGGTCGGCCGCCTCGCGGTGAAGGGCCCCACCGGCTGCCGCTACCTGGCCGACGAGCGGCAGCGGAACTACGTTCAGGATGGGTGGAACCTCACCGGCGACGCCTATGCGATGGACGAGGACGGGTATTTCTACTACCAGGCGCGCACCGACGACATGATCATCTCGGCCGGGTACAACATCGCCGGTCCCGAGGTGGAGGGCGCGCTGCTCGCGCACCCGGCGGTCGCCGAATGCGGCGTGGTCGGCGTGCCCGATGACGAACGCGGCATGGTGGTGAAGGCCTACGTCGTGCTCAAACCCGGCCATGCGCCGGCCGAGGCGATGGTGCGCGAGTTGCAGGAGCACGTGAAGCAGGCGATCGCGCCCTACAAGTACCCGCGCCAGGTCGAGTTCGTGGCCGCGCTGCCGCGCACCGAAACCGGAAAGCTCCAGCGCTTCAAGTTGAGGACTGAAGGGAAGCAAACGCCATGATGACCATCCTGCAACCGCCCGGCTGGGCGCGCCCGAAGGGCTTCTCCAATGGCATCGCCGTCAAGGGCGGCACCACGGTCTACATCGCCGGCCAGATCGGCTGGACCGGCGAGGGCGCCTGGGAGGCGAGGGACTTCGGCGGCCAGTTCCGGCAGACGCTGAAGAACACGCTGGCCGTGCTGGCCGAGGCGGGCGGCCGGCCAGAGCACATCGTGCGCATGACCTGGTACGTGGTGGACAAGCAGGAGTACCTGGCGGCGATCAAGGAGGTCGGTGCTGCCTATCGCGAGTTGATCGGCAGGCATTACCCGACCATGGCAGTGGTGCAGGTCGGCGCGCTGGTCGAGGATCTTGCCCGCCTGGAGATCGAGACCACGGCGGTTGTGCCGGACGGAAACCCGTCATGAAGGTCTCCATCGTCGGCGGCGGCCCCGGCGGCCTGTACTTCGCGCTGCTCGCGCAGAAGGCCTGGCCGCGCTGGGACATCACGGTCTACGAGCGCAACCGCCCGGACGACACCTTCGGCTTCGGCGTGGTGTTCTCCGACCAGACGCTGGACACCTTCAAAGCGTTCGATACCCCCTCCTACGAGATGATCCGGCGCCGCTTCGCCTATTGGGGCGACGTCGACGTGGTCTACAAGGGCCGCACCATGCGCTCCGGCGGCAATGGCTTCTGCGGCTGCTCGCGCGTGGCGCTGCTGCACATCCTGCACGACCGCTGCCGCGAACTGGGTGTGAAGTTGAGGTTTCAACAGGAAATAGACTCGCTTGAAGATTTTCCGGACTCCGATCTCGTCGTCGTGGCGGACGGAATCAATTCGAGAATCCGGGAGCAGAACAAAGACCACTTCCAGCCCGGCGTCGACCTGCGGCCGAACAAATTCACCTGGCTCGGCTCCACCCGGCCGCTCGATGCGTTCAAGTACTTTTTCCGCGAGACGCCGGAGGGCATCATCCTCGCCCACTGCTACCAGTACGAGGCGGGCCGCAGCACCTGGATCATGGAGACCGACGAAGCGACGTGGCGGAACTTCGGTTTCGACCGCAAGAGCGAGCAGGAAATGGTTTTGACTTTGCAGGAAATTTTTTCCCAGGAGCTGGACGGCCATCCACTGATCGCCAACCGTTCGCTCTGGCGCAACTTCCCGACCATCACCAACAAGACCTGGGTGAAGGGCAACGCGGTGCTGGTGGGCGACGCGAAGGCCACGGCGCATTTCTCGATCGGCTCCGGAACGAAACTGGCAATGGAAGACGCGATTGCACTGTTTGAGGCAGTTCGTTCTCAGGGTTCCCTTGGGAAAGCATTGGAAAAATATGACACTGCAAGGCGAGAAGAAGTAGAGAAGACGCAACACGCCGCCAACGTATCGCTCGCCTGGTTCGAGCACATGCGGCGCTACTGGGACATGGACCCGCTCCAGTTCGCCTTCGGCGTCATGTCGCGCTCCAAGCAGATCACCTGGGAGAACCTGGAATTGCGCGACCCGGATTTTGTGCGTCAGGTCAGATACTGGTTTTCCAAGAAATTGAAAGACCAGGGTTTCGACGTCGATCTCGCGAATCCTCCGGTGCCGATGTTCACGCCGTTCCGGCTGCGCGACATGCTGGTGGAGAACCGCGTCGTGGTCTCGCCGATGGACCAGTACTCCGCGGTGGACGGCGTGCCCGGCGACTGGCACCTGGTGCACCTCGGTTCGCGCGCCATCGGCGGCGCGGGCCTCGTGTTCGTCGAAATGACCTGCGTATCGCCCGAGGGCCGCATCACGCCCGGCTGCACCGGGCTCTGGAACGAGGCGCAGCGCGATGCGTTCCGGCGCATCACCGACTTCTGCCATGCGAACTCGAAGGCGAAGCTCTGCCTGCAGATCGGCCACTCCGGCCCCAAGGGCTCGACGCAGCTCGGCTGGGAAAAGATGGACCGCCCGCTGGAAACCGGGAATTGGCCGGTAGTTTCCGCTTCTGCGGTTGCTTATTCTGAATTCACGCAAATTCCACGCGAATTGTCGGTTTCAGACATGAAGCTTTTGATTTCCCAGTTCGTAAAGTCAACACAATTGGCGGACGAAGCGGGATTCGACATGCTCGAAATCCACATGGCGCACGGTTACCTGCTGGCGAGTTTCATTTCGCCGCTGACGAACAAGCGCACGGACGAGTACGGCGGCTCGATCGGGAACCGGATGCGTTTCCCGCTCGCGGTCTTCGAGGCCTGCAGAAAAAAATTCCCCGCGCACAAGCCGATGTCGGTTCGCATTTCCGCGACCGACTGGGCGCCGGGCGGGCTTTCGGGCGAGGACCTGATGGCGCTCTCGCGCATGCTGAAGGCGGCGGGCTGCGATCTCATCGACTGTTCCACCGGCCAGACGGTGCCGCAGCAGCGGCCGGTCTACGGCCGCATGTACCAGGCGCCGTATTCCGACTGGGTGCGCAATGAAGTCGGCATCGCGACCATCACCGTGGGCGCGATCACGAGCGCCGACCAGGTAAATACCCTGCTCGCGTCAGGCAAGGCGGATCTGGTTGCGCTTGCGCGCCCGCACCTCGCGAATCCGCACTTCACGCTGCAGGCCTCCGCGTGGTACCAGCACGAGAAACAATTCTGGCCGCCGCAGTATCTGCCCGGCAAGGACCAGGCCATGCGCAATGCGCCGCGCGAGCGTACGGAACTCACCGAACTCAGGCTGCGCGCGCGGCCCGCGAGCCACGACCCGGCCTATTTGTCGGGTACCAAGCCGTAGCCTTTGGCGCGCATGCAGGAGCCGATGGCCTGGCCTTCCTGCATCCGCACATCGGCCTGACTCGGGTCCATCGGGCCAAAGCGCGGGTCGCTCGGGCCCGGCATCGGGGCGGTCGCCGAACCGTACTTCGCCCGCGCTTCCTTGCGGCAGGCCTCCAGTTCATTCGCCACGTCGGTGCTGCTCGCGCCGGGCTTCTCCCAGTGCACGCCGCCGCAGCCGGACACGCCCAGCACGAGGGTGAATGTCAGGATTCGTAAGACAGCGCGTGAGTGGGCGGCGCGCATGGGTGAACCGGGATTTTATCCCCGTAGCCTGGGTTAGGATGCGCTCCTCATGCACTCGCATATCGGCAAGTACGAGGTAAAGAAGCTGCTCGGCAAGGGCGCCACGGGCTCCGTCTACCTCGCCACCGATGCCTTCGCCAGCCGCGAAGTCGCGATCAAGGTCATGGACGCGATGCCGAACGACCCGGAAGAGGCGCGCCGCGCGATGAAGTTTTTCCAGAACGAGGCTTCGCTCGCCGGCAAGCTGCGCCACCCGCACATCGTCAGCATTTTCGACGCGGGCGTGGACAAGAAGGACGGCAAGGACCTGCTCTACCTGGTGATGGAACTGATCCAGGGCACGTCGCTGCAGCCCCACTGCATGCCGAACGATCTGCTGCCGGCGACGCGCAGCTCGCAGATCGCCTACAAGTGCTGCAAGGCGCTCGAGTACGCGAACTCGGTGGGCGTCGTGCATCGCGACATCAAGCCCGCGAACATCATGCTGCAGCCGGACTACGACATCAAGGTGGCGGACTTCGGCGCCGCGCAACTCGCGCGCTCGGACACCACGCAGGTGGCGGGCGTCGGCTCGCCGGCCTACATGTCGCCCGAGCAGATCCGCGGCGGCGAGGAGATCGATTTCCGCTCCGACATGTTTTCGCTGGGCGGCGTGATGTACCACATGCTCACCGGCCAGCGGCCGTTCGGCGGCACGACCGCCTACGCGCTGATGGACGAAATCCTCGCCAAGGACCCGCCGCCGCCTTCGGAGCTGTCGCCCGGCATCCCGCCCGCGCTCGACGGCATCGTGCTGCGCGCGCTGGGCAAGTCGCGCGACGACCGCTTCGAGAGCTGGAACGCCTTCGCCGCGGCGCTCGAGCCGCTGCTCGCGGAGGAAGACGCCACGCTGTCGAGCCTCTCGGATGTCGAGGAATTCAGCGCCATGCGGCGGCTCGCCTTCTTCAAGCGTTTTTCCGACACCGAACTCTGGGAAGTCGTGCGCGCGTGCCGCTGCCGCAAATTCGCCGCCGGCGTCGACCTGATCCGCGAGGGCTTCGAGGACGACCAGATCTACGTGCTTGCCGCGGGCATGCTCAAGGTGACGCAGCGCGGCAAGCTGCTCAACGCGGTCACCCCGGGCGAGTGCGTGGGCGAGATGGTGTACGCGCGGCGCAGTTCCGCGCCGCGCAGCGCCACCGTCACCGCGATGGAGACGAGCTGGGTGCTCGGCCTGCGCATCCAGGACATCGACGGCTTTTCCGATCCCTGCCGCGCGCGTTTCAGCGAAGCCTTCCTGTCGGTGATGGCCGACCGGTTGTCGATGCTCGGCGGACGCCTCGTGTCGCTGATGCAGGAGAAGAATGTCGGCATGGTCTAGGATTCGGAGGCGCTGTCCCTGGCCGACGAACCCGCTCGCGATCCGCTACCACGACCGGGAGTGGGGCGTGCCGGTCAGGAACGACCGCAAGCTCTTCGAATTCCTGATCCTGGAGGGCGCGCAGGCGGGCCTGTCCTGGGACACCATCCTCGCGAAACGGGAGAACTACCGTAAGGCCTTTGACGGTTTTGACCCGAAGAAAATCTCGAAATACAGCAAGAAAAAGAAACAAACCCTGCTGCGCAATCCCGGCATCATCCGCAACCGGCTGTAAATAGACTCGGCCGTGGTCAACGCGCGCTGCTTCCTCGCGTTACAGAAGGAATGCGGCAGTTTTTCGGCCTACGTCTGGAAGTATGTGGATGGAAAGCCGATCGACAACCGACCGCGCGGCAGGGGCGCGGTGCCGGCGCGGAGCGCGATCTCGGACGCACTCTCGAAGGACCTGAAAAAGCGGGGCTTCAAGTTCGTCGGCTCCACGATCATGTACGCTTTCATGCAGGCGACCGGCATGGTGAACGATCACCTGCTGGGATGCTTCTGCCGGAAAAAGGCGCGTCAATGAGAAAAACAGTTTTCCTGCTCCTCTGCCTCTTCGCGGCGCCGGCGCCCGCCTGGGACGTGAACGGCATCCGGCTCGGCGGCGGGGAAACCGAGGTCAAGAAGGCGATGCCGAGCGCGCTGTGCAAGGCGCTCGAGTGGAAATCCAACGCCGCGGACCGGCGCTGCGACGACGCCAAGGTCCCGCTCGGCGGCGCCGAGACGCGCATCGCCGTGTTCCTCAAGGCCGGCGTGGTGCAGGCCTACGACATCCGCTTCGACGTGAAGGAGCTCGAGCGCATCAAGACGCACCTCAGGAAGAGCTGGGGCGAGCCGCTCGCCGAGGCGACCGAGGTGATCGCGCGCCAGGGCAAGCCGGACCGCAAGGTGTTCAAGATGCGCTGGGAGAAGGGCGCCGACCGTGCGGTGCTCGTCGCGCAGCTCGAAAAAAAGCGCGCCACGCTCGAGGTATCGCGCGGCAATTTCCCGGTCGAGATCTACCAGGTCCGGTAACCGCGCCAAAGAAAGCGCTCAGTAGCTCGCGGCGAGGGCGCTTGGCTTCTCGGCTACGCCGAAGGCGTCGAGCCGGTCCGAGGTGGTCGCGCGCTGCAGGTCGCGCGGCCAGCGGGTGTCCTCGTATTCGGTGCCGCGGTGCATGGTGCAGCGGTTGTCCCACATCACGAGGTCGCCCACGCGCCAGCGGTGCGTGTAGACGAACTGGCGCTGCGTCGCGTGCGCGACCAGTTCCGCGAGCAGGGCTTCGGTGTCCGCATCCGACATGCCCTCGATGCGGCCGATGTGCGAGGCGATGTAGAGCGACTCGCGCCCCGACTCGGGGATGCGCCGCAAGAGCGGCCGGCGTACCGGCGCAAACGCCTTTTGCTCTTCCGGCGTGAAGTTGGTGAAGCCGAGCTTGCGCCGCGAATAGATGAGCGAATGCTCCGCGATCAGGCCCTGCAGCCGCGCTTTCAGGGCGGCGGGCAGCGCGTCGCAGGCCGCGCGCAGGTCGGCGTACTCGGTATGCCCGCCGTAGGGCGCGATCGTGCGCGCGTAGAGGAGCGACGCGTAGCCGCTCGGCGCCTTGAACGAACTGTCCGTATGCCAGAGGCGGTTGCCCATCTGGAAGAGGCGGATGCGCGCATCCCTCTTCCACAGCCTGCCTTCGGCATCCAGGTTTGCGATGTCGGCGAATTCCTTGCGCACGCGCAGCTTCTCGTTGCGCAGGGCATTCTGGATCGTCACCTCGAGCGGCCCGAAGTTCGACGCACACGCGAGATGCTGCTCGGAGGTGAGGGTCTGCTGCGGGAACACGAGCACCGCGTAGGTGGCGAACGCATCGCGCACCGCCTGCAGCGTGTCCGCGTCGAGCGGCCGGCTGAGGTCGATGTCGCCAACCTCGGCGGCGAAACGGGGCGTGACCGGGAAGATCGAAAGCGCCATTCGCTAGGCGTAGATCCAGGGACGGCGCTTGCGGTCGGCAGCCTGGAAGGCGGCGATCTTCGGCTCCATGGCGAGCGTCAGGCCGATTTCGTCCAGGCCCTCGAGCAGCATCTTGCGGTTGCGCGGCGAGACGTCGAATTTGATCGTGCCGTTGATGGTTTGCTTCTCCAGGTCCACCGTGAATGGCTCTGCGTTTGATTTTGAAGCTTTGTTCGCCAATTCTTCAATAACTGGCGCGGGAAGCACGATCGCCAGCAGGCCGTTCTGGAAGCAGTTGTTGTAGAAGATCTGGCCGAAGGAGGGCGCGATCAGGCAGCGCACGCCGAAATTCGCGAGCGCCCAGACCGCGACTTCGCGCGAGCTCCCGGTGCCGAAGAATTCGCCGCAGAGGAGGATCTGCGCGCCGCGGTAGCGCGGCTGGTTGAGCACGAAGTCCGGGTTTTCGCCGCCGCCCGGCAGGAAGCGCACCATCTCGAAGGCGTACTGGCCGAGCTCGTGCTTGGGCGTGCCGGTGCAGCGCTCGATGCGGATGATGAGGTCCGTGTCGATGTTTTTCTGCAGCAGCGGCGCTGCGATTGCTGTCAGGTTTACGAATTTATCCAAGATTATTTTCCTGGGAAAAAACTAGAAACCTCTGACATCTGTAATCTCGCCCGCAATCGCGGCGGCGGCGGCCATCGCGGGGCTGGCGAGGTGGGTGCGCGCCTGCGGGCCCTGGCGGCCGACGAAATTCCGGTTCGAGGTCGACACGCAGCGCGCCTGCGGCTCGACCACTTCGCCGTTCACGCCGACGCACATCGAGCAGCCGGCCTCGCGCCATTCGAAGCCGGCGTCGAGGAACAACTGGTGCAGGCCTTCGGCCTCGGCATCCTGCTTGACGCGCCAGGAGCCCGGCACGACCCAGGCCTTGACGTGCTTCGCCACCTTGCGCCCGCGCAGAACGGCAGCCGCGGCGCGCAGGTCTGGCAGCCGCGAATTGGTGCAGGAGCCGATGAAGACGCGGTCGGTCTTCGTTCCGGCGATCGGCTTGCCGGCAGTCAGCCCCATGTAGGCGAGCGCGTCGGGCTTGTGGCCGGGAATCGCACCGTCCACGCCGATCACGTCCTCGGGGCTGGTGCCCCAGGTGATCTGCGGCGCGAGCGCCGAGCAATCGATGGCGCATTCCACGTCGAAACGCGCCCCGGTATCCGTGGGCAGCGTTTTCCAGTGCGCGAGCGCCTTGTCCCAGAGCTCGCCCTTGGGCGCGTGGCGCCGGCCCATCAGCCAGGCGTAGGTCTTCTCGTCGGGGGCCACCATGCCGATCTTGGCGCCGAGCTCGATCGACAGGTTGCACACGGTCAGGCGGCCCTCCATGTCGAGGCCGCGGATCGCTTCGCCCGCGTATTCGACCGCGCAGCCGACGCCGCCCGCGGTGCCGATCTTGCCGATGAGGGCGAGGATCATGTCTTTCGCGGTGATCGCGCCCGCCGGCTTGCCGTCGAAGCGCGCGCGCATGGTCTTCGGCCGCTGCTGCACGATGGTCTGCGTCGCGAGCACGTGCGTGAGCTCGCTCGTGCCGATGCCCCAGGCGAGGGCGCCGAGAGCCCCGTGCGTGCAGGTGTGGCTGTCGCCGCAGAGCAGCGTGGCGCCGGGCAGCGTGAAGCCGAGTTCCGGCCCCACCACATGCACGATGCCCTGGCCGTCCTCGCCGATGTCGTAGATCTTCACGCCGGCTTCGCGGCTTTGCAGTCGGAAGGAATTGATCATCTTGTCGGCCCAGGGCGCGTTGCCGCCCTTCGCGCCCGGCATGGTGGAGACGACGTGGTCCATCGAACCGATGGTGAGCTCCGGGTTGCGCATGCGGATGACGCGTTCCCTCAGTTCGGCCTGGCCGCGCTGGCCGGAGAGTTCGTGCATCAGGTGGCGGTCGACGTGCATCAGCTGCACGCCGTCGCCCAGGTCCTCGACCACGTGCTGGTCCCAGATCTTGTCGAAGAGCGTCGCCCTCATTTCGTCTCCACGTGCCTGCGCTCGAAATCCCAGACATCCTGAAAACCGACGAGCTCGTGCAGTTGCTTCATGTCGTAGGCGGGCACCGGGCAGTTTTCGAGCGTTTGCTTTTCCTTCAAATAAGAAAAAGATTTTTCGATCGCATGGCACGCGGCAGCCATGCCCGCGCTCGGATAGATCGCGATCGAGAAACCATAAGCCTTCAGTTTCGCCGCGTCCACCACCGGCGATTTTCCCGTCGGCACCATGTTGGCGAGGAGTTTCGCGCCACCGCCAAGTTCGCCACCGACGCGCCTGAATTCCTCCTCCGATTCGGGCGCCTCCACGAACAGGATGTCGGCGCCCGCCCCGGCGAATGCCTTGGCGCGGCGCAGCGCCTCGTCCAGCCCGAGCGCCGTGCGCGCGTCGGTGCGCGCGATGATCTGGAAATCGGCGCTGCGGCGCGCTTCCACTGCCACCTCGATGCGCTTCGTCGCCTCTGCTAGAGGCACGACGCGGCGGTTCGGCGTGTGGCCGCATTTCTTCGGCATTTCCTGGTCCTCGATCTGGATCGCCTGCACGCCGGCGGCTGCGTAGCCGCGCACCGACTCGCGCACGTTGATGAGGCCGCCAAAACCAGTGTCCGCATCCGCGATCAGCGGCGTGCGCGTGCCCTGGGCTATGGTGCGCGCGCGCTCGAGCATGTCGCGGTAGGTCACGTGGCCGGCGTCCGCGAGGCCGAGGTGCGACGCGGAGATGCCGTAGCCGGTCATGTACAGCGCC
>JBQTJX010000029.1:0-144721 GCA_052386675.1 Betaproteobacteria bacterium
GGGGTTTTTCGAACGGAATTTCCGCTTCCGGGAATTTCGTTTTTATCGCCGGTCAGATCGGCTGGACCGGTGAAGGCAAATGGGAAGCAAAGGATTTCGCAAGCCAATTCAAGCAAACCATCAAAAATACTCTAGCCGTACTTGCCGAAGCAGGCGGGCGGCCTGAACACATCGTGCGCATGACCTGGTACATCACGAGCAAGCAGGAGTACCTTGGTGCGGTCAAGGAAGTCGGCGCCGCCTGGCGCGAACTCATCGGCCGGCACTACCCGGCGATGGCGGTGGTGCAGGTGGGCGCGCTGATCGAGGACGAGGCGAAAATCGAGATCGAGACACCGCGGTCGTGCCGGAGGCAAACCCGTCATGAAGATCAGCATCGTCGGCGGTGGGCCCGGGGGCCTGTACTTTGCGCTGCTCGCGCAGAAAGCCTGGCCGCGCTGGGACATCATGGTCTACGAGCGCAACCGGCCCGACGACACCTTCGGCTTCGGCGTGGTGTTCTCCGACCAGACGCTGGACGCCTTCAAGGCCTACGACGTGCCGTCCTACGAGATGATCCGGCGCCGCTTCGCCTACTGGGGCGACGTGGACGTGGTCTACAAGGGCCGCACCATGCGCTCCGGCGGCAACGGCTTCTGCGGCTGCTCGCGCGTGGCGCTGCTGCACATCCTGCACGACCGCTGCCGCGAACTGGGCGTGAAGCTGCGCTTCGGGCAGGAGGTCGAGGGGCTGGAGCAGTTTCCGGATTCCGACCTCATAGTGGTCGCCGACGGCATCAACTCCCGGATCCGCGAGCAGCACCGCGACCACTTCCGGCCCAGCGTGGACCTGCGGCCGAACAAATTCGTCTGGCTGGGTTCGACGCGGCCGCTGGACGCCTTCAAGTACTTCTTCAAGGAAACCCCGCAAGGCGTGCTGCTCGCGCACGCCTACCAGTACGAGCCCGGGCGCAGCACCTGGATCGCCGAGATGGACGAAGGCACCTGGCGCAAGTTCGGCTTCGACGCCATGGACGAGGCGGCGATGCTGGAAACGCTGGAGGGCGTGTTCGCGGAAGAACTGGACGGCCATCCGCTCACCGCCAACCGCTCGCTCTGGCGCAACTTCCCCACCATCGTCAACGAGACCTGGGTCAAGGGCAACGCCGTGCTGGTGGGTGACGCCAAGGCCACCGCGCATTTCTCCATCGGCTCGGGCACCAAGCTTGCGATGGAGGACGCCATCGCCTTGTTCATGGCACTGCGCAGGGACGCCGATGTCCCGAAGGCCCTCGGGGCCTACGACACGCAGCGCCGCGAGGAGGTCGAGAAGACCCAGCATGCCGCCAACGTGTCGCTCGCCTGGTTCGAGCACATGAAGCGCTACTGGGACATGGACCCGCTGCAGTTCGCGTTCGGCGTCATGTCGCGCTCCAAGCAGATCACCTGGGAGAACCTGGAACTGCGCGACCCCGCGTTCGTGCGCGAGGTGCAGCAGTGGTATGCCTCGGGCGTGCGCGCGCAGGGCTTCGAGGTGGACGCGAAGAACCCGCCGGTGCCGATGTTCACCCCGTTCCGGCTGCGCGACCTGGTGCTGGAGAACAGGGTCGTGGTTTCGCCCATGGACCAGTACTCGGCCGTGGAAGGCGTGCCGACCGACTGGCACCTGGTGCACCTGGGCTCGCGCGCCATCGGCGGCGCCGGGCTGGTGTGCGTAGAGATGACCTGCGTCTCGCCCGAGGGCCGGATCACGTCCGGCTGCACCGGCCTGTGGAACGAAGCGCAGCGCGATGCGTTCCGGCGCATCGTGGACTTCTGCCATTCAAACTCGCGGGCGAAGCTGTGCCTGCAGCTGGGGCACGCCGGGCGCAAGGGATCCACGCAACTGGGCTGGGAGCGCATGGACCATCCGCTTGAGCAGGGCAACTGGCCGCTTCTGTCCGCCTCGCCGATCCCGTACCTGGAGGGCGAGTCCCAGGTGCCGCGCGAGATGACGCGCGCCGACATGGACAAGGTGGCGGCGGACTTCGTGCGCTCGGCGCGCTTCGCCGACGAAGCCGGCTTCGACATGCTGGAGCTGCACATGGCGCACGGCTACCTGCTCGCGAGCTTCATCTCGCCGCTGACCAACACGCGCGGCGACGAATACGGCGGCGCGATCGCGAACCGAGCGCGCTTCCCGCTGGAAGTGTTCCGTGCGGTGCGCGCGGCCTGGCCGGCCGGCAAGCCCATGTCGGTGCGGATCTCCGCCACCGACTGGGCGCCGGGCGGGCTCGATGGCGATGACCTGGTCGCGTTCACGCGCCTGCTGAAGGACGCCGGCTGCGATCTGGTCGACTGTTCCACCGGCCAGACCGTGCCGCAGCAGAAGCCGGTCTACGGCCGCATGTACCAGGCGTCCTACGCCGACTGGGTGCGCAACGAAGTGGGCATCGCCGCGATGACCGTGGGTGCGATCACGAGCGCCGACCAGGTCAACACGCTGCTCGCCTCGGGCAAGGCCGACCTGGTCGCGCTCGCCCGCCCGCACCTCACCAATCCCCACTTCACGCTGCAGGCTTCAGCCTGGTACCAGCATGGCCGGCAGCACTGGCCGCAGCAATACCACGCTGGCCGCGACCAGGCTTTCCGGTTGTCGGAGCGGGAGCGCCAGGAACTGAAGGACCTGCGCCTCAAGGCGCGGCCGGCGAGCCACCAGATCAAGGACCCGCCGCCGGTGATGCCGCCCGCCTACCGGGCCGCGGGCTCGAAGCTGTAGCCCTTTTCCCGCATGCAGCCGTCCACCAGCTGCTGCTCGCGAATGCGGGCCTCGGTGGTCCGGTCCGGCGCATCGAGGTTGCCGAAGCGGCGGTCCAGGGCGACCGAAGGCGCCGGCGCGCTGCTGCGGGAAACCTTGTCGTAGGCCAGCGCCTGGCAATCTCCCAGGTCGCGCTTCAGGGTTTCGGCATCCGAGCCGGCCTTGTGCCAGCCAACGCCGCCGCCGCAGGCGGCAAGGGCCAGGACCAGCAGCGGGACGGCGGGAGAAGTGGCGCGCACGGCTTTTCGCAGATTCTACGCCCGCCCTCCGGCGGGCCTGGGTTAGCATTCCCCGCTCATGCACCAGCACATCGGCAAGTACGAGGTCCAGAAGCTGCTCGGCAAGGGCGCGACCGGCTCGGTCTACCTGGCCTCGGACCCGTTCGGCCAGCGCGAGGTGGCGATCAAGGTGCTGGACCAGATGCCCAACGATCCGGAAGAGGCGCGCCGGCAGCTCAAGTTCTTCCAGAACGAGGCGTCGCTCGCCGGCAAGCTGCGCCATCCGCACATCGTCAGCATCTACGACGCCGGGATCGACAAGAAGGATGGCAAGGACCTGCGCTACCTTGTGATGGAGCTGGTCGAGGGCACCTCGCTGCAGCCGCACTGCGAACCGAAAAAGCTGTTGCCGGTGTCGCGCGCGGTGCAGATCGCCTACAAGTGCTGCAAGGCGCTCGACTACGCCAACGGCGTCGGCGTCGTGCACCGGGACATCAAGCCGGCGAACATCATGGTGCGGCCGGATTTCGACATCAAGGTGGCCGATTTCGGCGCCGCGCAGCTGGCGCGCTCGGACACCACGCAGGTCGCTGGCGTGGGTTCGCCCGCCTACATGTCGCCCGAGCAGATCCGCGGCGGCGAGGAGATCGACTTCCGTTCCGACATGTTCTCGCTTGGCGGGGTGCTGTACCACGCGCTCACCGGCGCGCGCCCTTTTGGCGGCACCACCGCGTTCGGCCTGATGGAGGAGATCCTGTCCAAGGATCCGGAGGCCCCATCGGCGGTGAGGCACGACGTGCCGGCGGCGCTGGACGCGGTCCTGCTGCGCGCCCTGGGCAAGTCGCGCGACGAGCGCTACGCGAGCTGGGAGGATTTCGCCCGGGCGCTGGAGCCGATGCTGTCCGAGGAGGACGCCACCATCTCCAGCCTGTCGGACGTGGAGGAATTCAACGCCATGCGGCGCCTCGCGTTCTTCAGGCGCTTTCCCGACACCGAGCTCTGGGAGGTGGTGCGCGCCTGCCGCTGCCGCAAGGTGCTCGCCGGGACCGAACTGATCCGCGAGGGCGAGCCCGATGACCACATATACGTGCTCGCCGCCGGCATGCTCAAGGTGACGCAGCACGGCAAGCTGCTCAACGCAGTCAGCCCCGGGGAATGCGTCGGCGAGATGGTTTATGCCCGGCGCAGTTCCGCGCCGCGCAGCGCGACCGTCACCGCGATGGAGATGAGCTGGGTGCTGGACCTGCGCGTCCCGGACATCGAGGGTTTCACCGAATCCTGCCGCGCGCATTTCTCCGAGGCCTTCCTCGCGGTGATGGCGGAGCGCCTGACCATGCTCGGCGGCCGGCTGCTGTCGCTGATGCAGGAGCAGAAGGTCGGGCTGGTCTAGCTTGGCGCCGTCCCGCCTTCGCCTCCTGCTGCTTTCCAATTCGCGCAATCCCGGCGGCGGCTGGCTGGACCACGCGGAGCGCGAGATCCGCGATTTCCTGGGTGAAGCCGGTGCGACGCCCCAGTCGCCACTGCTGTTCTTTCCCTTCGCCGCGGTTTCCATGAGCTTCGATGCCTACACCGCGATGGCGCGCAAGCGCTTCGCGAAGATGGGCTACGCGCTCGTGGGCGCGCACCGCGCGGGACCGGGGGCGGCGCGCCGAGCTGGCGGATTCGTCGCCGGCGGCGGCAACACCTTCCGCCTGTTGCACGAGATGCAGCGCCGCGGCTGGCTGAAGAAGGTAAAAAGCGAGGTGGCAAAGGGCCGGCCGTATGTCGGCTGGAGCGCAGGCTCGAACCTCGCCTGCCCGACCATCCGCACCACCAACGATATGCCGGTCATCGAGCCGGCATCGCTTGCGGCGATGGGGCTGCTGGACTTCCAGCTCAATCCGCACTACACCGAGCGAACGCTTCCAGGGCATGGTGGCGAGTCGCGCGACCAGCGCATCGCGGAGTTCCTCGCACTCAATCCGCGTGTGCCGGTTCTCGGGCTCCGCGAGGGCAGCCTGCTGCGGGTGGAGGGTGGAAAGCTCGAGTTGCGCCTTGGTCCGGGCGCGCGGTTGTTCCGCGGCGGCCGCAAGCCGCGCGACCTGAAGCCCGGCGCGAACCTCGCGGGGCTGGCATGACGCGCTGCCCCTGGGCCCGGAATCCGCTCGCGATCCGGTATCACGACCGCGAGTGGGGCGTGCCGGTCAGGAACGACCGGAAACTCTTCGAGTTCCTCATCCTGGAGGGCGCGCAGGCCGGATTGTCCTGGGACACCATCCTCGCCAAGCGCGCGAACTACCGGCGCGCCTTCGACGGCTTCGACCCGCGCAAGGTGGCGCGCTACGGCGCGGCCAGGAAACGCCGTCTGATGGCCGATGCCGGGATCGTGCGGAACCGCGCGAAGATCGAGTCCGCCGTGGGCAACGCCAAGGCCTTCCTCGCGGTGCAGGCGGAATTCGGCAGCTTCGCCAGCTACGCCTGGGCCTTCGTCGGCGGCAAGCCCATCGTCAACCGGCATCGCACGACGAAGACCGTGCCAGCCCGCACCGAAGTCTCGGACGCTTTCTCGAAGGACCTTAAGCGGCGCGGCTTCAATTTCGTCGGTTCCACGATCATGTATGCCTTCATGCAGGCGGTGGGCATGGTGGACGATCACGTGGCGGGCTGCTTCCGGCGCAAGGGGATGCGCAAGTGACGCGGGTGCTGCTCGCCCTGGCACTCGCCGTCGCGCTCCCGGCGCAGGCCTTTGACGCCAATGGCATGAAGCTGGGCGGATCCGAGGCCGATGTCAGGAAGGTTTTTCCAAACGCCTACTGCAAGGCGCTGGAATGGAAATCGGATGCCGCGGACCGGCGCTGCGACGACGCGCGCGCCATGTATGCCGCCGCGCGGGCGCGCCTGACGGTGTACCTGAAGGCCGGCGAGGTGCAGGCCTTCGACCTGCGCTTCGACGCGCGGGACCTGGAAACGCTGAAGCAGCACCTGCGCAGCGCCTACGGCAAGCCCTTGTCGGAGGCGACCGAGGTAATCCCTCGCGGTGACAAGGGCGAGCGCCGGGTGTTCAAGATGCGCTGGGAGAAGGGCGCCGAGCGCGCCGTCCTCACCGCGCCGGAGAACAGCAAGCGCGTCGGGCTCGAGGCCTGGCGCGGGAATTTCGATACCGAGATCTACAGGGTCAAGTAGGGCGGGCCAGGTAGATCCACGGCCGCCGCGCGCGGTCGGCGGACTGGAAGGCAGCGATCCCGGACGCCATGGCCAGCGTCAGGCCAAGCTCGTCGAGTCCCTCCAGCAGCATGCGCTTGCGGCGCGGCGAGATCTCGAAGGCCACGCGGCCGTTGATGGCTTGCCGCTCCAGGTCCACCGTGAACGTCGCGGTCGCGGGGTCGGAGGCGAGCGCCATCAGCTTTCCCACTTCGGCCCCCGGCAACCGGATCGCGAGCAATCCGTTCTGGAAGCAGTTGCCGAAGAAGATGTCGCCGAACGAAGGCGCAATGACGCAGCGGATGCCCATGCCGGCGAGCGCCCAGACGGCCATCTCGCGAGAGCTGCCGGTGCCGAAGTTCTCGCCGGCGACCAGGATCTTCGCCGCGCGCCAGGGCTCGCGGTTGAACACGAATTCCGGGTTCTCGCTGCCATCGGGCTGGTAGCGGACCATCTCGAAGGCCCAGGGCCCCAGCTCTGCGCGCGGCGTGCCGGCGCAGCGCTCGACGCGGATGATGAGGTCGGTGTCGACGTTTACCGCAGGGTAGGCGGCGGCGGTCGCGGTGAGGGTGCCGAACTTGTCCATGGCTAGAACGCCCGCGCGTCGGTGATCTCGCCGGCGACGGCACACGCTGCGGCGGTGGCGGGGCTCGCGAGGTGGGTGCGCGCGCCCGGTCCCTGGCGGCCGACGAAATTGCGGTTCGAGGTGGATACGCAGCGCTCCCCGGGCGCGACCAGGTCGCCGTTGGCGCCGACGCACATGGAACAGCCGGGTTCGCGCCACTGGAACCCAGCGGCGCGGAACACCTCATGCAGCCCTTCGGCCTCGGCATCGCGCTTGACACGCATGGAGCCGGGCACGACCCAGGCCTCCACGTGCGCGGCGACCTTGCGCCCGCGCGCGATCGCGGCGGCCGCGCGCAGGTCCGAGAGGCGCGAATTGGTGCAGGAGCCGATGAACACGCGGTCGACCTTCGTGCCCGCGATCGGCTGGCCGGCCGCGAGGCCCATGTAGGCCAGCGCCTCGGGCTTGCGGTCGGGGATGGTGCCGTCCACGCCGATCACGTCTTCGGGACTGGTGCCCCAGGTCACCTGCGGCACGAGCGCAGCGCAGTCGAGCGACACTTCCCGGTCAAAGCGCGCGCCCGCATCGCTGGGCAGCGTCCTCCAGTGCGCGAGGGCCTGGTCCCACAGCGCCCCCTGCGGCGCGTGCTTGCGGCCCTCGAGATAGGCGTAGGTCTTGTCGTCGGGCGCGACCATGCCGATCTTGGCGCCAAACTCGATGGACAGGTTGCACAGCGTCATGCGGCCTTCCATCTCCAGCGCGCGGACCGCAGGTCCGGCGTACTCCACCGCATGCCCGGCGCCGCCGGCGGTGCCGTAGGTCCCGATGAGCGCCAGGATCATGTCCTTCGCGCTTACGCCGGGCGGCAGCTTGCCGTCGAAGCGCGCCCGCATGGACTTGGGTTTTTGCTGCGCAATGGACTGCGTCGCGAGCACGTGGGACACCTCGCTCGAGCCGATGCCCCAGGCCAGCGCGCCCAGCGCGCCGTTGGTGCAGGTATGGCTGTCGCCGCAGACGAGGAGCGTGCCCGGCAGGGTGAATCCCGATTCCGGACCGATGACGTGCTCGATGCCCTGCTCCGGGTCGTTGGCCTCCAGCAGGGCAACGCCGTCGCGGTGGCATTCCTCCCGGAAGATGCGCATCACGTTCTTCGCCCAGGGCGTCTTGTCGCAGGCGCGCCCGGGCTCGGTGGCGACCACGTGGTCGGCGACGGCCAGCGTCAGGGCCGGGTCGCGCGCCTTGAGGCCGCGCCTCGCGTTGTCGCGCTGCGCCGGGCCGCCGGAGAGCTCGTTGAGGATGTGCCGGTCTACATGCAACAACTGAATGCCATCGCCCAGGTCGGCGATGACGTGGAGGTCCCAGACCTTGTCGAACAGCGTCCGCAACGCGCGCCTACCGGGGATAGGAGCCGTCGTTGACGTCGAGCGTGGTGCCGTTCACGTACCCGGGGCAGGCGCTGCCCAGCCAGACGATCGCCGCGGCCACCTCCCCGGGCTGGCAGACACGCCCGGAGTAGACCGACCTCATCACGCCGTCCTTGCGCGACTGCGGGAGCTGGTCGTACATCGCCGTCTGGGTTGGACCCGGCGCGACCGCGTTTACCAGCACGCCATGGGGGCCGAGTTCCCTCGCCCAGGCCTTGGTGAGGTTGAGGATCCCGGCCTTGGTGATGCCGTACCACAGGTCCGGATGGCCGGTGAAGGCGGCCACCGAGCCAACATTGACGATGCGGCCCGATTTCCTTCGCTTCATCTGCGGCGCGAGCGCGGTGACGAGCGCGGCGGGCGCCTCGATATTGACCGTCAGCACTTCGCGCTTGTTCGCCTCCGGAATGGCGTCGTAGGGGTCGCAGAACAACACCCCGGCGTTGTTCACCAGCGTGTCCACCTCGCCCAGCGACGCCACCAGCTTCGGGATGCCGGCCAAGTCGCGCAGGTCGTAGTCGCAGCGCTCGCCGGCGATGTCCCCGCCGAACTGCTTGTCCAGCGCGATCACGCGCCAGCCCGCGGCAATGAACGCGCGCGCGGTGGCGAGGCCGATGCCGCGTCCGGCGCCGGTGACGAGGGCGGTGTGCATGCCGGGATTGTAAGGGGAGGTCGAGGGGATAGAATCCCCGCCCAGATGCATTTCGACGCACTGATCATCGGCGCGGGGTTCGCCGGCCTCTACCAGCTCCTGTGCCTGCGCGACCGCCTGGGACTGAAGGCGAAGGTCTTCGAGGCGGGCGGCGACCTGGGCGGCACCTGGTACTGGAACCGCTACCCCGGCGCGCGCTGCGATTCCGAGAGCCACGCCTACCGCTACTTCTTTTCGCGCGAACTGGCCGAGGAGTGGCAAAGCACCGAGCGCTATCCCGGGCCGGCCGAGATCCGCGCGTACCTGGACCATGTCGCGCGCAAGTTCGACCTGCGGCGCGACATCCGCTTCAACACGCGTGTCGCGGCCGCGCGGTTCGACGAGGCGGAGAAGCTCTGGCGCATCGAGACCGAATCCGGCGAGCGCTGCACCGCGACCTGGTTCGTTGCCGCAGTCGGCTGCCTGTCCTCGGCCAACGTGCCGGCGATTCCCGGGCTGGACGGGTTCGAGGGCCGCTGGTACCACACTGGGCAGTGGCCGCACGAGGGCGTGGACTTCTCGGGCAAGCGGGTCGGCCAGATCGGCACTGGATCCACCGGCATCCAGGCTGCGCCCGTGATAGCGGAGACAGCCGCGCACCTGACCGTGTTCCAGCGCACCGCGAACTACAGCGTTCCGGCGCGCAATGCGCCGCTGGCGCCGGAGTTCCAGCGCTGGACGCGCGAGCATTTCGAGGAGATCCGCGACATCGCGCAGTCCACGGTCAATGGGCATGCGTTCCGGATCGAGGAGCGCAACGTCGCCGATGTCACGCCTGAGGAGCGGCAGGCGATCTACGAGGCGGCCTGGGACCGGGGCGGCCTGCAGTTCCGCGCCACCTTCAAGGACCTGCTCACCGACCGCGCCGCGAACACCACAGCGGCGGAGTTCCTGAAGGCGCGCATCCGCGCCACGGTGAAGGACCCGGCCACGGCCGACGCGCTCGCGGACATCGACCATCCCTACTCGGCCAAGCGCCCGCCGATCGACACCAACTACTTCGAGACCTTCAACCGGCCGAACGTGTCGCTGGTGAATTTGCGCAAGGACCCCATCGAGCGCATCACGCGCGATGGGATCCGGACGACGACGAAGGAGCATCCGCTGGACATCATTGTCTTCGCCACGGGGTTCGATGCGCTGACCGGACCGCTGCTGAAGATGGACATCCGTGGCCGCGGCGGGCGGTCATTGCGTGAGGACTGGAAGGCGGGGCCGGAGACTTACCTTGGACTCCAGGTGCCCGGCTACCCGAATTTCTTCACCATCACCGGGCCGGGCAGTCCGTCGGTCCTCACCAACATGCCGGTGGCGATCGAGCAGCACGTGGAGTGGATCACGGATTGCATCGCGCATGTGCGCAGGAACGGGTTCACGACGGTCGAGCCCGCGGCGGAGGCGGCGCGCGAATGGGGCGAGCGCGTGCAGGAAGCGGCGAAGGCGACGCTGCTTTGGGATGCGAAGCACTCGTGGTACTTCGGCGCCAACGTGGTGGGGAAGCCCCAGGTGTTCATGCCCTACGCCGGCGGGCTGCATCGCTATCGCAGGATCTGCGAGGGAATTGCGGCGAAGGGCTACGAGGGGTTCCTGATGCGCGGCGCGGCGTGAGCGATCCGATACAGCAGGCCTGCCTCGCCTGCCTGGAGCGCTGGATGGCGGCGTTGAATGCCCATGATGCTGCCGCCATGGATGCGGAACTGCATTTTCCGCACGTGCGCTTCGCCGAGGCAAAAATCACCGTTCTCGAGCGGCCGGCCGGGAACGCCATGGATCTCTTCAAGCGGCTGGAGCGCGAGGATGGCTGGCACCACAGCGCGTGGAACCGCCGGGAGATCCTCCAGCGCAGCGACACCAAGGTGCACATGGCGGTGAACTACACACGCTTTCGCAGGGACGGCAGCGTGATCGGCGACTACGATTCGCTCTACGTCATGGCGCTGAAGGACGGGCGCTGGGGCGTGCAGCTGCGCTCCAGCTTCGGGCCTTAGCGCCTATCTCCGCTCGGGCGGAATGTCCTTGATGCCTGCCGCGAAGGCAGCATGCGTCGCCGGATCCACCGGCCGGTGCTTCTCCTTGGTGCCAGCCGGGTACTTGCCCAGGTAGTTGCCGTTCCTGAGGTCGCGCGAGGGGCGGTTCGGCCGCGGCATGAAGCCGCCGCCGCAATTCGGGCAGACGTTGCGCAGCACGTTCTCCACGCAGTCGCCGCAGAAGGTGCATTCGAAGGAGCAGATCCACGCATCCGCCGTCGCCGGCGGCAGGGCGCGATTGCAGTGCTCGCAGGTCGGGCGCAGCTCGAGCATCGTGGTCAGCTCTTCCTGGCCGGCTGCGGATGCGCGCGCCGCATGCTCGGCGACAGCACCTTGTCCGAGACGTGGAAGTCCCAGACCGCCGCGCTGCCCGACTTCAAGAACTCCGCAAGCGCACCGGGCAATTCGTCCACGCTGGTGAAGGTCCTCCCGGGTAGCCCGAACCCGCGCGCGATGCCCGCGAAATCGCAGTAGCCGAACACCGAGCCGGCGTCCGGGAACCCTTCGGCGCGCAGCTTGTGTACCTCGGAGCCGTAGGCGCCATCGTTCATGACGACGACGAGGATGCGCAGGCCATGCCGCCGGATGGTCTCCAGTTCCTGCACGTGCATCATCACGCTGCCGTCGCCGTCGAACAGCACCACGGTCCGCTCCGGCCGCGCTGCCGCCACGCCCATGGCGAAGGCGAGGCCGTTGCCGATGGCGCCGAATTCGCGGATGGTGAGGAACCGCTCCTGCGGGCGCGAGGGCATCTGCGCAAAGAACCACGAGCAGTGTCCGCCGGAGTTCACCATCTCCCAGTCGCGCGGCAGGGATTTCTCCAGGGCCTCGACCACGTCGCGCGGATCGAGCAATCCCGGCTCGATCGCGAACGCCTGGCTGTCGGGCTTCGTGTCGCGGATGCGCGCGGCGATGGCGTCGCTGCGCCAGTAGGAGGGACGGGCGGGCAGCGCCGCAATCAGCGCCTCCACGCCCAGCCTCGCGTCGGCCCGCAGGTGGTGGCGCGCCACTTCCTGCCCTTGCGCCACCGCCACCGGATCGATGTCCACCTGCAGCATCTTCGCCTTGGGCCACAGCTGGCCGCCGCCGCCCGCGTGATAGGCGAGTGAGCTTCCGACCGCGATCACCAGGTCGGCTTCCTTCAGGTACTCCAGTCCCGCTTCCGGGGTGTAGCTGCCGGAGATGCCGATGCAATACGGATCGTCGTGGAACAGGCCACGCGCCGGGAGCGTGGTGGCGAGCAGGCCGCCCACCTTCGCGGCGAGCGCGCGGCAAGCGGGTCCGGCATCGGCTTCGACTGCACCCAGGCCCGCGAGCACCACCACCCGATTGGCAGAAGCCACGAGTTGCGCAGCGCGCGCGACGTCGTCGGGATGCGCGGGGATCGGCGCGAGCTGCGGGAGCAGTTCACGCGAAGGCTTTGGCAACGCATCCGGCCCGGTCCAGGGGCGATCCTGCAGGTCGAACGGCACGCCGATGATCACCGGCCGGCGCTCGCGGCGCGCCTGGAGGAAAGCGTCGCGCACCGCGACTGGCATGCGCTCCGGCAAATGCAGGCGATGGTAGGCGGCGCCGGTCGCCGTGATGAGCGGTGCCTGGTCGAGTTCCTGGTTGTACCAACCGCTTTTCAGCGGCGCCTCGCCCGCGAAGATGACCATGGGCAGGCGCGCGCGCACGGCCGCGGGAAGCGCCGTGATGATCTGCGTCAGTCCGGGTCCGCAGGTGACCGTGGCCACGGCCACATCCGATTCCTTGCGCGCGAAGGCCATCGCCGCGGCGACCGCGCAATGTTCGTGGCGCACGTAGAGCATGCGGCAGCCGCGTTCGGCGAGACGCGCGGCCCAGTTCATGTTGGCGTCGCCCAGCAGCGCGAAGCAGGTGGTCACGCCCTCCTGCAGGAAGGCCTGCGCGAGGATGTCGTGGACGCGGGGCTTGGGATCGTTCTGCATGTAACCGATCGGTTACATCGGGCCGGGCCTAGAGCCCCGGCATCGAGAAGCCGGAGGCCTTGAGCTCGGTGATGACCTGCGTTTCCTGCTCCACGGTCAGCTCGGTGAGCGGCGGGCGCACGGTCTTCCAAGCCGGATCGTTGGCGAAGTGCGCGGTCACGGCCTTCAGCGCGGGAATCATCGGCACTTTCTGCATGATCTTGCGGGTGACGTTGATGCCGGCCTGCAGCTTGTCGGCATCCGGGCCGCGCCAGTTCTTGAACACTTCGGCGATCGCGCCCGGGTTGACGTTGCCGGTGGCGGTGATGCAGCCCTTGCCGCCGGCGCGCAGGCCATCGAGCAGGAACACTTCGCTGCCCGGGAACACATCGAAGCCGCCGTCCTTGAACTGGTCCAGCATGGCCTTGGTGTTGGCCCAGTCCCCGGAGGAGTCTTTTGCTCCCGCGACGATGCCGGGGTAGCGCGAAAGCAGGCGCTCGATGAGCCCGAGGCTGATGCCCACCTGGGCCACCGGGGGGATGTGGTACAGGTACAGGCGCAGGCGCTCGTCGCCGACGCGCTCGATGATCTCGGAGAAATTCCGGAACAGTCCCTCGTCGGACACGCCCTTGTAATAGAACGGCGGCAGCATCAGCACGCCGCCGCAGCCCAGCCGCACGGCCTCGCGCGTCATCTTCACCGAGTCGCTGAGCGCGCAGTGGCCGGTGCCGGGCATCAGGGATGCGGCCGGCACCCCGCCCCTGACGAGCGCCTCCAGCAGTTCGAGCTTCTCCTCCACCGACATCGAGTTCGCTTCGCTGTTGGTGCCGAACACCGCCAGGCCGGCGCAGCCGCTCTGCATCAGCCAGCGGCAATGCTTCACGAAGCGGTCGGCGTCGGGGGAGAGGTCGCGCCTGAAGGGGGTGACGACGGGCGAGAGCACGCCTTCGATGCGCTTCTGGGCCGTTGCTGGTTTCATGTCGGATCCGGGTTCAGGTTTGCAGGGGAGGACCGGGATTATAGGTCGCTCCGGTACACTTTTCGCCCATGCCTGCCGTCGACCTCGCCGTTTCCATCGCCGACCTGCGCGTCCAGGCGAAGGCCCGCCTGCCGCGCGCCATCTTCGATTTCTTCGATGGCGGCGCCGAGGATGAGCTCACGCTGCGCGGCAACCGCGCGGCTTTCGAGGACGTGCGCCTGCTGCCGCGGGTGCTGCGCGATGTGTCGAAGGTCGATCCTGCCTGCGAGATCCTCGGCCTTCCGTCCCGCCAGCCGTTCGTGGTCGCGCCCACCGGCGGCGCGGGCATCGCCTGGCCCGGGGTGGACATCGGCATCGCGCGTGCCGCTGCCGCCGCCGGCATTCCGTACACGCTGTCCACCAACGCCACTGCCTCCATCGAGGAGATCGCGGACCTGGTGCAGGGCCGGCTCTGGTTCCAGCTCTACATGCTGCGCGAGCGCGGCTTCGTGGCGAAGCTCGTCGAGCGCGCCGAAGCCGCGGGCTACGAGGCGTTGGTGCCCACGGTGGACCTCGCGACCGGCGGCAAGCGCGAGCGCGACACGCGCAACGGCTTCTCGATTCCGCCCAGGCTCAATGCGCGCCTGCTGCTGGACGGCGCGATGCACCCGGCCTGGGCGTGGCGCATCGCTCTGCACGGCGGGCTACCGGATTTCGCCAGCGTGCGGGGGTACCGCGGCATGCGCGAGCGCGGCCTGGCGCTCGCCTCCTCGGTGGGGCGCGACACCGACCCGGCCTTCGACTGGGACGACCTCGCGCGCCTGCGCGAGCGCTGGAAAAGGAAGCTCGTGGTGAAGGGGGTGAGCCGGGTGGAGGACGCCGAGCGATTGGCGGCGCTCGGGGTGGACGGGGTCTGGGTGTCCAACCATGGCGGGCGCCAGCTCGACGGCGCGGTGGCCTCGCTCGAGGCCATGGCGCCCATCGCGCGCGCGGTGGGCGGTCGCATGGCGGTGCTGGTGGACGGCGGCGTGCGGCGTGGCGTGGACGCGCTGAAGGCCCGTGCCCTGGGCGCGCAGGCGGTGTGCGTGGGCCGCGCCGTGCTCTACGGCGGCGGCGCCGGCGGCGCCGCCGGCGCTGAGCGCGCGCTCGCGATCCTGACCACCGAGCTCGAACGCGCGATGCAGCTCTGCGGCGCGCGCACCATGGCCGAGGTCACGCCCGACCTGATCGCGCCCTGACATGCTGCTGCGCGACCTGGCCTACTTTGCCGCCATTGCGCGCCACGGCCACATGGGGCGCGCGGCCGAGAGCCTGGGCCTGTCGCAGCCGGCGCTTACCAAGAGCGTCAAGCGCCTGGAGCGCGAGGTCGGGGCGCCGCTGCTCACCCGCACGTCCAAGGGCGTGCATCCGACCGCGGCCGGAGAGATGTTCCTGGAGCGCGCGCGCCAGATCCAGCTGGTCGCGGACGAGGCGAAGCGCGAGGTCGCCGACGTGCGCGATGGCAATGCCGGCGTAGTGCGCATCGGCGCCGGCCCGTCGATGATCCGCAAGCTGCTGCCGGCGGCGTTCGCCCTGTTGCACCGGCGCACGCCGGACCTGGCTTTCAAGGTGGCGGGCGGGATGAACGACTCGCTCATCGCGATGCTGCGCCGGGGCGAAATCGACCTGGTGCTGAGCGCCTTGCCGCGACGCGCGCCCGAGGGCATCGAGCAGGAGGTGCTGCACGAGGAGGAAGTGGCGGTGCTGGTGCGCGCCGGGCATCCGTTGCTGCGCACGCGGCGCGTGCCGCTGGCCGCGCTCGCCGCGGCCCAGTGGGTCCTGCCGCGACCTGGCACGCTCGCCGTACGCTGGCTCGGGCGCCTGTTCGAGGACCGTGGCCTGCCGCCGCCGCGGGTGGCGGTCGAGACCGACTCCATCGCCTTCCTGCTGGAGGCGGTCGCGGCCACCGACCTGCTGGGCTTCGCTTCGCGCGACCTGCTCGCCTCGCGCTCGGACGTGCGCGCGCTGCAGGTCCCGGATGCCGTGCTGCCGCGGCGCGTCGGCCTGTCGTGGCGCGCCGGCGCCTACCTGCCGCCGGCGGCGCGGCAGCTGCGCGAGGCGCTGCGGGCCTCGGTGCGTCCGCAGCTCCATAACCGAAAGTAATCGAAACCACCTCCCCGGGTATTTGCCTGGAATCGGGCGCGTCTGTCAGAGTGGACGTCCCAAAGGAGGGGAACACGCCATGAAACATATCCTGACCGTCGCCCTTGCATTGACCGCGTCCGTCGCGGCCCAGGCGCAGGACTACCCGAACAAGCCGATCCGCCTGATCCTGGGCTATGCCGCCGGCGGCGCCATGGACCTGAGCGCGCGCGTCATCGCGCCCATCCTGCAGCAGCAGTTGGGCCAGCCAGTGATCGTCGAGAACCGCACCGGTGGCGCGGCCAACATCGCCGCCGAGGCGGTTGCCCGCTCGGCGCCCGATGGCTACACCATCATCTTCTTCCCCGACGCCTACACCATCGCGCCGTCGCTGTTCGCCAAGCTGAACTACGACCCGGTGAAGGACTTCAGCCCGATCACGCAGATGGTGAGCGGCGCGCACATCCTCGTCGGCCACCCCTCGGTGCCGGCGAACACGCTGCCCGAGCTGATTGCCTACGCGAAGGCGAATCCGGGCAAGCTCTCCTACGGCACCCCGGGCAACGGCACGCCGCAGCATCTTGCCGCCGAGTTGTTCAAGTCCATCGCCGGCAACCTGAACATCGTGCATGTGCCCTACAAGGGCGGCGGCCAGGCAATCGGCGACGTCGTCGGCGGGACGATCCCGCTCGCCTCGCTCGGCCTGCCACCGGTGATGGGGCACATCAAGGCCGGCAAGCTGAAGGCCTTCGCGGTCACCAGCAAGGCGCGCCAGGCGCTGCTCCCCGATACGCCGACCTTCCAGGAGGGCGGCGTTCCGGGCTTCGAGACCGTGCAATGGTGGGGGCCGGCGGGGCCCGCCGGCACGCCGGCGCCGATCGTGAAGCGGCTGTTCGACGAGTTCGGCAAGGCGCTGCGCAATCCGGCATTCATCGACCGCGTCGGCAGTGCCGGACTGGCGTCCACGCCCAGCGCGTCGCCCGAGGCCTTCGGCGAGTTCATCAAGGCCGAGATCGGGCGCTGGGCGCCGGTGGTGAAAAGCACCGGCGCGAGGGTCGATAATTGAGCGACCGCAGATCGCCGAATATCCTGTTCATCACCTCGGACCAGCAGCGCGGCGACTGCTACGGCTTCGAGGGCCGCAAGGTCAGGACCCCGCACCTGGACGACCTGGCGCGCGACGGCACGCGCTTTGACGCCTGCATCACGCCGAACCTGGTCTGCCAGCCCTCGCGCGCCTCGATCCTCACCGGCCTGCTGCCGCTGACGCACGGTGTCTCGGACAACGGCATCGACCTCGATCCGGCGCTGGGCGAGGCGGGCTTCGCCGGCGCGTTCGCCAGGGCCGGCTATCGCACGGGCTACGTCGGCAAGGCGCATTTCGCCACCTCGCACACTTTCGCCGCCACCGGCTCGCCGGAGTGCCGCAACACCGACCAGCCGCAGGACTGGACCGGTCCCTACATGGGCTTCCAGCAGGTGGAACTCATGGTGGAGGGGCACAACCAGTGGCCGCCGCAGAAGCCGCCGCGCGGGCAGCACTACGAGCGCTGGTTCCACAAGGACGGTCGCGGCGACGAACTGCAGCGGCTGTACGAAACGAAACTGCCGCCGCTGTCGGGCGCGGTGCAGACCTTCCATTCCGGGCTGCCGGTCGCGTTCCACAATTCGACCTGGATCGGGGACCGCACCATCGAGTACATCACCGCGAACAAGGACCGGCCGTTCTGCGCCTGGGCCTCGTTCCCGGACCCGCACCATCCCTTCGATGCGCCCGAACCCTGGAGCCGGCTGCACCATCCGGACGAGGTGGACCTGCCCGAGCACCGGACCCTCGACCTGGAGCGCCGCCCGTGGTGGCATCGCCAGAGCCTGGAGGGCAAGCCGCAGATCGTCTCGCACCTGGCGAAGATCCGCACCGAGTATTCGCGCATCCCCACCCAATCCGACCAGCAACTGCGCGAGCTGATCGCCAACTACTACGGCATGATTTCACTCATCGACCACAACGTCGGCCGCATCCTGCTGCACCTGGACAACCTTGGGCTGGCCGAGGACACGCTCGTCGTGTACTCCACCGACCACGGCGACTGGCTGGGCGACCACGGACTCATCCTGAAGGGGCCGATGGCGTACGAAGGATTGCTGCGCATCGGCCTTCTGGTGCGCGGCCCCGGCGTGCCCAGGGGCAAGATCGTCGACGATCCGGTGTCCACGCTGGACCTGCCGGCGACCTTTGCCGACTACGCCGGGGTGCCGCTCGGGCGCGAGGTCCACAGCCGCAGTTTGCGCCAGCTGATCGAGTCCGGCGAGGACAGCCGCGACTTCGCGCTGAGTGAATGGGACCTGCGCGCCTCGCGTTCCGGCGTGGACGTGGACCTGCGCACCGTGCGCACGAAGACGCACAAGCTCACCGTTGACCTCATCAGCCGCGCGGGCGAGCTCTACGACCTCGCCAATGATCCGAACGAGATGGACAACCTCTTCAATGAAGGCAATCCCGGCAAGGCACAGAAGGAACTGATGGACATGATCCGCAGCCGGCCGAACGATATCGCCCAGCGCAAGGCGCAGGTGGGGATGGCATGACGACAGCCTCGAACCTGCTGGTCATCATGTCCGACGAGCACGACCCGCGCTGGATGGGCGCCTCGGGCAGCAAGCTGGTGCGGACGCCGAACCTGGACAGGCTCGCCGCGCGCGGCACGCGCTTCAGCGACGCCTACACCACCTGCCCGATCTGCGTTCCGGCGCGCGCGGCCTTCGCCACCGGGCGCTACATCAACCAGATCGGCTACTGGGACAACGCCGACGCCTACGAGGGCGCGATCCCGAGCTGGCACCACGTGCTGCGCAGCGCCGGGCACCACGTCGCCTCGGTCGGCAAGCTGCACTTCCGCGGCCTCAAGGGCGACGACCACGGCTTCTCGGAAGAGGTCATCCCGATGAACGTGGTGGACGGCAAGGGCGACCTGTATGGCCTGCTGCGCGGCGAGAACATGCCGGTTCGCACTGACGGCAAGAAGATGGCGGGCCTGGCCGGCCCCGGCGAATCCGAATACACCTGGTACGACCGCGAAATCACGGCGCGCGCGCAGGTGTGGCTGCGCGAGGAAGCGCCCAAGCACGGCGACAAGCCCTGGGTGCTGTACGTGTCCCTCGTGGCGCCGCATTTCCCGCTCAAGGCGCCGCCGCACCACTATTACCGGTACTTCGGGCGCACGCCGGAACCCAAGCTCTACGGGCCGCAGGAGCGCCTGCCGCACCCGGCCGCGCGCGACCAGTCCGAAAACACCTGCTACGACAGCTACTTCGACGCCGCGGCAGTGAAGCGCGCCCGCGCCGGCTACCTCGGGCTGGTGTCATCCCTCGACGAAAACATCGGCCACCTGCTGGACACGCTGGCCGACTGCGGCTTCGCGGGCAACACGCGGGTGCTGTACACCTCGGATCACGGCGACAACCTCGGCGCGCGCGGGCTGTGGGGCAAGCAGATCCTGTATCAGGAGGCGGCCGCGGTGCCGATGATCCTCGCTGGTCCGGGCGTGCCCGAGGGCGCGGTGCGCAGCGCGACCGCGAGCCACATCGACGTCTACCCCACGGTGCTCGAGTGCGTGGGTTCGGATGCCTCGCCCGGGCAGGGCGTGTCCCTGTTCCGGATGGCCGGCGGCGAGACGCCCAAGCGCAACGTCCTGTCCGAGTACCACGCCTCGTCCGCCAAGTCGGGCGAATACATGATCCGGAACGGCAAGTGGAAGTACACCTACTACGTGCACTATCCGGACCGGCCACAGCTGTTCGACCTGGAGTCGGATCCCGAGGAACTGAAGGACCTCGGCACCGATCCGGCGCACCGCGGCGTGGCGAAGGACTGCGAGGCATTGCTGCGCGCCATGCTGGACCCCGAGGACGTGGACCGGCGCGCGAAGAAACGCCAGCAGGAGCTGGTGGACGCCAACGGCGGCTACGACAAGGTGAAGAAGATCGGCGGTTTCGGCTACTCCCCGCCGCCGGGCTACAAGGCGGAGTTCACCTAGTACGAGGCTTGACGCGCTTGCGGGCCGGGCCGTCCCAGCGGCGGGCGAGGCTGTTCTCCAGCCCGAACAGGTCCAGCACGCGGCCCACGCTGTGGTCCACGGTGTCCTGGATGGTGCGCGGCGCGTTGTAGAAGGCGGGCATTGGTGGCGCGATGACGGCGCCCATCTCGGCGGCCTGCAGCAGCAGGCGGCAGTGCCCGAGATGCAGCGGCGTTTCGCGGGGCATCAGCACCAGCCGGCGCTGTTCCTTCAGCACCACGTCCGCGGCGCGCACGATCAGGTTGTCGGCGTAGGAGTGGACGATCCCCGACAGCGTCTTCATCGAGCAGGGCGCGACGATCATGCCGGCGGTGCGGAACGAGCCGCTGGACACGCTGGCGGCGAGGTCCTGGTCGTTGTGCACCACATCGGCGAGCGCCTCCACGGCCTTCAACTTGTGGCCGGTCTCCAGGCCGATGGTGAGCTTGCCGCTCCGGCTGACGATGAGGTGGGTTTCCACCTTGCGCAGGGCGCGCAGTGCCTCGAGCAGGCGGATGCCGTAGATGGCTCCGCTGGAGCCGGTGATGGCGACGATGAGGCGCATGCGTACATCTTAGCGTCCGGCCCCATATAGGTGCGATGCCACGTAGTTGGAAGGGCCAGGCCGCGGCGGAGACGCGCGAAAATGCGTGTCCCGAGGCAGGTAGAAGGTTGCGATCGCACCTAATCCGGAGTAGG
Source organism: Betaproteobacteria bacterium (assembly GCA_052386675.1). Lineage (GTDB taxonomy): Bacteria > Pseudomonadota > Gammaproteobacteria > Burkholderiales > SG8-39 > RBG-16-66-20. Next base: position 20,642 of record JBQTJX010000029.1, read on the forward strand.
GTGGGCGCATGTCGCGCGAGCTGGGCCCGGAGTTCGACCTCGAGCACCATCCCTTCTTCTGGATGACGCAGGCCATCGCCGCGCGCGATGCCGCGCTCGCCGGGGAATTGAAGGCGCACGGGCTCAGGGTGCCGGAATGGCGGGTGCTGGCCGCCCTTTACGCGCGCAAGCGTCTTGCGATGCGCGAACTCGCCGACCTGTCCTCCATCGACCGCACCACCTTGAGCCGCACCGTGGACCGGATGCAGGAAACCGGCTGGGTCACGCGCCTTGCCGACAACCGCGACCTGCGGGTCACGCGGCTCGCGCTGACCCAGGCCGGCGAGCGCCTGTTCGCCCGCATCTGGCCGACCATGGAGCGCCTGAACCGTGCCGCGGTGGAGGGATTGCCGCGGGGTGCGGTGGATCTGCTTGCCTGGACGCTGGGGCGCATGAAGGACAACCTCGATCGCGAATCGCCGGCAAATCAGGTTGCCGCCTAGAAAAAGGAGCATGCCATGAGAACGGAGCACAAGCTGAACTTCAGGAAAATGGTCGAGCCCGACCGCGTGCGCAAGGAGGTCTATACCGACGAGGAGATCTTCCAGCACGAAATGGAACGCATCCACGAGACGGTGTGGATCTACTGCGGCCACGAGAGCCAGGTGAGGAACACCGGCGACTACGTCACGGTGCAGATCGGCCGCCAGCCCATGATCATGGTGCGCGGCAAGGACCGCAGGATCAACGTGCTCTACAACCGCTGCCCGCACCGCGGCAACATGATCTGCGGCGACATGAAGGGCAACACCGGCGAGCAGTTCCGCTGCTCCTACCACGCCTGGACGTTCCACCACGACGGCCGGCTCAAGAACATCCCGATGATGGAGTCGGGCTACAAGGGCACGGGCCTGACCAAGGACAGCCCGGAGCTCTGCATGAAGCGCGCCGCGCGGGTTGAGGCCTACCGCGGCTTCGTCTTCGCCAGCCTCGCCAAGGACGGGCCGACGCTGAAGGAATTCCTCGGCGAGTCCATCGTCGCCTTCGACGACATGTGCGACCGCGCCCCCGAGGGCGAGGTGGAGGTGGTGCCCAACTGCTTCCGCGTCGTCCAGCACTCGAACTGGAAGCTGTTCATGGAGAACCAGATCGACGCCCTGCACCCGTCGGTGACGCACCAGTCCACCGGCCGCGCCGCGCACGAGGTGGAGAAGCAGCTGGCGAGGCAGGCGAAATCGGGCGAGGCGCCACTCTCCTACCACATGCTGTCGGCGTTCGCGACCGTGACCATCGACAAGTGGGACAACTTCCAGACCATCAACTATCCCTACGGCCACTGCATCCTAACCGGCTACATGGGTTTGAGGCCGCAAGACCCGGACACGCTCGCCTACGACAAGGTCATGATCAAGGCCTACGGCAGGAAGCGCTTTGAGGAGATCGTCGGGGTCAACATCCATCACGTGCTTGTCTATCCGGGACTGTCGGTGCAGTCGCCGCTGCAGCAGTTGCGCGCGGTGCGGCCGCTGGGCGTGGACCGGACCCTGACCGAGATCTGGCATTTCCGCCTGAAGGGCGCGCCGGAGGCGATCTACCGCCGCTCGCTCGCGTACTACAACCTGGTGAACTCGCCGGCGACGCTCATAAACGCCGATGACCTGGAGAACTTCTGGAAGTGCCACACCGGGCTGTCTTCCGACGGCGGCGACTGGGTCAGCTTCGCGCGCCACCTCGGCCGCGACATCGAGAAGAAGGGCGTGGTGTCCTCCGCGCCGAACATGGGCACCTCGGAGGCGCCGATGCGCAACCAGATGAAGGCCTGGGCCAAATATATGGCGGCGGCGCGATGAAATCGCTCGAGCTGCAGCATGAAGTGGAGCAGTTCCTCTACCGCCAGGCGGAGCTGCTGGACAACAAGCAATGGCAGGCCTGGACCGAGCTGTTCACGGCCGATGGCATCTACTGGATGCCGCCGGACGCGTCATATAAGACGTGGGACGGGCAGCCGGCCATCTTCGCCGAGGACCGCAACCTGATGGCGGTGCGCATGGGCCGGGTGCTGCACCCGGATGCCTGGTCGCAGCGGCCGCTGTGGGGCACCAACCACGTGGTGTCCAACGTGGTGATCCGCAAGGCGGCGAAGAATGGTGATATCGAGGTCACGTCGCGCTTCCACATGATGGAGCTGCGGCGCGACGACGTGCGCCATTTTGCCGGCCAGTACACGCACCGCCTGGTGAAGTCGAAGAAGGGCTACGCCATCAAGCTGCAGCGCGTGGACATGACCAACGCGCAGGCGGCCTACGACTACGTGCTGCAGGTCTGGGTCTAGGCCGGGAACTCAGCCTGCGGCGCGGAACCCGCGCACGTAGTCGGGCGCGGTGAACACCCAGTCGATGGCCTGGTAGTTCTGCTCCGCGCTGCGGTGCTGGTACATGTCGTTGCGCACCCGGCGCTGGATGCCGTCGGGGACGTGGAAAATCTGCCCCACCAGGCGCGCCGAGAGCTGCACCCGCGAGGCGCGCACCAGGCGCAGGTCCTGGTACTCGCGGAAGGCCCTCGGGAAATCGCCGCCGGCGCGCTCGGCGCAGGCCGCCAGGCACACCGCGTCCTCGTAGGCCATGGCCGCGCCTTGCGCCAGGTACTGCAGCATAAGGTGCGCGGCATCGCCCAGCAGCGCCACCGGCCCGTCGCACCAGTTGTCCACCGGCTCGCGGAAGCGCAGCATCCAGCGCTTGTAGGACTTCGGCGTCTTCATCAGGCGCATCGGCAGCTCGCAGTTGTGCGCGAACAGGGGAAGCACCTCGTCGGGCGAGGCCTCCTCGTTGTGCCCGCTCTTCACGCCGCTGCCAATGACGGTGGCGACCAGGTTGTAGAGCTCCCAGCCGCGCAGCGGGTAGTGGACGATATGGGTGTTGTGACCGGCCCACATGGTGGCCGCCGCCCAGCGCAGTTGTTCGGGCATGTCCGCGGCCGCCAGCACCGCGCGGTAGCAGATGTGCTCGGTCGGCGCCGGGTCGCCGTCGCCGACGATCTTCTGCCGCACCGCCGAGCGCCAGCCATCCGCCCCGACAAGCGCGGCGCCGCCGACGCGGCTGCCGTCGGCGAGCTGCACCGAGACGCCGCCGGATTCCAGGTCGTATCCGGTCACGCGGCTGCGGGTACGCAACTCGATCTGCCCTGGCCGCTCGCGGCAACCGTCCAGGAAAGCCTTGTGGATGTCGGCGCGGTGCGTGACCGCATAGGGATTGCCGTAGCGCTCGTGGAAATGCTTGTCGAGCGGTATATCGATCACGCGCTCGCCGGAGACGCCGTCCATCAGCTGCAGGCGCTCGATGAACACCGCTTCCTTCTTCACCAGCCCGCCCACGCCGAGGGCGTCGATGGCATGCCAGGCGTTGGGGGCGAGCTGGATGCCGGCGCCCAGCTCGCCGAACTCAGCTGCCTGCTCGAGCACCAGGACTTTGAAGCCCTTCAAGGACAGAGCGAGCGCGGCGGCGAGGCCGCCAAGGCCGCCGCCGGCGACTACGATCGGGTTTGCGTTTCTGCTCATGCGGTGAAAGCTACCACTAGGCGTAGGTGCGCGCGAGTTCTCTTAGGCGAACGCGAATGGCGTTGCGCAGCGCGGCCGGTTCGATCACCTCTACGTCCGGGCCAAGCGCCAGCAGTTGCCCTGTGGCCACGGCGACGGACTCGATTGGCAGGCAAACACGGGTCCGACCGCCTTGGGTGGCGATACGGGCAAATCCCACGGCACGGGCCGCCGCCGAATTCAGCTGCCGCAGAGCCTCGATGCCTACCGGTGTCGCCAGCACTTCCGCCTTCGTGGCATAGATCGAGCGCTCGAATCGCTCGACTGACTCGCGCCAGTGACGGGCAAGGTCGAATCCGCGTGGCCGCCGGGCACGATCTGGAAGGATTCTCGCGTCCTTCACCGCCGCGATGCGGTAGGTCCGATAGGACCCATTGGCGTGCCCTACGAAGTACCAGATGCCTGACTTCAGGACTAGGCCGAGCGGGCTGGTGGAGCGCGAGCTCGCGCGTGTCCAACCCTGGTACCGGATCTCGAGCTGATGCCCGCCCCATACCGCTTCAGCCACCGTGGCGAGATGAGGTACCGGATCCGGCTCCCTGTACCAGTCCACGGGGTCCAGGTGCAGACGGGATTGCACGCGACTCGCGCCCTCGCGCCATGCAGCCGGAAGCGCGGAAAGGAGCTTGAGCTGCGCGCGCTGCATCGGCTCGTGCAGGCCGAGTTGTGCCGCCGGTCCGGTTAGGCCGCTGAGAAATACCGCCTGCGCTTCTGCGGGCGTGAGTCCGGTCAACTGCGTCTTCCACCCATCCATCAGCCGAAACCCTCCGCTGCGTCCGCGCTCGGCAATGACCGGCACGCCTGCCGACGAGAGATGATCGATGTCCCGGTGCAGCGTGCGCGGCGACACCTCAAGCGCCTGCGCGAGCGCGCGGGCGCTCATGCGGCCGCGAGTTTCGAGCAGCATCTGAATGGAAAGGAGGCGGGCGGCGCGCATCTTGGCAAATACATGACGTAGGTTGACATATATAGTCCCGTATCCTGACGAAAATGAAAAGAGAGGAGCGTATCGGGATCGCCGCGGGAATCGTCTCCAGCGCGCTGGGCGGGATGGCGGCAGCCGCTACTCGCTACGCCGTCGTGGAGATGGAGCCGCTGATGACGGCCCTGTTCCGGTTCGGAATCGGCTGCCTGCTACTGTTGCCGCTGGCGCTTGCTGCGCGTGCGCGCTGGCCGCGCGGCCGGGACTTGGGGGCTGCTCTGGCGCTGGGGGCAATGTTCTATGGCGTGTGCTTCGTCGTCTACGCTCACGCGCTGACCTACACCACGGCCGCGCGCGGCTCGCTCGGCGTGGCGACGCTCCCGGTTCTGACTATGGTCGTGGCGGCGGTTCTCGGACGTGAGCGGCTGACACTTCGCAAGTCCATAGGCGTTCTCGTCGCGTTGGCCGGCGTGGCGCTCTCGCTCGCCGCTGGTATCGGGGATGCGCCGCCCGAAGCCTGGCGAGGTGATCTGCTCATGATCGCGGCCATGCTCTCGATGGCGCTTTACACGATCTACTCCCGACCCCTGATGAGCCGCTCGAGCGCGCTCGGCTATGCGTGTGCCGGAATGGCCGCGGGAGCCGCGATTAACCTCGCGGCGGCCTCTGCAGGCGGTGCGTGGGCGGCACTGGCGGCGATGGATGCCCGGATGTGGGCCGCAGGCCTGTTCCTAGGCGTGTTCCCGGGTGGGCTGGGGTTCTTCCTGTGGCTTTTTGCGGTTGAACGAACGTCGCCGACGCGGGTCGCCAGCACCATTACGGTAAGTCCACTCGCAGCGGGGGCGCTCGGTGCACTGCTGGTGGGGGAGGCGGTGGGGCCCGCGCTGATCGCCGGAGTCATCGCGGTAGGTGCGGGAATCTGGGTCGCATCCACGGAGAGCCGAAATCGGAGAGACAGCAGGGACATCTAGAAGCGGGGCAGCCGCGGCGAGGAGTCACTCCGGCATGCGGCAACTGTAGTAGATTCACTCGCATGACCAAGGCAAAACCAGTCGGGAAGAACATCACCGACATCCGCAAGGCCTACCCCGACCTCGATCCGGATCCGGACTACCCACCGCTCGAGTTCAAGTCCCTCAAGGGCAGGGTGAGCGCCGCGGAATGGGCGGCGCGCGTGGATTGCGCCTGCGCCTACCGCCTGGTGCGCATTTTCGGCATGGACGACATCATCTACAACCACATCTCGGCGCGCATCCCCGGCACCGAGGAGTTCCTGCTCAACCCGATGGGCCTGATGTACGACGAGATTTGCGCCTCGTCGCTGATCAAGGTGGACCTCAAGGGCCGCGTGCTGTGGCAGCCGGAGTTTCCGAAGGGCCTGCCCTACCAGTTCAACCCGGCCGGGTTCGTCATCCATGGCGCCATCCACGAGGCGAAACCCGAGCTGCACTGCGTGCTGCACACCCATTCGCTCGCGACCATGGCGGTGTCCAGCCTGGAGCACGGCCTGCTGCCGATGACGCAGACCGCGATGCGCTTCACGAAGGTCGCGTACCACGACTACGAGGGCGTGGTTCTCGACGACGCCGAGCGCGTGCGCCTGCTGGCGAACCTGGGCGACTGCGAGGTGATGCTGCTCAGGAACCACGGTGTGCTGGCCGCGGGCCGTACCGTCGCCGAGGGCTTCAACAACCTGTACAAGATCGAGCGCGCCTGCCGCGCGCAGCTGATGGCGCAGGGCGGCGGCGACCGCATCCGGTTGCCTCCGGCCGCGGTGATCGAGAAGACCAACCACGTCTACCGGCCCGAGGTGCGCCGGCGCTACGGCCTGCTGGAATGGCCGGCGATGCGGCGGCTGGCTGACCGCGTGGATCCGTCCTACCGGAACTGAGCTAGCGCCGGAAGCGCGGGTACACGCGCCGCACGTTGTCTTCGAAGATCTTCTTCTTGTCCGCCGCCGGCACCCAGTCGATAGCGTCGATGTAGCGTTTGGTGTCGTCGTAGTACTGCCCGGTCTCCGGGTCGATGCCGCGCACCGCGCCGACCATCTCCGAGGCGAACAGGATGTTCTCCGCCGGGATTACCTTGAGCAGCAGCTCGATGCCGGGCTGGTGGTAGACGCAGGTGTCGAAGAACACGTTCTTCAGCAGCAGTTCCTTCAGCGGCGGGCGCTTCAGGTCCTGCGCGATGCCGCGGTAGCGGCCCCAGTGGTAGGGCACCGCGCCGCCGCCGTGCGGGATGACGAAGCGCAGCGTCGGGAAGTCCCGGAACAGGTCCGAGGTCAGGAACTGCATGAACGCGGTGGTGTCGGCGTTGATGTAGTGCGCGCCGGTGAAGTGGAAGGCCGGGTTGCACGACGAGCTCACGTGCACCATCGCCGGCACGTCCAGCTCGACCATCTTCTCGTACAGCGGATACCACCACTTGTCGGTGAGCGGCGGTTCCTTCCAGTAGCCGCCTGAAGGGTCCGGGTTGAGGTTGCAGCCGATGAAGCCCAGCTCCTTCACGCAGCGCTCCAGTTCCGGGATGCAGTTGGCCGGGGCGACGCCGGGGGACTGCGGCAGCTGGCACACCGCGGCGAAGTTCTCCGGATACAGGCTGCAGACGCGATGGATGAGGTCGTTGCACTCGCGCGACCAGGCCTCGCTCACCCCGCGGTCGCCGACGTGGTGCTCCATGGAGCCGGCGCGTGGCGAGAAAAAGGTGAGGTCCGAGCCCCGCTCGCGCTGCAGCTTCAGCTGCGCGCCCTCCAGCGACTCGCGCAGCTGGTCGTCGGAGATGTTCAGCGCGCCCGGTTTCCGGCCCGCAACCTGCTGCTTGCGCCACTCCCACAGCGGGGCGGGCGCGGTGGTGTAGTGGCCGTGGCAATCGATGATCATCGGTACAGTTCCTCGACGGTGTAGCGCTTCGGGATCAGGCCCTGGCGATGGACATAGTCAATCGCCACTTCCAGGTTGCGGCGGTTCTCCTCCAGGCCGTACGGATTCATTTCCGGGCTGCCCGCGGCCCGGATGCTGGCTTCGAGCATGCGCGACACCTCGGCGGCGGCCGCGTCGGACACGGTGTCCTTGGCGATCACCATGTGGTTGACCTGGATTGCGCCCTTGCGCGCGCGCCAGGCCTGCGCGGCGGCGGCGACATCGGGGATCACCGGCACAATGCGTGGATCGGAAACCTTGCTGTCGCCGGTGATCGCGGCGTCGATTTCCCCCGCCAGCAGCATGGCGACGAGGTCCTTGCCGGCCGGCACCCGCTCGGTCCACGCCGGGTCGGAATGCTCGGCGACATGGCCCTCGTCGAAGGTCATCCAGCGGATCCGGCTCGGGTCCACGCCATGGTCCTCGGCCAGGATGCCGCGCAGCCAGATCGCGGTGGTGACGGTGTACATGCGCACGCCGATGGCCTTGCCGTGCAGTTCGCCCGGGCCGAAGGCGGGTCGCCCGGCGTTGCGCACCAGCCGATCATGCTGCAGTCGCGCCAGCACGACCGCCGGCAGCAGCCGGTACGGCTTGCCCGCCGCCCGCGCCATGAGGAAGGTGCCCACCGACATCTCGGCGATGTCGAACTCCAGGCCCCGTACCACGCGCTTGAAGCCGGCGCTGGGCGGGTTGACGTCGGCGAACTCGAGCGCGACCGTATCCGAGGCGATGCGGCCCTGCTTCAGGGCTTCGGTGACAGGATAGTCGCCGAGCAGCGTTTTCAGGCGTGAAAGGGTCATTCCACAATTCTATTTGATGCCGCACCTGCGCTTGCGTAAAGTGCTTCGCATGCTGCGACTCTCTGCCCGCACCTCCCGCACCCGCATATCCGCCTCGGCCGCCGCCGCGCAGCGCGCGCGCGAACTGCGCGCCGCCGGCGTGGACATCCTGGAACTCGCGCAGGGCGAGCCCGACTTCAACACCCCGGACCACGTCATCGAGGCCGCCTACCGCGCGATGAAGGACGGCCAGACGCACTACACGCCGGCGGACGGCACCGCGGAACTGAAGGCGGCCATCGTCGGCAAGTTCAAGCGCGAGAACGGCCTCACGTTCAAGCCGGAGAACATCTCGGCGGGCGCCGGCGGCAAGCAGGTGCTGCACAACGCGCTCATGGCGACGCTGGATCCGGGTGACGAAGTGGTGATCCCGGCGCCCTCCTGGGTGGCGTACGCGGACATCACGCACTACGCCGAGGGCGTGCCGGTCTGGGTGCCGACGAAGGCGGAGAACGGCTTCAAGCTGCGCCCGGAGGAACTCGAGGCCGCGATCACGCCGCGCACCAAGTGGCTGATGCTCAATTCGCCGTCGAACCCGAGCGGCGCGGTGCTCTCGGCCGATGAGCTGCGCGCGCTGGTCGCGGTGCTGGAGCGGCACCCGCAGGTCTGGGTCATCGCCGACGATATCTACGAGCATGTCCTGTTCGACGGCCGGCCGTTCGCGATGCTGGCGGCGATCGCGCCGCAACTCGCCTCGCGCACCCTCACCGTCAACGGCTGTTCCAAGACCTACGCCATGACCGGCTGGCGGCTGGGCTATGGCGCCGGGCCCGCGGAGCTTATTCGCGCCATGGCGCGGCTGCAGGCCCAGAGCTCCCTCAATCCGTCTTCCGTGAGCCAGGCGGCTGCGGTGGCGGCGCTGAACGGGCCGCAGGACATCGTGCGCGAGCGGTGCCGGATCTTCCAGTCCCGGCGCGACAGGCTGGTGCCGCGGCTGAACGCGGTTCCGGGCCTGGCGTGCAAGCCCCCCGAGGGCGCGTTCTACGTCTACGTGTCCTGCGCCGGGTGGCTGGGCAAGCGCACGCCGCAGGGCAAGGTACTCGGGAACGACGCCGACGTCACCACTTACCTGCTGGAATCCGGCGTGGCCTTGCCCAATGGCGCGGGTTACGGACTTTCCCCGTACTTCCGCGTTTCCTTCGCCGCCGCGCAGGACTACCTGGACCGGGCCTGCGACCGCATCGAGGCCGCCGCCGGGAAGCTCGCTTGACCCACGTTGTCGAGGCGTTCGCGAACTGGGCGGCGGGCTTTCGTGGTACGCCGCTCAGTCCACAGGTGCTGCACCACGCCAAGCGCGCCGTCATCGACTGGCACGCGGCCTGGATCCCGGGCGCCGTGGTGCCGCCGGCGACGCTGCTGGAGAAGGCGCTCGCCGAGGAACTGGATCGGGGCGAGGCGCGCCTCGCGCTCGGTCGCCGCGCCACCATGCGCGCCGCGGCCCTGATCAACGGCAGCGCGGCGCACACGGTGGAAGTGGACGACATCTTCCGCGAGGGCATCTACCACCCCGGCGCGCCGACCATTCCCGCGGCGCTGGCGCTGGCGCAGGTCGAGGGCGCCTCGGGCGAGCGCTTCCTGCGCGCGGTGACGGTGGGCTATGAAGTCTCCACCCGCATCGGCGCCGCGATGGGCAGGGCGCATTACCGGTACTGGCACAACACCGGCACCATCGGCGTGTTCGGCGCCGCGGCGGCGGCGGCCGAGCTGCTGCAGCTGGATGCGAAGCGCTTCGCCCACGCGCTCGCCACGGTCACCACCTTCGCCGCCGGGCTGCAGCAGGCCTTCCGCATGGATTCCATGTCCAAGCCGCTGCATGCGGGGCACGCCGCCGAGGCCGGGCTCACCGCCGCGCTCGCCGCGCGTGAAGGTGTCACCGGGTCGCTCGACGTGATCGAAGGCGAGGCCGGGTTCGGCAAGGCGATGTCGAACGATCCCGACTGGGCGCAGGCGCTGGCGACGCTGGGCCGCGACTTCCACATCGCGCAGATGACCTTCAAGAACCACGCCTGCTGCGGCCATACCTTCGCCGCCATCGACGGCGCGCTCGCGCTGCAGAAGCGCATGAAGCTCGCGGCGCGAGAGATCGATCGCATCCGGGTGGGCAGCTACCGCGCCGCCAAGGAAGTCTCCGGCTACGAATCGCCGCGGACCGATGCCGAGGCGCGCTTCTCGCTCAAGTACGTCGTGGCCACCGCGCTCACCCACGGCAGCGTGCGCCTGGCGGCGTTCGGGCCGGCGCGGTTGAACGACGCCGCGACGCGCGACCTGATGTCCCGCATCGAGGTCGCCATCGACCCGGAACTGGATGCCGCGTTCCCGAAGCAGCGCGCGGCTCGCGTCGAGATCGTCGCGCGCGACGGCCGGCGCGAGTCCTTCCTGCAGCCGACCCGCGTCGGCGATCCGGACGCGCCGCTGTCCGACGCGCAGCTGGAGGACAAGTTCCTGGAACTGGCCGGCCCGGTACTGGGCGAGCCCGCCGCGCGCGCGCTGCTGGCGCGCCTGTGGCGGCTGGAGGCCGAGCCCGGCCTGCGGCCATGATCCGCGCCGCGCTGGACGAGGTCCTGCGCGCTGCGGCTTGCGCGCCTGGAGGCGAGGTCGAGTTCTCCGGCGCGGATCCCGTCCTGCCGCTGCGCTATCGCGTCGGCACCGCCGCCGCGGCCGCGCTTGCGGCGACAGGTGTTTCAGCCTCCCATCTCTGGCAATTGCGCACCGGCCGCACCCAGCGCGTCGCGGTGGATGTGCGCGCTGCAACCGTCTCGCTGCGCGGCGCGACCTACCTTCGCATCGATGGCAAGCCGCCGGCCAGCCCGTGGGCGCCCATGAGCGGCTTCTATCCGGCGCGCCAGGGCTGGGTCAGCATCCACTGCAATTTCCCCGGGCACCGCGACGCCGCCTTGCGCGTCCTTGGTACCGCCGCCGAGCGCCCACTGGCGGAAAAGGCGAGCGCCGGCTGGGACGGCGAAGCGCTGGAGGAGGCGATCCACGCCGCCGGCGGTTGCGCGGGATTCGTCAGGCCGCCGGAGCAGTGGGCCTCCCATCCGCAGGCCGCGGCGGTGGCCTCGCACCCGCTGCTCGAAATCGTCCGTATCGGCGCAGCGCCTCCGGAACCGCTCCCCCGCGGCGAGCGGCCGCTCGCCGGCATCCGGGTGCTGGACCTGACCCGCGTGCTGGCCGGTCCGACCGGGGCGCGGACGCTGGCCGAACACGGCGCCGATGTCCTGAAAATCACCGCGTCCCATCTCGCCGACTCCGGCCAGGTGGACCTCGATACCGGCATCGGCAAGCTCTCGGCGCGGCTCGACCTGCGCCAGGCCGCCGACGGCGATCGCCTGCGCGGGCTGATTCGCGATGGCGACGTGTTCTCGCAATCGTTCCGCCCTGGCGCGCTGGCGGCCCGCGGCCTCGCGCCCGAGGCGCTCGCCGCGCTGCGGCCGGGCATCGTCTGCGTGTCGCTTTCGGCCTGGGGAAGCACCGGCCCGTGGCGCAATCGCAGGGGCTTCGACAGCATCGTGCAGGCGGTGAGCGGCATGGCACACGCCTGCGGCAGGGACGGCAAGCCGCGCCTGTTGCCCCTGTCCGCGATCGACTACGTCGCCGGCTACCTGATGGCCTTCGGCGCCATGGTGGCGCTTGAGCGGCGCGCGCGCGAGGGTGGCAGCTGGCTGGTGCGGGTGGCGCTGGCGCGCGTCGGGCGCTGGATCACGGACCGCGGCGAAGAGCCGGCTGACAAATACCTGTCGCTGCCGGCCGACCTGCCGGAGGCCGAGCTCGCGCCGCTGATGATGGAAATGGAGGCGCCGGACGGGCGCCTGCGCTTCCTCAGGCCGGTGGTGCAACTTTCTGAAACAGCGCCCCGCTGGACGCGCCCGCCGGTGCCGCTGGGCTACCATGCGGCTTCGTGGCCGGCGCGGCAGGTGTCCTAGCAAGGATCCAGGGCAGCCGCGATCAGGTCTGGGAGGACCGATGCTCGGATTTATCGGCGTGGGCGTGATGGGCGAGCCGATGTGCCGCAACCTGGCGCAGAAATCGGGCGAGCAGGTGTGCGCGTTCGACATGGACGATGCGCCCTTGGAGCGCCTGGGCGAGGTCGGCGTCTACGCGGGCGAGTCCATCGCCGACATCGGCCAGCGCAGCGATATCGTGTTCCTGTCCTTGCCGGGTCGCACCGCGGTGCAGAAGGTCTGCATCGGCGGCAGCGGGCTGCTCAGCAACATGCGGCCCGGCAGCTGCGTCGTGGACCTCTCCACCACCTCGGTGTCCCTCGCCAAGGACCTGCACGCGCGCTTCGGCGCCCGCGGCATCGAGTTCTGCGACGCTCCGGTGGCGCGCACCCGCCAAGCGGCGCAGGACGGCACCCTGTCCATCATGGTCGGTGGTCCCGAGAAGGCCTTCGACCGCATCCGACCGCTGCTGGAGCGCATCGCCACCGACATCACGCATTGCGGGCCCGCCGGCAGCGGCCAGACCATGAAGATCATCAACAACATGGTGCTGTTCCAGAACGTGGTGGCGCTGGCCGAGGCGCTCGCGCTCATCCGGCACTCGGGCATCCGTCCGGAGCTGGCGTTCGAAGTGCTGTCCAAGGGCTCGGCCGACAGTTTCGCGCTGCGCAACCACGGCATGAAGGCCATGCTTCCGGGCAAGTTCCCGGAGCGCGCCTATTCCACGCTGTATGCCCTGAAGGATGTGCGCTACGCGCTGGAGCTCGCGCGCGACGCCGGGGTCGAGCTCTCCGGTGCCTCCAATGCGCGCACGCTGCTCAAGCGCGCGTCCGAGGCCGGATTCGGCGAGGATTACTTTCCGGTCCTCGCCAAGGTGATCGCCAAGGCCGGCGCCAAGAAGGGCCAATAGGGTTCCAGCCTTGGATTTCCGCTTTACCCCCGAGCAGGACGCGTTCCGCGACGCCGTGAGGCGCTTCGCGGCGAAGCACCTCGCCCCCGGCGCGCTCGGGCGCGCGCACTCGCCCGAATACCCGTGGGACGTGGCCCGGCAGATGGCCGGCCAGGGACTGCTCGGCATCACCCTCCCGGAGGCCGACGGAGGACAGGGCGGCTCGCTCATGGACGCGGTGATCGCGATCGAGGAAGCCGCGGCCGCCTGTCCGCGCAGCGCGGACGTCATCCAGGCGGGCAATTTCGGCCCGATCCGGGTGCTGGCCGAGTACGGCACGCCGGCGCAGAAGGCGAGGTTCCTGGGCCGCCTGCTGGCGGGCGAGGCGGTGATCTCGGTGGGCATGACCGAGCCCGAGGCGGGCTCCGCGGTGACCGACCTCGCGACCACCGCGACGCCCGACGGCGAGGGCTTCCGCATCAACGGCAGCAAGGTGTTCACTACCCATTCGGCCTACGCCGCGGTGTACCTGGCCTACGTGCGCTTCGGGCCGGGCGTGGGCGGCATCGGCTCGGTGCTCATCGACACCGCTGCGCCCGGCGTGCGCTTCGGCGCGCGCTCGAAGTTCATGTCGGGCGAGGACTGGGCGCAGGTCTACTTCGAGGACGTGTTCGTGCCCGCGGACATGGTGGTGCTGAAAGAGGGCGGATTCAAGAAGCAGATGGCCGGGTTCAACATCGAGCGCCTGGGCAACACCGCGCGCTCGCTGGCGCTGGGCCGCTATGCATTCGAGCAGGCGCGCGCCTGGGCGCTGCAGCGCAAGCAGTTCGGGCGCCTGCTGTGCGAATTCCAGGGCCTGCAGTGGAAGTTCGCGGAGATGAAGGTGAAACTCGACGCGGGGCAGCTATTGCTCTATCGGGCGGCGTCGAACGCCGACTCGGGATTGCCCTCGGCCGAGGAGACCGCCATCGCCAAGGCCTTCTGCAACCAGGCCGGGTTCGAGGTCGCCAACGAGGCCCTGCAGGTGATGGGCGGCATGGGCTACAGCCAGGAGTCGCTGGTGGAGTACTGCGTGCGCCGCTGCCGGGGCTGGATGATCGCCGGCGGTTCCATCGAGATCTTGAAAAACCGGATCGCCGAGGGCATATTCGAGCGCAGTTTTTCACAGCGGCCCGGCCGTGATTGAACGATTGCCCGAACTGGTGAACGCCGACCCCGCCATCGTGCGCTGGGGCCGGCACATGAACGAGACCTTCCTCGTCGAGGTAGGCGAGGCGCAGTACCTGCTTACGGTGCGCGCCGGCCGCATCGAATCGGTGGAGAAGGGTCCCCTCGTGATGCGTGCCTGGTCCTTCGCCATCCGCGCCAGCCGGGAATCGTGGGGCCGGTTCTGGCGCAAGCTGCCCGAGCCGGGCTGGAACGACCTGTTCGCGCTGTTGCGGCGCGGCGACGTGCGCTTCGAGGGTGACCAGCGGGTGCTGATGGCCTACCTGCTGTATCTCAAGCTCGTGCTGGCCACGCCAAGGAAGCTGGCGCCATGACCGCCCGCATCGAACCGGTTGTCGGCCGCTACATCCACCTCCAGCTGGAGGGCAAGCCGCATCGCCTCTACTTCGAGGAATCGGGGCAGGGGATACCACTCCTGTGCCTGCACACCGCAGGGTCGGACGGGCGCCAGTTCCGCGCCGTGCTGAACGATCCGGTGATCACGAAGCACTACCGCGTCGTCGCCTTCGACATGCCCTGGCACGGCAAGTCCTCGCCGCCCGCGGGCTGGGAGAAGGGCGACTACGAGCTCACCACCACCCGCTACACCGACATGATCATGACGGTGGCGCGCGAGCTGGACCTGCAGCACCCTGTCGTCATGGGCTGCTCCATCGGCGGGCGCATCGTGCTCGACCTCGCTTTCAAGCATGCGCGCGAGTTGCGCGCCCTGGTCGGGCTGCAATCGTCAGCGCATGGCAACCGCTACTACGATCCGTACTGGCTGAACCACGCCGAGGTGCACGGCGGCCAGGCCTGCGGCGCGGTCGCCTACGGCCTGATGTCGCCGCTCAGCCCCGAGGCCGAGCGCTGGGAAACGGTGTGGCACTACATGCAGGGCGGGCCCGGCGTGTTCTCCGGCGACCTGCACTTCTACCAGGTGGAGGGCGACATCCGGGCGCGCCTGGGCGAGATCGACACGGCGGTGTGCCCGCTTTACCTGCTCACCGGCGAGTACGACTACTCGGCCTCGCCGGCGGATACGCAGGCGGCGGCGGCGAGAATCAAGGGTGCGCAGGTCACCATCATGAAGGGCCTCGGGCATTTCCCGATGAGCGAGAACCCGGAAGCTTTCCTCGGCTACCTCCGGCCGGTGCTGGAGGCCATCCGCGCGAACGGATCATGAGCCGCTGGAAGGCGTCAGGGCTGCATCTGCTGATCAGCGCCGGCGTCGCCGTCGCGGCGCTCGCCGGCATGCTGCTGGTCTGGTACCCGTGGCCGCTGTTCGAGGCTGCCGGCGGCAACGAGCTGGTGATGATCCTGACCGCGGTGGACATCGTCATCGGCCCGCTGCTGACGCTGGCGGTGTTCAAGTCGGGCAAATGGGGCCTCAAGTTCGACCTCGTGGTGATCGCGGTCCTGCAGGTGTGCGCGCTTGCCTACGGCGGCTACGTGGTGTACCTGGCGCGTCCGGCGTACATCGTCTTCGTCAAGGACCGCTTCGAGGTGGCCGCCGCCGCGGACATCGCCCCCGAGTCGCTGGCGGAGGCGCGCGATCCGAAGTATCGCAGCCTGCCGGTGCTGGGTCCCGAGCTGGTGGCGGCGGACTTCCCGGAGGATCCGAAGGAGCGCCAGAAGCTCATCGACATGGCGCTGTCCGGGCTCGACCTGCACAACTTCCCGAAGTTCTTCCATCCCTACGAGTCGCGCCGGCAGGCGGTGCTGGAGAAGGCGCAGACGCTGGAGGCCTTCAGCAAGGCCGAGCCCGCGTACGGGCGCGTGGTCGCCGACTACCTGGCGGACTCGGGCCGCAAAGCCGGGGACTATCGCTACCTGCTGCTGCGCGCGCGGCGGGCCTGGGTGGCGGTGCTGGTGGATCCGAAGACCGCCGAGCCGGTGAAGATGCTGATCGTCGAGAAGATCTAGGCTGGATCGGGCCGGCGCTTCTCGAGCGCCAGTGCGAGGCTCTCGTTGGCGGCCAGCGCGGCGAGCACGATCATCCCGCCGGTAAGCGCGGTCGGACCAGGATGCTCGCCATAGGCCAGCCACACCCACAGCGGCCCCAGCACCACTTCCAGCAGCGACAGCAATCCGATTTCCGCCGCGGACAGCCGCAGCAGGACGATGCGGACCAGCAGGATGCAGGGCAGCGCGAGCTGGAAAACCGCCAGCGTGCCGAACAGCATCAGGTCGCGGCTGGTGGCGGTGAAGGGCGCCGCCAGCGGAAGCGCGAGCAGCATCGAGATCACGCCGCCCACCAGCAGCGCCGGCACCAGGTCGACGCGGCCGCGGCCCCATTTGACGGCGATGGTGTTGACGGCGGCCGCCACCGGCACCACCAGCGCGATCAGGCTGCCGGCGAGGTTCCCGGAGCCGAAGGCGTCGTGGAACATGACCCCGACGCCGGCCGCGGCCGCGGCCATCGCGATCCAGGTGCGCAGCGCGACCCGCTCGCGCAGGAACATCCAGCCCGCGATCGCGGCGCAGAACGGCAGCACGCCCATCAGGATGAGGGCGTTGGCCACCGTGGTGCGGCTGAGCGCCAGCATGAAGCAGGTGAACATCGCCGCCCAGGCGAGGCTGGAGACCGCGCCCGGCCAGCCCATTCCCAGCACCCGGTTGAGCGCGTCGGCGCGATGCTGCGCCACCAGCACCCCGCCCACCACCAGGCACAGGAAGAGCGAGCGCCAGAAGTTCGTCTCCCAGCCGTTGGTGACCGTGGTCGCGCGCGTCAGCAACCCCGCCGTGCTCCAGAGGAAGGTGCACAGGACCATGACGGCAATGCCGTACTTGTGGCGCGCGGTGTCCAGGGGGGGGCTAGCGGGAAATCTGCATAATGGCCGGGGCGAAGTTTACGCGATTCAGCTCTGCCATCCGTCCGCCCTGCAGCCGCCCTTCCACGATCTCGTAGCCCATCAGCGCGAAGATGCGCTTGCCCACGAACAGCGGCCGCGAATTGCCATACCAGTCCACGCACGAGGCGCGGCAGCCATCGGCGGTTGCGCCGGGCCGGGACTCGAGCGTCCCCAGCTCGCTGAAGGACAGCGCCTCGCTCCTGAGGTACAGCAGCGAAGCCGAGACGCGCTTGAGCTGGCCGCTGGCACCCTGGTGCCCGCCGATGATGGGCAGGCCGACCAGCCCCTCGTTGTCCCCCAGCGGCCGGTAGAAGAAGCCGTGGCTGCGGGTCTCGCCCTGCGCGGCGCCCTTGCGGACGTAGCGGTCCACTGCCACCGGCGTGCGCGCGAGGCGCAGGCTGGTGAAGGCCAGGTCGCGGCCATCCGATCCCACCACCACCGCGTTCCCGCCCAGCGCCTCGATCCGGTCCACGCCGTGCGGCAGGGGGATCTCGTGGGCGAAGTCGCCGGATGCGTATTTCACCGCATAGACCTGCGCGTTCGTCGACTGCGCCGGCCTGCGCCAGCCCGCGCCCGCGCCGTACAACAGGTACTGGCCGACGAAGCGGTTCTGCAGCGCATGGCCCTGCACCCGCGGCAGCCGGCGGTAGCTGGAGGGCGGCGCGGCGTCGCGGCCGTCCGAAAAGCTGTCGAGGGGTGCGCGGAACAGCGCCAGTTCCCCCGGCGCGGCTTCAGAGCCCCACATGCCTTCGCCACGCCGCCCATCGGGCCGCAGCAGCACGTTGAGGTGGCCGTCGGCGCCTTCCAGGAACGAGAACTGGTCGATCGGCGTGCCGGAGACCTTGAGCGCACTTGGCGCGGTGCCGTCCAGCGGGATGCGGAATACCGCCGAGGACGCGGTCCAGACGAACACCGAGCCCGGCGAGACATAGAACACGCGCCCCTGAGGTCCCATCACCACGGTGCTTTCGCAGTCCAACTCCGGCTTGGCCAGGTCGCAGCTGGTGACCGTGTGCAGCGCGAGGCCCCGGTACGGGTCGAGGTCCTCTGCGGCGCGGTAAATGCGCGTGGCCGGCGCGATGCGGCGGAACTCCGCCGGGGTCGCGCCCGGGCGCCAGCGGCGCATGGCTGGGAACGCCGACGTGGGGTCGGCGTGGAACGGATTGAGGCGCAGCGGGGTATAGAACACCAGCTTCGAGCCGATGAGGCGGCTGGCGTAGTTGCGCGACGAGTAGTAGTCATTGGAGCGCAGGTGGTGCGTGGACTTGTAGCTCAGCTGGCCGTCGGCCGAGAGGTCGAACAGCCCGATCTCGGTGCCGCCGCGCTGGTAGCTGTAGCCGATCACGACGATCGTGTTGCCGGAGATGAGCATCTCGTCGTACCACGCGCCGCGCGGGTCCACGCCGGGTCCGAAGGCGTCGGCCGCCGACACCGGCGCGAGCGCCTTGTCGCCCACTTTCACCGTGAACAGCCGGCCGCGGCGCAGGATGACCAGGTGCTCGCCGTGCAGCTTGACGATGCCGCCTTCGTCCACGCCGGCGTGCTGCACGTTGGTGATGGAATCCGCGCTCGCGACGCTCGCGGCGGTGGATTCGGCCGCCATGCTCTTCGCCGCCATTGCGGCGGGCGCCGGTGCGGATTGGGCGAGGCCCGGCTGGGCGCGCGCCTCGTCGCGGCGCTTGCGCTCCTGTTCCAGCCTGATCCGGTGCGCCTCGCCCCAGCGCTTGAACAGCGCCGAGAGTTCCTGCTCGCTGGCGAACGCGGCCAGGGTCTTCTTCGGCGCATCGGCATGGGCGGGCAGGGCGAGGGAAAAGGCGGCCGCGAGCGCCGCCGCCGCGAGCGAAAGGTGGTGCAGGGACATGGGCTTGCCTCCGTTCAGTGCCGGGCCCGGAAGGGGCCCCTGCAGCATGGAACGGTGCGGATGCGGAAAAGGGTTAAGCCGCCGGGCTAAGCCAGCGCGTCCTTCAGCTTGTCCTCGGAAACCTTCACCGACACCCCCGCGCGCTCCTCCTGCAGCGTCATGGCGACGCGGCAATCGCGGTCCTGCCAGCCCCGCGCCATGCCCTCGGCGAGTTCGGCGAGCGCGTGCTCGCCCGCCTTCATCGGCACGCCCACCGACTTTCCCAGCTGCACCGCGAGGCTGACGTCCTTGTGCGCCAGCTTGAGCGCGAAGGCGGGCGGGTCGTATTTCCCGGGCAGGAACTGGTCCACCAGCCGGTCGAAGGTGCGCGCGCGGCCGGTGGCGCCCTGGCGCAGCGCGCGCAACAGCGCGACCGGCTCGACGCCGGCCTTGACCCCGAGCGTGAAAGCCTCTGCGAGCGCGGTCTGCACCATGAAGCTGGAGACATTGTGGGCGAGCTTCGCGACCGTTCCCGCGCCGGCCTCGCCGACGTAGAACGGCTGGTCGCCGATGGCCTTGATCACCGGCAGGTAGCGCTCGTACGTGGCGCGGTCGCCGCCAATCATGACCGCCAGCCGGCCCGACTGCGCGCCCTTCGGCCCGCCGCTGACAGGGGCGTCAAGGAACTGCACGCCCTTCTGCGCGCAAATGCCATGGATCTTCCGCACCATGTCAGGGGAGTTGGTGCTGAGGTCGAACCAGGCAGTGCCGGGCTTCGCCGTGGCGAGGATCTCCTTCGCCACCGCTTCCACGTCCGCCGGTCCGGGCACCGAGGTGAAGACGATGTCGGCTTCGGCCGCGACGTCGTCCGCCCACTGCGCGCCGGCGGCGATGAGCTCGTTCGCCGCTTCGCGCCGCAGGTCCTTCACCTTCAGGCTGTGGCCCGCCTTGAGAAGGTTCGCCGCCATGTGCCGGCCCATGAGGCCCAGGCCGATGAATCCGATGTTCATCCGCGTTCCTCGCAGTTCAGCGCAGGCATCATCCGCGCTCCTCATACACTTGCTTGGCAACCTGCGCGGCAGAAATGCCATTCGGCCATCCAGCGTAGAACGCGAGGTGGGTGCACATTTCCGAGATTTCCTCCCTGGTGACGCCGTTGTCCAGCGCGCGCCACAGGTGGCCCTTCAGCTGGTCGCGGTGGTTGAGCGCGATCAGCGCCGCGCAGGTAACAAGGCTGCGGTCGCGCAGGCTCATGCCCGGGCGCGCCCAGACGTCGCCGAACACCACCTTCTCGGTGAGCTCGGCCAGCTTGGGCACGATGTCCTTGACGGTGGCGATGGTGGCGGGCGGCTTCTTCGTCGTCATGCGGATCCTTTGCGTTGTTTCTAGTTGGCGGTGGCGCCGGAAATCTTTACCACCTCGGCCCAGCGCACCAGTTCCTCCTGCACGATCCTGGAGAACTGCTCCGGGGTGTTGCCGACCGGGTTCGCGCCCTGCTCGAGCAGCTTCTTGCGGGTGTCGGCGTCCTTCGTGGCGCGGATGATGCCGTCGGCGACCTTCTGCACGATGTCCTTCGGCGTCGCCGCGGGGGCAAACACGCCGTACCAGACCACGACTTCGACGCCCTCGACGCCGGCTTCCTTCATGGTCGGGACCTCGGGCAGCTGCGGGTCGCGCGCCGGCGCGGCGATCGCCAGCGCGCGCAGCCGCCCGGTCTTGAGGTGGGCGTGGATGGAGGGGATGTTGGCGAAGGAGAAATCCACCTCCGAGGACATCAGCGCGGTCATGGACGGCGCGGTGCCCTTGTAGGGGATGTGGACGATGAATGTGCCGGTCTTCAGCTTGAACAGCTCCGCGGCCAGGTTTTGCGTGGTGCCGACGCCCGCCGAGGAATAGTTGAGCCGGCCCGGATTGGCCTTCGCGTGCGCGACCAGCTCCTTGACGCTCGTCGCCGGCAGCTTGGCCGGCACCACCAGCACGTTCGGGCTCTCGGAGAACACCGAGACGGGCGCGAAGTCGCGCGTCAGGACGAAGGGCAGGTTCTTGTACAGCGACTGGTTGATGGTGATCGCGCCGGTGTTGATGAGCAGCGTGTAGCCGTCCGGGGCGCTGCGGGCGACGAACTCGGTGGCGATGTTGGTGCCTGCGCCGGGCTTGTTCTCCACCACCACCTGCTGGCCGAGGTATTCGGACAGCCTGGGCGCGAGCAGGCGCGCATTGATGTCCACGCCGCCGCCGGGCGCAAAGCCCACCACCAGCCGGATCGGGCGCTGCGGCCAGGCCTGCGCGTGGGCGGCCAGGGTGCACAGCGAGAGCAGGAACGCGAGCGCAAGCTTCATCGGTGACTTCCTCCTGGGGCGCAAGCTTAACCCGTCGCGTCCGGGTTGGCGTCGGGCTTGGCGTCCTGGGCGGTCAGGTAGATCGCAAGGCCGAGCGCGAGCACCGCGGCGATGCTGCCGAAGGCCCATCGGTAGGCGAGTTCCCCGTGGGCGCCGCCACTGTCCTCGGGGAACGCGCCCACGATGGCGCCTGTCAGCACCGGCAGGCCCGCGAGGCCGATGACCTGCGCCAGGTTCACCGTGGTGACGCCGCGGCCGGTGAGGTGCGGCGGAAAGAGGCTCGAGCCGTGGGCCACGATCACCACCGCATAGGAAGTGACGCCGCAGAACAGGACGAGGAGCGCCACCGCCGCCCACAGCGGCAAGGATGGTACCGAGGCCAGCGTCGCCAGCGTGGCGATGGTGCACAGGGCCCCCGGCACAACGATCCACTTGCGCGTGTTGAACACCCGGTCGAGCGGCCCGTAGGCGAGGATGCCCGCCAGCTGCGCCGCGGCCATGGCGAGGATGACGTTGCCGCGTGCGGGGCCGTCCAGGCCGTGCACGTCGGAGAGGTACGGGCCGGCCCAGAGGCCCATCACGGTGGCCATGCTGGCGTAGGCGAAGGTGTGGATCGCGAGCACCGGCGCGAGGCCCGGGGTGCGCCAGACCGCGAGCAGGCCGCGCGCCACGTCGCGCATGGACTCCGGCTTCATGTCCAGCGACAGCTGCGGCGCACGGTCCCGTACCAGAAGGAAAAACAGGACGCCGGTCGCCGCAGTGGCGATCGCCATGCCGGCGAAGGACCAGCGCCAGCCCAGCGTCGCCGAGGCTACTGCGAGCGGCGTGGCGGCGAGGAAGATCCCCACCTGGCTGAAGGCGAACATGCGGCTGAGCATGGTGGAGAGCTTCGCGCCGGGATACCACCAGGAGCACAGCGTCACCGCGCCCATGAAGCTCGCGGCGCAGCCCAGGCCGAGCAGGAAGCGCGCTGCGATCAGCTCCTCCGCGCTCGCCGCCATCGCCTGCCAGATGGCGGCGACGAAGGCGACGGCGGTAAACGCGGCCACGGTGCGCCGCGGGCCGAAGCGGTCGAACAGCATGCCCACCGGGATCTGCGCCAGCGCCATGGCGAGGAAGAAGGCGCCGTTGGCCGAGCCCAGCGCCTCGGGTGACAGCTCGAGGTCGCGCGACAGTTCGGGTGCAATGACCCCAAGGCATGAGCGATAGAACTGGCTCAGCGCGGTGACGGCCACGATGACGGCCAGGGCCTCCCTTCCCATGGCGATGATCATAACCTCCGATATCAGGGAATCAGGGACATACCCTCATTCTTCCCCTGAATATTTCCGGGGCGTCGCCGCGGGCGCTAGACTCGGCCATGGACACCAATCGCGAACTGGAATGCGACGTCCTCGTCGCCGGCTCCGGCGCGGGCGGCCTCGCCGCTGCGGTGGCGGCGCGCAAGCTTGGCCTTGAGGTCATCGTCGCGGAGAAGGCGTCCCTGTTCGGCGGCACCACGGCGCGCTCCGGCGGCTGGCTGTGGATTCCCAATCATCCGATGCAGGCTTCCATCGGGATCAGGGATAGCCTGGAGGAGGCGGCCACCTACCTGCTGCACGAGGCCGGCGAGAAATACGACCCGGAGCGCGTCAATGCCTTCCTCACCGCCGGGCCGCGGATGATTGAGTGGTTCCAGCGCGAGACAGTGGTGAAGTTCGATCCCTCGGCGACGTTCTCCGACTACCACCCGGACGCACCCGGTGGCAAGGCGGGCGGGCGCTCCCTGGTCGCCTCCGCCTTCGACGGCCGCGAACTGGGCGCGCTGCTGCCGAAACTGCGCCCGCCGCTGCCGGAACTCACGGTGTTCGGCGTCATGATCGGCTCCGGCGTGGAACTGACGCATTTCATGCGCTGGTCGAAGTCGCTCGCCTCGGCGCTGTTCGTCGCGCGCCGGCTGCTCGGGCATGGCGTCGCGACGCTGGTGCACGGCCGCGGCGTGCGGCTCACCAACGGCAACGCGCTCGCCGGGCGGCTGCTCAAGTCGGCGCTGGATTGCGGCGTCGAGCTCTGGCCGTCGGCGCCCCTGGTTGAGATTCTGCGCGAGCAGGGCGCCGTGCGCGGCGCGGTGCTGGAGAAGGATGGAAAGAAAGTTCGCGTCACCGCGCGCAAGGGCGTGGTGCTCGCCTGCGGCGGCTTTCCGCAGGACGAGGAACGCAAGAAGCGCCTGTTCGCGCATACCGGCCACCAGTCGCCTGCGCCGCCGGACAACACCGGCGATGGCCTGCGCCTCGCGCAGGGCGCTGGCGGGCGCATCGATGAAACTCTGCCGAACGCGGCTGCGTGGGTGCCGGTGTCGCGCGTGCCGCGCGCCGATGGCAGCTTCGGCCTGTTTCCGCATTTCATCGACCGCGCCAAGCCCGGCGTCATCGCCGTGACGAGGAAGGGTGTCCGCTTCGTCAACGAGGGTAATTCGTACCACGATTTCATCCAGGGCCTGTTCGCGCAGGGCGAGACCACGGCGTGGCTGGTCACCGATCACCGCGCCATCCGCGCCTACGGACTTGGTTTCGTCAAGCCGCGCCCGCTGCCGCTCGGAACGCACCTGAAGTCGGGCTACCTCAAGCGGGGCGGGACGATTGCCGAGCTGGCGACTGCCTGCGGCATCGACGCCGCCGCGATGGAAAAGTCGGTGGCGCACTTCAACGCCAACGCGAAATCAGGGACAGACCACGATTTCCACAAGGGCAGCACCGCCTACAACCGCTTCTACGGCGACCCTGACATCCAGCCCAATCCCTGCGTGGCGCCGATCGTGGACGGGCCGTTCTATGCGGTGCAGGTGCATGTGGGGGATCTCGGAACGTATGCCGGCATCTCGACCAACGGGAATGCGCAGGTGCTGGACGAGGACAAGAAGCCGATCCCGGGCCTGTACGCCGCGGGCAACGACGCCCTGTCCATCATGGGCGGGAACTACCCCGGGCCCGGCATCACGCTGGGACCGGCGATGACTTTCGGCTGGATCGCGGCGCGGCACATGGCCGGCGCGGACTAGCTAGCCCGCCGAGAGCTGCGCCGCGCGCTGCTTGAACTGCTTGGCGGCGAGGAACAACCCGCCGTCGGCGCCGTCGATGAAGTGCAGGTGCTTGCCCGAGTAGTTGAACACCAGGCAGGTCATATGTGCACGATCGGTTACATGGAGGCCGTACACCAGCTCGCGTTTCGCGTAGCGCTCCGCCAGCCAGGCATCCAGCGCCTCGCGCTGCGCCGGCTTGCCGGCGAGGATCTGGCGATAGACGTCGTTGAACTTGCGCACGTCGGTGTTGTGGTACAGGGTCTGCTTGTAGGTGCTCCAGTCGGTCTGCTCGGTCCTGAGGCCGAACCGCATCAGGAACCAGCCCAGCACCACGAACCAGCGCGCGCGCATCAGCCACAGCCAGCGGCCGACGGAACTGCGGCCGCGCGCGCCGCGTTCATAGGCGCGCACGCCAGCCTCGTTGTCCAGCTGGCGCGCGCTCAGGGACGGCGCCAGCTGCATCGCCGGCGGCGTCAGCGGGTGGCAGGCCTCGTCGCTGCCGTAGATCTCCCTCACCTTGTCGATCACTTCGCGGTACGCCGCCGCGGCGCGCGCCGGGTCCGGCGACAGCGCGCGCACCATCACGCTGACAGTTTCGCCGTGCAGGCTGGGGATGTCCTGCCAGCGGCACTCCAGGCCCTCCAGGCTGCCGCGCGGCGCGACGCTGCCGGGCTTGACCTCGCACAAGGGCGCGGTGGCCGGGTCCTTCATGTACTTGTCGGCGTAGGCCATGCCGCCGCCGGCGAAGGCGGCCTGGATGTAGTTCTCGGAGACGCGGAAGCGCGCCACCAGGATGTCATGGCCGGCGGCGCGGATCGCCGCCACCGGCACCGTCGCCACGCGCAGCTCCAGGCCGAAGGACGATTGCGCCATCTCCTGCGTCTTCACCAGCGCCGCCTTGGCGTCTTCCAGCAGCGAAGGCGGCACGCAGAAGGCGCTGCCGTCGCCCTCGAAGATGAACGGGATTTCCAGGGTGCCGGCTGCATTCAGCATTGCGGTCACCGCGGAGGCGCCGACGGTATTGACGTGCTTGTAGTTGCCGGCCTCCACCGCCAGCGTGGAGTTGCGCACGTCGCAGGTGGCGACATGCCAGTCCCCGGGCAGCGGCCGGTAGTTCTCCGGCCGCGCCACGTCGCTGAACGCGGTGAGCACCGGCAGCCCGGCGTAGAAGGCGTCGCTCGCGCTCATTTCCGGGGCCTCGCGGCATCGTACAGCGGCAGCACCTTCGGCAGGTTGGCTTCGATCTCCCTGATGCGCGTGTCGTGCCCCGGGTGCGTGGAGAGGAATTGCGGCGGCTGGCCCTTGCCCGCCGCCTGCGTCAGTTTCGACATTTTGCGCCACACCTCGGCCGCGGCGCGCGGGTCGAACCCGGCGCGCGCGGCGAGCTCCATGCCCACCAGGTCCGAGTCGGTCTCCTGCTTGCGCGCGTAGGGCAGGCTGATCGCGAGCCCGGCGGCCTGGTTGAGCAGTTCCGCCGAGAGCTGGCCCAGGTTGAACACCGCCGCGGCAATGGAAATCCCGGCGCTCTTCAACAGTTGCTCGGACATGCGCGCGCGGCCGTGCTCCAGCAGCGCGTGCGCGATCTCGTGGCCCATGATCGCCGCCACCTCGGCATCGGTCAGGTTCAGCTGCTCGATGATGCCGGTGAAGAACGCGATCTTGCCCCCGGGCATGCAGAAGGCATTCACCGTCTTCGAGCTGATGAGATTCACCTCCCAGCGCCACTTCTCTGCGTCCTTGTTGAAGCGCGCCGAGTGCGGAATCAGCTGGCGCGCGATGTTGCGCAGCCGTTCGACCTGCTGGCGGTCGCTGTTCAGCAGTCCCTTCTGCGCGGCCTGGCGCATCAGGTCGCCGTACTGCTGCGCCGCACTGCGCTCCACGGTGGAGGCGGGCAGGAGCAGCAGGCGGCTTTTCTGCACCTCGACGCCGCCGGTTTGCGCCAGCGCGCCGCCCGCGGCAAGGCACAGTGCGAGGAACAGCGCGGGAAACAGCGTCCTCACAGCGCGTCGTAGTACGCGGCCATGCGCCGGCGCTGCTGCTCGTCGGGCAGCGAGCCGCGCCCGGCGGCGAGGTTGTCGGCCATGTGCTCGGCCCTGCCGGTGCCCGGGATCGCCGCGGTGACGGCCGGGTGGCCGAGGATCCACTTCAGGAAGTACTGCGCCCAGCTCGAGACGCCGATTTCGCCCGCCCACGGCGGCAGCGGCTTGCCGCGCACGCGGCGGAATAGCGCGCCCTCGGCGAAGGGACGATTGACGATCACGGCGACCTTGCGCTCGCGCGCCAGCGGCAGCAGGCGCTCGCCCGCCCCGCGCTCGGCGAGCGAGTAGTTGATCTGCAGGAAATCGTACGGCGCGGCCTTCAACGTTCTCTCCACCTCGGCGTGGGCCGAGGCGGTGTAGTGCGTGATGCCGATGTGGCGCACCCGCCCTCGCGCCTTCCAGTCGAGCAGCGTCTTCGTGTGCGTGGCCGCATCCAGCAGATTGTGCACCTGCATCAGGTCCATCTGCTTCACGCGCATGCGGCCGAAGGACCGCTCCATCTCGCGGATGCCCTCGTCGCGGCCGCGGGTCCAGACTTTCGTCGCCATGAACAGGGGCTCACAGGCGTTCAGGTCCGCGCACAGGTCGCCCACCACCGATTCGCTGGAGCCGTACATCGGCGAGGAATCCAGCAGCCTGCCGCCGGCGGCGAAGAACACGCGCAGCACATCCTTCAGCGGGGCGCGGGCGGAAGCATCGTCGCCGGCGTCGAATACCTGCCAGGTGCCCAGGCCGATGACGGGCAGCTGCTCCCCGGAGGACGGGATGCTGCGCTGGATGAGGTTGGGCATCTGGGCCTGTACGGGGACGTGTGAATCAAGTGCGAGCAGGGCGGCCAGGCCGCCCAGGGTGCGCAGCGCCGAGCGCCGGTGGGCGTTCATGCGGGCATTCTATGTGCGTTACCAGATGGTTTGAAGCCGCGGGTGCTTTCGCAGGTACGCATCGGCCGTAATCAGCCGTGCGTGCAGGACCAGCGCGGTGGCGGCGATAATCCGGTCTGCCGGGTCGCCGGGCATGTCGTCCTGGAATCCGCCCGCGACCTGCGCGATTTCCACGCTGACCGGCTCGATTCTCAACTCCGCGAGCTTGCGTACCTCCGCCTGCCATTCCGCCAGGGGCAGGCCGAGGTCGAGGCGGCCGCGACGCACGCTTGTCGCGATCTCGAAGAAGCTGATCGCCGAGGCAGTGACCGGGCCCTTGCGCAAGGCGTCGGCGATTGCGCCTCGCGCACGCGCGCGCAGTCGTTCGGATCGCGATACCCACCAGACGAGCGCGTGGGTATCAAGCACGATCACTTGTTGATGTCCCACTCCAGAGGATCGAACGCTGGATCGGTCGGCCGATCAAACCGCAATACGCTGCCGCGCAAGCGTGCCCATGCCGCCTCGGACTCCGAGCGCGTGGTGGCGGGCGGCACGAGCTCCGCCACCACTTTTCCCCGCGAGGTGACGCGCACCCGCTCCCCTTTCCTGACCTTCGCCAGGTAGGCAGGCAGGTTTTGCCGCAGTTCGGTGACCTTGACATCCTTCATGGCGGCGCTCCGATGTGTACAGATGAACTGTACAGTTGGTCCTGGGCAGCGTCAATCCGGGGCTGACCGCCTGCGCGCCTGTTCCCGCCCCAGCCAGAAGCTCACCGCCAGCCACCCCGCCGCCACCGGCAAGGCGGCCCAGGCCAGGCCCGACGGGCCCAGCCCGGCGCCGCGCAGCGCGCCGAATGCGCTGCTGGCCAGGGCGTCGCCGCCGCGGTACACCACGGTGTCGGTGAAGCTCTTCGCCTTGTAGCGGTCCTCGCGCGAGACCACGGTGTAGAGCGCCTCGCGCACCGGCTTGGAAACGGCGAACTCTCCGGCGCGGCGCAGCACGCCCACGACGACCAGCACCGCCAGCGTCGGCGCAGCGCCCAGCACCGCGAATCCGGCGAGCGACAGCAGCGGCATCAGCGCCAGCATCCAGCCGGTGCCGAGCCAGGCGGCGAGGCGCGCGGTGAACGCGAGCTGCACCAGCAGCGCAAGTCCGTTCACCGCGAGGTCCACCTGGGCGAGGAACCGGATCTGCTCGGCGCGCTGCGGGATGGCCTTGGGCAGTATCTCCACCTGCAGCATGTAGAGCGCGGTCGAGAGCACGGTGTAGCAAAAGAGGTACGCGCAGATGCCCAGCAGGTAGGGCGAGGTCAGCGCCGCCTTCGCGCCCGCGAGGATGGAGCCGCCAAGTGCCTCCTGGGCGGCGGTTTCACCCTGTCTGGGGTGCTGCGCTCCCCAATGCAGCAGGCGCAGCAGCGCAGCCAGCGCAAGCAGCAACAGGAACGCGGTCAGCAGCAGCATGTTGTCCGGCCCCAGTGTCCGCACCGCGCTGGCGGTAAGCACCGGGCCGAGGATGGCGCCGCAGCTGCCGCCGGCGGCGATGGCGCCGAACAGGCGCGTGGCCTGCTCGCGGTTGAACAGGTCGGCCATCAGGCTCCAGAAGGTGGACACCGCGAACAGGTTGAAGACGCTCAGCCAGACGAAGAACACTTCGGGCTGCGGGAAAAAGCGGAACGCGACCAGGTTCACGATGAAGAACAGGTACACCAGCGGCAGGAAGCGCGTCCGCGGCAGGCGCGCGCACAGCCAGCCGTACAATGGCACCAGCGCCAGCATGCAGAGGAACGTGTAGATGAACAGCTGCTGCACCGCCTGGCTGCCCGCCTGCGCCGCCATGGCGTCGCGCACCGGGCGCAGCACGTAGTAAGCCGCCAGCAGCAGCAGGAAGAAGAGGAACGACCAGGCCAGCGCCGGCCGCTCATGGCGCTCCACCTGCACCAGCCGCTTCACCCCTGCCTCAATGCTTCAGGCCCAGCTCGCGGCGCAGCTCGCGCGCGGTAAGGGCAAAGCCGTAGGCCCTGGTATCGACGTCGAATTCGCGCGCCCGCGCCAGCGGCCCGACCGGCACCGGCTCGAAGCCCGCATCTGCAACCAGCCGCATCGCCAACGTCATCGCCTCGGCGTCGTCCGCGGCGAGCGGGATGGCCACCTTCGCGCCCTTGCGATGGCTTTCGCTGCGCAGGTGCATGTCGCGAACACTGTTGAAGGCACGCACCAGGCGAACGCCGGGCAGGTACTCCGCCGAAGCGACGCCGGTGCCCTTGGCGCGCGCGGCGAGCGCCATGTCGCCATCGCGCCCCGGGTAGGGATTGCCGGTGTCCAGCACCACCTTGCCTTTGAGTTCCGCGGCGAGCTCGCGGCCGATTCCGGGCAAGGCCTTGTAGGGCACCGATATGAGCACCGCGTCGCCGAACGCGGCCGCCTCGCGCGAGGTGCCGGCACGCGCCCGCGGCCCCAGCTTCAGGCGACCGAGCAGCGCCTTCACGTCCTCGACGCTGAGGTCGGAGAACATCACTTCATGCCCGGCCCTGACCCAGAATTCGCCCAGTGCGCTGCCGATGCGGCCCGAGCCGATGATGCCGATTTTCAGCGCTCGCTGATCCTGTCCGGCGACAGGCAGGGCAGAGGCCAGCAGCAGGGCCCCGGCGCCAGCCATGAGGGCGCGACGGTGGCGATCCAGAGCGCACTTTCGCATGCGCTATAGTAGCCGAGGCACCACACTACATTCTGGGAGGCTAGGCCATGGGAATCTGGATCTTCCTCGCGCTCGTCGTCGCGATCGTGTTCTGGGGCATCTCGATTTACAACGGGCTGGTGAAGCTGCGCCAGCGCTTCAAGAACGCCTTCGCGCAGATCGACGTCCAGCTGAAGCGCCGCTACGACCTGATCCCGAACCTGGTCGAGGCCGCGAAAGGGTATCTCGCGCACGAGCGCCAGACGCTCGAGGCGGTGATCGCGGCGCGCGGCAACGCAGTCAGTGCCTCGCAGAAGGCCGCCGCCAACCCCGGCGACGCGGCCGCGATGCAGGGCCTGGCGCAGGCCGAGGGCCAGCTGGGCGGGGCGCTGGGCCGCCTCATGGTGCTCTTCGAGGCCTATCCGGACCTGAAGGCGAACCAGAACATCCTGCAGGTGCAGGAGGAGCTCACCAGCACGGAGAACAAGATCGCGTTCTCGCGCCAGGGCTACAACGACTCGGTGACCGAGTACAACACCAGGCGCGAATCGTTCCCGGACACGATCTTCGCCGGCATGTTCGGCTTCAGGGAGGCCACGCTGCTCGAGGCCACCGAGTCGCCCGAGGAGCGCAAGGCGCCGAAGGTTTCCTTCAAGTAACCGCGGTCCTTGGCGACCTTCTTCGAGCACCAGGACGTCGCGCGCCGCAACACGAAGATCCTCGTGTTGCTGTATGTGCTGGCGGTGGCCGCGGTCATCATCGCCGTGGACATCGTGCTCGCGGTCACCTGGCTCGCCACCGGCAACGTCGACGCCACGCTGCAGTACGCGAGCACGCAGAGCCTGCTGCGCGCGGTTCCGGCGAGCGTCTACCTGTGGGGCGCGCTCGGCACCGCGGGGGTGATTTTCCTGGTGAGCGCGTGGAACGTCTCGAAGCTGGGCGGCGGCGGCGCCGCGGTGGCGCAGATGGTGGGCGCCCGGCGCGTCGAGCCGGGCACGCGCGATCTCCTGGAGCGGCGCCTGCTCAACGTGGTCGAGGAAATGGCCATCGCCTCGGGCGTGCGCGTACCGGCGGTCTACGTCATGGACGGCGAGGGCGGCATCAACGCCTTCGCGGCGGGCTGGGAGGTGTCCAACTCCGTGGTGGCGGTGACGCGCGGCACGCTGGAGACGCTCAACCGGGACGAGCTGCAGGGCGTGGTGGCGCACGAGTTCAGCCACATCCTGAACGGCGACATGCGGCTCAACATCCGCATGATCGGCGTGCTGGCCGGGATCGTGTTCATCGGCTCCATCGGCGAGTTCCTGCTGCGCTCGCAGCGCGGCGGCAGCAGCTCGAAGAACTCCGGCTCGGGCTATTTCGTCGTCGTCGGCCTGGCGCTGATGCTGATCGGCTGGATCGGCCTTTTCTTCTCGCGCCTGATCAAGGCGGCGGTGTCGCGCCAGCGCGAGTTCCTGGCCGATGCCTCCGCGGTGCAGTTCACGCGCAACCCGGACGGCGTCGCCGGTGCCCTGGACCGCATCCGCAACACCTCGCGCGGCACGCTGGTGGAGAACCGGCACGCCGAGGACCTGTCGCACATGTTCTTCGCCGACAGCGTCAAGGTCTGGTTCGGCGGCCTGTTCGACACCCACCCGCCGATCGAGGAGCGCATCGCGCGCGCCCATCCGCGCTTCCAGCCTTCCACGTACCGGCAGAAGCGCCCGCCGACGGAGCCCACGGACGCCGAGGCGGCCAAGGCGGGCCTGAAGAAGGAAGAAGCCGCGAAGGCCATCGTGTTCGGCGCCGCGGCGGCGCTGGGCGGCGAGGGCCGGCGCGGCGGCGACCTGGGCACGCAGTGGGGTCGTTCCGCGAAGGACAGCGCCGCGCTGGTGGGGACCGTGGACGGCGGAAAGGTGGACTACGCCAGGCGATTGCTCAAGGCCCTGCCCGACGGACTGCGCGACAAGCTGCACGATCCGGATGGCGCGCGCGCGGCGCTGGTGGCGATGCTGCTCGCGCCCGCGGAGGACGTATTGCAGGGTCAATTGGCGGCGCTGAAAGCCGCGGGCCTGGACAAGCTCTCCGGGGATGCCGCCGCGCTCCTGCCGCTCACGCGGCGGCTGGGCCCCGCGTTCCACCTGCCGGCGATCGACCTCGCGCTGCCCGCGGTCAAAGCCTCGCCCCAGGCGACGCACGACGAGCTGATCAAGGCCCTGGAAATCGCGGTCCAGGCCGACCGGCGGGTGTCGCTGCACGAATTCGTGGTGCTGACGCTGGTGCGCGACCAGCTTGTGCACAGGCCCAGGGGACCGGCGCCGGCCGGCCGGCGCATCGCCGAGCTCGGGGCCGAGGCCCGGCTGCTGCTGTCGCTTATCGCACACGCTGGCACCCGCCAGGACGCGACCGGCCGGCGCGGCGAAGCGCTGCAGGCCGCGATCGACGCCGGCGCGAAGGAAATGTCCCTCGCTCCGGCCACGGCCGCCGGTGTCGCGGGGGAACTGACGCTGAACAAGGCGGGCGCGGCGCTTGCCGCGCTGAAAGCACTGGCGCCGATGCAGAAAGCGGTGCTCATCAAGGGCCTGTTCGCGACCGTCAGCCACGACGGCAGCATCCGCCTGGCGGAGGCCGAACTCATGCGCCTGGCGGGCGCGGTGCTGGATTGCCCGCTGCCGCCGCTGCTCGAAACCATCGACCCCGCCACGTTGATGGAATAATCGCGGCGTGAAACACCTTGAGCTGGAACGCGCCCTGCGCGGCGCCATCGCGGGAGAAGTGCGCTTCGACGCCGGCGCGCTCGCCGCCTATGCGTCCGACGCCTCCAACTACCGCCAGGTACCCATCGGCGTGGTGCTGCCGCGCACCGTGGAGGACGTCGTCGCCGCCATGGCCGCGTGCCGCGCGCACGACGCGCCGGTGCTTGCGCGCGGCGGCGGCACCTCGCTGTGCGGCCAGACGGTAAACATCGCGGTGGTCATGGACAGTTCCAAGTACCTGGACCGGGTGCTGGAGGTGGACCCGGCCTCGCGCACCGCGCGCGTGGAGCCCGGCGTGGTGTGCGACGCGCTGCGCGGCGCCGCCGAGCGCCACGGGCTCACCTTCGCGCCGGACCCCGCGACGCATTCGCGCTGCACCCTGGGCGGCATGATCGGCAACAACTCCTGCGGCCCGCACTCGGTGATGGCCGGCAAGACGGTGGAGAACATCGAGGCGCTGGAAGTGCTGACCTACGACGGCGCGAGGTTCTGGTGCGGGCCGACCTCGGAGGCGGAACTGGAGGCGATCGTGCGCCGCGGCGGGAGGCAGGGAGAGATCTACGCGAAGTTGCGGGCGCTGCGGGATCGCCACGCCGAACGCATCCGCAGCCGGTTTCCGAAAATCAAGCGCCGCGTCTCGGGCTACAACCTGGATCAGCTGCTGCCGGAGAACGGCTTCAACGTCGCGCGCGCGCTGGTGGGATCGGAAGGCACCTGCGCGGTGACGCTGCAGGCGCTGGCGCGGCTGGTGAAGAGCCCGCGCGAGCGCGTGCTGCTGGTGATCGGCTTCCCGGACATCTATCTCGCCGGCGATGCCGTGCCCCGGGTCATCGCCACCGGGCCGATCGCCTGCGAGGGCCTGGACACCGGCATCATCGGGGGCCTGCGCGAGCGGGGACTTCGCCTGGAGGACATCGCGCTGCTGCCCGAGGGCAACGCCTGGCTGATGGTGGAATTCGGCGACGACGAGCGTTGCGAGGCGGTGCGCAAGGCGAAAGTGCTGCAGGACGCGCTCGGCGGCAAGCTCATCGAGGAAAAGGCGCTCGCCAACCGCATCTGGACCATCCGCGAAACGGGCGCCTCGGCCACTGCCCTGAACGTGAAGGGCGCCGACGGGAGAACCCGTGGTCCCGATCCCATTGTCGGCTGGGAGGACGCGGCGGTGGACCCCTCGCGCCTCGGGGACTACCTGCGCGAGTTCCAGGCGCTGGTGGACAAATTCGGCTACCGGACCTCCCTGTACGGGCATTTCGGCGACGGCTGCATCCACGCCCGCATCACTTTCAACCTGCGCACGCCGCAGGGCACCGCGCACTGGCGCAAATTCCTCTTCGCCGCCACCGAGCTGGTGGTGAAGTTCGGCGGCTCCATATCCGGGGAGCATGGCGACGGACAGGCGCGCGCGGAACTGCTGCCGGCGATGTACGGGCCGGAGCTGATGGAGGCCTTCCGCGAGTTCAAGCGCATCTGGGACCCGCGCGGGCGCATGAACCCGGGCAAGCTGGTGGATGCCACGGGCGAGGTCTACAAGCTGGACGAGAACCTGCGCCTCGGGCCCGGCTACAAGACGGTGCAGATCGCCACGCGCATGGATTTCGCGGGCGACATCGGCGACGGCTTCGGCCGCGCCGCCGAGCGCTGCGTCGGCATGGGCAAGTGCCGTTCCGCCGAGGGCGGCACCATGTGCCCCAGCTACCGCGCCACGCGCGAGGAGCGGTTCTCCACCCGTGGCCGCGCGCGGCTGCTGTCGGAAATGCTGCGCGGCGAAGTGATCACCGACCTGTGGCAGAGCGAAGAGGTGCGCGAGGCGCTGGACTGGTGCCTCGCCTGCAAGGGTTGCCGCAGCGACTGCCCGACGCATACCGACATGGCCGCCTACAAGGCGGAGTTCATGTCGCATCACTACGAGGGAAAGCCCCGCCCTCGCCAGGCGTTCTTCATGGGGCGGATCGGCGAGTGGGCGCCCCGGGCGTTGAAGTTCGCGCGCCTGGCCAATTTCCTGTCCTCGACGCCGGGGATCTCGGGCATCGCCAAGCGGGTCGCCGGCATCGCGCCGGAGCGCACGCTGCCGCGCCTCGCCGCGCGCAGCTTCAGCCGCAGCTTCGCCGACAGCCGCAGTTCGCGGCGCGATCCCGCGCGCGAAGGCGGCGCGCGGCGCGGCGACCCGGTGGTGCTGTTCCCGGACACCTTCAGCAACCATTTCCGCCCGCGGACGGCGCTCGCCGCCGCCGACGTGCTCGAGGCCGCCGGCTGCCGCGTCGACCTGCCGCGCGAGCCGCTGTGCTGCGGCCGGCCCTACTACGACTTCGGCATGCTGGACGAGGCGAAGGCCTCGCTGCGGAGGATCGTCTCCGTGCTCGCGCCCCAGATCGAGGTCGGCCTGCCGGTGGTGGTGCTGGAGCCCGGCTGCCTGTCGGTCTTCCGCGACGAACTGAAGAAAATGCTGCCCGCCGATCCTGCGGCGCAAAAACTCTCGAAGCTCGCGGTGTCGCTGGGCGAGGTGCTCGCCGCGCGCGGCTGGAAGCCGGGCCGCGTGGAGGGAGGAGGCAAGGTCCTGGTGCACGGCCACTGCCACCAGAAGGCGCTGGGCGGCATGCGAGAGGACCTGGAACTGCTGTCGCAGGCGGGCATGCAGGTGGACTCGCCCGACATGGGCTGCTGCGGCATGGCCGGGTCCTTCGGT
This sequence comes from Betaproteobacteria bacterium, assembly GCA_052386675.1. GTDB lineage: Bacteria > Pseudomonadota > Gammaproteobacteria > Burkholderiales > SG8-39 > RBG-16-66-20. The sequence continues at coordinate 56,013 of JBQTJX010000029.1, forward strand.
TTCCGGCCGGAGACCTACGCGGCTTCGCTCAGGATCGCGGACCTCGCGCTGATGCCGAAAGTGCGCGGCCTCGCGCGCGACTCGCTGGTGGTCGCCAACGGCTTTTCCTGCCGCGAGCAGATCGAGGACCTGTCGGGGCGGGAGACGCTGCATCTCGCCGAGGTCTTGGCGAGGGGACTGGACCCGAAAGAGCAGCGCGCCTAGGCGAGCCCCGCGAGGTCTCGAGTCAACTGCGCCGCCGGTATTTCGCGGCAGCCGGTGGCATTCTGTCCCGACCACAACGGCGAGAAATCCCCGCTGCCATTCTTTTCCGCCGCCGCGCGCAGCGGCGTGATGGCCGCGGTTCCCAGCGGGAACGCGGGTGCGGCCGCGTTCATCGGCCCCAGCTCGCGCATGATGCGGTTCACGATGCCCCTCGCGGGCCTGCCGGTGAACAGGTTGGTCAACGCGGTGTTCGCCGCCTGCGGGCTTTTCAGCGCAGCGCGATGCACCGCGCTCGCGGTGGATTCCGGGCACAGCAGGTAGGCGGTGCCCGGCTGCACCGCCGAGGCGCCCAGCGCCATCGCCGCGCGCATGCCCTGCGCGTCCGCGATGCCGCCGGCGGCGATCACCGGCAGCTTCACCGCCTTCACCACCTGCGGCAGCAGGGCGAAGGTGCCCGGCTGCGTCGCGATGTCCTCGCCGATGAACACCCCGCGGTGGCCGCCGGCTTCGTTGCCCTGCGCGATGATGGCGTCCACGCCCTGCGCCTCCAGCCAGCGCGCTTCCTCCACCGTGGTCGCCGAGGAAATGATTTTCGAGCCCCAGCCACGCACCCGCGCGAGCAGTTCCTTCGAGGGCAGGCCGAAGTGGAAGCTCACCACCGCCGGCTTGAAAGCCTCCAGCACGTCGGCGGCCTCGGCGCTGAACGGCGAGCGCCCCGGTCCCGCCGGGATCTTGTCCGCGTCGATGCCGAATTCCTCGTAGTAGGGCGCGAGTTTCGCGCGCCACGCGGCCTCCCGCACCGCGTCAGGCTGCGGCGGCACGTGGCAGAAGAAATTCACGTTGTAGGGCTTCGCGGTTCCCGCCTTGATTGCCGCCAGTTCCTTCGCGATGCCCTCCGGGGCCAGCATGGCGCAGGGGAGCGACCCCAGGCCCCCCGCGTTGGACACCGCGATCGTCATCGCGCTGCCCTGCGAGCCCGCCATCGGGGCCTGGATGACGGGCAACTCGATGCCGAACAGTTTCGTGATCGCGCTCATGCCTTCTTCTATCAGATGAGCCAGACCCCGAGCAAGACCGCGAGCGCGATCCAGATCACGATCACCACCGCGGCGGCCGTCCAGCTCTTGGTCGTTTCCAGCTGCTTCTGTGCTGCAAGCCTTGCATCGGCCATCACCTCGGGCGGGATCATGCGCAGGCAGACGATGATCCCCAGCGGCACCAGGACGAGGTCGTCGAGGAATCCCAGGACCGGGATGAAATCCGGGATCAGGTCGATCGGCGACACCGCGTAGGCCACGACCATCCCGGCGAGGATCTTCGCCGCGAGCGGCGTGCGCGGGTCGCGGGCGGCGTGGTAGAGGGCCAGCGTTTCCTGCTTCAGCGAATCGGCCTTCGCCTTCAGGTATTCGCGGATCGAGAGCTTCCGCATCAGATCCAGCGGCGCACGCGATTGCGGTAGTCGTCGAACTGCGCCCCGAACAGCTTCGCCATCGCGCGCTCCTCGGGCTCGATCTGGAAGCGGTTGATGTACAGCACGAACAGCGGCAGCACCGCGAACGCGGCCGGGTGCGCGAGGTACGCCGTCCAGGCGAGCAGCAGCACCAGCATCCCCAGGTACATCGGGTTGCGGGTATAGCGGTAGATGCCGGACTGGACCAGGCTCGATGCCTTCTCGGGCTTGAGCGGGTTGATGGTGGTCCTGGCTTTCCGGAAGGCAAGCAGGCCGGCTACGTCGATGGCGGCGCCGAGGAAGGCCAGCAGGATCGCCGCTTCGGTGGCGCCGGGGGCCGGGATGCGGTATTCAGGAAGCGCTCTCGCCAATAACCACATCAATCCGGCCGAGATCAGGCCGATGACTGGCGGGGGGATTCGGTGCTCTAGGGCTTGCATACTACTGCAATGTAACCGATCGGTTACATCTGGCGTTTGTGGAGGGGTGCATGATCGCGGTCATCTTCGAAGTATTGCCCAATCCGGGGCGCAAGGACGATTACCTGCGGATGGCGGAGGCCTTGAAGGCCGAGCTGGTGGCGATGGACGGGTTTGTTTCGGTGGAGCGGTTTGAGTCTTTGACCACGCCTGGGAAGTATTTGTCTTTGTCGATCTGGCGGGATGAGGAATCGGTGCGGCGGTGGCGGAACCTGGCGTCGCACCGGGCGGCGCAGGCGGCGGGTCGGGCGGAGGTGTTTGCGGATTACCGGTTAAGGGTGGCGGAGGTGGTCAGGGATTACGGGATGAAGGAGAGGGAGGGGGCGCCGGGGGACTCTAGGGGGGTGCATCCGGATTGACGCTGACCTGGCCGGCATCGCCCCCTACCGAATCGCGAATCCGAGTTCGCCGAGCGTGGTCGGGATGCTCCTGGAAAGCAGTTCCGAAAGCGCCTGACGAATCGTCCGCCTGTCATCGTCCGTGAGCTTCGAGAACTCTTCCTTGTCGTGCGACGCGCCAAGAATCTTGAAGGGGTAGGCGGTATTGGGTTCGAGGAAGCTTGGATTTGCGCGCGGCACAACGCCAAAAGTCTGCGCGATGGGCTTGAACGACGATCCCTGGATCACCGACATGCCATACCAGGCGTACGCGGCTACCGTCGTTCCTCGGAAAAGAGGCCGCGTGTAGAGACCTATGCCCTCCATGAACTGGTTCGTCATGGCGATTCGATCCTCGTTTCGCTGCTTTGACAGGACGATGAGCGCGTCGAATCCCTGTGCGCCGGCTTCTGCCCGAAGCATCTTCTCAACGGCCTCGTAGTCCAGCGGGTTTGCGATGCTTTGCGTTTGCGCGTTGCCCAGGCTTGAACGCAGGTTCTTGAGCGGCTGCACCTTGTAGTTTCCATTGCGCTCCAGCGTGGTTTTGACCAGGGCTTCGGCCTCGTCGTCGATGGCCCATTCTCCAACCGGGTGTTCAGACCGGCGATTTCCGAACACCATGAATGCCACGTGGACCATGTGGAACTTCTCGCCGACGAGCGACACCACGCCGATGTTCCGGATCTTGGCAAGGTTGTCCTTCTCGATTGCGCGTGGCGCGACGGCGCAGCCGGTGTGGAGTACGGAGATCAGCGCAATGACCAGAATGCGGAGCATGTGGTTCCTCCCAAAAATTCGGCTAACGTCCCGGCTCTGGCGCACGCGCCCAAGCGCCCAACTTCGACCAAGTGTCGCTCAACGACCGGAGATTAGGCGTCACGGTTGTGGACTTCGCGCGTGGACAATTCAGCTCATTTTGCCGTGACCTTCCGGGTCACCGGTTGGCCCGTTGCTTCGTCTTCAATCCAGATCGAAGATCCGCCCTTCTTCAGTTCACCTTTTACGACGTACCAGCGATTTTGTGTGGGCGTGAAATCCACGACGCCCTCTACCGAAAGAAAGATGCCAGTGGCCTGACTGATCATTTGCTGAATGGCTGCCCCCGCCGTATGAGCGCCCTTGAGCGTCACCTTCATTGGAGTGGCCGGGACCTCTCGGGTTACGTACCTTGCGGTCAGAGAAAACCCGCGGCCTTGGCTCGCGCTGGCGCTCGCATGGAAACTGTTCTCCACCGCCTGGCCGTTCACCTCCACCAGCGCGAAGATCTGGGCTGTTGTTTCATCTTCCTTGAAGCCTGAATCCACAATCACTGCTGTTGGGCCGGTGTAGCCGTCGGGCACAGGTTTGTAAGTAGCGCAACCAGACAGCATCGATATCGCAAGCAGGCAGGAATAGGTGCTTCGCGTTCTTGTCATGATCCCGCCGGTTATTGGCGACCTAGCGTCGCGCTTTGCGGCAGGCGGGACGAGAAAAGACCCGCATCGAAACCGCGCTGGTGGCCCGTTCGCAGCAGCTACATGATCGAAAGCACATCACTGGAGGATGAACTCGCGCGAAACCAATTGCCGGCCATCGTAAAGTATCTGCAGAATCCATCTTCCGGGCAAAACCTCGAAAGGTTCGGAAAGCAAGTAGATCAGGTCATCCACATATATGCCGTCAGGAGTCGCGACAAGAAATTGGGCAGTCGAGATAGTTCGCGCGCGGCCATCTGAACCCTTCATCGGAGGATGGATGCTACGCATCTCGAATTTGAGCGGCTCACCCGTTGGAATGCCGCTCAATCTGTAGCGAAATCCAAATACAGTGCCAAGTTTTGCGGGGATCAGTCTGGTTTTCTGAACAAATCGAACTTCTTCATGCGTACTGGTCCGACCGGCGGCGGTATGCGGTGCTGACTTGTCTTCGACGGGCCCGGCAACCACTGCTAGTCCCTCTTCAATGACTTCGCCAATGATGATGGGCGGGGAAGGGGTTGCCGCGTTCGCGTTCCCAAGGAACCAAAAACCGACTAGCAACAGGCTTAGCTGCGCGCAATTCATAGGTGTTTTCCTGCTAACAAATGTCTGCAGTTCCGCAGCCTATCTTGATCACCTCCTCTTGCTCAATCATTCGAATCAGGATTCAACGTTTCCACGAACCGTGACAATCGGCGCAATCCCGACAACCACTTGATTCCCAAAGCACTGGAGGTTGCCATCACGGCCCGAACCCTTCCATCTCATTCCGAGATCGCTAGAATTCGCCCCATGCGCCAATTTCTCTTGATTCTGTTCCTACTCCTCCCCCTCCCAACCCTCGCCCAACCCGTCACCCCCGAAGACCGCCTCTTCGAAGCCCTGGACGAATCCAAGCCCCTGGTCGCCGAAGGCCTCGTCGCCCGCGGCCGCGTCAACCTCAACGCGAAGAACAAGGACGGCGAAACCCCGCTGCACGTCGCGATCGAGAAGAACTACAAGGAACTCGCCGCGATGCTGGTGAAGGCGGGCGCGAGCCTGGCCGCAAGGTCGAAGAACAGCGAGACGCCGCTGCACTACGCAGCGATGCACCACGACACGTACTTCGTCGAACTACTCCTGAACGCGAAAGCGGACCCGAAGGTGAGGAACGACGACGGCGAGTCGCCGCTGCAGTGGGCGATCATGACGGGGAACGCGGACACGGCGCGCCTGCTGATGCTGGGTGGCGCGGACCTGAAGGTGAAGGACCTGAAGGGGAACTCGGTGATGCACGCCGCGGCGGACGGGGGCTACGACGACCTGGTGAGGCTGCTGCTGCAGCTGGGGGTGAGCGCGAAGGAGCCGAACCGGGAGGGGAAGCTGCCGCTGGACCTGGCGAAGGAGCGCGGCTACAAGGAAACGGCGGAGCTGCTGGAGAAGTTCAGCCGCTAGGGCCGCACCAGCACCAGCCGCCCGTCCGCCTCCGCCCGGCGCGTCGGGATCACGCCGCGGTCGAGATCCCCCTTCAGGGTCTCGAACAGGTCGGCGGTGAAGACGCGGTTGCCGATGTGCCAGGAGTGGTCGAAGGAGCCGTACTTCGCCACCTGGTCGGCCTCCTGCATGGCGTCGTCCTCGCACAGCTGGCCGAAGTACTCCGAGCAGTCCACGTCCACCGACTTGCCCGGGGCGTCCTCCGGCATGCCGACCCGCCCGACGCGCGGCGCGATGCCGACGCGCTTGGCGTTCGAGAGCTTGAGCGCGGAGTCGTGCTTGCTGTGGTAGTTGGTGAGCCGGTAGCAGTGCCGGTACAGGGAATCGGTGCTGGAGTTGCCCTCGCTCATCGAGGCCGCGGAGACGTCGCCGGCGATGAACACGACCTGCGACACCGACCAGGCGTTGTTGGGCAGGGCGGCGTCGTCGGCGTCGTCGAAGGCTTCCCGGATGACGTAGGCGCCGGTGGAATGGCCGATAAGGTGGATATTGACGGTGCAGGTGGGCGTCTGCTGCGCCGACAGGATGCGGATGCCGTCGGACACGAGCTGCATGGCGCTTGTCTTGGCGTCGTGGCGGTCCTCCAGGTAGTTGATCGCAACGTCGTCGCTGGGCCAGCAGAAGGTCATCAGCGCGCCCTTGAAGCCGATGGCCTTCAGGTCGCGCTCGAGCTGCTCGTGGCGGTCGCGGATGATCTTCAGGTCGTTGTTGTAGCCGTGCACGAATATGAGCAGGTCGCCGCGCGCCTGGTTGTGGCGGCGCTTGTCGCGGCCCCAGGTGGCGGCGGCGCGCAGTTCCTTCGTCCAGCGGCCCTCGGAGATCGCGTGCCTGGGCCTGGGCAGTTCGCCCTTCGGGATCTTCAGGTACAGCGTGGGTCCGGGCTCGGGGATGAAGTTGCCGCCCTCGGTGTCGCGGGCGCAGAGCATGTAGGTGTAGTCCATGGCGCGGCCTCCTGCGGGAAGCGCTCAGGCTACTCCCGCATTGGGTCCCGCTTCCAGAAAATTGTGCGCGGTTGATCTGGAATCGAGATCGTCCAATCGCACCCGCGCTAGCGCCGCGCCAGCATCTCCCCCAACTGTCTGCGCACTTCCACGCGCGCAACTGCCGCCGCCTCCGCGCTTTCGGCCACCGTCGCGCCCCGCGTGACGCAATCCCGGTTGCGCGCATCCACCAGCACCGGCCCGAGGATGGAGGCCACTTTCGGCGCGCACTTCGAGCCGTTGCGCACTTTCGGCAGGAAATGGTGCCCGCGCGCCTGGTCGAAGGCGTGGTGCGCGCCGGGGTAGACGCGCATTTCGGCGTCCTGGCCGGCGGCCTTCAGCTGGGCGACCAGCGCGACGCAGGGGCCCGCAGGGGTCCAGTCGTCGGCTTCGCCGGTGTGGATGCGCACCGGCGCGGAGACGCGGTAGCGCTCGGGGAACTCGGGGCCGCAGTTGGGGTAGAAGGGGATGAAGCCGCGGAACGCGGGCTCGCCCGCGGGCGCGTAGCGCTCGCGCGCCCAGGCGGTGGCGGCGAGCATCGTGAGCGCGCCGCCATGGGAGAAGCCCATCAACGCGACGCGGTTGGTGTCCACCCGCGGGTGGCGCGCCAGCAGGCGCAGCGCGCCGTAGGCGTCGGGCACGCGCTGCAGGGGCGCGAGGCGCGCGGCACCGGTGCACACTTCCTGGATGCCGCGCCCGGTGAAGCTGTCCAGCACCAGGGTGGCGTAGCCCCATTCGCGCAGTTGCGCGCCCCAGGCGCGCTCGGTGTTGCGGTTGCCGTTGCAGCCGTGCGCGAGCACCACCGCCGGGAACGGACCCGCGCCCGGCGGGAAGCGCAATTCGGCGGTGATCGCCTGCGGCGGCCCGGGGGAGAAGACGCGGCCGGCGCCCAGCGAAAAGGACTCCGGGATGTGGATGGTCACGGGGCCGTCGGCCGGGGGCGGCTCGGCGGCTGCAGGGGGAGGGGCCGGTGGTGTCTGCGCGCAGGCTGAGAGGACGAGGGCGGTGGCGATTGCGGCGACGTGAACGGGTCGAAAGGCCATGGCTGAACTGTGCGCCGATCCGCGGCTACGTCAAGCCCCGCCGAGCCCGAACGCCTCCGCCAGCCGCTCGTACGAAGCCATCCGCGACGCGTAGTCCCCGGTGATGGTGAGGATCATGATTTCGTCGGCCTGGAACTGCGCCGCGAGTTCCTCCAGCTTTGCCTTGCAGGTCGCCGCGCTGCCGAAAATCAGGCGCGGCCGCTGGCTGCGGATGTGCGCCAGTTCCGGTTCGGTGTAGCTGCGCGCCTCGGCCATTTCCACGGTCGGCACCGGGGTGTCCAGGTTGTAGGCCATTTCCAGCCTGCGCAGGTCCACCACCTTCGCCATTCTTTCGCCTTCGGCGTCGGTCTCGCCGCAGGACACCGAGCAGCACAGCAGGGTGTGGGGCGCCGATTCCCGGGGCGAGGGCTGGAACTGGTCCTTGAAGTAGCGCATGACGGCGTCGCCGCCCTGAGCGTTGATGAAATGGGCGAAGGCGAAGCGCAGGCCCAGCTGCGCGGCGAGCACGCCGCTGTAGTCCGAGGAACCGAGCAGCCACACCTGCGGCGCGCCCGGGCCTTCGGGTTGCAGGCGCACGCGCTTCGAGGGATGGTCCTCGGGCAGGTTGTTGTCCAGGTGAGCGACCAGCTCCCAGACGCGCTGCGGGAAATCATCCGCGGTGGGGAACTGGCCGCCGCCCACCGCGCGCGCGGTGCGCTGGTCGCCGCCCGGCGCGCGGCCGATCCCCAGGTCCACGCGCCCCGGGTACAGCGCCTCCAGCATCCGGAACACCTCGGCCACCTTGAAGGCGCTGTAGTAGGGCAGCAGCACGCCTCCGGAGCCGATGCGGATGCGCCTGGTCTCCGCGCCCAGGCGCGCGAGCAGCACCTCGGGGCAGGGATCGGCGAGCGCCGCGATGGCGTGGTGCTCGGCAAGCCAGTAGCGGTGGAAGCCCAGTTCGTCCACGCGGCGCGCGAGCGCGAGGGTTTCCTGCAGTGCCTGCGCCGCGGAATGGCCGTGGATGATGGGGGACTGGTCGAGGACGGACAGTTTCATGGTGCTGCCTTGGGGCCGGCGAAGGCCCATTGTCGTGTGAAAGCCACCGCGATGGCAGCGGTGAGGCCCAGCGCGCCGACCGCGTAGAACCCGGCGACGAGGCCGAAGTATTGCGCGACGAAGCCCATGAGCAGCGGCGTGCTGAGGTGCGAGAGGCCCCAGCCCATCCCGCCCAGGGCCATGGCCGAGCCGCGCTTTTCCACCGGCACCGCCTCGGCCATGGTGATCTGGAAATACACCGTCATCAGGCCCGAGCCCGCGCCCACGGCGAACAGCAGGAAGCCGAGCGGCCCCCAGTGGGTGAAGAGCGGCGTCAGCCCCACACCCAGCGCCACCATGATTCCGGCGTACACCGGCCAGGGGCTGGCGGCCCCGGTGCGGATGAATTTCGCCATCACCAGGCCGGCGGCGATGCCGCCCACGGCGCGCAGCGTGACCAGCAGCCCGGAGGATTCCTCGCCGTAGCCCAGCGCCTGCAGGAGCAGCGGGTAGAAGGAAATGGTGAGCGAGAAGGGCAGCGCCGAGAGGTAGGCGCACATCACGGCGTAATACAGGATGCGCGAGCGCAGCAGCGGCGCGAAGTTGGCAAACAGCCCTTGTCCGGCCTCCCGCTTGCGGGGCGCCTGCGGCGTCCACAGGCCGACCACGGCCGCCGCGAGGCCGATGGCCGCGAGCATCACCAGCGCCGCCTGGAACCCGCCCAGCGCGAGCACGAACCCGGCGGAGGCGTTGCCCAGGATGTGCCCGACGTTGGTGACTGCGTTCAGGCGCCCGGCCTGCACGCCGCGGTCCCCGGGCAGCTCCGCGGCAATGGACCAGTTGGCCGGCCAGAACGAGGCCCGCGACAGCACCAGCACGGACTGCGCCGCCATCAGTTCCCAGTAGCCCTGCGCGAACATGAGCTGCATCGCGGCCACGGCCATGACGAGGGCGGAGGCGATCATCACTTTCTTGCCGCCGAAGCGGTCCACGTAGGCGCCGCCGACGACGTTGATCACGATCTGCGCCACCACTGGCGCCGAGAACAGCGTCCCGATCTCGGCCGGCGACAGGCCCTGGTGGTGGGCATACAGGGGCACCACCAGCCAGGTCATCCCCAGGCCGTAGTTCCAGGTGAGCGAGGATAGGAAGAAAGGCAGATGCGTGAAGGCCGGAGAGCGCATGGGCCGCCGATTATCGGTCCCGGGCGTAAGCTGGAGGCGCCCGTTTCGACCCATGGAGGTGAACCCGTCCATGCGCCATGTCCTTGCCGTACTCCTTGCGTTCCTGGGACTCCCCGCCCAGGCCCAGTCGCCGTCCTGCAGCGCCCGGTCACAGGCGGGCACCACGGCGCTGGTGGAGCTGTACACGTCTGAGGGCTGCGATTCCTGCCCACCGGCGGACCGGTGGCTCTCCTCGCTTGGGGAGAAGGGCCTCGTCCCCGGCAAGGTGGTCCCGATCGCGCTGCACGTGGACTACTGGGACTACATCGGCTGGAAGGACCCGTATGCGAGGCCCGAATTCACCCTGCGCCAGCGCCTGCACGCGCAGTTGAAGCGCTCGCGACTGGTCTACACCCCGCAGGTCATCCTGCAGGGGCAGGATTTCCGGGGGTGGGCAGGCAGGGATACGGGGGCCTTCGAGCGGGAGCTGGCCCGGATCAACGCCCGGCCGGCGGCGGCCCGCATCAGCCTTGCGATCGCGCCCGGGCGCGCCGGGGCGCTCGAGGTGGAGGCCGAGGCCGAGGTGCTGGACTCGGCCCAGCGGGCGGACGCAGCCTTGTACCTGGCCACCTACGAGAACAGGCTTCGCTCGGAAGTCCGGGCCGGGGAGAACCGGGGCAGGACCCTGCCGCATGATTTCGTGGCCTTCGAGTGGCAGGGACCCCTGGCCCTCGGGGCCTCCGGGAAACTGCGCGACCGGCGTTCGTTACCCCTTCTTCCGAAAGCCAATCCCGCCCATTCCGGAGTGGTCGCTTTCGTCCAGAACCGCGCCAGCGGGGAGGTCCTGCAGGCCTTGATGCGTCCGGCCTGTCTCCCCTGATTCGGGTATATTCCCTTCGGCCCGGCCACAAAAACAGCCCCAAGGGACAGGGACGGCGACATGCACGCAACCCAGATCCGCCAGAAAGACGGGATTTTCTATTTCGTCAGCTACAAGGCGAAGGATCTCCTTGCCAGGGTCCGGTTCATCAGCCGGTTCTACGGCGAGGGCGAGGAGATCGCCGCCTCCCGGGTGTCCCAGGACGACGACATCGCGCAATTCATCTCCCGTATCGAGCGTACGGACTCTGCCTTCCAGCGCGGCCTGTCGCGCGCCAAGGTGCGCCAGCTCACCAATTTCTACGAGACCGCGGTGTCGCAGCCCGCGATCCCGGGCACGGTGCTCCTGTTCACGCACGAGAAGCTGCAGTTCCGCGCCAACGGAGACGGGTCGGGCAGCCTCTCGGAGCCCAGCGGCAAGTTCCTCATCATCGACGGCCAGCACCGCCTGGCGGCGCTGCACTTCTACAACCAGGAACGCCCGCAGGACGCCGCCACCATCAGCGTGCCCTGCGTCATCTTCGACGGCCGCAGCGAGGACTTCGCCGCGGAGATGTTCGTCATCATCAATTCCACGCCGACGCGCATCAACAAGTCGCACCTCATCGACCTGTACGAGCGCGTGTCCTGGGCGGCGCCGGACCGCAAGTTCGCCGCGCGCCTGGTGGAGAAGCTCTACAGCGAGGGCGACAGCCCGCTGCGCTACCGCATCAACCGCCTGGGCGGCCGCAGCCAGCGCGACAAGTGGGTGCTGCAGGCGGAGCTGTTCAACGAGATCCACCGCTGGGTGCGCGGCAAGTGGCGCTCCATCCAGCTGGCCGGCGGCAGTTCCAGGGAAGTGCCGCGCTACTACGGCATGGTGCGCGACTTCTTCAAGGCCTCGAAGAACGTGTTTGGCGAGGCCTGGGGGAAGGACGGCTACATGGTCACCAAGCCGGTGACCATCAAGGCCATGATCCGCGTCTGCGCGGACCTCTCGCGCGAGGACGGCGACAAGGAAGACGGGCGCCTCGCGCGCTGGGAGCAGCGCCTCGCGCCCTGGCGCGCGATGGCCGCCATGTTCCGCGACGACGGCTTCTACGAGCGCTTCCCCGCCAAGGGCGAAGTCGAGCGCGTCGCCCGGGTGCACCGCGACCTGGCCAAGGCCGCGGGCATCGAAGTCAGCAAGAAAACCTGAAGAATAATCAGAAAATAATCAGGGACAGACCACGATATTCCGCAGAGCGGAATATCGTGGTCTGTCCCTGATTTCCTGATTTACTGGGTCAGGTCGCTCTCGGCGTAGCCGAGTTCGGCCAGGATGGCGCGGGTGTGGGCGCCCAGCGCCGGCACGGCGTCCATGCGCGGCTCGAAGCCATCGAGGTTGAACGGCGGCTTGAGGGCGTCGAAATTCCCCGACGGACCGCCCACCGACACATGCCGACCACGCGCCTGCATCTGCGGGTGCGACCAGAACGAGGGCATGTCGCGCAGTTCGGCATTGGCGATGTCGGCCTGTTCCAGGCGCCGGACGACCTCGGCGGAATCGATGGCGCCGAACACGCGGTGGATCTCGGCATGCATGGCCTCGCGGTTCGCGGCGCGCGCCGGGCCGCTGGCGAATCGCGGGTCCTTCGCGAGGCCGGCATCGCCCAGTACCACCTCGCAGAAACGCGCGAATTCGCGCTCGTTCTGGATGGAGAGGAACACGCTCTTGCCGTCCCTTGCGGTGAAGGGCCCGTAGGGCACGATGGTGGCGTGGTAGGCGCCCGAACGCGGCGGCGCGACGCCGCCGCCCATGGTGAAGTGCGCCGGGAAACCCATCCACTCGCCCAGCGACTCGAACATGGTGATGTCCAGCGTGGCGCCCACGCCTTCGCGCTCGCGCCTGAGCAGCGCAGCGAGGATGGAGGAGAAGGCGTACATCCCGGCGGCGATGTCCGCCACCGGGATGCCCGCCTTCGCGGGGGAATCCGGCGACCCGGTCACCGATAAAAGGCCGGCCTCGCATTGCACCAGCAGGTCGTATGCCTTTTTTTGCGCGTAGGGTCCCGCCGGACCGTAGCCGGAAATGCCGCACCAGATGAGCCTGGGATACTTCGCGCGCAGGGTTTCGGCCCCCAGTCCCAGCCGTTCCGCTGCGCCGGGCGCCAGGTTCTGCACGAACACGTCCGCCTTCGAAATGAGGCGGTCCAGGATCTCCTGTGCTTTCGGGTGCTTCACGTCGAGCGCCAGGCTTTCCTTGGAGCGGTTGACCCAGACGAAGTGCGAAGACTGTCCGTTCACCGTGGTGTCGTACTTGCGCGCCGCGTCGCCAACCTCCGGCCGTTCGATCTTGATCACGCGCGCGCCCAGTTCGGCCAGTTGCCGGGTGCAGAACGGGCCGGCGATGACCTGCTCCAGTCCGATGACCGTTATTCCCTCGAGCGGGCGCTTCACGCGAATTCGATGGTGAGTCCGCGCAGCGCGAAGCCGTGCAGGTCGGTGGACCAGACTTCGCCCGCCTTCACGGGATGCGCGTCCGTGAGCGTGCCGGTGCTGATGATCTCGCCCGCCCGCAACGGCGTCGCGTCGCCTTGCCTGGAAACCACATCCACGAAGTGCGCCAGCGCCATGAGCGGGCTGTCGAGCACGTTCGAGCCGATGCCGCGGTCGCGCACCTCGCCGTTGCAGGCGAGCGCCACCTTGAGGAAAGGCAGCGCGGCGGCGAGGCCGTTGATGCGCCCGACCTCCACCGGCGTGCCCAGGACCAGGCGCCCGTGCAGGCCGTTGTCGGCGGTGCAGTCGGCGAGGCTCATTTTCCATTCCGGGTGGTGGCATTGCACGATTTCCACCGAATGCGCGACCCATTCGATGGCGGCAAGCAGCGCCTCGGGGTTCCTGGTGACCGGCGGCGCCGCCTTCAGCTTGAAGCAGATCTCGGGCTCGATGCGCGGCTGCGCCAACCCGGCGAGCGGCACCACGGCGCGGTTGTCCGTCGCCTGGATGAAGCTGCGGTCGTACACCGTGCCCCAGATGGGCTCGTGGACACCATACCGTTCCCAGAGGGTGCGGTTGGTGAAGCCGATCTTTCGGCCCACCGGGCGCCAGCCGGCGGCGAGCCGCCGGTCGTGCAGTTGTCGCGCTGCAGCGTAGCCGGAGGCCGGGGTAAACGACGGGTCCCGGGCGGTGAAAGCGGCGGCGAGGCCGGCGCGGGCGTGCAATTCGGCGAGTTCGCTCGCCACAGTGTCGGCATCCATGGTCGGGCGATTCTAAATTAGACTAGGCGCATGAACGGCGAACTCGACCCCTCCCTGGCCTGGGCGATTCTCGGCCTGACGCTGGTGATCATCGAGATGGTCTCCGGCACCTTCTACCTGCTCATGCTTGGCGTGGCCGCCTTTGGCGCCGCCGCCGCGGCGTGGTTCGGCCAGGACCTGCCGGTGCAGGCGCTGATCGCCGCGGCCATCGCCGCCGCGGGCTGCTACTGGGTGCACGCCTACCGCGTTCGCAATGCTGCCTCGCAGATGCCGCACATCGATGCCGGACAGCCGGCCAACTTCGAATCCTGGGTCGACGAGGGCGCGCGCCTTGCGAAGGTGCGCTACCGCGGCGCGAGCTGGGATGCGCTGGTCGAAGGCGAGGGCTCGCCGCAGGGCGGCACCCTGCTCTATGTGCAGTCCGCCAGCGGCAACACGCTGAAAGTCACCGCCCGACGCCCGGGCTGAGCAGTTTCACCAGGAGGGGTTCCCGATGTTCATGAAAATGATCATTGCGCTGGTCGTGTCCGTTGCGGCGGCGTTCGTCCCGGCCACGGAGAAGTATGCCGTCTGGATCTTCTTCCTCGCGATGGTGGTGGCCTTTGTCATGGAGGGCGTGCGCATCGTGCCGCAGCAGTTCGCCTACGTGGTGGAGCGCTTCGGCCGCTACCACGGCGCCCTGGAGCCGGGCCTGAACCTGATCATCCCGTTCCTCGACCGCGTCGCCTACATGCATTCGCTCAAGGAGGTCCCGCTGGACGTCCCCGAGCAGGTCTGCATCACCAAGGACAATACCCAGCTGGCGGTCGATGGCGTGCTGTACTTCCAGGTCACCGACCCGCGCCTGGCTTCCTACGGCTCGGCCAACTACATCGCCGCGATCACGCAACTCGCGCAGACCACGCTGCGCAGCGTGATCGGCAAGATGGAGCTGGACAAGAGCTTCGAGTCGCGCGAGGACATCAACCGCCACATCGTCGCGGCGCTGGACGAGGCCGGGCGCAACTGGGGCATCAAGGTGCTGCGCTACGAAATCAAGAGCATCACGCCGCCGGAATCCATCCTGCGCGCGATGCAGGCGCAGATCACCGCCGAGCGCGAAAAGCGCGCCCTGATCGCCAAGTCCGAGGGCCAGCGGCAGGAAGAGATCAACCTGGCCGATGGCCAGAAGCAGGCCGCGGTGCTCAAATCCGAAGGCGACAAGCAGGCCGCGATCAACAAGGCGCAGGGCGACGCCACCGCTATCCGGCTGCTGGCGGAAGCCAATGCCGCCGGCGTGCGCGCGGTCGCCGAGGCGATCGCCGACAAGGGCGGCATGGACGCGGCCAACCTGAAGGTCGCGACGCAATACGTGGAAGCCTTCGGCGAACTGGCCAAGAAGTCCAACACGCTCATCCTGCCTGCCAGCGCGGGCGATGTCGGCGGCATGGTCGCCACGGCGATGACGGTGCTGGACAAGGTCCGCACGGCCAGTACCGTCGCCAAGGCCTGACGCGGCGCTTCGCGCCATGCACGCCCGGACGGCGCCGGCTTCCGAGGCCGAGGCACGGCTGAAGGCCGCGCTGGAGCAGCTGCGCGAGAAGGAAGCGCAGCTGCGGGCGATCATCGAGCACGAGCCCGAGTGCGTGAAGATGCTCGACGCCGAAGGCCGCGTGGTCGAGATGAACCCCGCCGGCCTGGCGATGATCGGCGCCGACGGGCTGGAAGCGGTGGCGGGCGCCTGCGTCTATCCGCTGGTGGTGGCGGAGCATCGCGACGCCTTCCGCGCGCTGACCGAGCGCGTTTGCCGCGGTGAACCCGGCGGCACCCTGCAGTTCGAGATCATCGGCCTCAAGGGCCATCGCCGCTGGCTCGAGACCCACGTCACGCCGATCCGCGCCGGCGCGCCGGGCGAGACGCGCCTGCTCGGGGTCACCCGCGACATCACCGAGCGCAAGCGCGCAGAGCAGCTGCTGCAGGACCAGTTCCACTTCGTCAACCAGCTGCTGGCGGCGATGCCCAATCCGGTGTTCTTCAAGGACGAGCAGGGCCGCTACCTCGGCTGCAACCGCGCCTTCGAGGAGTTCATCGGCATGAAGCGCGAGGACATGGTGGGCAGGACGGTGCACGACCTCGCGCCCAAGGAACTCGCCGACATCTATTTCGATGCCGATCGCAAGCTGTTCGAGAACCCGGGCGAGCAGGTCTACGAGGCTTCGGCGCGCGCCGCCGACGGCAGCCAGCGCCAGGTGATGTTCTACAAGGCCACCTTCACCAAGGCCGACGGCAGCCTGGGCGGGCTGGTGGGGAGCATCGCCGACATCACGCCACGGGTCGAGGCCGAGCGCCGCATCCAGGGCGCCGACATCCGCCTGCGCGAGGCCATCGAGCACCTGAACGAGCCGGTCTGCATCACCGACGCCGAGGACCGCATCGTGGTGGCCAACCGCAGCTTCCGCGAGCTGAACGCAGCGGTCGCCGACTGCGTCGCACCCGGGCGTCGCTACGACGAGCACCTGCGCGAGGGCATCCGCCTGGGGCAGTTCCCCGAGGCCGAGGGGCGCGTGGAGGAATGGCTCGCCGAGCGCATGGCGCGGCGGCACGCCGGGTCGGCGGTCCGCGAGGTGCGCCGGCAGGGCGGCATCTGGCTGCTGGTGCGCGACCAGAAGCTCGCCGACGGCGGCACCGTGAGCTTCGGCCTGGACATCACCAAGAGGAAGAACGACGAAGTCGCGTTGCGCGACATCAACCGCGAGCTGGAGCGCCGCGTCGGCTTGCGCACCGCGCAGCTGGAGGAGGCGATCCGCGAAATGGAGGCGTTCTCCTATTCGGTGTCGCACGACCTGCGCGCCCCGCTGCGCGCCATCGGCGGCTTCGCCCGCATGGTGATCGAGGACGAAAGCGGCCGGCTGTCGGAGGACGGGCGGCGCAAGCTGGAGGTGGTGGAGGCCAACGCGCGGCGCATGGGAATGCTGGTGGACGACCTGCTGCAGCTCGCGCGCGTCAACCGCAGCGAGCTGCGCCGCGAGCCGCTGGACATGGGCGCGCTCGCCGCGTCGGTGGCGGCTGAACTCGGGCCGCTGCAGCCGCGGGCGCGACTCGAGGTCGCGACGCTGCCGGGCGCGAACGGCGACCCGGTGCTGGTGCGCCAGGCGCTCGCCAACCTGGTGGACAACGCGCTCAAGTATTCGGCGCGTGCCGCGGCGCCGCGCGTCGAGGTGGGCTGGGATGGCGCCGAGGGCGCCTGGTTCGTGCGCGACAACGGCATCGGCTTCGACATGGCTCACGCGAAGAAGCTGTTCGACACCTTCGAGCGCCTGCACGGCGAGGCGTTCGAGGGCACCGGCATCGGCCTGGCCATCGTGCGCCGCGTGGCCGAGCGACACGGCGGCCGCGTCTGGGCCGAGGCCGCGCCTGGCCAGGGCGCGGCGTTCTACTTCACCCTGGGTTAGACGCGGCGGCGGCTCTGCGGCGCTCCAGCAGCTGGGCGGCCACCACCACCGCAAGCAGCGCCATGCCGATGGCGTCGGTGATCAACCCGGGCTTGATCAGGCACATAGCCGACACGAACAGCAGCACGCGTTGCCAGGCCGAGGCGAATCCGAGCAGCCAGCCGAACAGGCTTCCGGCGAGGCAGATGACCCCCACGGTTGCGGTCATGATGGACCAGATCACGTAGGGCCACTCGCTCGCCCAGTCCTTCACGATCAGCAGCAGCATCGGCTCGTAGACGAACATGAACGGCACGATGTAGGCGGGCGCCGCCGCGCGCATCGCCGCGAAGCCCGAGGCCCAGATGTCGGCCTTCGCGAGGCTGGCGGCGGCGAACACCGCCAGCGCCACTGGCGGGGTGATCGCCGACAGGATGGCGAAGTAGAAGGCGAACATGTGCGCGGCGGGCGCCACCACCCCCATCTTGATTACCGCCGGCACCAGCAGCGCAACCATGACGATGTAGGCCGGCGTGGTCGGCATGCCCATGCCCAGGATGATGCCGGCGATGGCAGTGAGGATGAGGGCGAGGACCAGCCAGTTCTGCGCCAGCGCGATCACGATCTGGGTGAACACGATGCCCAGGCCGGTGATGGTGACGCAGGCGATGACGATGCCGGCGCAGGCACAGGCCATGGCCACCGACAGCGCGTTCTTCGCGCCTTCCTCCAGCGCGTCGAACACCGTGCGCCAGCGGATGCCGCCGCGCGTGGTGCTGCGCATCAGCGCCACCGGCAGGCAGGCGATCGCCGCGGCGAGCGCGCACAGCGGCGCGGAGTAGCCCATGAGCAGGCCCGTCAGCACGATCATGATCGGTGCGAACAGGTGGCCGCGCTCGGCCATGACGCGCACGAAGCGCGGCAGTTCGTCCTTCGGCACCCCGGCCAGATTGTAGCGCTTGGCCTCGAAGTGCACCGCGAAGAACACCGCGGTGTAGTAGAGCATCGCCGGCACCAGCGCCCACATCGCCACCTGGGCGTAGGGCACCGAAAGGAACTCGGCCATGACGAAGGCCGCCGCGCCCATCACCGGCGGCATCAGCTGGCCGCCGGTGGAGGCAACCGATTCCACGGCCGCGGCGAAGGGCGGGCGGAAGCCGGTGCGCTTCATGAGCGGGATGGTGATCGGGCCATCCACCATGACGTTGGCCACCGCGCTGCCCGAGACGGTGCCGAAGAGCGAAGAGCTCACCACCGCCACCTTGCCCGGGCCGCCCGCCTGGCTGCCGGTGATGGACATGGCGAAGTCCATG
The DNA here is from genome assembly GCA_052386675.1 of Betaproteobacteria bacterium. GTDB lineage: Bacteria > Pseudomonadota > Gammaproteobacteria > Burkholderiales > SG8-39 > RBG-16-66-20. Next base: position 74,473 of record JBQTJX010000029.1, read on the forward strand.
AACAGCTGCCCGGTGCCGCTTTTCTCCATGAAGGCGCCGAAGATGACGAACAGCATGACGTAGGAGGCCGAGACCCCGAGCGTGGAGCCGAAGATGCCTTCGGTGGAGAGGTACACCTGCTCCATCAGCACCGGCAACTTCACCTGGGTGAAGAGCGAGGCGTAGACGAGGAACACCATGGCGGTGAGCGGCAGCGCCCAGCCGATGACGCGGCGCGTGCCCTCCAGCACGATCAGCACCGAGACCACGGCGAAGAACCTGTCCGCCGCGGTGAGCTCGTCGATGTAGATGATGCGGTTGGTGAAGGCCTCGTAGTTGATGAAGATGTTGAGGACAAAGGCGAGGCCGAGCGCAAGCAGCGCCCAGTCGAGCAATCGCCAGCCGATGCCGGCGCCGGGCCGGGTGGGATAGAGCAGGAACACCAGCCCGATGGCGAACATCAGGTGGGTGCCGCGGAAGATCACCGCCTCGGGCGGGCCGAAGCCGGCGACGTACATGTGGTACAGCGACATCACCACCGCGATGGCGCCGACCAGCCAGCGCATGGCCTTCGCTGTGGGCGCGACAGCCTGCTTCTCGTCGGACTTGATCGGCGTGGACGGCGTGGCGATTTCGGTCAAGGCTCCCCCTGGATGTGAAACGGGGCGGCAGGGCCGCCCCGTCCTCCCTCAACTCAACGGCAACGCAACTACATCGCGCCGGCTTCCTTGTAGAACTTCGCCGCGCCCTTGTGGAAGGGCACGCCGATGTCCACCGCCATGTCCTTCGGCGTGATGCCGGCGATGGCCTTGTTCACCGCCGACATGGACTCCACGTTGGCCGCCATGGTCTTCACCATGTTGTAGACCACCTGCTCGGGCAGGTCGCAGGCGGCGATGACGTGGGTGGAGTAGCCGATCACCGGCACGTCCTTCGTCTGCTTCGGGTAGGTGCCCGCCTTGATGATGAGCTTGTTGTAGCCCGGATTCTGCTTCTTCAGCGTGTCCATGGTCTTGTCGTCCACCGGCACCAGCGAGATGTCGCGCGCGCTGGCGAGGTCCATCACCGAGGAGGCCGGTGCGGTTGTACCCAGGGTGAACACCTGCACGTGGCCGTCCTTCATCATGGACACCGCGTCGGTGTAGGACGCCTGGAAGTTGATCTTGGACAGCGCCTTGTAGTCCATGCCGTTCAGCTTCAGCGCCAACTCGGTCAGCAGCTCGCCGGTGTTGCCCTTGGGCTGCGTCACCACCGACTTGCCCTTCAGGTCGGCGAAGGAGTTCACCTTGGCGTCGTTCAGCGCGACGACCTGGAAATACTGCGGGTAGATGTTGGCGAGCTGGCACACCTTGGTGACCTTCTTGGTGTACGGGGCGCGGCCCTCGAGGCCATCCACCGTGGTGCTCGAGTTGCCGAAGCCGATGTGCGCCTTGCCTTCGTCGACGCCGCGCACGTTGGCGATGCCGGCGCCGGGGGTCGCGGTGACGTTCAGCCCGGGGATCGCCTTCTCCCACATTCCCTTCAGTGCACCACCGAGGGGCACCCAGACCCCGCCCTGCGGGCCGGTCATGAAGGTGACTTGCTGCGCTGCGGCAGGAAGCGCGCCGAACGCGCCGATTGCGCCCACTGCGAGCGCGAGAGCCTTGAGTTTCATTCCGTTCTCCTCCAAGAGATTGGGATAGCTGTGCGGAGGGGAATCATACCGCAGGGAGGCGCCCTTACGATTTCCTGTTCATGGCGAATGCCACGGGTCCGAGACGAAGCCGATGCGCGTCAGGCCCGCCTTCGCCGCATCCGCCATGACCTCCGCCACCCTGCGGTAGGCCACCGCGCCGTCGGCGCGGATGTGCACTTCAGGCACGGACTTCTGCCCGGCCACCGCATCCATGCGCGAGCGCCAGCCGGAGCGGTCCAGCACTTCGCCGTTCCAGTACACCAGTCCCTCGGCGCTGATCGCGAGCTGGATGTTGTTCGGCCTGGTGACGTTGGGCTGGCTGGAAGCCCTGGGCAGTTCGACCTTGACCGCGTGCGTCAGCAGCGGCGCGGTGATGATGAAGATCACCAGCAGCACCAGCATGACGTCGATCAGCGGCACCATGTTGATCTCGGCCATCGGCGCGCTCGTGCTGCCGCGGTTGAAGCCGCCGAAGGCCATGTCAGGCGCCCTTCACGGTGGTGCGCATGGGCACGACGACCTCGGCTTCGCCCACGTGCGCGCCGGTGGTGAGCACGGCGTAGAGGTCGTGGGCGAAGGCATCGAGCTTCGCCAGCACCAGCCGGTTGCCGCGCACGAAGGCGTTGTAGGCGAGCACCGCGGGCACCGCGACCGCGAGCCCCAGCGCGGTCATGATGAGCGCCTCGCCCACCGGCCCGGCGACCTTGTCGAGCGTGCCCTGTCCCGACAATCCGATCGCGACCAGCGCGTGGTACACGCCCCAGACGGTGCCGAACAGGCCGATGAAGGGCGCGGTGCTGCCGATGGAGGCGAGGGTCGTCAGCCCGGACTCGATGCGCGCGGTGTCCTCGTCGATGACGCGGCGCATGGCGCGGGTCAGGAAGTCGCCCTCGGACCCGGCGCTGGCGAGGTTGCGCGCGCCGTGCTGGCGGTGGTGGCGCGAGGCGGCCAGCGCCTGCGAGGCGAGGCGCGAGAACGGCTCGTCCAAAGGCGCGCGAACCAGGTGCGCCTGCACCGTGGCGAGCGAGGGCGCGTTCCAGAACGCTTCCAGGAATCGCGCCGAGCGCCGCTGCTCCAGCAGGGACGAGACCGCGCGCGTGGCGATCAGGTACCAGCTCGCGATCGACATCGCGAGCAGGATGCCAAGGATCGCCTTGCCGACAGCGTCGCTCTGGGCGAGGAAATGGGCGAAGCCCAGGGATTGCACGGGTTCCATTCGGTCAACCTTCCAGTCGGAATGAAATCGGGATCAGCACCCAGGCGGAGACGGCCTGCTCTCCGCGCCGGGCCGGGACGAACTTCCAGCGGCGCACTGCCTCGCGCGCCGCGTGGTCCAGCCGGTCGTGGCCGCTCGAGCTGCGCACCTGCACCTCGGCGGCGCCGCCGCCCGGGGACACCAGGACGCGCAGGATCACGCGGCCCTGCTCGCCCATGCGCCGGGAGATCGCGGGGAACACCGGCGGCGGGTTGTCCAGGTAATCGGCGTCGAACACGGGCGGCACGAACGGGGCTGGCGCCGGGGCGGCGACCGGCGGCGGGGCCTCGATGGGCGCGGGCGGCGACGGCGGCGGTGACGGCGGGGCGACGACGGGCGACGGCGCTTCGGCGGCAGCAGTGATGACAGGCGGCGGCTCGACCGGTCGCGGGACTGGCGGGCGCGCGACCGGCCTGGGCTTCGGGGGCTCGATCTTCGGTTCGGGCGGCTTCGGCGCCTGTGGCGGCAGCACCCAGTCCACCATGATCGGCGCGCTCGCGAGCAGCGCAGAGCGCGCCGGCTCGTACGCGAGCAGGGCAGTCACCATGACTGCATGCAGTCCGAGCGCCGAGGCCATGCCGGTGAGCCGCGCGTTCATCGCTCAATGCAGACTGCGGGACTCGTCCACGGCCACCGCCGCCTCGCTCCAGGCGCCATGCAGCGCGGCGCAGACGTCGCGCACCACCGGAGGCGTGTCCGGATGCGTGGCGAGGCACTGCATGTGGCGCGACACGCACAGCGCGAGGCGCGGACAGCCGCTTCGCGCGTAGTGCGTCATCAAGTAAATGAGCGCGGCGGCCACGGTGTCCGCGCGGCTGGCCTCAGGGTCGGGGTGGGGGATCGGCTCGTCCATGGCTTGCCTCCCTAGAGGGTGGGAACGACCAGCGGCCGATCAGCGCCGGGATGGCGCAGGATTGCCACCGGCACGTTGAAGCAGTCGGCGATGTGCGCCTCGGTGAGCACCTCGTGCGGCGTGCCCTCGGCCGCGAGCGCGCCGCGCTTGAGGATCGCGATGCGGTCGGCATAGCGCGAGGCGAGGTTGAGGTCGTGCAGCACTGCGAGCACGCCGGCGCCGCGCTCGCGCGCGAAGCGGCGCGCGGTTTCCAGCGCGTGGTGCTGGTGCGCGAGGTCGAGGCTCGCCACTGGCTCGTCGAGCAGCAGGTAGCCGGGCTCGCGGGTATCGGTCTCCCACAACTGGGCCAGCACGCGCGCGAGCGACACCCGCGCACGCTCGCCGCCGGAGAGCGTGGCTACGCTGCGCGCTTCCAGCGCCGCGGCATCGGTCATGGCAAGCGCGGCGCGCGCCACGGCGAGGTCGTTCGCGCCCGGGGCGCCGCCCGAATGCGGGTGGCGGCCCAGCAGCACGGTCTCCAGCGCGTTGAAGCCGAACGCGACCGCGCCCTCCTGCGGCAGCACCGCGCGCCGCTTCGCCTGCTCGCGCAGGCTCCACAGGTAGAGTGGCCGGCCGTCCAGGCGCGCATGGCCCTCCTTCGGGCGCAAGTCGCCGGCCAGGACCTTGAGCAGCGTGGACTTGCCCGCGCCGTTCTCGCCGGCGAGCGCGAGCAGCTCGCCGGGGCGGACTTCGAGCGTGGCGTGTCGCAGCAGCGCCTTGCCGCCATCCACCTTGAGCGTGACGTTCACCGCTTCGAGCATCAAAGCCTCCAGGTATGGCGCTGCCGGTAAAGCAGCACGAGGAAGAACGGGCCGCCCATCAGCGCGCAGACCACTCCCATGGGCAGTTCCGCCGGCGCGGCCAGGGTGCGCGCCAGCGTGTCGGCGAGCACCGCGATCAGCGCGCCGGCAAGCGCGCTGCCGGGCAGCACCACGCGGTGGTCCGGGCCGCAGGCGAGGCGCACGAAATGCGGCGCCATCAGTCCGATGAAACTGATGATCCCGGTGAAGGCCACCGTGGCGCCGACCACCAGCGCGGCGAGCAGCACCGCGGCGCGCTTCAGGCGCTGCACGTCAACCCCGAGGTGGCCGGCCTCGGCCTCGCCCAGTGCGAGCGCGTTGAGCGCAGGGGCGAGGCGCAGCATCACCGCGCCCGCCGCGACGACAACGGTCCCTGACACCGCGACCACCTGCCAGCTGGCGCCGCCCAGGCTGCCCAGGCTCCAGAAGGTGAGGTTGCGCAACTGCTCGTCGTTGGCGATGAACTGCATGCCCCCGATGCCGGCAAAGGTCATTGCCGTGACCGCGATTCCGGCGAGCAGCATGACCCCGAGCGAGGTGCGGCCCTCGCTTTGCCCGAGGCGGTACACCAGCAGCGTGGTGGCGAAGCCTGCGGCGAAGGCCGCCAGCGGCAGCGCGTAGCCGCGCAGCGCCGCGAACGCGGCCGGCATCCAGGACACGCCCAGCACGATGGCCGCGGCGGCGCCCAGCGCCGCGCCGCTGGAGATGCCGATCAGCGTCGGATCGGCGAGCGGATTCCGGAACAGGCCCTGCAGTAGCGCGCCGGCGAGCGCGAGCGCCGCGCCAACGCAGGCACCGAACAGCACGCGAGGCAGTCGGATGGTCCAGAGCACCGCTTGCTGCTGCTCGCTGTAGGCCACGCCGAAGTCAGCGAGCGGCCTGAATACGATGGCAAGGACCTGCGCGGGCGAAAGCTGGAACGCGCCGCTCGCGATCGCGACCACCACGGCCAAGGCGAGGGCGGAGGCGAGCAGCACCAGCGCGAGCGCGGGCGGGAGGCGTCCCGGCATTCGGGGCGTGCGGGGTAGCGCGGTCGCCGCTCCGCTCATGGTGCCACGGCGCGCAGCTGCCGGGCGAGGTCCCGCAGCGCCTGCGGCAGGCGCGGTCCGAAGCCGAGCAGGTACAGGGCGTCCATGGACACCACGCGCCCCGCCTTTGCCGCCGGCGTCAGCGCAAGGCCGGGTTTTTCCCAGAGACGCTTCGCACCGCCCAGTTCCTGCAGCCCCTGGTCCGTAATCAGGATCACCTCGGGCGCGGCGGCGACCGCGGCCTCGGCGGTAAGCGGTTTGTAGCCCTTGAATCCGGAGGCCGCGTTGGTGGCGCCCGCGAGCTGCAGCATGGCGTGCGCCGCGGTGTCCTCGCCGGCGACCATCATGTTGGTGCCGGTGTGCGCGAGGATGAACGCGACGCGAGGCCTGCCGGGCAGGGCCTTCAGGAACTCGGTCGTGCGCGCCCATTCGGCTTCCAGGCGCGCGTGCAGCTCCGCGCCCGGCTGGCGCGCGCCGAGCGCCGCGGCGACTTCGCGGACGTTGTCCCTGAGCACGCCGAAGCTGTGGCCCTGCGCGAGCAGCTTCACTGGCACGCCGGCGCCGCGGATCTGGGCGAGCGCCGTGCCCGGGCCTGCGTCGGCGGTCGCCAGCAGCAACTGCGGGCGCAGCGACAGCACGCCCTCGGCCGACAGCGAGCGCAGGTAGCCCACCTTCGGAAGCGCGCGCGCCGCTTCGGGTTCCAGGCTGGTGCTGTCGACGGCGACCAGGCGACTGCCGGCGCCCAGCGCGTAGACGATCTCGGTGACCGCGCCGCCGACCGCGATCACGCGCTCCTGCGCCAGGGCCGTGCCCGCGGCGGTCGCGAGCAGGACGATGGCGGCCAAGCGCTTCATGCCGGGAACAGGCGCCCGAGCAGCTCGCGCCACGCGGTGCTCTCGGGCACGCCCGGCTTCCTTTTTCCGAACAGGAGGGCGATGGTCTCGCCGTCGACATCGAACAGCTCGAGCGAGGTCACGTCGCCGTCCGTGGTGGGCTTGCGCACGATCCAGGATTCGGCGATGCGGTCCTCGCGCAGGTGCAGGTTGAACCCGGGATCCATCACGTTCACCCAGCGGTCCATGATCCTGATGTTCGACACCGGGCCGGTGTGGATCTGGATGCAGCCGCGGTTGCCGACGAACACCATGATCTCAAGCAGGTCCGCCGAGGCGGCCTCGAGCACCTTGCGCGCCGCGTCGTGCGGCGCCGGGCGGCAGAAGCCGGGTCCTGCGAGGCGCATCGCCTGGGTACGGGCGACGCCGAATTTCTTCAGCATGCCGAAGAATTCGTGCGTGTCCTTCATGTCGCCCCAGGCGCGGCGCAGGCCCTCGATGTCGACGGCGGCATCGGGGCGCGGCGTCTCGGGCGCCGGCGCCGGCTGCACGGACAGCCCCGGGGCCTGGTCGGCCGCGGCGAAGGCGTCCACGATCCGGCGCCAGGCGGCGGCGTCGCTCGCCTCGCGCAGGAAGATCTTGTGCACGGCGGCGCCCGAGGCGTCGTAGACCTGAAGGCTGCGCTGCGTGCCGCGGGGCGTCGACTCCTCGATCGCGAAGGCGTGCTTCCAGTGGCTGAAGAACAGGCGCAGGTCGATCGCCTCGCCCAGCGCGAGGCCGACCATGCCCTCGGCGGAGATGTTCTCGTAGGGGCCGTCCTTCTCGTGGACGCAGGATTCGTTGCGCGTGAGCGCCATCACGCTGCCCAGCTCCGGCACGCGCTTGAGCAGGTCGCGCAGGTCGCCCTCGAGCCGGGTCGCGGTGTCGCCCACGGCGCTTGCCACCAGCTCGGCCTCGCTCACGCCAAGGGCGTCGGCGGCGTCCCGGTTGCGCAGTTTCCGCGTCGCCTTCAGTTCGCGCCAGGCCTGCTGGATTTGTGCGGCTTGCATGCTTGCCTCCTCGTGGTTGCCTAGAGATCGACGCGCAGCGACACGCTGACATTGCGCCCCGGGTTGGAATAGCGGTCCTCACGCCCGGCGCCGGCCGCGGTGTTCAGGAACGGCGCAGCCGCGGTGGCGCTCGAGGAGAGCAGGCGCACGTCGGACCAGTGCCAGTACTTCTCGTCGCCGATGTTGAAAATGCCGAAGTGCAGGCTCACGCGCTTGTCGAAGCGGACCCAGCCGGTCAGGTCGAATACCTGGTAGCCGCCCGGACGGAAGCCGTGGGCGCTGGTGTCGTCCACGTCGCCGTCGTCCACGCGCGAGACGAAGGTGCCGGCGAACTGCCCGCCCCAGTTTCCGCCGCGCGACTCGTAGCGCAGGCCGGCGGCGAGCTTGGCCGGGTCGATGGTGTTGATGGGCTTGCCGGTGTCCTGGTCACGCCCGCGTGCGGAACCGAAGGCCGCGGCGAGTCCCCAGCCTTGGGCAATGCGCCAGTCAGTGCGTGCCTCCAGGCCGCTGATGCGGACCCGGGACAGGTTGCGAGACTGGAAGGTGCCGAAGGGGAAGCCCGCGACGCAGGCCGGGTCGGCCGGGCACGCGAGCGCCTGCTGAGTGGCGATGAAGTCCTGGTAGCGGTTGGAGAACACCGCGACGCTGGCGTCCACGGGATCGGAGCCGGCGCGCACGCCGGCCTCGAAGCCGGTGGAGCGCTCCGGCTTCAGGTCCAGGTTCGGGATGAAGGTGTAGCCGGCGGCCGCGTTGGCGAAGGCGCCGAACAGATCCAGCGCCGGCGGCGCGCGGAAGCCCTTGGCGACCTGGCCGTAGGCGGACCAGACCGGGTTGAACTTCCAGAGCGCGCCCAGCTTGGGCGAGACCGCGCTGTCACTACGCACCTGCAGCCGCGCAGTCGGATTTCCGGTGGTGAATATCGCGTCGGGTTTCGGATCGATGCGGAAGCTGTCGAGGCGCACCCCGGGGGTGAGCAGCAAGCGCCCGCCGGCGAGCGCGATCTCATCCTGCAGGAAGGCGCCGAACAGGCGCGTGTCGGTGTCGGGGAAATCGCGCGCCGGGAACGTGTCGGGGAATAGCACCTTGGTCACGACGCCAGTGTTCGGATTGACCGAGAAGCCGTCGCGCAGCTCGCTGGTGGCGGTCTGGACCAGGTCGAAGCCATAGCTCAGCCGGTGCGCGTGGCTGCCGAAATCCAGGCGCGATTCCAGCTGCAGGCCGCCGCCGACGCTGTCCTGGTCGAACTGGAAGGTGGTTTCGCGGACCGCCGGCGTGGTGCGGCGCTCGGTGGACTTCTGGAACGTGCGGCTCGCCTGCGCATGCAGGTTCCAGCGCAGTGCGCTCACCCAGCTCCAGGGCTTGAGCCACTCGTGCTCCAGCGACAGGCGCGAGCGGCGCGAACTGTCCTCGCCGGCCAGGGACAGGTCGCTCGCCACCGAGGGATTGCCGGTCAGCACGTCGGTCTGCGCGCGGCCATCCCGGTGCTCTCCGGTGAGCTTCACGGTGTGCCCGGAGGCGGGCTTGAGCACCAGCTTGCCCAGCAGGTTCTGCGATTCGTTGGTCTGCGGGTTGGCGAGGGTGCGAGCGTCGCCGAAGCCGCCGACGGTGCCCTTGTTCTCTGTTTCGTGGCCTCGACGGTCGGTGTACCAGAGCATGCCCTGGACATCGCCACGCCCGGCGGCGACCGAGAAATGGTTGGCCAGGCTGCGGTCGGCGCCGGCGTAGCTGCCCTTCCAGCCTGCGTACCACGGGCGGTCGGTGAGCCGGAGCAGGTCGGCGGGGTCCTTGGTGGTGAAGGACACCACGCCGCCGATGGCGTCCGAACCATAGAGCGGGGAACCGGCGCCGCGCAGGATCTCGACGCGCTTCAACGTCTCCATCTCGACCAGGTCGCGCGAGGTGCCGTTCAACAGGCTCGCGCTGAAGCTGAACTCGTCGGGCACCCGGATGCCGTCCAGCAGCATCAGCACGCGGTTACCCTCGATGCCGCGGATGTTGAAGCTGGCGTTGCCGAAGCGCCGCGACTGCTCGCTGCGCACCGATACGTTGGGCTCGTAGCGCACCAGGTCGCGCGCGTCCTGCACCATCTCGCGCTCGATGCGCTCGTCCCGGATCACGCTCACCGTGGCCGGGACCTCGTCGGCCGGGTTCTCGGTGCGGGTGGCCGATACGGTTACTTCCTTCAGGCGCGCCGGTTCAGGCGCCGCCTGCTGGGCGAAGGCCGGTGCCGCGACGAGCGCGGCAGCCGGGACGAGGAACGCTCTTTTCATGGCCAGCATCTCCCTTGGGGCAGAGAAAAGTGCTGGCTGGCGGCGGCCGGTCGGCCGCGCTGGCTGGCGGTGGGGCCGCGCTCAGGCGGTCAGGATCAACTTGTCGTTCTGGGTCAGCCGCAGCCGGTACTCGCGCCCGTTGTGCACGATCACCAGTTCCCGCTTCTCGCCCAGCAGGGACTCGCTGGTGACGCGCGCAAGGTCCTTGGGCTGCTTCGGGTTGGGCTTGGACTTCTCAGTCTGCATACGCAAACGATAAGCGTTCTCATTAGCGTTGTCAATCGACCATTTCAGAAAATATGCTCCGAAAGATAAGTGACTACTAACAATCTTCAGGATCCCTTGCGCATTCCCTCGCAGGGATCCGGCCGCGGCTGCGGCAGGGTGAACCAGAGATAGTCGTAGGCGCCAGGATCGTAGGCGCGCGGATCCGCCTCGCCCGCGCGCGTCTCGATGAATCCCAAGCTGACCACGCTGGCATCCTCCGGCAGATACCGGGATACGCCTCGATCGCGCCTGACGTGGCCATTGCCGGCGATGAGGACCGCGCCGCCGGCGGCTCCGGACAGCGCGGCGGCAATCGTGGCGTCCCGCGCGCGCTGCGCCAGCACCATTGCGGGCACCACCTTCGCCGGCAGCGCGCCGCAATGGGAAATCTCGATCTCGCGCCGCATCGCGGCTTCGGCGGCGGCCGGCCATTCCGGAAGGGCAATGCCTTCCACCTTTCCCGTCATGACGACGCGGCGCGCCTCGGCGCGTGGCAGGTTCGCCGCCCGCACCGCGTGCCCGGCGCGCAGGGACGCTTCCAGGAGCGGCCGGTGCAGCGGCCAGCGCCAGCCCTTTTCATCCAGCCGGCCGGCGCGCGCGAGCGCATCTGCGTCCGCGCCGGCGCGCTGCGCCGCGCGCAGGGCGGGGTCGTGCTCGCGGTCGAACTGCTCGAAGAAGACTTCCGTGGGCGCCAACTGCTCCAGCAAGCGCGCGCGGATGGCGTGGTGCTCCGGGTGGTCGTGTACTTCCCCCAGCAGCCGGTAGCGCGCGGCGCGCAGCCGCGCGAGGAGGGTGTCTTCGTCGATGTAGTGCCCGCCGCGCGCATCCCAGATACGCCCTTCCAGCGCCGCGGGCGGGTTGGTGGCGCAGCCGGCGAGAAGCAGCGCGCCGGCCGCGAGGGCGGCAAGCGCCCGCCTCATGCGGCTCACGTCACCGGCGTCTTGACCGGCTTGCCGGCGAAATGCAGCCGCAGGTTCTCGACCTGGAGCGCGCCCATCGCGGTGCGCGTCTCGTCGGTGGCGCTGCCCACGTGCGGCACCAGCACCGCGTTCTCCACCGAGAACCACGCCGGGTCGATTTTCGGCTCGCCGTCGAACACGTCCAGGCCCGCGCCCGCGATTTTGCCCTCGCGCAGGTAGCGCAGCAGCACCGCTTCGTCGATGAGCGAGCCGCGCGCGATGTTGACCACATAGCCCCTGGGCCCGAGCGCATCGAGCACCTGGGTGTTGACGATGCGCATCGTCTCCGCGCCGCCGGGAGCGGCGATCAGCAGCACATCGGAATGCTTCGCCAGCGACACCACGTCGGGCTCGTAGGGCCAGGCGACCTTCTTGCGGCTGCGGTTGTGGTAGCGGATCTTCATGCCGAAGGCCTCGGCGCGCTTCGCGATCGCCTCGCCGATGCGCCCCAGGCCCAGCACGCCGAGCGTCTTGCCGCCCAGTGAAGTGGTGAGCGGGTAGGCGCCGCGTGTCGCCCACTGCCCGGCGCGCAGGTAGTTCTCGGATTGCGGGAAGCGCCGCAGCGTGTTCAGCACCAGCGCCATCGCGGTGTCCGCGACGCAGTCGTTCAGCACGTCGGGCGTGTTGGTGACGAGGATCCTGCGCTTCCTGGCCGCGGCGAGGTCGATGGCGTCCACGCCGACGCCGAAGTTTGAGATGAGCTCCAGCTTGGGCAGCTGGTCCATCAGCGCGGCGTCGGCGCCAGCCGGGCCGAACGTGGCCAGCGCCCGCACCGCGCCCGCGTGCCGGCGCAGGAATGCCGCGCGGTCGGCGGACTCGTAGAGCTTGTGGCAGGTGAAGGACTGGTCCAGCGCGTCCTGCGTGCGCTGGAAGATCTTCCCGGTGACGATGATCTCCGGTTTCATGGATACCTTTCTCAGGTGTTGAACTTCGCGCGCAAAGCTTCGGCACCGCGCGCGAGCAGGCCCACGTCCGCGCCCACCGCGCAGAAATTGCAGCCCGCGGCGATCATGCGCCGGGCATCGGCCTCTACCGGCGACAGGTAGCCCGCCGCCTTGCCTGACTTGCGGATCCGGCGCATCGCCTCCTCGATCAGCGGCAGCACCGCCGGATTGGACGTCTCTCCGGTATGGCCCATCGACGCGTGCAGGTCGGCTGGCCCGATGAACACGCCGTCCACGCCGTCCACCGCGCAGATGGCCTCGAGCTGGTCGAGCGCCGGCTTGGTCTCCACCTGCACCAGCACGCACAGTTCCTCGTGCGCGCGCTTCGCATAGTCCTTGACGCGACCGAAGCGCGAGGCGCGCGTGGTGCCGGCCACGCCGCGCACGCCCGCGGGCGGATAGCGCGTGGCCGCGACCGCGGCTTTCGCCTCCTCCACGGTGCACACATAGGGAATGAGCAGCGACTGCGCGCCAGCGTCCAGCACGCGCTTGATGTGCACCGTGTCGTTCCACGGCACCCGCACCACCGCCGAGGTCGGATAGGGCGCCGCCGCCTGGAGCTGGGTGAGCAGGCTCTCCAGGTCGTTGGGTGAATGCTCCTGGTCGAGCAGGATCCAGTCGTAGCCCGCCCCGGCGATGACCTCCACCGAGTAGTTGGACGACAGGCTGGACCACAGCCCGATCTGCGAGCGCCCTTCCTTCAGCGCGCGCTTGAATGCGTTCTTTGGCAGCTCCATCGGCGTCATCAGTCGAACTTGGCGCCGGATTCCTTCACCAGCTTGGCCCACTTGGCCTGCTCGGACTGCATCCAGCTGCCGAGGGCCGCCGGCGTGCCGGTGCGCACGTCGGTGCCCAGCTTGGCGAAGCGCGCCTTCATGTCCGGCGCGTTGAGCACCTTGATCAATTCGGCGTTGAGCCTGGCTACCACCGCGGGCGGCGTGCCGGCGGCGCCGACGATGCCCTGGAAGGAACCGGTCTCGAAGCCGGGCAACCCCTGCTCGGCGATGGTTGGCGTTCCCGGTGCCGATGGCACGCGTTGCGCGCTGGAGATGCCCAGGGCGCGCATCCGGCCACCGGTGACCGAGGGCCAGGTGGCGAGCATGCCGTTGAACAGCACGTGCGCCTGGCCGCCCGCGACGGCGGTCACCGCGTCGGCGCCGCCCTTGTATGGAATGTAGGTCCAGTTCACGCCCATGCGCTGGGCGAACTCGATGCCCGCCAGTTGCGGCGCGCCGCCGATGCCGGAGACCGCGAAGTTCAGCTTGCCCGGGTGGGCCTTGGCCATCGCCACCAGTTCGGCGACGTTCTTCACCTGCACGTCCGGATGCACCGCGAGCACGTGGGGCGAGTAGGACACCATCACCACCGGCGAGAAGTCCTTGGACGGATTGAACGGCAGTTTCGGATAGACGCTCGCGCTGATGACCAGGCCGCCCAGATCCGTCAGCAGCAGGGTGTAGCCGTCGGGCGCGGACTTGGCGACGTAGTCGGCGCCGACATTCCCGTTGGCGCCCGGGCGGTTCTCGACCACCACCGGCTGGCCCCAAGCCTCGGTGAGTTTCGGGCCGATCTGACGCGCGAGGATGTCGGAGGTGCCGCCCGCGGCGTAGGGCACCGTGATGCGGATCGGCTTGGTCGGGTACTGCTGGGCATGGACGGAGGGTGCGACGGATGCGGCGGCGAGGCTGGCCGCCAGCACGACGGCGGCGGCTGAGAAGCGTTTCATTTTTTTGTCTCCCTTGGGTCGGCAAGTCGCCGAGCAGGGCATTGTAAACTTGCCCCTGCCAACGAGATACCCCGGAAGGAAAAATAAATGAACCAGGCGGTTAACAGGAACATCAAGGCGGAGCCGCTTGCGCACGCCATCGAGGCGGTGGTCGCCGCCGGCGGCAGCGACGCGCGCGAGGCGAAAATCGTCGCCGCAAACCTGGTCACCGCCAACCTCACCGGGCACGATTCCCACGGCGTGGGCATGATCCCGCGCTACGTCGACTCGCTGCTGGAGGGGGGGCTGAGGGTCAACCAGCATCCGAAGATCCAGTTCGATGGCGGCGCCATGGTGTCGCTGGACGGGCAGGCGGGCTACGGGCAGGTGATCGGGCTGGAGGCGATGGACATCGGCATCTCGCGTGCAAAGCAGCATGGCCTGTGCGTGATGGGGCTGGGGCGCGCACACCACCTTTGCCGCATCGGGCAGTGGGCCGAGCAGGCGGTGGCGGCGGGCCTGGTGTCGCTGCACTTCACCAACGTGATATCCCGGTCGATTGTCGCGCCCTACGGCGGCGCGGACGCGCGCTTCGGCACCAACCCCGTCACCATCGGCATCCCGATCCCGAACGAGCCGCCGTTCATCCTCGACATGGCCACCAGCGCGGTGGCGCAGGGCAAGATCCGCGTCGCGCACAACAAGCGCGAGAAGGTTTCGGCCGACTGGCTCATCGACAACCAGGGCAATCCGACGCCGGATCCGAAGTTCGGCGTCATCGAGCCGTTTGGCGCGTTGCGCACCTTCGGCCTGCACAAGGGCTACGGCCTGGCGGTGGTGTGCGAGCTGCTGGGCGGCGCGCTCACCGGCGGCGGCACCTGGCATTCGGAGGACCGCTCGAAGAAGCGCGTGTGGAACGGCATGCTCACCATCCTCATCGACCCGCGGCGGCTGGGTACCGGGGACGTGTTCGCGCAGGAGACGACCGCGTTCCTGGAATCGTTGCGCAAGTCGCCGCCGGCGCCCGGATTCGACAAGGTGCGGATCGCCGGCGAGCCCGAGCGCGAGACGCGCGCGAAGCGCGAGAAGGACGGCATCGCGGTGGATGCGAACACCTGGGAGGAAATCGTGGCGGCGGGGGCGAAGCTGAAGGTGGCGCGCGAGACGCTGGAGAAACTGGTCCGGGGTTGACCCTTGCAACGGTGTCCGGGCGGCCCCATATTGGCTGCATCGGACCGGTGTCCGGGAGACCACGCCATGCGCAGACTGTTCCTCGCCGTCGTTGCCGTCCTCACGCTCTCCAGCTGCGGCTACAACGACTTCCAGCGGCTCGACGAAGGCGTCAAGGCCGCATGGTCCGAGGTGATCAACAACTACCAGCGCCGCGCCGACCTGATCCCGAACCTGGTGGCCACGGTGCAGGGCGCGGCCGATTTCGAGAAGAGCACGCTGGTGGAACTCACCAACGCGCGCGCCTCGGTCAGTTCCATCAAGGCGACCCCCGAACTGGTCAATGATCCGGACGCCTTCGCGAAATTCCAGGCTGCGCAGTCGCAGATGACCAGCGCGCTGTCGCGCCTGCTGGCGGTGGCGGAGAATTATCCGACGCTCACGGCGACCAGGGAATTCGGCGAGTTGCGCGCGGAACTGGCCGGCGCCGAGAACCGCATCACCGTGGCGCGCGGCCGCTACATCAAGGCGGTGGAGGCCTACAACGTGCTTGCGCGCCAGTTCCCGAGCAACCTGACGGCGATGGTGTTCGGCTACCAGGCCAAGGCCAACTTCACGGTCGAGAACGAGAAGGCCATCGCGGCGCCGCCGAAGGTGGATTTCTCCAAGCCTGCGGCGAAGTAGAACAAGGCCCATGCGTTTCCTGCTCGCGGCGTGCCTCGCGCTGGCGGGCCTCCTCGGCGCGGCGCGTGCCGATGTGGCGATCCCGCCGCTCGCGGCGCGCGTCACCGACCTCACCGGCACGCTGAGCGCGCAGCAAAAGAGCGAGCTGGAATCGCGCCTCGCCGCGTTCGAGGCCAAGCGCGGCAGCCAGATCGCGGTGCTGTTGCTCCCCACCACGAAGCCCGAGGAGATCGAGCAGTTTTCCATTCGCCTCGCGGAAGCCTGGAAGGTGGGCAGGAAGGGCGTGGACGACGGTGTCGTCGTGGTGGTTGCCAAGGACGACCGGCGCGTGCGCATCGAGGTGGGCTACGGCCTGGAAGGCGTGATCCCGGACGCGGTGGCAAAGCGCGTCATCGAGGAGCGCATCACGCCGCGCTTCCGGGAAGGCGATTACTTCGGCGGTATCCGGGACGGCGTGGACCAGCTGGTGCGGCTGGCCGAGGGCGAGAAGCTGCCGGCGCCCGCCGCGCGTGCGTCGCCTCGCGAATCCGATCCCGTCGCCAGCCTGTTCGACTATGCCGTCCCGGCGCTCTTCTTCATCGTCATCGCGGGCGGCGTGCTCAAGCTGGTGCTGGGCCGGTTCCTGGGCTCGGTCGCCACCGGGGCGCTGCTGGGCCTGGCCGCTTTCCTGTTGTTCAACATGATCGCCGCCGCCGTCGCCGCGGTGATGGGGTTCCTGTTCACCTTCGCCAACACCGGCGCCGGGCGCGGCGGCGGCTGGTCGAGCAGCGGCGGTTCGTCCTCCTCCGGCAGTTTCGGCGGGGGAGGCGGCAGTTTCGGGGGCGGCGGCGCTTCGGGGCGCTGGTAGCGGGATGCGCTGGATCCGCCACCTGTTCCTGGACGAACTCGCGCTCCGGCGGGCATTCCCCGCCCCGGTGCTGGGGGCGATCGCGAGCGCGGTCGCCGGGCAGGAGAAGCGCCATCGCGGGGAACTGCGCGTCGTGATCGAAGGCGGCCTTCCCATCCTGGCGCTCGCCCTCGGGCGGACGGCGCACGAGCGTGCGCTTGAGCAGTTCGCGCGCCTGCGCGTCTGGGACACCGAAGACAACGCCGGCGTGCTGGTCTACCTGCTGCTCGCAGACCACCGGGTGGAAATCGTGGCCGACCGCGGCATCCACGCCCGCGTCGGCGCGGCCGCCTGGGAGACCATCTGCGGCGCCATGCAGCGCGAGTTCGCCGCCGGGCGCTACGAGGAGGGCATGCGCAGCGGCCTGTCGTCCATCAGCGACCTTCTGGCGCGGCATTTTCCCGCCGGTGCGGGCGAGAATCCAAACGAACTCCCCGACGCGCCGGTTGCCGTCTAGCGCTTGAGCCCGCGCCATCCACGCATTCCGCTTGCCGCAAGGAATGCGGGCTATGCTGCGTGCTGCATGGTGCTGCGACCGCTTCTGCTGCTGTTGTTCGCTTCGGCCGCGGGTGCGGCCGAGGATCTGGCCGTGGAGGCGACCCGCCGTGACGATGCCGTCGAGGTCCGCGCGCACGCGCTGGTCGAGGCCTCATGGGATACAGTCTGGGGAACGCTTACGGACTACAATCGCCTTGCCAGCTTCATTCCCGGGATGCGCAGCAGCCGCGTGATCGAGCAGCGCGGCAATGCGGCGACGGTGGAGCAGGTGGGCGAGGCGCGGTTCCTGTTCTTCAGCTTTCCGATCGAGGTTACGGTGGTGTCCACGGCCCGGCCGCCGGACACGATCGACATTCGTGTCCTGAAGGGCAGTTTCCGGCGTCTCGACGGCGGGTATCGCCTCCGGCAGGCAGGCGGCGGAAAGATCGCGCTCGGCTGGGTGGGATTGATCGAGCCGGATTTCCCGCTGCCGCCGCTGCTCGGCGAAGTGGTACTGCGCGCGAACATCGAGGACCAGTTTCTCGGCATGGTGCGCGAAATCGAGCGCCGCGAAGCGCTGCGGCGGGAACTGAAAAAGGAAACGGCAAATTGACCCCGGAGTTTGAAGTGCTCGTCAGTGAATCGGTCGTGGTGCCGGCCTACCTTGCCAAGACCTACTGGTGGGCCTATGTGCATCCGGCGGCGGTCCGGCTGTTCGAGCGGCAGTGGCTGGTGAACCTCATCCTGTGGGGTAACTTCAGCCGCTTGCGGGACGCCGCGCTGCAGCGGATGGGGCCGGTGCTGGATGGGCGCACGCTGCAGGTGGCCTGCGTGTACGGCGACCTGACGCAGCGCCTCGCGGCGCGCCTGGCGCCCGGCGCCACGCTGGATGTCGTTGACGTGCTGCCGATCCAGCTGTCGAACCTGGCGCGCAAGCTGCCGCAAGGCGCGCCGGTCAGCCTGGTCCATGGCGACTCGACGCGGCTGCCGGCTGCGGACGCGAGCTACGACAGGGTGCTGGTGTTCTTCCTGCTGCACGAGCAGCCCGAAGAGGTGCGCAGGGAGACGCTGGCCGAAGCGCTACGAGTGCTCAAGCCCGATGGTCGCCTGGTGGTGGTGGATTACCACCGCCCGCACCGGATCCATCCGCTGCGCCACTTCATGCGCCTGCTGCTCGCGCGCCTGGAGCCCTTTGCGCTGGACCTGTGGCGCAACGGGCTGGAATCCTGGATGCCCGAGCCTGCTGCCCTGCGGATCCGAAAGCGCCTCTATTACGGAGGGCTTTACCAGTTGCTCGAGGTCTCGCGTTGAGGCGACTGGCCCTCGCGGTCGGTGCGCTGCTGGCGGCGGGCTGCGCGACAGTGGAGCACTCGCCAAGCGGGCATCTCGGCTCGGGCGAGCAGGCCCTGCGGGATTGCGCCGCGTTCTACCGTGACCTCGACGAGCGCATCGACGCTGCCGGGGTGCGCGATGCCCAGGACGCGCGCCTGCCGGGCTTCCCCTACCTCCGCGCGAGCAGGCTGCTGTCCTCCTATCGCGATGAAGCTGCGCAGGATGCCGGCGTTCTGCGCGCGCTTGTCGCACGCATGGCAGCCCTGGACCTCGCCGCACGCCGGCGCGAACTCGCGAACCTTCCTGGGGGCGGGCCGGCCGGCGCGCTGGAGCGCGCCGTGGCATGCGGGGCGACGCTGCGCGCCGCTGACCTCGCAGATGCGCGCGCCGCGGCTTCAATACAGGCGAGCGCGGTGGTGCCGGACGACTATTCCTCCGCGAGCCGCGTGCTCGGCCTGTACCTGCTCACCCGGTATCCATTCGGCGCCGGCGTGCGCCGGCACCTGGACGAAGTGCGCGCCGCCTATGCGAGGGACCTGCCGGTTCCTCCCGGAATCGTCCTGGAACGCCATGCGCCGCCGGCAGTGGCATTGCCGCGGGCTGCCGCGGCGTCGATCCTCGCCCGCGCCGCGGAGAATCCGCTGCGGCTCCCGGAACTGCGCGCCGATGATCTGGAGGCCTTGTTCGCGGCGCATGCGCCGGCGTACGAAGTGGAGGTTTCCGGCGCTGCCGACCGCTTCGGCGCCCTGCGATGGGAGGCCGGGGCAGGCGTCCCGTCGGTTGCCTCCGCCGAGCCCGTCGTCTACCGTCAGGCCGCCTGGACCCGCTATCGCGGGCGTGCGCTGCTGCAGCTGGTGTACACCGTCTGGTTCCCGGAGCGGCCGGCGGACTCGCCCTCGGACCTCCTCGCCGGCAAGCTCGACGGCCTGACCTGGCGCGTCACGCTTGCCCCGGACGGCGAGCCGGTGCTCTACGACACCATGCATCCCTGCGGTTGCTATCACATGTTCTTCCCGACGCCGCGAGCGAAGCCGGTGCCGCCGGCCGAGGACGGGACGCCCGAGGCGCTGGAATGGATGTTCTCGCCGCAGGCGCTGCCGCCGGTTGCCTGGGACGAGCGCATTGTGCTGCGCGTCGCCGCGCGCACGCACTACCTGGAGCGGGTGACGCCGGCGCGGGCGCTGCCCGGCGCGCGCCGCTACGCTTTCCGGGACTACGATGAGTTGCGCTCGCTGCCGCGGCCCGAAGGCGGCAGTGCAAGCGTATTCGGGCCCGACGGCCTGATCGCAGGAACCGAGCGCGCGGAGCGGTTGCTGTTCTGGCCCATGGGAATTCCCTCGGCGGGTGCGATGCGCCAGTGGGGCCGGCACGCCACTGCATTCGCCGGCCGCCGTCACTTCGACGACGCCGACCTGCTGGAGAAGCGCTTCACGCTCGACCTGCGTTGACCCCGGGCACGCGCGGATTCATCACCGCGAACCACAGCGGCGGCACCAGCGCGAGCGGTACCATCGCCGGATAGCCGGCAGGCAGCTTCGGGCTCTCGGCCTGCGGCTGCAGCGCGGCATAGGACCTCCCGGGATTCAGGTGGTGGTCGGCATGGCGTTGCAGGTGAACGAGGAAACAGTTGCTGAGCCGCTCGTAGGCGTCCCAGGCGTGCGCCGCGGTCGGGCGCTCGTAGCGGCCGTCGGGCAGTTTTTTCCTCTGCAGGCCATAGTGCTCGATGTAGTTCACCGCTTCCAGCTGCAGGACCGCGACCGCGCTCTGGCCGAAGAAGAACGCCACCGCCCAGGGCCCGAACGCGAGGCCCAGCGTCACCGCGATGGCGAGCGTGGCCGCCCAGGGTCGCAGCACCTCCGCGCGCTCCAGTTGCCAGGCGTGCGCGAGCGAGCCGAAGAGGGTGCGCGGCAGGAAGCGCCAGAAGCCCTCGCCAAAGCGCGCGCTCGCCGGATCCTCTGGCGTCGCGACGCGCGCGTGGTGGCCGCGGTTGTGCTCCACGGTGAAGTGGCCGTAGCTGACGCTGACCAGCAGCAGGCGCGACAGGAAGCGGTCCAGCTTCGGCAGCTTGTGCCCGAGCTCGTGCGCAATGGTGATGCCGGCGCCGCCGGAGGCGAGGCCCACCGAGGCGGAGAAGAGGATTGCGTCACCCGTGCCGAGCGCGCCGGAGCCGACCAGCCATGCGCCCCAGGCGATCAGTCCCAGCTGCAGCGGCACCCAGGCGTGCAGCACGAAGCGGAAGAAGGGGCCGTGCTTCAGGCGTTCTAGTTCCGCCGGCGTGGCGGGCGCCGCGTCGCGCCCGAACGCCATGTCCAGCAGCGGCACCAGGATGAAGAACACCGCGAACGCATACCAGTACTGGCCGATGGCGTGCCCGATGACCGGCGCGCCTGCGACGGTGAGCGCGAGCAGGAAGCGCGCGTCGCGCAGGGCAAAGCCCTGCGCGGGTTCAGGAGGCGAGGACATCCTGCCAGGCCGGTGTGCGCGCCAGGACCGCGCGCACGTAGCTGCAGCGCGGCACCAGCTTCACATTCTCGGCGCGCGCCCAGAGGACGACGGCTTCCACCAGCTGCTTCGCGGCGCCCGAACCGCGCAGCGAATCGTCCACCTCGGTGTGGTTCACCGCGACCACGCCGGGGCCGCGCGAGGTGTAGAGCAGCTCGCCGACGCGGCGGCCGTCGCGCTCGATGACGAAGGCGCCGTGGTCGCCGGCGCGACGATGTTCGATGGGTATCGACCTCTCCATGATGCCAGTCTAAATGCTTACGGAAACATTCCGGAAACGCGCGCGACATCCGCCGGCAACTCCGGCCCCCCATAGTGGCACCTCCATTCAACGAGGAGGTTTGCCATGTCCGCAGTCCTGTCCGCAGTTTCGCCCGCCAATCAAGCCGCCACCCCCGATTTCGCCGCCGTCAAGACCAAGCAGCAGGCCGCCTGGTCCACCGGCGACTACGCCGTCGTCGGCACCACGCTGCAGATCGTCGGCGAAGACCTGTGCGAAGCGCTCGACCTGCGCTCGGGCAGCAAGGTGCTCGATGTCGCCGCCGGCAATGGCAACGCCACGCTGGCCGCGGCGCGCCGCTGGTGCGACGTCACTTCCACCGATTACGTCGGTTCGCTGCTCGAGGCCGGCAAGGCGCGGGCGAAGGCCGAGGGCCTGGCCGTCCGGTTCCAGGAGGCCGACGCCGAGAACCTGCCCTTCGCCGACGCGTCCTTCGACGCGGTGCTGTCCACCTTCGGCGTGATGTTTACGCCGGACCAGGACAAGGCCGCCGCGGAACTGGCGCGTGTTTGCAAGCCGGGCGGGAAAATCGGACTCGCCAACTGGACCCCGGAGAGCTTCATCGGGCAACTCTTCAAGACCATCGGCCGGTACCTGCCGCCGGCGCCGGGCGTCCAATCGCCCGCGTTATGGGGCACGCAGGCGAGGCTGGAGACCTTGTTCGGCGATACCGCCAGGGAGATCCGCCTCGTCAGCCGCCAGTTCAATTTCCGCTACCGCTCGGCGGCGCACTGGCTGGAAGTGTTCCGCACCTTCTACGGCCCGGTGAACAAGGCCTTCGGCGCGATGGACGAGCACGCGCAGGCTGCCTTCGCCCGCGACGTGATGGCGCTCATCGACAGCCGCAACCGCTCGGGCGACGCCACGCTGGTGCTGCCCAGCGAGTACGTCGAAGTGGTCGTGGTGCGAAGCTGAGCGCGCATGCCTGAGCCCTACTTCCGGGAAGCGGGCGCCGGGCCCGGCGTCGTCTGCCTGCATGCCAATGCGGGCAGCTCGAGCCAGTGGCGTGGCCTGATGGATTCGCTGGCGCCGGCATGGCACGTGCTGGCGCCCGATTCCTGGGGGTCGGGCAGGAGCCCGGAGTGGCCTTCCGACCGTGTCATCACGCTGCGGGACGAAGCCGCGCTCATCGAGCCGGTGCTCGAGAAGGCAGGCGCGCCGTTCGCGCTGGTGGGGCATTCCTACGGCGCGGCGATCGCGCTGGTCGCGGCGCTGGCCAATCCCGGGCGCGTGCGGGCGCTGGCGCTCTACGAACCGACGCTGTTCTCGCTGCTGGCCGCGGAGCAGCCCCCGTCGAACGACGGCGAGGGCATCCTTGGTGCGGTGACGCGGGCGGGCGCGGCCCTGGATGCGGGTGACCGGGATGCCGCCGCGCGGCATTTCATCGACTACTGGATGGGCGAGGGCGCCTGGCAGCGCACGCCAGAGCCGCGCAAGCCCGCCATCGCCGCCTCGGTCGTGAACGTGCGGCGCTGGGCGCATGCGCTGACCACCGAGCCCGCGCTGCTGGCGGCATTCCGTTCGCTGGACATCCCGACGCTGTACATGGTCGGCAAGCGCTCGACTGCCTCGGCGCACGGCGTGGCGCGGCTGCTGACGAAGGCCCTGCCGCGCGTGGAAGTGGTGAAATTCGAGGATCTCGGCCACATGGGGCCAGTGACCCATCCGGAGACGGTGAACGCGGCGATCGCGGCGTTTCTCGGGTCGTCCCGGGTCTGAAATGTAACCGATCGGTTACATCGGGAGCCACCCGCAGCCCGCGCGCAGGCGCTAGCGCCTGCGCGCCGCGCCCGGGTCAGCTCGGGAAGTGGCTCTCGAGGTCCTGGATCTGCGCGGCGTCGAGGAAGCGCGTCTCGCGCCCGGAGAGCAGCAGGAAGAGTTTTGCCGTCTCCTCCATTTCCTCGGCGTTGTACACGGCGTCCTCGAGGGACTTGCCGGCAACGACCGGGCCATGGTTGGCGAGGAGCACGGCATGGTGCTTCTTCGCCTTCTCCCGGACCGCCTCGGCCAGGGCGCGGTCGCCCGGTCGGAAGTACGGGACCAGCGGCAGGCGCCTGATTCGCATGACGTAGTAGGCGGTAATGGACGGAAGGACATCGGACGGATCCGCATGCTGCATGCACGAGACCGCCACGCAATGCGTGCAGTGCAGGTGCACGATGGCGTGCGCCGACGGCCGCTCCTCGTACATCGCAAGGTGAAGGAAGCCTTCCTTGGAAGGGGCGTCTCCCGATACGTGCCTGCCCGCCGGGTCGAGCTTGGAGATGCGCGCTGGATCGAGCCGGCCGAGACAGGAATTGGTGGGCGTGACGAGCATCCCGTCGGGCACGCGCACCGAGAGGTTCCCGGAACTGCCATGCGCGTAGCCGCGGGCGTAGAGCGACTCGCCGAACAGGACGAGCGACTCGCGCGCTTCGTTTTCCGTCATGCCAGCACCTCGAATGCACGGTTGAAGAAATCGCTGCCGCCGAAATTTCCCGACTTGAGCGCCAGGTGCAAGCCCGGGGGATTCGCATGGCACCAGGGGACGCCCGGATCGATCTGCGGCCCGATCCGGAGCGCCTTGACGTCGAGCGCGCCGACGCATGCGCCCGCGGTCTCGCCGCCGGCCACCACAAGCCGGCCCACGCCGGCCTCCACGAGTCCCGCGGCAACCCTCGAGAGCGTGCGCTCGACCACTTCGCCCGCGTACCCGGCGCCGAGGCGCTCCTGTACGGCGCGCACGGTTGCAGGCTCGGCGGTGGCGTAGACGAGCACCGGCTGGTCGCCGAGCCGCGGGCGGGCCCAGGCCAATGCCTCCGCGGCTAGGTCGTGTCCGGCGGCGGCGCGCAGCGGGTCTATTGGGAAGCCGGCGCCGCCGGAGGCGAGGAATGCCGCAACCTGGGCGTTGGTGGCCTGCGAGCAACTCCCGGACACCACGGCCGCAGCGCCCGAGGCGGGCGGCAGCCGCGCCGCAGCCGGCGCTGGCGAAAGCCCATGCAGTGCCGGGATGCCGATCGCGAGGCCCGAGCCGGCGACGACGAGCGCGAAGTCGCGCGCCGCAGCGGCCAGCACGCGCAAGTCCTCGTCCTCGAGGACATCGGCAAGGGCGAACGCCACGCCCTCGCGTTCGAGTTCGGCCATGCGCCGGCGCACCGCCGCGGCGCCCTGCGCGACGATGCAATGCTCGACCAGCCCCGCGCGCGTGCGCGCGAGCTGTGCCTGCATCACGCGTACCAGGTTCGAGTCGGTCATGGGCGTGAGCGGGTGGTGGCGCATCGGGCTCTCGGAGAGGAGCGTGTCGCCCACGAAGAGGTGCCCCTTGTAGACGGTGCGGCCGGTTTCGGGGAACGCCGGCGTGACCAGCGCCTGCCGCGCGCCGGTTTCGGCCAGCAACGCCTCGGCCACCGGCCCGATGTTGCCGCGCGGCGTCGAATCGAAGGTGGAGCAGACCTTGAAGTAGAGCTGCCGCGCGCCGCGCGCGCGCAGCCAGCGCGCCGCGGCGAGCGAAGCCTCGACCGCCTCGCCGGGTGGCGCGGTGCGCGATTTCAGCGCCACCACCACCGCGTCGGCATCGAACGACGCGGCCGGTTCCGGCACGCCGATCGTTTGCACCGTGCTCATGCCCGAGCGCGCCAGGTTGTTGGCGAGATCCGTGGCGCCGGTGAAGTCGTCCGCGATGCAGCCGATCAGCAGGCGCGCCACGAGTGTCCCATGGACACCCTCCTTCCCGGTCATGGGAAACGCACGTCCCAATGGGCAGGCTTCGCCCCCGCCACCGGGGCCGGCATGCGGTAGATCCGGTTGTCCTGCAGGCAGCCGAGGTACAGCGTGCGCCGGTCCGCGCCGCCGAAGGCGCTGGACGAAAGGTTGCGGATGCGCGCCGCGGGCACTGGCGGCAGCGTCTCGCCCTTCAACTCGTCGCGGGCGAAGAGCTGCTCGACGCGATCGACGAACGCCGGGTCATTGTCCTCCAGCACCACTTCCTGGCGTCGATCGGGACGCACCCGGAGCAGGCGGTTGGAGACGATGCTGGTGATCCAAAGGCCACCCTCGTCGTCGAAGTCGAGCCCGTCCGGAAAGACCCCGGGCGGATACTCGGCGTACACCTCCCGGGGGCCGAGCCCGTCTTTCGTCACCGCGAAGCGGCTCGTGCAATGGCCGTAGGTTTCATTGACGTAGAGCCAGCGCCCCGAGGGATCCACCTTGCACTCGTTCGTGAACGCGAGCCCGTCGGCCACCACCCGCGCTCCCCGGCGATCCACCAGCACGACGTAGCCGTCGGCGAGCTTCGGGCTGCGCGCCGCGGCACGCGGCACCTGCCGCGTGCTGACCGTGATCCAGGTGCGGCCGTTCTCCGCATGCACGAAGTTCGTCGGTTCCAGCGCCCGCCCATTCACTTCGAGAAGGAAGGGCGTGAGCTCGCCCCCGGTCGTCAGCCGCCAGACGCCGCCGTCACTCTCGCCCAGGTGCGCCAGGAGAAAGGACCGGTCGGGCAGGATGGCGAAGCCGTTGGTCTTCACCGGGCGCTTGCCGTCGATCAGGCCCTGATACAGCTGCTGCGACCCGTCGGCGCGGATGCGCAGCACGCCGCCCCGCCAGTCGGACACGAACACCTCGTCCTGCGCGGTGCAGTGCACGCATTCCGGCCGGTGCAAGCCGGAGCCGAAGTCCCCTAGCGCCGCAAGGCCGAGCGCTTTCAGTGGATCTCCGGCTCCGCCGTGGGCGCCGTTCCCTCGAGGAAGTCGAAGTCGCAGCCCTCGTTGGCCTGCTTCACATGCCTTGAGAAGATCGCTCCGTACGAGCGCTCGTACTTCATCGGCGGGCGCTTCCAGGCGGCCCTGCGCCTGACCATTTCCGCATCCGGGATTTTCAGGTTGATCGCCTTCCTCTCGACATCCAGTTCGATCAGGTCGCCGGTCTGCACGAAAGCCAGCGGGCCGCCGACGTAGGCCTCGGGCGCGACGTGCAGGATGCAGGTGCCGTAGCTGGTGCCGCTCATGCGGCCATCCGAGATCCGCACCATGTCCTTGATGCCCTGCTTGATGAGCTTCTTCGGCATCGGTAGCATGCCCCACTCGGGAAAACCCGGGCCGCCCAGCGGGCCGGACATTTTCAGCACCAGCACCGAGTTCGCGTCCACGTCCAGATCGTCCCGGTCGATCCTCGCCGCCATGTCGTTGTAGTCCTCGAACACCACCGCGCGGCCGGTGTGCTGCAGCAGCTTCGGGTCCGCGGCGCTCACCTTGAGGACGGCGCCGTCCGGCGCCAGGGAGCCGCGCAGCATGACGATGGCGCCGGATTTCTTGAGTGGCTTGTCGCGGGGCAGGATGACGTCGGCGTTCCAGACCCTGGCGTCCTTGATGTTCTCCCCGAGCGTCCTGCCGTTGACGGTCTTCGCCTCCAGGTCGAGCAGGTCCTTCAATTGCCAGAGCAGGGCGCGCAGGCCGCCGGCGTAGAAGAAATCCTCCATCAGGTATTTGTCGCCGGAGGGCCGCACGTTGGCGATGACGGGCACTTTGGCCGCGATTTCGTTGTAGCGCTCGAGGGGGAAGGCGAGGCCTGCGCGCCCGGCCATGGCCACCAGGTGCACGATGGCGTTGGTCGAGCCGCCCATCGCCATCAGGGTGGTGATGGCGTTGTCGAAGGAGCCGCGCGACAGGATGTCCTTGGGCTTCAGGTCCTGCCACACCATCTCGACGATGCGCTTGCCGGTGAGGGTGGCCAGGCGCGCGTGGTTGGAATCGGGCGCCGGGATGGAGGAGTAGCCCGGCAGGGTGAGGCCCAGTGCTTCGGCCAGCGACATCATGGTGGCCGCGGTGCCCATGGTCATGCAGGTGCCGGGGGAGCGGGCGATGGTGTCCTCTATGTCCTGCCAGTCGCGCTCGGTGATCTGCCCGGCGCGCAGCTGGTCCCAGTACTTCCAGGTGTCGGAGCCGGAACCGAGGGTCTGATCGCGCCAGTGGCTGTTCAGCATCGGCCCGGCGGGCAGGTAGATCGCCGGCAGGTTCATGCTGGTCGCGCCCATGACGAGCGCGGGCGTGGTCTTGTCGCAGCCGCCCATGAGCACGCAGCCGTCCACCGGGTAGGAGCGCAGCAGCTCCTCGGTCTCCATGGCGAGGAAGTTGCGGAACATCATGGTGGTGGGCTTCTGCATGGTCTCGGCCAGCGCCATCGCCGGCATCTCCAGCGGGAAGCCGCCCGCCTGCCAGATGCCGCGCTTGACCTCCTCGGCGCGCTGCCGGAAGTGGGTGTGGCAGTGGTTGATGTCCGACCAGGTATTGATGATGGCGATGACCGGCTTGCCCGCGTAGTCGGTCCGGTCGTAGCCCATCTGCGCGGTGCGCGAGCGGTGGCCGAAGGAGCGCAGGTCCTTGACGCCGAACCAGCGGTGGCTGCGCAGTTCCTCGGGTTTCTTTTTCGTCACGGCGTCTCCTCAGGGGAAGCGAAGATTGTAAACTCGCCCCATGGCCTCTGCCGCCGAGTTTCTCCTGCGCCCGCGCAGCTGGCAGCGGCTCGCCCGCGTCGCCGGCTACGCGACCGTGGCCGCGCTGGCCCCCTCCAGCTACGGCCCGGCGGCGCGCGAGCTGGCGGTGCGCCAGGTCTACCTCACGGCCTGGAAGGTGCTCCCCGGATACCTCTTGTTCACCGCGCTGCTGAGCGTGGTGCTGATCCAGATCGCCGACGGCGCGCTGCGCGCCTACGGCCTTGCCCAGTTCTCCCTCGAGCTGGTGCTGCGCGTGCTGGTGCTGGAACTGGTGCCGTTGCTCACGGTGTTCTTCGTCGCCTTCCGCTCCGGCGCGGCGGTCGCCGCCGAGGTGGCGGTGATGCGGGTCACCGGGGAACTGGACGACAGCGCGGAAGCGGGCTCCGACGAATTGCGCGGGGAACTCGTGCCGCGCGTCGCCGCCACCGCGCTGTCGGTGTTCGCGCTGACGACGCTCGGCGGCGCGCTGGCGCTCGCGATCTCCTACGCTTCCTTCTTTCACACTTCGCGCGCCGGCTTCTTCGTCTTCACCCGCGTGGTGGGTACCGTGTTCGACGACCTGGTGCTGGCGGGCCTGGCCCTGAAGTTCGTCCTGTTCGGCGCCGCGGTGGCGCTGATCCCGATCGCCGCCGGCCTGGAGGCCGAGCGTGGCCGCATGAAATCGGTGCCCGCCGTGGTGCTGGCGGGCCTGATGAAGCTGGCGCTCGCGATCTCGGTCATCGAAGTGGCGATATTGGTGGTGAAATACGTCTGAGCATGGACGAGCAGCCGAATCCCGGGAACGAACCCGCGCCAAACGAACCTGCGCGCAGCCTCGCGCCGCGCAATCTTGGCGTCAAGGTCGGCATCCTGATCGCCGTCAGCGTCATGGTTGCCGTCGCCTTTGTCGGCTACGTGCTCTACGCCCGCGGCGCCTTCGAGAACTTCCAGCGCCTGGCGCTGGTGGCCGACAACGTCGAGGGCGTGACCGTCGGCATGGACCTCACCTACGCCGGCTTCCCGATCGGCCGGGTGCGGCGCCTGTCGCTGGGCAACGACGGCAAGGCGCGCATCCACCTGCGCATCCCGGAGAGCGAAACGCGCTGGTTGCGCACCACCACCGTGTTCGTCATGGACGTCCCGCTGGTGGGCGGCGCGAAACTGCGCGCCTATACCGGCAACCTGCAGGACCCGCCGCTGCCGGACCGTGCCGAGCGCACGGTGCTGCGCGGTGATGCCAACGCGGAAATCCCGCTCATGATCGCCACCGTGCGGCAGGCACTGGAGAACGTCGAGAGCATGACCGCGCGCGATTCCAGCCTGCAGCAGAGCATCGACAACGCGAAGGCGGTGACTGCGCGCATGGCCGGGAAGTACGGCGTGCTGGGCGGCGTGCTTGGGAGCGAGGACAACGCGCGCAAGATCATTGCCTCCATCGACCGCGCCAACGCGCTGCTCGCGAACCTGGGTGGGGTGTCGCTCAAGCTGGACGCAGTGCTGGCCAAGGCCGACCGGCGCCTCTATGGCTCGGGCGGCATCGCCGACGAGACGCAGAAGGCCGTGGCGCAGGCCAACACCATGCTCGGGGAGGTGCGCGAGCGCCTGAAGGCGGTGGACGCGATCCTCGCCGATGCGCAGTCGGTGAGCGCGAGCGCGAAGACCGCGGCGGCGAACGTGGCCGGCGCCACCGCGGACCTGGGCGCGCTGCGCGCCGAGGTCGAGGCCAGCCTGCGCAAGGTCACCTCGCTCATCGAGGAAATCAACCGCAAGTGGCCCTTCGAACGCGACACGAAAATCAAGCTGCCGTGACCGAAAAGCAGCGAAATCAGGGACGGACCACGATTTGCTGGGCGATCACCGCGGCGCTGCTCGCGTCCTGCGCCAGTGGCCCGCCGCCGCCCGACTGGCAGCTGGATGCGCGCGCCGCGCTGCAGGGCTTCGAAAAGCACTACCTGGAAGGCAACACGAAGGTCGCGGAGGCGGAGTTCGCACGCGCGAAGGATGAGATCCGCAGGACCGGGCGCGGCGATCTGCTCGCGCGCGCCGAACTGGTTCGCTGCGCTGCGCGTACCGCGAGCCTGGAACTGGACAACTGCCCCGCATTCGAGGCGCTGCGCCGCGACGCGGGGCCGGAAGAACTGGCCTACGCGGACTATCTCGCGGGAAAGGGCAAGCACGCGCCCTCGGAGGATGCGCTCTCGCGCCTGGTCGCGGCGGGCGTGGCATTCCGCGCCACGACGGTCACGCCGGCGCAGATCGCGTCGGCGATCGACATCGCCTCGTCGCAGGGCTGGCGACGGCCGTTGCTGGCGTGGCTGGGCGTCGAGGAGAAGCGCGCCGAGGCGGCGGGGGACCAGGCCGCCGTGCAGCGCATCCAGCGCCGGATCAAGCTTATCCTGGCCGACAAGTAGGACGCCTCCGGCGCTCGCCGGAAAACGTGGTCCGTCCCTGTTTTCCGTTCTAGGCCGCGGCGCGGTATTTCAACGGCACGCCGTTCAGCTTCTGCAGCTCCTCGAAGGAGAGCCCCTCGGCGCAGATTTCCACCAGGTGCAGGCCGTCGGCCTTGATGTCGATCACCGCGAGGTCGGTGTAGACGCGCGTCACGCAGCGCACGCCCGTGAGCGGGTAGCTGCAGCGCTCCACGATCTTGGATTCGCCTTTCTTCGTCAGGTGTTCCATCGTGACGAACACCTGCTTGGCGCCCGCCGCGAGGTCCATCGCGCCGCCCACCGCGGGGATCGCGTCCGCCTCGCCGGTGTGCCAGTTGGCGATGTCGCCGTTGGCAGCGACCTGGAACGCGCCCAGCACGCAGATGTCGATGTGGCCGCCGCGGATCATGCCGAAGGAGTCTGCGTGGTGGAAGTAGGCGCCGCCAGTGACGATGGTCGCCGGTGCCTTGCCCGCGTCCATCAGGTCCTCGTCCTCGGTGCCCGGCGCGGGCTTTGGCCCCAGGCCGAGGATGCCGTTCTCGCTGTGCAGGATGATCTCGCGATCCTTCGGGATGAAGTTGGCCACCAGCGTCGGCAGGCCGATGCCGAGGTTGACGTAGGCGCCTTCAGGGATGTCGCGCGCGACACGTGCGGCGATCTGGTTGCGGTCGAGTTTTTTCATGCGGCTTTCCTCAGGGCTTGCACCTTCACCACGCGCTGCACGAAGATCCCCGGCGTGACGATGTTCTCGGGATCGAGCTCGCCCAGCGCCACGGTTTCGCGCACCTGCACCACGGTGCACCTGGCCGCGGCGGCCATGATGGGCGCGAAGTTGCGCGCGGTCTTGCGGTAGGTCAGGTTGCCCCAGCGGTCGGCGCGGTCGGCCTTGATGAGCGCATAGTCGGCGTGGATCGGGTATTCGAGCACGTAGCCCTTGCCGTTGATTTCGCGCGTCTCCTTGCCCTCGGCAAGCCGGGTGCCGAAGGCGGTCGGCGTGTAGAAACCGCCCACGCCCGCGCCGGCGGCGCGGATGCGCTCGGCCAGCGTGCCCTGCGGCACCAGTTCCAGTTCTATCTCGCCCGCGCGCCACGCCTTGTCGAAGTGCCAGGAATCGGTCTGGCGCGGGAACGAGCACAGGATCTTCTTCACCCGCTTCGCGGCGATCAGCGCGGCGAGCCCTGCGTCCGCGTTGCCCGCGTTGTTGTTCACCACGGTGAGGTTCTTCGCGCCCTGCGCGATGAGCGCGTCGATGAGCTCGGAGGGCATGCCGGCGTTGCCGAAGCCGCCGATGAGGATGGTTGCGCCGTCGGCAACATCGGCGAGGGCGGCGGCGGGAGATTCCAGGATTTTGTCGATCATGGCCGAATCTTAGCGGTCGCCACGGACCGGGGCTTGAACGCCAAATAGCTCACGTTCCACATTTACTGATTGTTCTATGTATTTGATTTTATATATTGTTTAAGTTTTCAGTTTTCACCTCCAGAAGTGTTGCTAAGTCGTTGTCAGGCTTAGGAAAAACCACTTTCCTCTCTTGACCATTCCTGTCGTTTTCGCATAAAGTGGGAAAACGTAGAAAAAAGTGGCAGACGAGGGGCGCTTTCCCCCGCTTCCACGCAAAAGCGGGAGACGAAGGCAGATGGGTGGGACGTTTCACGGCGCTGTGCTGGTCACGCTGGACGCAAAGGGGCGCCTGTCCATCCCGACGCGCCACCGCGACGCGCTGTTCGACGCCGGCCGCACGCTCGTGCTCACCGCGCACCCGGAAGGCTGCGCGCTCGTGTATCCGGAGACCGAGTGGGAGCGCGTGCGCGCGCAAGTGGCGAAGTTTCCCAGCTTCAATGCGCAGGCGAGCTGGTGGAAGCGCCTGCTGCTCGGGTTCGAGGAGCACGTCGCGCCCGACGCATCCGGCCGCGTGCTGCTCTCGAGCGGGCTGCGAATGCACGCCAGGCTCGAGCGCGAAGCGATGCTGGTCGGCCAGAGTCACTACTTCGAGCTCTGGGACGCCGGCGTCTGGAGCGCCAAGCTCGCCGCCGCAAACCTGACCGGCGGCGGCACGCCGCCCCAGGGGATGGAGGACTTCTCGCTGTGAGCGCAGGCGGCGCGGAGGACGCCTCGGATGGAATCCCACAGCCTTTTGCACCGTCCTGTCCTGCTCGAGGAAGCGATAGCAGGCCTGAATCTCCAGTCCACGGGCACCTACCTGGACCTCACCTTCGGCCGCGGCGGGCACAGCCGCGCCATCCTTGGGCGGCTCGGGCCGCGGGGGCGCCTGGTCGCGCTCGATCGCGATCCGGAAGCGGTCGCCTCCGCCGCGTCGATCACGGACCCGCGCTTCTCCATCCACCACGCCGCCTTCAGCGAGTTCGGACAGGTGCTGGACGCGCAGGGCATCGGCCTGGTGCAGGGCGTGCTCGCGGACCTGGGCGTGTCCTCTCCGCAGCTGGACGACCCGGGGCGAGGCTTTTCGCTGCGGGGCGATGGCCCGCTTGACATGCGCATGGATCCGACGCGGGGCGTGTCCGCCGCGGACTGGATTGCCACGGCCTCAGAACAACAACTCAGGGAGGCGATAGCCGGCTATGGGGAAGAACGGTTTGCTAAACAGGTTGCAAAGGCGATTGTTGCTGCTCGCGAACGCGAACCGCTCCGCCGCACACAACAACTTGCCGCTGTCGTGGCTGCGGCGGTCGTCAAACGGGAAACACGGCGCGAGGCCGGCCAGAATCCGGCGACGCGCACCTTTCAGGCTCTACGGATTCTCGTCAATCGGGAGCTTGAGGAGGTCGCGCTGATGCTGCCCCGGGCGCTCGCGCGCCTGGCGGCGGGCGGCCGGCTCGCGGTGATCAGCTTCCATTCCCTGGAGGACCGCCTGGTGAAGCGGGTGCTGCGGGCGGCGGCCGCGGCGGACGCCTTGCCCCGGGATTTGCCTGTGCGCGCCCGCGATTTGCCAGAACCCGCGCTGAGAATCATCGGCCGTGCGCACAAGCCCTCGGCCGCCGAAGTCGCCTCCAATCCGCGCGCGCGAAGCGCGCGGCTGCGCATCGCCGAACGCAGCGGCGCGCCGTTCGATGCCGCGCTACTGGAGCGCAGGATTTCTACCGTACACGGGCCCGACGCGTGGCGAAGCTGAACCTCCTCCTCCTCCTGGTTCTCATCGTCTGCGCGCTCGGGCTCGTGACCTCGCAGCACAAGTCGCGGAAACTCTTCTCGGAGCTGGAGCGCGAGCAGGAGCGCGCGCGCCAGCTGGAGATCGAGTACGGCCGGCTGCAGCTGGAGGCGAGCACCTGGGGCCTGCATTCGCGCGTAGAGCGCATCGCGGGCGCGACCCTCGGCATGCGGGCGCCGGACCCGCGGCGGGTCCGGATGGTGGACGGCGCCTCGCCGGTGAAGGCGACCGCGCACGGAGCGGGCCAGTGAGCGCCACGAGCATCCCGTCCCCGGTCCGCCTGCCGGTGTGGCGCGCGCGGGTGGTGCTGATCGCGCTGCTGGCGGCCTTCGGCGTGCTGGCCGCCCGATCGATATGGCTGCAGTCGGTGCAGACCGGCTTCCTGCGCGAGAAGGGCGAGGCGCGCTACTCGCGCGTGCTCGAGGTGCCAGCCACGCGCGGGCGCATCCTCGACCGCCACGGCGACGCGCTCGCAGTGTCGACGCCGGTACAGTCGGTGTGGGCGATCCCGGAGGACGTGAAGGCGACCCCGGCGCAGCTGAAGTCGCTCGCCGGCCTGCTTGCCATGGAGCCGCGCGAGCTCGAGCGGCGCGTCGGCGACGCCTCGCGGGACTTCGTCTACCTGAAGCGCCAGCTGCCCCCGGAAGCGGCGGAGCGCGTCGCGGCGCTGAACATTCCGGGCCTCTACCAGCACCGCGAATACCGCCGCTACTACCCCGGCGGCGAGACCATGGCGCACGTGATCGGCTTCACCGGCGTGGACGACGCCGGCCAGGAGGGCATCGAGCTCGCGCAGCAGGCGCAGCTCGCCGGCGCGCCGGGCAGCCGGCGCGTGATCAAGGACCGCCTCGGGCAGATCGTCGAGGACATCGAGTCCATCCGCTCCGCGCGCGACGGCCGCGACATCACGCTGGCGCTCGATGCAAAGATCCAGAACCTCGCCTACGGCGCGCTCAAGTCCGCAGTGGAGGCGCACCGCGCGCGCGCCGGCGCCATCGTGGCGATCGACGCGCGCAGCGGCGAGGTCGTGGCGCTCGCCAACTTCCCGACCTACAACCCGAACAACCGGGCGAAGCTCTCGGGCGCGCAGCTGCGCAACCGCGTGGTCACCGACACCTTCGAGCCCGGCTCGACGTTGAAGCCCTTCACCGCGGCGCTCGCGCTGGAGCTGGGCAAGGCCACGCCGCAGACAGTGGTGCAGACCGCGCCGGGCACGCTGACCATCGCCAGCTACACCATCCGCGACGCGCACCCGGGCGGCGCGCTCAGCGTGGCGCAGGTGATCCAGAAGTCCTCCAACGTCGGCACCGCCAAGCTCGCGCTGCAGCTGCCGCGCGAGGAGATGCATGCCTTTTACCGGCGCCTGGGATTCGGCGCGCAGCCGCAGCTGGGCTTTCCCGGCGAGGCCACCGGCCGCCTGCGCGAGGCGAAGACCTGGCGCCCGATCGAGCAGGCGACCATGTCCTACGGCTACGGCATCTCGGTCAGCCTGGTGCAGCTCGCGCGCGCCTACACCGTGTTCGCGCGCGACGGCGACCTGGCGCCGCTGTCGCTCACCCGCACCGGCATGCCGGTCGCCGGCCGCCAGGTGATGTCGCGGGAAACCGCGCGCGCGCTGCGCGCCATGCTCGAGTCCGCGGTGCAGCCCGGCGGCACCGCGCCGCGCGCCCGCATCATGGGCTGGCGGGTCGCCGGCAAGACCGGCACCTCGCACAAGCAGGAGAACGGCGGCTATGCGCCGAACAAGTACGTCTCCTCCTTCGTCGGCTTCGCGCCGGTGTCGGACCCGCGCCTGGTGATCGCGGTGATGCTGGACGAGCCCACTGCCGGCCAGCACTTCGGCGGCCAGGTCGCGGCGCCGGTGTTCTCGCAGGTGATGCAGGGCGCGCTGCGGCTGATGGGCGCGCCGCACGACGCGCCGCTGGTCCCCGTGGAGCTGCCGGGCGAGGGCGATGAAGCCAGGGAGAGCACCTGATTGACGATGCCTTCGAGCGGCTCGCGCCGCAGCTTGCCGTCACAGGAGAGGCGATCGTGCGCCTGACCTCCGACAGCCGGCGCGCCGCGCCCGGCACCGCGTTCTTCGCCTGGCCCGGCGCCAGCGGCGATGGCCGCCGCCACATCCCGGAGGCGATCGGGCGCGGCTGCGCCGCGGTGCTCTGGGAGCGAGAAGGATTCGACTGGAACGCCCAATGGCGCGTGCCCAACGCCGCCGTGAAGGGTCTCAAGTCGCGCGCCGGGTTCCTCGCCGACGCCTTCTACGGCAAGCCCTCGGCATCGCTCTGGATCTGCGGCATCACCGGCACCAACGGCAAGACCTCCTGCGCGCAGTGGATCGCGGCGGCGTTGTCGGCGCAGGGCGAGAAGGCCGGCGTCGTCGGCACGCTCGGGGCGGGGTTCGCCGGCGCGCAGGCGCCGGTCGAGAACACCACGCCCGACGCGCTCGAGGTGCACCGGCTGCTGGCGCAGATGAAGGGCGCCGGCGCCGGCGCGGCGGCGATGGAAGTGTCCTCGCACGGCCTGGAGCAGGGCCGCGTCAACGGCGTGGCCTTCGACTGCGCGCTGTTCACCAATCTTTCGCACGACCACCTCGACTACCACGGCAGCATGGAGGTTTACGCGGCGGCAAAAGCCCGGCTGTTCGACATGCCCGGGCTCCAGGCCGCGGTGCTGAACCTGGACGACGTGCTGGGCGTGCAGCTGGCGGGGCGGCTGGCCGCGCGCGGAATGTGCACGATCGGTTACACGCTGGACCGCGCCGCAGTGGCGCCGGGGTCGGTGAGCGAGTGGATCTGCGCCGTGCCACTGGAGGGCGGGCGCGTCGCGATCGAATCGAGCCGCGGCAGCGCGACGATCGCCTTCGGCCAGCTCGGGCGCTTCAACCTGTCCAATGCGCTGGGCGTGCTGGGCTGCCTGATGGCGCGCGGCCTGCCGTTCCAGAAGGCGGCGCGCCTGCTGGAGGATCTGCCGCCGGTGCCGGGCCGCATGCAACGGGTCGGGAACCCCGGGGGCGGGGACGCCGGACCGCTGGTGGTCGTGGACTACGCGCACACGCCGGATGCGCTCGACAAGGTGCTCCAGGCCCTCCGGCCGGTCGCCGCGGCGCGCGGCGGAAAGCTGGCGTTGGTGTTCGGCGCCGGCGGCGGCCGCGATGCCGCCAAGCGGCCCGCGATGGGCGCGGCCGCTGCGCGCCACGCCGAACGCATCGTCATCACCTCGGACAATCCGCGCGGCGAGGACCCGCTCGGGATCATCGAGGCCATCGCGAGGGGCATCCCGGGCGTGCACCATGCCGAACCCGATCGCGCGCGCGCCATCACCGACGCGATCTGCGGCGCCGCGCAGGCCGACGTGGTGCTCATCGCAGGCAAGGGACACGAGGCCTGGCAGGAAATCGCCGGCCGCAAGCTGCCGTTCTCCGATGTCGCGGTGGCGCAGGCTGCGCTCGCCTCGAGGAGAAGCGCATGATGGGACTTGGCGAGGCGGCGCAGGCCATCGGCGCGCAGGCGGTCGGCGTCGAAGTCCGCTTCGGCGGGGTATCCACGGACACCCGCAGCGTCGGCCAGGGCGAGCTGTTCGTCGCCATCCGCGGCGAGCAGTTCGACGGCCACGCCTTCCTCGACGCGGCGAAGGAACGCGGCGCGACGGCGGCGATGGTGGACCGGCGCCATCGCGGGGCGGCGCCATTGCCGCTGCTGGTGGTGGAGGATACCCGGCGCGGCCTGGGCCGCCTCGGTGCGCATTGGCGCTCCCGGTTCAATCCGGTCCTGATCGCCGTCGCCGGCTCCAACGGCAAGACCACCACCAAGGAAATGCTGGCTTCGATCCTGCGCGCACATGCGGGAGACGACGCGACGCTCGCGACCCGCGGAAATCTCAATACCGACATCGGCGTGCCGATGACGCTTCTGCGCATGACCGGCGGGCACACGCACTGCGCGATCGAGCTGGGGATGAACCACCCGGGGGAGATTGCGTACCTGGCGGCGATCGCGAAACCCACCATCGCGGTGGTGACCAACGCGCAGCGGGAGCACCAGGAGTTCATGAAAACGGTGGAGGCGGCGGCCATCGAGAATTCAAGCGTCTTCGAGTCCCTGCCGTCCGAAGGCATCTCCGTGGTGAATGCTGATGACGAGCAGGCGCCTGTTTTCCGGCGCGCAAAAGGCGCGCGGCGGACCGTGGAGTTCAGGATCGAAGGCGGGGCGGATGTGACGGCGACGTATGTGCTGGGGCCGTTGTCCAGCGACATCGTGGTGCGGACACCTGCCGGCGAGGCGAAGGCCACCATCGCGATACCGGGCTTGCATAACGTCAGGAACGCGCTCGCGGCGGCGGCCTGTGGTTTCGCCGCCGGAACGGCGCCGGCGGCGATCGGAAAAGGGCTGGAGGCGTTCCGGCCGTATTCGGGGCGGCACCAGGTGAAGGTCCTGAAGTCGGGCGCCACGCTGATCGACGACAGCTACAACGCCAATCCCGATTCGGTGCGCGCGGCCATCGACGTGCTGGCGCAGCTGCCGGGCCCGACGCTGCTGATCCTGGGCGACATGGGCGAAGTGGGTGATTCCGGCCCCGAGTTCCACCGCGAGGTGGGCGCCTACGCGAAGGAGAAGGGGATCTCGCGGCTGCTGGGCACCGGCGAGGCGACGCGCGATGCGGTGCGGGCGTTCGGGGCGGGCGCGAGCCATGTCGAGGACGTGGAGGGCGTGGCGGCGCAGGCGGGTGGCGCGAGGTCGCTGCTGGTGAAGGGGTCGCGCTTCATGCGCATGGAACGCGTGGTCGCCCGGCTGACCGGCGACAAGGCGGGAGGTCACTGATGCTGCTGGAACTGGCCGAGATCCTGGCGCGCGACATCCGCGCCTTCAATGTCTTCCAGTACATCACGCTGCGCGCGGTGTTCGCCTGCCTGACCGCGCTGGCGATCTCGCTCATCCTGGGGCCCTTCGTGATCCGCAAGCTGACCGCCTACAAGATCGGGCAGTCGGTGCGCGACGACGGCCCGAAGTCGCACCTCACCAAGGCGGGCACCCCGACCATGGGCGGGGCGCTGATCCTGGTGTCGATCGCCATCACCACGCTCGCCTGGGGCGACCTGTCCAACCGCTTCATCTGGGTGGTGCTCCTGGTGACGGTGGCATTCGGCGCCATCGGCTGGATCGACGACTACCGCAAGGTGGTGCACCGCAACCCGAAAGGGCTGTCGGCGAAGGCGAAGATCTTCTGGCAGTCGGTTTTCGGCGTCGCCGCGGCGATCTACCTGGCGTCGCTCGCGCAATCCATGCCGGCGCTGAACCAGCTGATCGTCCCGTTCTTCAAGAACATCGCCTACCCGCTGGGCACCGTGGGTTTCATCGTGCTGACGTACTTCGTGATCGTCGGCACCTCGAACGCGGTGAACCTGACCGACGGCCTGGATGGCCTCGCCATCATGCCCACGGTGATGGTTGGCGGGGCGCTGGGCATCTTCGCCTACGTCGCCGGCAACGCGGTGTTCTCCAAGTACCTCGGCCTGCCCTACATCGCCGGCGCCGGCGAACTGGCGGTGTTCTGCGGCGCCCTGGTGGGCGCCGGCCTTGGCTTCCTGTGGTTCAACGCCTATCCGGCGGAGGTGTTCATGGGCGACGTCGGCGCGCTGGCGCTTGGCTCGGCGCTGGGGACCATCGCGGTGATCGTGCGCCAGGAGATCGTGCTGTTCATCATGGGCGGGGTGTTCGTCGCCGAGACGCTGTCGGTGATGATCCAGGTGATCTATTTCAGGCTCTCGGGGGGCAAGCGCATCTTCCGCATGGCGCCGCTGCACCACCACTACGAGCTGGAGGGCTGGAAGGAATCGCAGGTGGTGGTGCGCTTCTGGATCATCACCATGATGCTGGTGCTGTTCGGCCTGTCGACGCTGAAGCTGCGGTGACCATGAACATGCGCCAGCCTCTCTTCAGCACGCTTCCCAGGCCGCAGGCGATGGCCCTTTCCGGCCGGCGCGTGCTCGTGCTGGGCATGGGCGATACCGGTTTGTCAGCGGCCAGATGGATCGCCAGCCAGGGCGGCAGCGTGCGCGCGGCGGACACGCGCGCAGCACCGCCGCGGCAGCGGGACCTTTCCGCCTGGGAGTCGGTCACCGGCCCGTTCACGCCGGCGCTGCTCGAGGGCGTGGACCTGGTGTGCAAAAGCCCGGGCCTCGCGCTCGATGAGCCGGTGGTGCTCGAAGCGGTCTCGCGCGGCATCCCGGTGCTGGGGGACATCGAGCTGTTTGCCTGGCATGTTCGCGCGCGTTCGAACGCGAAGGTGCTGGCGGTCACCGGCACCAACGGCAAGACCACGGTCGCCGCGCTAACCGGGCACCTGTTGCGCTCGGCGCAGGTGGATTGCGAGGTCGCCGGCAACATCGGACCCGCCGCGCTGGAGGCGCTGCTCGTGCGCGGTGCGCGGCAGCCGGCGGCGTGGGTGCTGGAGCTCTCCAGCTACCAGCTGGAAACCACCTGGTCGCTGGCGCCGGATGCGGCGGCGATGCTGAACCTGACCGAGGACCACCTCGACCGCTACTCCGGCCTCGCGCAATACGCCGCCGCGAAGGCGCGGATCTTCCAGGGCGCGGGCACGCAGCTGCTCAACCGCTGCGACTCGGCCTCGATGGCGATGCTGCTGGCGGGCCGGGCGCAAGCCACCTTCGGCATGGACGCGCCGACGATGCCGGAGGATTTCGGCCTGGTCATGGAGGGCGGCCGCGAGTGGTTCGCGCGCGGCGCCGAACGCTTCTTCGCCGCCGCCGAGCTGCCGCTGCACGGGCGCCACAACGTCTCCAACGCGCTTGCGGCTTGCGCGCTCGCCCATGCGGCGGGCGCGTCGCTTGCGGCTCTTGCCGGCGGCCTGCGCAGCTTCCACGGCCTGCCGCACCGTGTCGAGCGCATCGCCGAGGCGGGCGGCGTCGCCTGGTACGACGACTCCAAGGGAACCAACGTCGGCGCCACGATCGCCGCGCTCAATGGCATGGGCGGGAAGGTGGTGCTCATCGCCGGCGGCGATGGCAAGGGCCAGGACTTCTCGCCGCTCGCCGGGCCGGTGCGCGCCCGCGCCCGCGCCGTGCTTCTCATCGGCCGCGACGCCCCACAGATCGAGTCTGCGCTGCGCGAAAGCGGGGTTCCGCTGGAGCATTGCCGCACGCTCGATGCGGCGGTAAAGCGCGCCGCCGCGATCGCGCAGCCCGGCGACAGCGTGCTCTTGTCCCCGGCCTGCGCCAGCTTTGACATGTTTCGCAGCTATGCGCATCGCGGCCAGGTGTTCGCGCAAGCCGTTAAGGAATCCGTCCATGGCTGAAGCCATCGCCGGCGTCGCCGACCTGCGCTCCGGACGCGGCGCGCCGGACGCGGACTACGACCGCTCGCTGACCTGGGCTGCGCTGCTGCTGGTCGCGACCGGCTTGGTGATGGTGTACTCGGCCTCCATATCAACTGCCGAGGCAAGTCGTTTTACCGGGCAGAACGCGGCCTACTACCTCATGCGCCACGGCATCTTCCTCGCGCTGGCGCTGGTCGCGGCGGTGGCGGTGTTCCTGGTCCCGGTGCGGCACTGGCAGAAGGGCGCGCCCTGGCTGTTCGCCGCCGGCATCGTGCTCCTGGTCCTGGTGCTCATCCCCGGCATCGGCCGCGAAGTGAACGGCGCGCGACGCTGGCTCAACGTCGGCATCGGCACGCTGCAGCCCTCGGAGTTGGTAAAGCTCGCAGTGGTGCTCTATGCGGCGGACTACACCGTGCGCAAGCACGCGGTCCTGAAGAATTTCCGGCGCGGCCTGCTGCCGATGCTGGCAGTGATGCTGGGCGTGGCCTGGCTGCTGCTGCGCGAGCCGGATTTCGGCGCGCTGGTGGTGATCACGGTCACCGCCTTCGGCATCCTGTTCCTGGGCGGCATGAGCCTGCGCCACTTCGGCGCGCTGGTGGGCATGCTGGGCGTCGGCTTCGCCGCGCTGGTGCTGTCCTCGCCGTACCGCATGCAGCGCATCTTCGGCTTCATGGACCCCTGGGCCGATCCCTGGGGCAAGGGCTACCAGCTGTCGCACGCGCTGATCGCGTTCGGCCGCGGCGAATGGTTCGGCGTCGGGCTGGGCGCGAGCGTGGAGAAGCTGCACTACCTGCCCGAGGCGCACACCGACTTCCTGCTCGCGGTGATCGCCGAGGAACTGGGCCTCGCGGGCGTCGCCGCGGTGGTGCTGCTGTTCACCTGGGTGGTGCTGCGCGCGTTCGCGATCGGGCGGCAGGCCGCGTTGCGCGAGCGCCACTTCGCCGCGCTGGCGGCGCAGGGCTTCGGGCTCTGGATCGGCTTCCAGGCGCTCATCAACATGGGCGTGAACATGGGCCTGCTGCCCACCAAGGGACTGACGCTGCCGCTGATGAGCTTCGGCGGCACCGGCCTGGTGATCAATTGCGTGGCGATCGCGATCTTGATCCGGATCGACTGGGAGAACCGGCAACTCGCCAGGGGATTGAACGCTTGAACGCCTTCGCTACCGGATGA
This sequence comes from Betaproteobacteria bacterium, assembly GCA_052386675.1. Lineage (GTDB taxonomy): Bacteria > Pseudomonadota > Gammaproteobacteria > Burkholderiales > SG8-39 > RBG-16-66-20. The sequence continues at coordinate 116,002 of JBQTJX010000029.1, forward strand.
GCAGGACGATTTTGATCATGGCGGGCGGCACCGGCGGGCATGTGTTCCCCGGGCTCGCGGTCGCCGACGAACTGCGCGATCGCGGCTGGAACGTGGTCTGGATGGGCTCGCGCGGCGGCATGGAAGCGCGGCTGGTCCCGGCGCGCGGCTACCGCATGGCGTGGATCCACGCCCGCGCCCTGCGGGGCAAGGGCCTTCTCGCCAAGCTGCTGCTGCCGGCCAACCTGCTGCTCGCCTTCTGGGACGGCGCGCGCGCGATCTTCTCGCTGCGGCCCGACGTCGTCCTCGGCATGGGCGGCTACGTCGCGTTCCCCGGCGGCCTGATGGCCTCGCTGCTCGCCAAGCCGCTCGCGATCCACGAGCAGAACGCGGTGGCGGGCCTCACCAACCGGGTGCTGCGCGGTGTCGCGGACCGCGCTTTCGAGGCCTTCCCGGGCGCGCTGAAGAAGGCCGAGTGGACCGGGAACCCGATTCGCGCCGACATCGCGCGCCTTCCGGCGCCGGCCACGCGCTACGAGGGTCGCAGCGGCACGCTGAAGCTGCTGGTCGTCGGCGGCAGCCTGGGCGCGCAGGCGCTGAACGAGATCGTGCCCAGGGCGCTGGCCCAGATCCCGGAGGCAGAGCGGCCCAAGGTGGTCCACCAGTCCGGCGCGCATCACCTCATCGACCTGAAGGCCCGGTACGCCGCGGCGGGCGTCGAGGGCGAACTGCTCGCGTTCATCGAGGATATGGCGCGCAGCTACGCCGAGGCGGACCTGGTGATCTGCCGCGCCGGAGCCATCACGCTTGCCGAGCTGTGCGCCGCCGGCATGGCGGGCGTGCTGGTGCCATTCCCGCACGCGGTGGACGACCACCAGACGGCGAACGCGCGCTTTCTCGCCGACAAGGGCGCCGCGATCCTGCTGCCGCAGCGCGAGTTGACGCCGGAGAAGCTGGCCGCGCTGCTGCGCTCGCTGGGCCGGCCGGCGCTGGTCGCCATGGCGCAGAAAGCCAGGGACCTGGGCAAGCCCGACGCGGCGCGCCTCGTCGCCGACCGATGCGCGGACCTCGCGGAGAAGGGCGGCGGATGAAGCACAAGGTGCGCCGCATCCATTTCGTCGGCATCGGCGGCTCCGGCATGAGCGGCATCGCCGAGGTGCTCGCGAACATGGGCTACGAGGTAAGCGGCTCGGACCTCGCCGGGAGCGCGGTCACGCGCCGGCTGGCGGGCCTGGGCGTGCAACTGAGCCTGTCGCACGAGGCCGCCCATGTGGATGGCGCGGACGTGGTGGTGGTGTCCAGCGCGGTGCGTCCGGACAACCCCGAGGTGATCGCGGCGCGTGCCAGGCGCATCCCGGTGGTGCCGCGCGCGCAGATGCTGGCCGAGCTGATGCGCCTGAAGCAGGGCGTGGCGATCGCGGGTACCCATGGAAAAACCACCACGACCAGCCTGGTGGCCAGTGTTCTGGCCGAGGGTGGCCTGGATCCGACCTTTGTCATCGGCGGGCGCCTGAACGCCGCCGGCTCGAACGCACGCCTGGGCGCGGGCGACTTCATCGTCGTCGAGGCTGACGAATCCGATGCGTCCTTCCTGCACCTGCAGCCGGTGATCGCTGTGGTGACCAACATCGACGCTGACCATATGGACACCTACCAGCACGACTTCCCGCGCCTGCAGCAGGCTTTCATCCAGTTCCTGCACAACATGCCGTTCTACGGCAGCGCGGTGCTGTGCCTGGAGGACGCGCACGTGCGCGAGATCGTGCCATTCGTGTCGCGCCCGGTGGTGAGCTACGGTTTCGGCGAGGACGCGGGGGTGCGAGCGGTGAGTATCGAGCTCGGGCCGCAATCGCGCTTCGAGGTGCTGCGCGCGGGCCGCGCGCCGCTCGCGCTCACCCTCAACCTGCCCGGGCGGCACAACGTCCTAAACGCGCTCGCCGCGGTGGCGGTGGCCACGGAACTGCGGGTCGAAGACGAGGCGATCCGCCGCGCCTTCGCCGGGTTCACCGGGGTCGGGCGCCGCTTCCAGCGCTTCGCCGACGTTGCCATCGCGGGCGGGCATTTCTCGCTGGTGGACGACTACGGCCACCATCCGGTGGAGATCGCGGCCACGCTCGATGCGGCGCGCGCCGCCTATCCGGGCCGGCGCCTGGTCCTCGCGTTCCAGCCGCACCGCTTCACGCGCACGCGCGACCTGTTCGAGGACTTCGTGCGCGTGCTGGCGAAGGCGGACGAACTGCTGCTGGCGGAAGTCTATCCGGCGGGCGAGGTGCCGATCGCCGGCGCCGACGGGCGCACGCTCGCGCGCGCGATCCGGCCGGCCGGCGGCGGCGCGGCCCAGTACATCGAACGCGTCGCCGACCTGCCGGCGGCAATCCGCAAGGCGGCGCGCAATGACGACGTCGTGGTCACCATGGGCGCGGGGTCGATCGGCGGCGTCGCGGCGCAACTTTCGGGGACCACTGCGGGGCCAGCGGCATGAGCGCGACAGGCACCGAGCGTCCCGCCGGCCAGCGTGGCGAGCTGCGCCTGGACGAGCCGATGGGCAAGCATTGCAGCTGGCGCGCCGGAGGAAAGGCCGACCGCTTCTACATCCCGGCCGACCTGGAGGACCTCGCCAAGTTCCTCGAGCGGCTGCCGCCGGAGGAGCCGCTGCTTTTCGTCGGCCTGGGCTCCAACCTGCTGGTGCGCGAGGGCGGCTGGCGCGGCACCGTGGTGCTGACGCACGCCGCCGGCAAGCACCCGCGCATGACCTACGGACGCATCTACGCAGAGGCGGGCGTCGCCTGCCCGAAGGTGGCGCGCTTCGCCGCCATGAACAACCTCTCCGGCGCGGAGTTCCTGTCCGGCATCCCGGGCACCATCGGCGGCGCGCTGGCGATGAACGCCGGCTGCTACGGCGGCGATATCTGGGAGATCGTGGACGAGGCCCAGCTCATCGACCGCTACGGCTCGCTGCGCTGGGTCCACAAGAGCGAGTTTGCCTGGGGATACCGGCACTGCGCGCTCAAGTCCGGCGGCAAGCTGGGCGCGGACCACTGGTTCGCCGCGGCGCGCTTCAAGCTGCTGCCGGGAAACGCCGAGGATTCGCGCGAGGCCATCCGCAACCTGCTCGAGCGGCGCGTGGAGTCGCAACCGCTCAACCTGCCCAACGCGGGCAGCGTGTTCCGCAATCCGCAGGGCCACAAGGCCGCGAAGCTGATCGAGGCCAGCGGCCTGAAAGGCGTGGCGTGCGGCGGCGCGCGGGTGTCCGAGAAGCACGCCAACTTCATCGTCAACCCGAAGGGCGCCGCGAGCGCCGCGGACATCGAATGGCTGATCCGTCGCGTGCAGGAGGTGGTGAAGGGCCAGCACGGCGTGGACCTCGAGACCGAAGTACGCATCGTGGGGGATCCGGCATGAGCGAGCCCGCCGCGACGACGGACTTTGGCAAGGTGGCGGTCCTCCTGGGTGGTCGGTCGGCCGAGCGCGAAATCTCGCTCATGAGCGGCGGCGGCGTGCTGAAGGCGCTGCGCGCGAAGGGCGTGGATGCGCATGCCTTCGATCCCGCCGAGCGCGACCTGTTCGACCTCAAGCGCGAAGGCTTCGCGCGCTGCTTCATCGCCCTGCACGGCCGCGGCGGCGAAGACGGCAGCATTCAGGGCGCGCTCGAGGTGCTGGGCATGCCCTACACCGGCAGCGGCGTCATGGGCTCGGCCATCGGCATGGACAAGTGGCGCACCAAGATGATCTGGCTCGCCAGCAGCCTGCCGACGCCGCGCTATCGCATCCTTTCCGGCAACGACGACTGGAACGAGGTTGCGCGCGAGCTCGGCCTGCCGCTCATCGTGAAGCCGGCCAACGAAGGCTCCACGCTGGGGCTGAGCCGGGTGCGAGCCGCCGCGGAGCTGCCGGCCGCCTACGAGCTGGCGGCGAGAAAGTTCCAGGACATCGCGCTCGCGGAGCAGTTCGTCGACGGTCCGGAATATACCGCCGGCATCGTCGGCGATTCGGCGCTTCCCCTGATCCGCATCGAGGCGCCGCAGGGCAACTACGACTACCAGAACAAGTATTTCACCGACGACACGAAGTACATCTGTCCCTGCGGCCTGGCGCCGGAGCAGGAAGCCTCGCTGCAGGCGCTGGCGCTGCAGGCGTTCCGCCTCGTGGGCTGCCGCGGCTGGGGGAGGATCGACCTGATGCTCGATTCGGCCGGAAATCCCTGGCTGCTGGAAGTAAACACGTCGCCGGGCATGACCGGGCACAGCCTGGTGCCGATGGCGGCGCGCGTGGCGGGGATGTCCTACGAGGACCTCTGCGTCCGGATCCTGGAGGCCGCCTGTGTGGGCAATGTGGGATAACCCCCGCCTCCTGAACGCGGCCGCCAACGCGCTGCTCGCACTGGTCGCGACCGCGTTCGTCTACGCCGGGCTGCTGGCATTGGCGCGCTCGTCGCTGTTCCCGCTGCGCGACCTTGTGGTCGGCGGCGGCCTGCAGCACACCTCGAAGGCGCAGATCGAGCGCGTGACGGCCGGCTTCGGCGGCAGTTTCTTCGTCGCCGACCTGCCGGCGCTGCGCGCGCGGCTGGAAACCCTGCCCTGGGTGCGCCGCGTCGAGGTGCGCCGCGTCTGGCCCGACCGCGTCGAAGTGGCGTTGGAGGAGCATGCGGCGCTCGCGCGCTGGGGTGACGCCTTGCTGGTGAACACCTTTGGCGAGTCGTTCGCCGGGAAGCTGCAGGAGGGGCAGGCGGCGCAGCTGCCGCTGTTCGCCGGGCCGGCGCACACGCAGCGCGAGGTCGCGCGCCGCTACCAGCGCTTCCTCGAGATCCTGAGGCCCCTGGGCGAGGCGCCCGAGCGCGTGGTGCTGTCGCCGCGCCATGCCTGGCATGTTCGCACCTCGGGCGGCCTGCAACTGGAGCTCGGGCGCGACGGCGCCGAGCCGGTGGAAGCGCGCCTGGCGCGCTTCGTCGCCGCGCACCCGGCGACGCTCGGGCGCCTGCCGCGGCGCGTGGAGACGGCGCATACCTACCAGCCGTGGATCGTGGACCTGCGCTACCCGAACGGCTTCGCGCTGCGGGTGCCGGAGTGGAAAGGCTGAGCATGGCGAAGGAAAGCCGCAACCTCGTCGTCGGGCTGGACATCGGCACCTCCAAGGTGGCCGCGCTGGTGGCCGAACTGGGGCCCGACGGCGCCATGCAGGTGCTCGGCATGGGCAGCCACGAGTCGCGCGGCCTGAAGAAAGGCGTGGTGGTGAACATCGAGGCCACCGTGGGCGCGATCCAGCGCGCGCTGGAGGAGGCCGAGCTGATGGCCGACTGCAAGATCGCCTCGGCCTACACCGGCATCGCCGGCAGCCACATCCGCAGCTTCAACTCCACCGGCATGGTGGCGGTGAAGGACCGCGAAGTGAGCACGATCGACGTCGAGCGCGCCGTGGACACCGCGCGCGCGGTCAACATCCCGACCGACCAGCAGATCCTGCACGTGCTGCGCCAGGAGTTCATCATCGACGGCCAGGAAGACGTGCGCGAGCCCGTGGGCATGTCCGGGGTGCGGCTGGAGGTGAAGGTGCACATCGTCACCGGCGCGGTGTCGGCGGCGCAGAACATCGTCAAGTGCGTGCGCCGCTGCGGGCTGGAGGTGGACGACCTGATCCTGCAGCCGCTCGCCTCGGCGCGCGCGGTGCTCTCGGAGGACGAGAAGGACCTCGGCGTGTGCCTGGTGGACATTGGTGGCGGCACCACCGACCTCGCCATCTTCACCGGCGGCGCGATCCGCCACACCGCGGTAATCCCGATCGCCGGCGACCAGATCACCAACGACATCGCCATGGCGCTGCGCACCCCCACCGCCGACGCCGAGGCGATCAAGGTGCGCCACGGCGTGGCGCTGCGCCAGCTGGCCGATCCCAACGAGAGCATCGAGGTGCCCGGCATCGGCGAGCGCGCCCCGCGCGTGATGTCGCGCCAGACGCTGGCAGAGGTGATCGAGCCGCGCGTCGAGGAGTTGTATTCGCTGGTGCAGCAGGTGCTGCGCGAGTCCGGCCACGAGGAGCTGCTGTCTTCCGGGATCGTGCTCACCGGCGGCAGCTCGACCATGCGCGGCATGGTCGAGCTGGGCGAGGAGATATTCCACATGCCGGTGCGCGTCGGCGCGCCGCGCTATGCCGGCGGCCTGGCGGAGGTGGTGCGCAACCCGCGCTATGCGACCGCGATGGGCCTCCTGATGGAGGGCGCCGCGCAACGCCAGCAGGGACGCATCGCGCGCCAGGACGGCTCGGTGCGCGCGGTGTTCGGGCGCATGCGCGAATGGTTCCAGAGGAATTTCTGATGTCGGGTTTCACTTTCACAAGTCGTCACAACAAGGCAAGGAGGTCATGACTATGTTCGAGATCCAGAACGACCAGGCAGCAGGGCCGGTGATCAAGGTGGTCGGCGTCGGCGGCGCAGGCGGCAACGCCGTCGACCACATGATCGAGAAGGGCATCGGCAAGGTGGAGTTCATCGCCGTCAACACCGACGCCCAGGTGCTGGCGCGCAACCGGGCGCGCAACCAGATCCAGCTCGGCACCAGCGGGCTGGGGGCGGGGGCCAAGCCCGAGGAGGCGCGCACCGTGGCGCACGCCGAGCGCGAGCGGCTGGAGGAGGCGATCACCGGCTCGCACATGGTGTTCATCACCGCCGGCATGGGCGGCGGCACCGGCACCGGGGCGGGACCCGTGATCGCGGAAATCGCGCGCTCCATGGGCATCCTCACCGTGGCGGTGGTCACCAAGCCATTCGCCTGGGAAGGCTCCAGGCGGATGAAGATCGCCGAGGCCGGCATCGAGGAAATCGCGCCGCACGTGGACTCGCTGATTGTGATTCTGAACGACAAGCTGGAGGAGGTGCTGGGGGATGACGTCACCCAGGCCGAGGCCTTCGAGGCAGCGGACGACGTGCTGTGCAATGCCGTGGGCGGAATCGTGGACATCATCCACCGCGACGGCGTGGTCAACGTCGACTTCCAGGACGTGCGCACCGTGATGTCGGAGCAGGGCATGGCGATGATGGGCTCGGCCGCCTCGAGCGGCATCGACCGGGCGCGCATCGCCGCCGAGCAGGCGATCGCCTGCCCGCTGCTGGAGGGCGTCAACCTGTCCGGCGCGCGCGGCGTGCTGGTGAACATCACGGCGTCGCGGGGCAGCCTAAAGCTGCGCGAGACCAAGGACGTGATGAACGCCATCCGCGCCTTCGCCGCGGAGGACGCCACCATCATCCACGGCGGCGTGTTCGACGACGGCCTCGGCGACGAGCTGCGGGTGACGGTGATCGCCACCGGCCTGGGCAAGCCGATGGGTGCGCGCGCCGGGAAGCCGCAGCTTGTCGTTTCCCAGCACATGTCCCAGAAGACCGGGACCGACAACCAGCCGCTGCCGGTGATCGCGATGCCGGGCCAGGCGCCCGACTACGGCGCCATCGCCGACACGCCGGCGGTGTTCAGGAAGCGCGACCGCGCGGCGCAGGTCGAGGCGCTGCAGGCGAGCGGAGTGGACAAGTACGACATCCCGGCGTTCCTGAGGAAGCAGGCGGACTAGCCCTGTAACGCCGGTGCGCGAACCGACCGGCCGCCGTCTTCTCCCTTGCCGGAGGACGGCGGCCGCAGTGCGCATGCAGTTTAGGGAGGAAAGCCATATGGGTTTTGATCTGGCACCGCATTCAGCCGCGCTGGAGCGGGACGGCTTCACGATCATCAAGGACTTCCTGGACGAATCGGGCCTCGCCGAGGTCCGCCGCGTGCTGCGCTTCTACCTGGGTTCGCACACCGGGCGCAATCCGTTCGAGGGCTACAGCACCGAGCGCGTCTACACGCTGGTGGCGCGCGCCAGGGTGTTCTGGGACATCGCGCTCGATTCACGGGTGCTCGCGCTGTGCGACCGCTTCCTGCTGCCGGGCTGCCTGCTCACCGCGAGCCAGGCGATCAGCATTCGTCCGGGCGAGGCGCCGCAGGACTTCCACCACGACGACACCTTCTATACGATTCCACGGCCGCGACCAATGATCTCGCTGTCCACCATCGCCGCGGTGGACGCGTTCACTGCGGAGAATGGCGGTACGCAGGTCCTGCCGGGCAGCCATCTCTGGGGCGAGGACTGGCGGGCGCGGGCGAATTCGGCGACGCCCCTGACGGTCGCAATGCCTGCAGGTGCTTGCGTCGTGTTTTCGGGCACGCTGGTGCACCGCGGAGGGGCCAATCGCGGGTCGGCTCCGCGGCTCGCGTTCTCCAACCAGTACTGTCAGCCCTGGGCGCGGCAGCAGGAGAATTTCCTGCAGGGCGTGCCGGTCGAGGTCGCGCGCCGAATGCCGCAGCGGCTCCAGGAAATGCTCGGCTACTCCATCTATCCGCCGTTCATGGGCCAGCTCACCGCCAGTCATCCGGCCAAGGCGCTGGAGCCCGGCTACCAGAACCGGGTCGAGGCCCAGGCGCGCTCCGCCGGGGCGCGGCTGCCGGAATGACGGCCGGGGCAGAACCCGGCGCGCCCAGAGGCGATTGCTAGAATTCGGCTTCGATGCTCAGGCAACGCACATTGAAATCCCTGGTCCGCGCCACCGGCGTGGGCCTGCACACCGGCCAGAAGGTGGTGATGACGCTGCGCCCGGCGCAGCCCGGCACCGGAATCGTGTTCCGGCGCTTGGACCTCGCCTCGCCGGTGGCGATCCCGGCGCGCGCCGACGCGGTCGGCGAGACGCGCCTGTGCTCGTGCCTGGTGTCCGGGGAAACGAAGGTCTACACCGTGGAGCACCTGATGTCCGCGATGGCGGGCCTGGGCGTGGACAACGCCTACGTGGACCTGGACGGCCCGGAAGTGCCGATCATGGACGGCAGCGCCGCGCCCTTCGCGCTGCTCATCAAGCAGGCCGGGCTGGAGGAGCAGAATGCCCCCAAACGCTTCCTGCGCGTGAAGAAGCGCATCGAGGCGAAGGACGGCGACAAGTGGGCGGCGCTGGAGCCCTTCGAGGGCTTCAAGCTGACCTTCTCCATCGTCTACACCCATCCGGTGATCGCCCGCTCGAACTCCCTGCTGACGGTGGACTTCGCGCAGACCTCCTACCTCACCGAGGTGGCGCGGGCGCGCACCTACGGTTTCATGCAGGACGTCGAAGACCTGCGCGAGTCGGGCCTGGCACTGGGCGGCGGTCTGGACAACGCGGTGGTGCTGGACGAGTTCCGGGTGCTGAACGCCGAAGGCCTGCGCTTCGCGGACGAATTCATTCGCCACAAGGTGCTCGACGCGATCGGCGACCTGTACCTGTTGGGCAGCCCGCTGCTGGCCGCTTTCAGCGCCCACAAGTCCGGCCACGCCCTCAACAACCGGCTGCTGCTGCAGTTGCTTGCTGATCCCTCGGCGGTGGAAGCGGTTACTTTCGACCGCGCCGAGGAGGCGCCGGCGGGAGTGTTGGGCCTGCTGCGCCAACTTCAGGGTTAAGTTGATGATCCAGAAGGTGTTTTAGCGCGTCCTTGGCAGGGGATTCGGCCAGGGCCTGATGCAGCTTTCGCAGCGATCCGGCGGCCTGCGGCGACAGTTTCCGCGCTGCTTTCCGGACCCCGGTTTCCCGGGCGTCGCCGGGTTGCACCCTCACGGAAACTGAATTAACCTTCGCCCCTCGTTTTGACAGGAATTCACACAGGCTTTCCGAGAGAAGCCTGAGCTTGGCCGCCGCAGCCGGAGTCGCGGCGAGCACCACAAGCTGACCGTCCTTGAGATTTGCGGCCCGGACCCTTTGGGCGAGCTCAGGCGGGAGAAAATCGCCACATAACCTGGACAGGGCGTTGATTTCGAGCGCTTTTTCAACCAGGGGCTGAAGTTCGGCGTCGGACCGCAGCAAGCGGACGATTCGTGAAGGTCGCACGGTGGGATGGTGGCAGGAAAACGAGGGAGACCGCGTGCAGATTATCTTGATCTCGAGCCGGCTGGCGAAAGCGAGGAGTCTGTCGCTTTCGTTCGCCCACCTGCTGGTGTCGCTCGCGGTCGGCGGTCTGGTGCTGGTGCTCCTCGCCGGCGCGCTTTATTGGATCAGCCTGCGCTTCGCATCCGAGATTCGCATTCCCGTCATCCATGAACTGGTGCTGGCGGCCCAGAAGTCGGAGGCCGACCGCTCGCGAGTGTTCGTGCAGCAGAACCTGAATGCCATGGCGGTGAAGATCGGCGAGATGCAGGCGCAACTCACCCGCCTGGACGCCCTGGGCGAGCGCCTGTCTTCCATGGCCGGGTTGCGGCCGCAGGAGTTCCGTTTCTCCGAGCCGCCCGGCCTGGGCGGGGCCGCGTCCACGCTGATGCCGCCGCAGAACCTGTCGCTCGCGCAGTTCAGCGCGAGGGTCGACAGCCTGTCGCGGGAAATGGAGGCGCGCACCGACCTGCTCGGCGTGCTGGAAGCGCAGCTGTTCGAGCAGGCGGTGAAAAAGAAGGCACTGCCGACCATGATGCCGGTGAGCGCCCCGTTCAACGCCTCGGGCTTCGGCTACCGGATCGACCCTTTCACCGGCCAGCAGGCGATGCACGAAGGCATCGATTTCATCACCGACACCGGCACGCCGGTGGTCGCCGCAGCCGGCGGCGTGGTGCAGTTCGCCGGTTTCCATCCGCAGTACGGCAACATGATCGACATCGACCACGGCAACGACCTGGTGACGCGCTACGCCCACCTGTCCAAGCTGATGGTGAAGGAAGGCGACCTGGTGCAGCGTGGGCGGCGCATCGGCGACAGCGGCAGCACCGGCCGCTCCACCGGCCCGCACCTGCATTTCGAGGTCCGCTTCCGTGGCGCGCCGCAGAATCCCTCCAGGTTCCTGCTGGCGCAGAATCCGCAGCAGCCGCAGGCGCTGGCGCGCCGCAAGTAGGCCCTGCTGCGGGTTCCGGCCCCGGGGCGACCCGTCCCGGCGTGCTAAAATCTTTTTCTTTTACCGGGGGTTAGAGTGCCCCGGCCGCAGAATTTCCCCAGCATCCCAGCCCACTGATGGCCAACGTCCTCACCAAGATCTTCGGCAGCCGCAATGACCGGCTGCTCAAGCAGTATTCGCGCACCGTGGCGCGCATCAATGCGCTCGAGCCCGCGTTGGCGCAGCTCGACGACGCGGCGCTGCGCGCGAAGACGGACGAATTCCGCAAGCGCGTCGCCGCCGCGGTCGCCGCCGCGCCGCAGGAACGCAAGTCCGAGGTGGAGCGCGAATCGGTCGAGCAGTTGCTGCCCGAGGCCTTCGCGGTGGTGCGCGAAGCGGGCAAGCGCGCGCTGCGCATGCGCCACTTCGATGTCCAGATGCTGGGTGGCATGGTGCTGCACTACGGCAAGATCGCGGAGATGCGCACCGGAGAGGGCAAGACGCTGGTCGCGACGCTGCCCGCCTACCTGAACACGCTCGGGGGCCGCAGCGTGCACATCGTCACGGTGAACGACTACCTGGCGAAGCGCGACGCCGAGTGGATGGGCAAGCTGTTCGGTTTCCTCGGACTCACGGTCGGGGTCAACATCCCGCAGCTCGAGGCCGACGAAAAGCGCAAGGCCTACACCGCGGACATCACCTACGGCACCAACAACGAATTCGGCTTCGACTACCTGCGCGACAACATGGCGATGCACGTCGAGGAGCGCTACCAGCGCGGCCTCGCCTACGCCATCGTCGACGAGGTGGACTCGATCCTGATCGACGAGGCGCGCACGCCGCTCATCATTTCCGGCCAGGCCGAGGACCGCACCGAGGTCTACTACCGGATGAACGAGGTCGCGCCGCTGCTGACCCCGCAGAAGGAGGAGAAGAAGACCGACCAGCCCGAGCCCCCCGGGGACTTCTTCGTCGACGAGAAGAACCACCAGGTCCTGCTCTCCGAGAACGGCCACCAGAAGGCCGAGGAGATCCTGTCGCGCATCGGCCTGCTGCCGCAGGGCGCGAGCCTGTACGAGCCCGCCTACATCAACCTGGTGCACCACCTGTACGCGGCGCTGCGCGCCCACCACCTGTTCTTCCGCGACCAGCATTACGTGGTGCAGGACGGCGAGGTGGTGATCGTGGACGAATTCACCGGCCGGCTGATGCAGGGCCGGCGCTGGTCCGACGGCCTGCACCAGGCCGTCGAGGCGAAGGAAAACGTGGCGATCCAGGCCGAGAACCAGACCCTCGCCTCGATCACGTTCCAGAACTACTTCCGCATGTACGGCAAGCTGGCCGGCATGACGGGCACGGCCGACACCGAGGCCTACGAGTTCCAGGAGATCTACGGCCTGGAGACGGTGGTGGTGCCCACGCACCAGAAAATGGTCCGGCAGGACCGGCTCGACCTGGTGTACCGCACCGGCAAGGAGAAGTACAAGGCGATCATCGACGAGATCCGCGACTGCCACAAGCGCGGCCAGCCGGTGCTGGTGGGCACCACCTCGATCGAGAATTCCGAGCTGCTCTCGGGCATGCTGGGCAAGGAAGGCCTTCCCCACCAGGTCCTCAACGCCAAGCAGCATGCGCGCGAGGCCGAGATCGTGGCCCAGGCCGGGCGCCCGCACATGGTGACCATCGCCACCAACATGGCCGGCCGCGGCACTGACATCGTGCTGGGCGGCAACGTCGAGAAGCAATGCGACCTGGTGGAAGCCACCGAGAACCTGACGGCGGAAGACAAGCGCGCGCGCGTCGAGAAGCTGCGCGGCGAGTGGCGCGAGCTGAACGCCGCGGTACTCAAGGCGGGCGGCCTGCACAGCATCGGCACCGAGCGCCACGAGTCGCGCCGGGTGGACAACCAGCTGCGCGGCCGCTCCGGCCGCCAGGGCGACCCGGGCAGTTCGCGCTTCTTCATGGCGCTGGAGGACCCGCTGCTGCGCATCTTCGCCGGCGACCGCATCAACCGCATCATGGTGATGCTGAAGATGCCCGAGGGCGAGGCCATCGAGCACGGCATGGTGACGCGCTCCATCGAGAGCGCACAGCGGAAGGTCGAAGCGCGCAACTTCGACATACGCAAACAGCTGCTGGAGTACGACGACGTCGCCAACGACCAGAGGAAGACCATCTACGCGCTGAGGAACGAATTGCTGGAATCGCAGGACGTCTCGACCAACATCGCCGGCCTGCGCGAGGGCGTGGTCGCGGACGTGTTCCGCCAGTACGTGCCGGAGGACAGCGTCGAGGAGCAGTGGGACGCGGCTGGCCTCCAGAGCGCGCTGCAGGCCGACCTCGGCCTGGAAGTCCCGGTGGCGGACTGGCTGCGCAAGGAACCGGAGCTTGGCGCCGAGGCGCTGCTCGAGCGCATCGTCGCGCTGTCGCACGAGGCCTACCGCGCGAAGATCCCGCCCGCCGCCGCCGACCAGGTGCACCAGTACGAACGCTACATGACGCTGCAGATCCTGGACTCGCACTATCGCGAGCATCTCGCGGCGCTGGACCACCTGCGCCAGGGCATCCACCTGCGCGGCTACGCGCAGAAGAACCCGAAGCAGGAGTACAAGCGCGAGGCCTTCGAGCTCTTTGGCGCCATGGTCGAGGCGGTGAAGCTCGAAGTCACGCGCACCCTGATGCTGGTGGCCTACAAGGAAAGCGCCCCGGTGCCGCAGGTGGACGACAAGGCGCACGTCGAGAACGTGCAACTGCAGCACGCCGCCCCCGACTCCGCCCTGGGCGGCGAAGTGCCGGCGCCGGAAGACGTGGCGCCCGCGCCCAAGGCGCAGCCCGCGATGCGCCCGACGACCAAGGTCGGCCGCAACGACCCCTGCCCCTGCGGCTCGGGGAAGAAATACAAGCAGTGCCACGGCAAATTGGCCTGATGGCCGTCCGGCTCGACCCTCCCGATCCTGCTGCGTTGCACCCGGTTCCTGGGGTGGAACTGGGTATCGCCATGGCCGGCGTGAAGAGGGCGAACCGCAAGGACGTGCTGGTCGCGCGGCTGGCGCCGGGCACCGCGGTCGCCGGCGTGTTCACGAAGAACCGGTTCTGCGCTGCACCCGTTGTGCTGGCGAAGAACAACATCAGGAACGATGTCCGGGCGCTGGTGGTGAACACCGGCAATGCGAATGCGGGGACCGGGAAGGAAGGATTGAAGCGGGCCGGTGCGGTATGCGATGCGCTGGCCGGGTTGTTGGGATGCAAGAGCAACCAGGTGCTGCCGTTCTCGACGGGCGTAATCATGGAGCAGTTGCCCGCCGGGCTGATCGCTGCCGGACTGCCGGCAGCGATCTCGGACTTGAAACCCGCCAACTGGGCTTCCGCGGCTGAAGCCATCATGACCACCGATACCGTCGCCAAGGCCGCCTCCCGCATGGTGGAGCTCTCCGGCGGCGTGGCCACGGTCACCGGCATCGCCAAGGGCTCGGGCATGATCCGGCCGGACATGGCGACGATGCTGGGATTCGTGGCGACGGATGCGAAGGTAAAGCCGTCCTCGCTCAAGCGGATCGTCAGGAAAGCCGCAAACCGGTCGTTCAACGCCATCACGGTCGATGGGGACACCTCGACGAACGATGCGTTCCTGTGTCTCGCCACCGGAAAAGGCCCGGTGGCGAGATCGATGAAAGACGAAAAGCTCATCGAAGAGGCCATCACGTCGGTCGCACAATTCCTCGCCCAGGCCATCGTTCGCGACGGCGAGGGCGCGACGAAGTTCGTCACCGTCACCATCGAGAAGGGGCGCAGCGAGGCCGAGTGCCGCAAGGTGGCCTACGCCATCGCGCATTCGCCGCTGGTGAAGACCGCGCTGTTCGCCTCCGACCCGAACCTCGGGCGCATTCTCGCCGCCGTGGGCTATGCCGGCATCGCCGACCTGGATACGTCCAGGGTGGATCTCTACCTGGACAAGGTTCTCGTCGCCAAAGGTGGCGCGCGACACGCCGGCTACCGCGAGGCGCAGGGCGCCGCGGTGATGAAGCAGCCCGAGATCACCATCCGGGTGCTGCTCAATCGCGGCAAGGCCGCGGCCACGGTTTGGACCTGCGATTTCTCCTACGATTACGTCAAGATCAACGCCGAATACCGGACATGAGCCCATCAAGCGATTTGGAACGCATCCTCGAACGCCTCGATCAACTGCTGCCGCCGGCGCCGCCGCCGACCGACTGGAAAGCGAGCATCGCCTTCCGCTGGCGCCGGGCCACTGGCCCCAACGGCCGCGGCTGGCTGCAGCCGGTGCAGCACGTGCACAAGATGAGGCTTTCGGACCTGCAGGGCATCGGACCGCAGATCGCCAAGGTGGACCAGAACACGAAGCAGCTGATGGAGGGCCGGCCGGCGAACAATGTGCTCCTGACCGGCGCGCGCGGCACAGGCAAGTCCTCGATCGTGAAGGGCCTGCTCAATAAGTACCACAAGCAGGGCCTGCGCCTGGTCGAGGTGGAGAAGAGCGACCTGGGCGACCTGCCGGCGATCACCGACGTCCTGTCCACGCGCCCGGAACGGTTCCTGGTCTTCTGCGACGACCTCACCTTCCACGGCGCGGAGGAAGGCTACATCGCGCTCAAGGTGGCGCTGGACGGCTCCATCTCCACCACCTCCGAGAACATGCTCATCTACGCCACCTCCAACCGGCGCCACCTGATGCCGGAGTACATGGCCGAGAACCTCGAGACCAAGTACGTCGGCGACGAGATCCACCCCGGCGAGACCGCCGAGGAAAAGATCTCGCTCTCGGAGCGCTTCGGCCTCTGGGTGTCCTTCTATCCCTTCGACCAGGACGAGTACCTCGCCATCGTCGCGCACTGGCTGAGGACCTTCGGCTGCTCGGCGAAGGAAATCGAGTCCGCCCGCGAGGAGACGCTGCAGTGGTCCATGCAGCGCGGCTCGCGCAGCGGTCGCATCGCCTACCAGTTCGCCCGGGACTGGGCGGGACGGCACGCCAGGAAGAAGTAGTGGTCGAGGTCGCCGCCGCGGTCATCGAGCGCGCGGACGGCAGTTTCCTCCTCGCGCAGCGCCCCGTCGGCAAGGTCTACGCCGGCTGGTGGGAATTCCCCGGCGGCAAGGTCGAGGCGGGGGAACCGCCGGCCGCGGCGCTCGCGCGCGAGCTGCACGAGGAAATCGGCATCGAGGTGGTGAAGGCCTACCCCTGGGTGTCGCGCGTGCATGTCTACGAGCATGCCGTGGTCATGCTGCACTTCTATCGGGTAGTGGAATGGCGTGGCGAGCCCCGCGCGCGCGAAGGCCAGGCGCTCGCCTGGCAGCGCCTGGGCGAGCCGGTGCTGGAGCCGATGCTGCCCGCCAACGGGCCGGTGCTGGCCTCGCTCGCGCTGCCGCTGGAATACGCCATCACGGACGCGGAGTCGCTCGGGCTGGAGGGGATGCTCGCCTACGCGGAGATGCGGCTGGAGCAGGGGCTGCGCATGATCCAGGTGCGGGACAGGGGATTTGCCGAGCGCGACCTGTTGATCAGCGAGCTGAAGGAAAAGGCGGCGCGCCATGGTGCGCGGTTGCTCGTGAACAGTGGGCCGGTCGAGGAAAATTCGGCCGATGGCATCCACTACACCGCGGCGCAGCTCATGAAGCTAAAGGCGCGGCCGCTGCCGGTGCTCTCGGGCGCCTCCTGCCACACCGTCCAGGAACTGGGCCACGCCATGGCCATTGGCCTCGACTTCGCGGTGCTGGGTCCGGTATTGCCCACGGCGACGCATCCGCGGGCGAAGACGCTGGGTTGGGATGGCTTCACGCGCATCGCGCAGAACGCGTCCATCCCGGTCTACGCCATCGGGGGCCTGAAGCGGGAGAACCTGGAAGAGGCGCGCGAGGCGGGCGCGCACGGGCTGGCGATGATCCGGGGCAGTTGGACGGCTTGATGTAACCGAGCGGTTACATCAGGACTGCCCGCCGGCTACTTCAGCTCCACCTCGACAAACACGAACTCGTGCGGGTTCGGATTCACCACGTTGTGTTCCACCCCGACCGGCCGTGCATACGACTGGCCGAACGCCAACTCAGTGACGATTTCCCCGTTCGAGGTTTCCTGCATCAGTTTCCCCGCGGTGAGCACCACCACGATGTAGTCGTGGGCATGCCTGTGCCAGCCAGTCTCGGCGCCCGGCGCGAAGCGCCACTCGGTGACGAGGGCGCGGTCGGTTTCCTGTAGAAGCTTGGAAGTGGCTTGCGGACGGCTCATTGGCCTGGTTCCTTGACGTTGTCGTCGTCCGGCCCGGACTCGACCGGCACCCGGTAGCGTTCCTCCGCCCAGGCCCCCAAGTCGATCATCTTGCAGCGCTCGCTGCAAAAGGGCCGCCAGGCGTTGTCCGGGGTGAAAGGCGATTTCCTCCCGCAGCGCGGGCAGGCTACTTCTCTCACAGGTGGCGGCAGGTAGAAACCCGCCTCACAGATTGCAGAACGTCAGCTCGAAGGCCACGTCCCAGTCCGCGGTCTTGGCGCGCGCGTCCTCGCCGTTCTGCGCCAGGAAGCGGATGTTGAGGACGTACTTGTTGGCGCTGATCTCGGGCACGCAGGCGAGGTCGGATTCCAGCCGCACGCGCAGCATCTGCGCGGTCTTGCCGCCCAGCATCTGCTGGAAGGTGCCCAGCGGCGCGGCCAGGGCCTGCGGCTTGCCCGACTCGCGCAGGATGCGCAGGATGATCGCGGTGCCGTCGCGCAAGGGGTACAGCGGGCTGGTCCAGGCCGCCAGCTGCCCGATGCGCTCCTCGGCCGGACGGTGCAGCCAGTAATGGTAGGAGGGCAGGTCGAATTCGCAGGCGCCGCCGGGGATGCCGGTGCGCTGCTTGATGGACATGAGCCAGTCGTTCTCGCGGATGTACTGGCCGATCTTGCCGGTCATGGAGAACAGGGCGGCCGATGCCTGCTCGATGTCGCGCAGGACGCCCGTCAGTGCGTCCTCCGAGATCTCCGGGTTGTTGCGGAAGGTGAGCAGCACCTGCTTCTGGCGCTCGAGTTCCTGCAGCAGGTCGGACTTCAGGTCGGCGCGGCCGGCGACTTCGATGATCTCGAACAGGGTCAGCAGCGCGACGTGGTGGTCGAGCGGGTCGGTGCGGGCGATGAAGTGCCGGGAACGCTCGAACAGGTCCTCCAGGCGCAGCAGCGTCCGGATCCGTTCGTTCAGCGGGTACTCGTAAGTGACCACTCCGGGTGCGCCTCATCCTGGAAGGCGAAAACGCCCGGATTCTGAGGGATTTACGAGGGCAACACAAATTGCTTTCTCAACTGCGCGCCAGATCGAGATAGGTTTTATGCAGTTCCCGGACCTGTTTTTGCAGTGCAGCAACGGTGCCGGAATTGTCGATCACGTCGTCCGCCGCAGCGAGCCTTTTCTCCCGGGAAACCTGGCTGCGCATGATGGCCCGCACCGTCTCGGGCGGGAGCCCGCTGCGCGTCCGGACCCGCTCCACCTGCATCGCTTCCGGGCAGTCCACCACCAGCACCCGCTGCACGCGCTTGCGGTAGTCCGGTGACTCGACGAGCAGGGGCACAACGTGGACCACGTAGGGTGCGGCAGCAGAGGCGATCTGCCGCTCCGATTCGGCGCGGATCATGGGGTGCAGCAGCGCCTCCAGGCGCTGCTTCGCCGCAGGGTCGGAGAACACGCGCTCGCGTACGGCCTTGCGGTCCATGGCGCCGTCGGCCGCGATCACGGAGTCGCCGAAAAGCTGGCGCACGCCGGGGATCGCCGCGCCGCCGGCGCGTGTCAATTCATGCGCGATGCGGTCGGTGTCCACCACCGTAGCGCCGAGCCGCTCGAACTCGTCGGCGGCCGCGCTCTTGCCGCTGCCGATGCCCCCGGTGAGGCCGACGATGAAGGCCACGCGCTCAGGCGCCCGGCAGGTACCAGCGCAGGATGGGCGCGCCCCAGAACAGCGCCACCACGCCCGCAATGGCGATGTAGGGGCCGAAGTGGAAGCGGAAGTTGCCGTCCCAGCCCCCGCGCGCCGCGACCATCTGCACGAGGCCGAACACGGCGCCCACGCCGGCGGAGATGAGGATCACCAGCGGCAGCAGCTTCCAGCCGACGAACGCGCCGACCGCCGCATTCATCTTGAAATCGCCGTAGCCCATGCCTTCCTTGCCGGTGGCGAGCTTGAAGGCCCAGTAGACGCTCCACAGCGACAGATACCCCGCGGCGGCGCCGATCACGGCCTGGTCGAGCGTGGTGTAGGTGGCGCCCAGGTTGAGCACCAGGCCGGCCCACATCAGCGGCAGGGTGATGTCGTCAGGCAGGTAGCCGGTCGCCTGGTCGATGAAGGCGAGCGCGATGGCGCACCAGAGGAACAACGCGGCGCCGGCGAAGGCGAGACCGAAGCCGAAATGCGCCGCTGCCCATCCGGCGCCCAGGCCCGCCAGCAGTTCGACCGCCGGGTAGCGCAGCGGGATGCGCACGCCGCAGCCCGCGCACTTGCCGCGCAGGGCGAGCCAGCTGACGAGCGGGACGTTCTCGATGGCGCGGATGCCGCGGCCGCAGGACGGGCACGCGGAACGCGGCACGAACAGGTTGTAGCGCCCCGCGTCGGGAGCCTGCGGCGGCAGCGGCGTGCCGGAAATCTCGGCGCATTCTTCGCGCCAGCCGCGCTCCATCATCCGCGGCAGGCGGTGGATCACCACGTTGAGGAAGGAGCCGGCGCAGAGCCCGAAGGCGAGCGCCACCCACGGAAAGACGGCGGGCTGGGTCAGCCAGCCCAGTTCGGACATCCGCTTAGACGGCGGCGCCGAGCTTGAAGATCGGCAGGTACATCGCCACCACCATGCCGCCGATCAGGGTTCCCAGCACCACCATGATGATCGGTTCCATCAGCGAGGAAAGCGCTTCCACGGCCTCGTCCACCTCGGCCTCGAAGAAGTCGGCGACCTTGCCCAGCATCGAATCCAGCGCGCCGGTTTCCTCGCCGATCAGGCACATCTGGATCACCATCGGGGGAAACACGCCGGCATTCTGCATCGCCACCGTGAGCGAGGTGCCGGTGGAGACCTCGGCCTTGATCTTGATGGTGGCCTCCAGATACACGTAGTTGCCCGAGGCGCCGCCCACCGAATCCAGCGCTTCCACCAGCGGCACGCCGGCGGAGAACATGGTCGCCAGGGTGCGCGTCCAGCGCGCGATCGCAGCCTTGCGCAACAGCGGGCCGAAGATCGGCGCCTTCAGGCTCAGCTTGTCCATGAAGATCTGCACCGCGAGCGAGCGCTTCCAGGCCTCGAGGAAGCCGTAGACGGCGCCGCCCATCGCCGGGAACACGATGTACCAGTTGGCGACCGTCCAGTCCGAGATCCCCATCACGATCAGGGTGGGCGTCGGCAGGTCGGCGCCGAAGCTGGAAAACACGCTCTTGAAGGCCGGGATCACGAAGATCATGATCACCGCGGTAATCACCAGCGCCACCACGATGATGGACACCGGGTAGAACAGCGCGGACTTGATCTTGGACTTGATGGCGAGCGTCTTTTCCTTGTAGATCGCGAGGCGATCCAGCAGGGTCTCCAGAATGCCGGCCTGCTCGCCGGCGTGCACCAGGTTGCAGTAGAGGGCGTCGAAGTACAGCGGGTACTTGCGGAACGCCTGCGCGAGGGACGATCCGGTCTCGACCTCGGTCTTGATGTCCCCCAGCAGCTTGGCCACCGCGGGGTTGGTCGCGCCCTTGCCGACGATGTCGAAGGCCTGCAGCAGCGGCACGCCCGCCTTCATCATGGTGGCCATCTGGCGCGTGAACAGGGCGACGTCCTTCTCGCCCACGCTGCCGCCGCCGCCCATCTTCTGCTTCTTGACCTTGGAGACCGTGATGCCCTGCCGGCGCAGCGTCGCCTGCACCACGTTCTCCCCGGCGGCGCGGACTTCGCCGCGCACCACCTTGCCGGCCTTGTCCTTGCCTTCCCAGCTGAAGGTGAACTCTTTTGGTTTCGCCGCTGCCGCTGTCGCCATGGTCTAGGACTCCCCTAGGTCGTACGCACCCGTGCCGGATTCTATCCGGCAGCTTGCGATGATGCCCTTCGGCCAAGTTTTTGTAAAGCCTGAGGAAATTGCCTTAACTCCATGACGGGCCGTGGAAAGTGTTGGCATTTCACGAGGCCTGGCCGGGCTCGGGCGGGGCCTCTTCGCGGGGCCGGAAGAGGCGCACCGTCTTCACCGACCGGCCCTGGGCGTGGACGATTTCCATCGGCACGCCGGCAATTTTCATCGACACGTTCGCCTCCGGGATGTCCTGCAACTGCTCCAGGATCAGGCCGTTCAGCGTCTTGGGCCCGTCGATGGGCAGTTCCAGGCCGAGCACCCGGTTCACTTCGCGCACCGACATGGCGCCATCGGCCGCGGCGACGCCGTCGGCGTCCCAGGCGAGGGCCTGCGATCTGGTCGGCAGCGAAGTGGTGAACTTGCCGACAATTTCCTCGACGATGTCCTCCAGCGCGGCAAGGCCCATCAGTTCGCCGTACTCGTCCACCACCAGCGCGATGCGCTCCTGGTTCTCCTGGAAGTACTGCAGCTGCGCGATCACCGGCGTGCTGGCGGGCACGTAGTAAGGCTCGTCCAGCAGCGCCTCCAGCGCCGCCTTGTCGAGCGCGCCCGAGGCGAGCAGGCCGACCACCTTGCGCATCTGCAGCACGCCGGCGATTTCGTCGCCGTCGTTGCCGGACCTGGAGCGGTAGACCGGAATGTGCCGGTGGTAGGACGTGGTGAGCTGGCGCGCAATGTCCTCGACGCCCTCGTCGAGCCGGATGGCCTCGATCCTGGCGCGCGGCACCATCACGTCCTGCACCGTGATCTCCTGGATGTCGAACAGGTTGAGCAGCATGGAAACGTGCTTCTTCGGCATGAAGCTGGAGGACTCGAGCACCAGGGTGCGTATTTCCTCGGGCGAGAGCTTCTGCGCCTCCGGATCTGCCGCCGGCTTGATGCGCAGCGCCCACAGCAGGGGCTTGACGAACAGGTTGACGAACCAGACCCCCGGCTGCAGCAGGCGCTGCAACGGTCCGATCAGGTAGGAAAGGGGCAGGGCGATGCGCTCCGGGTGGGTGGCGCCGATCACCTTGGGCGTGATCTCGGAGAACACGATGAGGAGGAACGCGATGCCGACCGTGCTGACGCCGTAGGCGAGCTTGCCATCGCCGAACAGGCGCACCGCGATGACCCCGGCCAGAGTGGCCGCCGCCGCGTTGACCAGGTTGTTGCCGATCAGGATCGCGCCCAGCAGCCGGTCGGTGTGCCTGAGCAGTTCGGCGACGCGGCGCGCGCCGCCATCGCCTTGCGCCATCAGGTGCTTCAGCCGGTAGCGATTGATCGCCATCATGCTGGTCTCGGAAATCGAGAAGAAGCCCGAGCCGACCAGCAGCAGCGCCAGTATCCCGAACAGCCATTCCAGCGCGACGTCCTCCATCGGCGCCTCAGCTGCGCCCGAGCACGACTTCGAGCACGAAACGGCTGCCGATGTAGGCAAGGAGCAGCATGGCGAACCCGGCCAGCGTCCAGCGCAGCGCGGTGCGTCCGCGCCAGCCGCGAAGCCAGCGCCCCGCCAGCAGCGCGGCGAAGGTGGCCCAGGACAGGATGGCGAACAGCGTCTTGTGGTCCAGGCGCAGCGCGCGCCCGAACAGCGTCTCGGAGTACAGCGCGCCGGTGGCGAGCGTCAGGGTCAGCAGCACAAAGGCGGTGGCGATGAGGCGGAACAGCAGGCGCTCCAGGGTCAGCAGCGGCGGCAGGTTGAGCACGCGGCCGCGCTTCTGGTGCAGGCGGCGCTCGGCCAGCGCCATCAGCACCGCATGCAACGCGGCGATGGTGAACACGCTGTACGCGGCCATCGCGAGCACGATGTGGAAGCGGAACTCGGGCGAATCCGGCAGGCCTTTGCTCGCGAGGCCCGGGAACAGCGCCGGCAGCGGCGCGGCGATCGCCGCCAGCGGCAGCAGCAGCGGCTCCAGGCCGTCCAGGCGCAGGAACAGGCTCTCGACCCAGTAGATCGCCACGCCCAGGCACAGCATCACCGACAGCGCCTGCGCGAAGCCGAAGCGCAGTTCGGGGGCGAGGAACAGGTCCGCGGAAAGCAGCCAGGCGTGCAGCGCGAGCGGCGCCAGCACCGCCATGCGCTCGGCCGCGGACAGGCCCTCGGCGGCGGGTGCGGCGCGCCAGCGCGTGTTCCAGAACCAGAGCGCGAGGCCGGCGTAGGCGGCGCTGACGAGGAAATGAACTGCGAGGCCGTGCATTAGAATGTCGGGCACCTCTCGCATTCAGTTTATCACCCGCGCCCGTACCCACGATCCTCACGCTCCTCACGCTCCCGCGCCCATGCTCGACAACCTGACCTCGCGCCTCGCGAAGATCGTCAAGACGATCCGGGGCGAGGCGCGCCTCACCGAGGCCAACATCCAGGACGCGTTGCGCGAAGTGCGCGTCTCGCTGCTCGAGGCCGACGTCGCGCTGCCGGTGGTGAAGGACTTCATCGCCGCGGTGCGCGACAAGGCGCTCGGCCAGGAGGTGGTGGGCAGCCTCTCGCCCGGCCAGGCGCTGGTGGGCGTGGTGCACCGGGAACTGGCGGCGCTGATGGGCGGGGCGAACGCGGCGCTGCAGCTCGCGGTCGAGCCGCCGGCGGTGATCCTGATGGCGGGCCTGCAGGGTTCGGGCAAGACCACCACCACCGGCAAGCTGGCGCTGTACCTGCGCGAGCAGAAGAAGAAGGTCCTCGTCGTTTCCTGCGACGTCTACCGCCCGGCCGCGATCGAGCAGCTGAAGACCGTGGCGGCGCAGGCCGGCGTGGAGTTCCTGCCCTCGAGCATCGACCAGAAGCCCGCCGACATCGCGCGCGCGGCGCTGGAGCACGCGCGCCTGCGGTACCACGACGTCGTGATCGTCGACACCGCCGGCCGCCTCGCCGTCGACGAGGGGATGATGCAGGAGATCGCCGAACTGCACGGCATCCTGAAGCCGGCTGAAACGCTGTTCGTGGTGGATTCCATGCAGGGGCAGGACGCGGTGCGCGTGGCGAAGGCTTTCGCCGAGGTGCTGCCGCTCACCGGCGTGGTGCTCACGAAGCTGGATGGCGATGCGCGCGGCGGCGCCGCGCTCTCGGTGCGCCAGGTCACCGGCAAGCCGATCAAGTTCGCCGGCGTCGGCGAGAAGCTCTCGGGCCTGGAACCGTTCCACCCCGAGCGCATGGCCTCGCGCGTGCTCGGCATGGGCGACATCCTGTCGCTGGTCGAGGAGGCCCACAAGCAGGTCGACGTCGAGCAGGCGAAGGCGCTCGCGGACAAGGTCAAGAAGGGCAAGGGCTTCGACCTCGAGGACTTCAAGGGCCAGATCCAGCAGATGAAGAAGATGGGCGGGCTCGCGGCCTTCGCCGACAAGCTCCCCGCGCAGCTGATGGGTCAGATCAACCCGGCGCAGCTCCAGGACGACGGCCAGTTCCGGCGCATCGAGGGCATCATCAATTCCATGACCCCGAGGGAGCGCACCCACCCGGAGCTCATCAAGGCCTCGCGCAAGCGGCGCATCGCCACCGGGGCCGGGGTTCCGGTGCAGGAGGTCAACCGGCTGCTCAAGCAGTTCGAGCAGATGCAGCAGATGATGAAGATGATGAAGGGCGGCAACCTGGGCCGCATGATGCGCAACATGAAGGGCATGCTGCCCGGAATGCGCTAGCCGGCCGCGCGCCTGGGCAGTTGCGTCGTTTTCGCCGCTTCCGCGCCCCTGGGGGTCAGTTCCCAGATGCCGCGGGGGGAGGTCCTGCTGACGTGGCCGCGCTCCTTGAGCGCGTTGCGCGCCCAGGTGATGGTGTTCTCGGCCTTGGTCTCGCCGGTTGCCACGAGTTCCTGGTCCGCCGCGCCGATGTGCCCGTCGTTCATCATCCGCTTCACGATCTCGAGCGTGACATCGCGCTTGTGCGCGCGGCCGTTGAACTGCCGGTGGAGCACCGCCAGCAGGTATCTCTCGTAGAGGGGTTGGGGCGTCAGTCCGCCGGATTCCCTGGCAACAAGGGGCGTACGCGCCTTCCGCGGCGCGGGCGCGCTGGCCCGGGCCTCGAGGATGCCGCGCGCTTCCAGCAGGCGCCGGATCACGGCGCTCGGGGTATCGACGAACGGTTGCGCCAGCTTCTGCAAGCCCTCGAACACGTCGGGATCCACGCGGATGGTCGGCATGGCCTGGATTCTAAAGCAAAGGAAATTATGTCACAAGGTTACCAGTTTCCTCTTTGCTTTTCCGGCCGATTCCTGGCGACGGACGGAGGATTCGCGTGTAGAATCCGCACCCTTTCGCAGGACTAGAGGATCCACATGGTTGTCATTCGACTGGCGCGAGGCGGCGCCAACAAGCGTCCCTTCTTCCACCTGGTGGTGGCCGACTCCCGTCGCGCCGCCTCCGGCAAGTTCCTGGAGCGCGTGGGCTTCTACGACCCGAAGGCCCCCGAGGGCCGCGAGTCGCTGCGCATCGACGTCGAGCGCGTGAAGCACTGGGAAGGCAAGGGCGCGAAGTGCTCGCCCACCGTGACGCGCCTGGTCAAGCAGTTTGGCAAGCTCAAGAAAGCCGCCTGAGAAGCTGGTTGCAACAGGCCGGACAACCGGCCTCGTTGACATGGGCCGGGTAGCAGGCCCGTACGGCCTGCTTGGCTGGATCAAGGTCTTCCAGCCGGTCGCGGCACTTGGGGAATGCAGGAACTGGTGGATTGACGGCGTCGAATACCGGGTACTGGAAGCGAAAGATCATTCCGGCACGTTGTTGGCCAAACTGGCCGGGCTCGGAGACCGCGATGCGGCGCTCCGGCTGAAGGGCAAGACGGTGGCGGTGGCGCGTGAAGCGCTGCCGGAACCGGGAGCGGGGCACTACTACCACGCCGACCTGGTCGGGATGGAAGTGGTGAACACGAAAGGCGAGGTGCTGGGGACGGTGCAGGGGATGTCCTCCTACGGCGCGCACGACGTGATGGAAGTGGTGGCAGGCGAGGCCATGCGCCTGCTGCCGTGGGTGGCCAGCGTGGTGAAGCGGGTCGACCTGAAGGAACGGCGGGTTGAGGTGGAGTGGGAGGCTGACTGGTGATCCGGTTCGACGTGATCACGCTGTTTCCCGAGATGTTTGCTGCGCTGACGCAGGGCGGCATCACAGCTCGGGCGTTGCAGGCAGGGTTGTGGCGGTTGCAGGCGTGGAATCCGAGGGATTTCACCACCGACAACTACCGCACGATCGACGACCGCCCCTACGGCGGCGGGCCCGGGATGGTGATGCTGGCCGAGCCGCTGGAGCTGGCGCTGGACGCGGTGAAGAAGGCGGGTGGCGGCAAGGTGATCTACCTGTCGCCGCAGGGACGGCGGCTCGATCACCCGTTGGTGATGGAGCTGGCGGGCAGGGAGGCAGTGACGCTCCTCTGCGGACGGTACGAAGGCGTGGACGAGCGCTTGGTCCGGCGCCGGGTGGATGAAGAGCTGTCGCTGGGCGATTTCGTGCTCTCGGGCGGGGAACTCGCGGCGATGGCGGTGATGGATGCGGTGGTGCGGCAGCTGCCCGGGGCATTGGGCGACGGACAGTCGGCGGTGGAAGAGTCGTTCGCGACCGGCCTGCTCGATTGCCCGCAGTACACGCGGCCGGAAGTGTGGCCGGAAGGCGAAGCAGGTGGACGGGTGCCGGAGGTGCTGCTCACCGGCCACCACGAGAACATCCGGCGCTGGCGGTTGAAGCAGGCGCTGGGCAGGACCTGGCTGAGACGGCCGGACCTGCTGCAGTCGAGGAAGCTGGGCCCGGAAGAAACGAAGCTGCTGGACGAATTCCAGCGCGAAGAACGTGTTGAACGTGGAGACAGCGGAACATGAACCTGATACAGACACTCGAGAACGAGGAACTCAAGCGCATCGGCCGGCAGATCCCGGACTTCTCGCCCGGGGACACGCTGATCGTGCGCGTCAACGTGGTCGAGGGCGACAAGAAGCGCGAGCAGGCATTCGAGGGCGTGGTGATCGCGAAGAAGAACCGCGGCCTGCGCTCGTCCTTCATCGTGCGCAAGATTTCCTCCGGCGAGGGCGTGGAACGCACCTTCCAGACCTATTCGCCTCTGATCGCGAGCATCGAGGTCAAGCGGCGGGGAGATGTCGGGCGGGCGAAGCTCTACTACCTGCGGGAGCGCACCGGCAAGAAGGCGCGCATCCGCGAGAAGCTCGAGGCCGGCGAGGATATCGCCCCGGGCGAGACCCGGGAGTAGCCGGCGCGCGCCGGACAGATGAGGGAGTCGAGATGATTCAGGTTCTGGTTCACGACAAGAAGGATACCGTCGGCGTCATCGTGGTCGAGGGCGTCAAGGCCGGGCAGGAGCTGACCGGCTGGTTGATGGAGGACGATTCGACCCTCAAGGTCAAGGCGCTGAACGACATCCCGATCGGGCACAAGCTTGCGTTGAAGGACATCGCCAGCGGCGAGACCGTGATCAAGTACGGCTTCGACATCGGCAAAGCCGTGGCGGCGATCAAGAAGGGCGAGCACGCCCACGTCCACAACATGAAGACCAAGCGCTGGTAGGAGGGATACCCAGATGATCTCGGCAAAGTCCACCTTCCATGGCTACCGGCGCGAGAACGGGCGCGTGGGCATCCGCAACCATGTCCTCATCCTGCCGGTCGACGATCTCTCAAACGCCGCGGCGGAAGCCGTCGCCAACAACGTGAAGGGCGCGCTGGCGATCCCGCACCCCTACGGCCGGCTCCAGTTCGGCGCCGACCTGGATCTGCATTTCCGCACGTTGATCGGTGCGGGCTCCAACCCCAACGTCGCCGCGGTCGTGGTGATCTGCATCGAGGAAGGGTGGGCGAAGCGCGTCGTCGACGGCATCGCCAAGACCGGCAAGCCGGTCACCGGCTTCGGCATCGAACTCCATGGCGACCACGACACCATCCTGCGGGCATCGAAGGTCGCGAAGGAATACGTGCAGTGGGCGTCCGAGCTGCAACGCGTGGAATGCCCTGTGAGCGACCTGTGGGTTTCGACCAAGTGCGGCGAATCCGACACCACGTCGGGCTGCGGCTCCAATCCGACCGTCGGCAGCGCCTTCGACAAGCTTGAGCCGTTCGGCGTGACGATGTGCTTCGGGGAGACCACCGAGATCACTGGCGGCGAGAATATCGTCGCCGACCGCTGCGCCAGTCCGCAGGTGCGCGAGGCGTGGATGCGGGTGTTCAACCGCTACCAGGAAGTGATCAACCGCCACAAGACCAGCGACCTGTCGGAGTCGCAGCCGACCAAGGGCAATATCGCCGGGGGCCTGACTACGATCGAGGAAAAGGCGCTCGGCAACATCCAGAAGATCGGGAAGCAATGCAAGGTGATCGGCGTGCTGGACAAAGCCGAGACGCCGACCCGCCCGGGGCTGTGGTTCATGGATTCGTCCTCGGCGGCGGCGGAAATGGTCACGCTGTGCGCGGCCTCCGGCTACGTTGTGCACTTGTTCCCCACCGGCCAGGGCAACGTGATCGGCAACCCGATCCTCCCGGTCATCAAGCTGACCGCCAATCCGCGCACCGCACGCACGATGTCCGAGCACATCGATTACGACTGCTCCGGACTGCTGCAGCGGCAGAAGAACCTCGACCAGACCGGCAGTGAGCTGATCGAGGTGATGCTGCGCACCTGCAACGGGCGGCTGACCTGCGCCGAGGCGCTCGGCCACCGCGAGTTCGTGCTCACGCGGCTCTACGAGTCGGCCTGAGCCGGCTCTCCACCGCCCAGGCGCAGCGAGGTCTCCGCCAGTGGCGCAGTTGAGGGGAGCGGACATCGTCGCCCGAACGCTCGCGGCCGCGGGCGTGCGGCACCTCTTCTCCCTTTCGGGCAACCAGATCATGCCGGTGTATGACGCCGCGCTCGAGGCGCGGCTCGCAATCGTGCACGT